>JBDXCV010000003.1:0-600000 GCA_039980135.1 Alphaproteobacteria bacterium
CACCGTTGTCCACGTCGCTCGCGTCGAGGTCGCCCGTCGCCTGAAGCGTCACGTCTTCCTCGACCGCACCCGAGACATCGCCACCGTCGGCGATCACCGGATCATCGTTGGTCCCCGTGACGGTGACCGTGACGGTCTCGGCGTCGGTCGCGCCGTGCTCGTCGGTGACCACCACCGTGAACACCTCGTCATGGGACTCGCCGTCGGCGAGCGCCTGCACATTGGCGTCGCCGTTGCGCAGGTTGTAGGTCCAGGTGCCGTTGCCATCGACCGACAGGTCCCCATAGGTCCCGGCCCCGCCGCCGGCCACGCTCCACGCCGCCGTCGCACCATTGTCCACATCGGTGGAGTCCAGGTCACCCGAGACGGACGTCGGCGCATCCACACCGTCCTCATCCACCGTACCCGCGACATCGCCGCCCGCCGTGATCTCAGGGTTGTCGTTTGTGCCCGAGACATCGATCGTGATTGTCTCGGTATCGGTCGCGCCCTGGTCGTCGGTCACGGTGATTGTGAACACTTCATCGTGGGTTTCGCCCACAGCCAGCGCCTGCACATTGGCGTCGCCGTTGCGCAGCACGTAGGTCCAGGTGCCGTTGCCGTCGACCGACAGGTCGCCATAGGTCCCCGCACCGCCGCCGGCAACCGACCATGCCGCCGTCGCGCCGTTATCGACATCCGTAGAATCCAGATCGCCCGACACGAATGTCGGCGCATCGACGCCGTCCTCGTCGACCGTGCCCGCAACATCACCACCGGCCGTGATCACCGGCGCATCATTCACACCGGTCACTTCGATCATGACTGTCGCCGTCGAGGTCTCGCCCGCAAGATCGGAGATCGTGTAGGTGAAGCTGTCCAGGGCGGTTTCGCCCACGGCGAGCGCCTGCAGGAATGTCGCCGACGTCGCGTCATAGCTGTAGGTGCCGTCCGGATTGACCGTAACGGTCGCGCCAAACAGGCTCGTGGCATCAAAGCCGGTGACCGTCAGCACATCGAGATGATCGGGATCGGTATCGTTGGCGATAAGGCCTGCAGCCACATCGCTGACCACCAGAACCGTGTCTTCGTCCGTCGCGCCGGAATCATCATTGGCCGTCGGGCCGGTGTTGATCAGCTCAACCGTATAGCCTTCCCAATCGGTCAGATCGAGGGTCGCAAACGACGTGAAGTTGTAGGTCGGACCGTCATCAGTCGTCGGGTCGCTGTTGGCCGCCAGGAACGCTTCAAACGCCGCCAGGTCGGCGATCACACCCGCATCCGCAGCCTCGCCATGGGTCAGCGCAAACCGAATCGCGTCTGTCCCCGTGCCGCCATCGTAGATATCGGTGGCGCCGAGATTGTCCTGCATCGTCCAGGCGCCGATATCGTCGCCCTGCTGCCCGAACACCAGATCGTCGCCGGCACCGCCGTCGAGATAGTCGTTGAAGCTGACGTCGGCGTCGCTGCCCGAGCCACTGCCATGGTGGGAGCCAGAGCCCGATCCACTGCCCGAACCCTTGCCATTTTGGCCACTGCCCGAACCGGACCCCTTGCCCTTTTTGCCTTTTGCACCGCCGGAACCGCTGCCATGGCCGGCGTGGCTGCCTGAACCAGAGCCGGCGCCATTGTCGCCATAGAGAACGTCGTTCCCGGTGCCACCCAGGAGCGTGTCGTCACCCGCACCGCCGACGATCAGGTCGTCGCCCGCGCCACCATCAAGATAGTCGTCAAAACCAGCGCTGCCCGAACCGCTGGCGGACGCACCGCCCGAACCCGAGCCATCACCAAACAGCGTGTCATCACCGTCGCCGCCGTAGAGCGTGTCCGAACCCTTGCCACCGACCAGATCATCGTCGCCGAGCCCGCCCCATAACTCGTCGTCGCCCTTGCCCGCCTTCAGCCGGTCGTTGCCTTCACCACCGTCAAGGAAGTCGTTGCCCTTACCGCCGTCGAGGGTATCGTCGCCGCCCTCGCCGAACAGCGTGTCGTCGCCCTTGCCACCCTTGACCTTGTCGTCGCCATCGCCCGCATGGACCGTGTCGTCCCCGTCCTTCGCGTCAATGTCGTCAATCCCCGAGGTCCCAAGCAGATCGTCGTCTGAGTTCGTACCCTTGATCTTGTTCTTCTTAGCCATGCTACGCCCCCTTCACTTTTCGTGCTTCCAGAATACGAAACAACACGCGAGCGCAACTGGATCTCGGAACGTCCTTCCGGCCAAGAAAACATGCTTTTTAAGTACGGATATGCTCTCCCCAGCGCATTCTCAGGAAGAATACTGCGCCAATTAACTCAGCTTGTACGAGTCGAAAACATAATCACTCGCCAGAAAATCGCTTCACTTGATCCGTAACCATTCGTCAAAAGTCGGGGTTTTTGGTTTCTCCTCAAACACTTGTGCTTGATTCCGGTTCGGTTGGAACCAAAGCACAGATTTGTCCGTTAAAGTCCGTGATCGACAAGCAGAAGACTCGTTTGGGAGCTGTCAGTCTAATGCGAACCAGTCTCCGAATGCCCTGGCACATCACATTCTGGCACATCACATTCAGGCAGCAAGCTGGCGCCACTCGGCTAGCGCTACCGAGCGGCTCTGTTTGAAAGTTTCGCGTGGATTGAGATAACGGTCGAGATTGAAATGATTGTGGATCGAAGCGTGAACGGAAGCGAATTGCTGAAGGGCCTTTATGTCCCTGAATCTCGACATCGCTCCCTCTCTCCGCCGGAACGGCTGGTGTGAGTTTTCAGCGCGATTATTGAGCCACCGACCACATTCCTGATCGGCGGTGTTCCCAATCAAATTCATTGCCGCTCGATACGACCGAAGGCGATCCGTGACAATTACCTTTGGACAGCCATACCGCTTCATCGCTCGCTTCAGAAAATCAAGCGCCGCCCTGCGATTCCGCCGTTACGTGACGAATACCTCAAGCACCTCACCTTCGTGATCGACCGCGCGCCAAAGGTAGTGTGTCTCGCCGTTGATCCGTACAAATACCTCGTCCAGGTGCCAGCGCCAGTTCGAATATGAATGGGTTTGAACGCGGCGTTTTCGGATATCGGCACCGAACATCGGACCGAACCGATTCCACCACAGCCTCACCGTCTCATGACAGATATCCATGCCGCGCTCGAACAAAATGTCTTCGATCTGGCGCAGAGAAAGCGGGTACCGGATATACAACATCTCCGTCAGGCGAATAATCTCGGGCGACGAATTGAAATAGCGGAACGGGTTTTTCATCCGAGGAGTAAACGGACCACCCCGTCCCGGTTCAACACGGTTTGCTCTGACAGTGCCCTTAGAGTGGTTGCGGCGCGTCTGAACTCAGGAGCCGGCGAATCTCGTCGGTTTTGAACCCCAGCGCCATCGGCCGTCGCACCCCCGGCAGAATCGCGACATCGTAGAGCTCCTCGATCAACCCCTCGAGTCGCAGCCAGTGGACGATATCGCCCGACTTCAGGTCGATCACGATCAGCCCGCTGCGCGCCTCGGCATCCCGCGCGGCCAGGTTGTCTTCCAGTTCGAGGCCGGAGAAGCTGCCGTCGCGTGGCTTCGACAGACCGACGATGGCAAATCCCTTGTGGAACGCGAGCCCCCGCGCATAGCCGGGGCAGAAGGTGACGGGCTCGAACTTCCCGGCGGCCGTGTCGACGTACCCGAACCAGCCGGTCCCGGAATTCAGCACCCACAGCTTGCCGTCATGCACGCGCGGCGAATGGGGCATCGACAGGCCGTCCACGATGATCTCGCCGTCCGGCACCCCGATCACGCAGCCACCGTCCGTACGCCGGTCACGCCAGCCATCGGCGACACCGCTCTGGCTGACAGCCGTCACATATCTGGGCTTGCCGTCTTGCATCGCCAGCCCGTTCATATGGCAACGGTCCTCGGCGGCAAGCTTGCTGATAAAGGGCGGCGACCACAGCGGCGTGAAGCTGTGATCCGCGCTGGTCGTCGCCAGGCAGCTGAACAGCGTGTTGACAAAGACGACGCGACCTTCCCCGTCGACGGCGACGTCATGAATATCGAGATCGCCCGTCGTGAAGGATTGGCGCGGCACGTAAAGCCGGTCGTAACCCTCATGCCCCTGGCCCGACTGGAGCGCATTCGTGAAGCGCCACAATTGATACAGCGAACTCAGCCACAACCCGTCATCGGTCGCATACAGACCCATACTGCGATTGAAGAAGCGCTCGAAAATCGACAATTTCCGCTCGGAATTCGTGCCAATGAGAAACAGCCGGCCTGCCTGATAGGTCGTGAAGGCCAGGCTGAGCTCATGCTCGATCAGCCAGTCGGGAAACTGACGCGAGGACGACACCGATGATGGCGGTGAATCAGGTTCTTGAGTGTCGGGCATGATTCTCTCTAGAAATTTGGATCGAGACCTTAGCGATCTCGATCAACAAAAGGTACTTTCCAATCATGCGTGCTGGCTATCCAATCATGCGTGCTG
Organism: Alphaproteobacteria bacterium; assembly: GCA_039980135.1. Classification (NCBI taxonomy): domain Bacteria; kingdom Pseudomonadati; phylum Pseudomonadota; class Alphaproteobacteria; species Alphaproteobacteria bacterium. The sequence goes on from JBDXCV010000003.1 coordinate 4,437, forward strand.
GCTATGCGATAAAACTGAATAGCCCCTAGATTTGTAGACGTCTTCTTCCCCAATCTTGAAGCAAGGAGGACAAGGACACCTGCCCTTAGTAGGGTTGGATCATGCTTTTCCGGCACGGCTTTCAGCTGCATCCAACTGAAGTCGAAGGATAGGTAGAAGAGGTGGTGTCAGACCAATGCGAACCAGTCTCCAAAATTGCCGACGACCCCGTCTTCATGCCGCCAACTGACGCCACTCGGCCAGCGCGGCGGAGCGGTTCTGTTTGAAGACGGAGCGGCTGTTGAGGTGGCGGTCGAGATTGAAATGGTTGAAGGTTGAAGCATGAACTGCGGCGAACTTCTGCAGGGTTTTTACGTCCCGGAATTTCGACATCGCCCCTTCCCTTCGTCGAAACGGTTGATGTGAGTTTTCCGCTCGGTTGTTAAGCCAGCGGCCGCGTTCCTGATCGGCGGCATTCCCGATCACATTCATCGCTGCCCGGTATGACCGAAGCCGGTCGGTGACAATCACTTTCGGATGTCCATACCGCTTCATCGCACGCTTCAGAAACTGAAGAGCAGCCCTACGATCCCGGCGTTTCGTCGCGAAAACTTCGAGCACCTCGCCTTCGTGATCGACCGCGCGCCACAGGTAATGCGTCTCGCCATTTATCCGAACAAAAACCTCGTCCAGATGCCAACGCCAGTGCGAATACGAACGATTATGAACCCGGCGCTTCCGGATCTCCGCGGCGAACATCGGCCCGAACCGGTTCCACCAGAAACGAACCGTCTCATGGCAGATATCGATGCCACGTTCGAACAGCATGTCCTCAACCTGGCGCAATGACAGCGGATAGCGGACATACATCATCACCGTCAGGCGGATCACCTCCGGCGAAGAGTTGAAATAACGGAACGGATTTCTCATCCGCAAAGGCTATGGAACGGACCTCGCCACCTCAAGGCGTTTTGCTCTGACAAAGCCTTCGAATCTCTTTTGAGAATAAATAAAGAGAAGGACTTAGTGGCGGTGGACGGAGTCTTCGGCGAACCCGTCTCTGCCGTATTTCTATATTTTAATGGGAATGAAAAACGGCATCAGTTGCCTCTTCGCACGAATGTTAACGAGCGCCCGTATGTTCTGCAAAAAATCCTACAATTCGGTCATAGGCATCCTGGGCGGACGCGGGATTGCTACCGGAAGTTGAACGGCCCGATGCGTGTTTATATTCTTTGACCGGTTGGTTGATGTTATCAAATCCATGATGGGTATCTGCGTATATCTTCAATTCCATCTCTGCGCTGTGAGGACTTTTCTCTCTTATCAAATCCTCACATTTTCCGGCGGGCTCCCAATTGTCATTTTCACCAACAACAATCAGCATCGGAGCATATGGTGAATAGGGTGAATTTCCGCCCCCACCTCTGCAAGGCGGGTAGAACAGTGCTGCCGCAGAGAAAAGCTGCTCCGTTCGGCTAACGAGATTGTTGCGGGTATTCATTGTCTCTAAAGAACCCGGCCCCCAACCAACTAGGACAATACTCGCATCGGGATACATTTTTTTTATGTACGCGGCAGCGCCAATGTGATCATCAATGCGCTTTGCGGGAGTGGCTGACCGGTGCGCGTCTTTTGTTTTACAAATGTTGTTTTTCCCACGAGAATTGTGGCTATCAACCAGAAAACTCGAGACGCCGTTTTCTTTAAGTTGGAACGCCATAGCGCTATACTTTTCGCGAATGTCACCTTTTCCATTTAAAACCCCATTACATGCATGGGCCAATACAGCCCAACGGTTACTACCGCCCGTACCACTTCTCAAAATGTAACCGGTGATCGTAGTCTCCCCGGTAACATTGGGAAACTCGATTCGGTCGTATCGTTCATCTCCAGCCGATGGGGTTGCTGACAGGCCGAGAACCGCCACGGAAACTGTCATGATGATTGATATCAAGTGTCTCATTGTGCGAAACCATCCCTAGTAGAATTATTCAGCGCAAAGTAACATATCTTAAATATAGGTGCTGTCAGTCTAATGCGAACCAGTCTCCAAATTGGCGACCAACGCCAACTTCATGCCGCCAGTTGACGCCACTCGGCCAGCGCGACCGAGCGGTTCTGCTTGTAGACGGAGCGGCTGTTGAGATGTCGGTCGAGGTTGAAGTGATTGAAGGTTGAGGCATGAACAGCGGCGAACTTCTGCAGGGTCTTTATGTCCCGGAATTTCGACATAGCCCCTTCCCGTCTTCGAAAAGGCTGATGTGAGTTTTCGGCCCGGTTGTTCAGCCAGCGACCGCACTCCTGGTCAGCGGCATTCCCAATCACCTTCATCGCCGCCCGGTAAGACTTTAGTCGATCCGTCACAATTATCTTTGGCCGACCGTACCGCTTCATCGCACGTTTGAGAAACCGCAGCGCAGCCTTGCGATTCCGCCGTTTCGTCGCAAACACCTCGAGCACCTCGCCCTCGTGATCAACGGCGCGCCAGAGGTAGTGCGTCTCCCCGTTGATGCGCACAAACACCTCGTCCAGGTGCCAGCGTCAAATCGAATGCGATCGATCATGAACGCGACGTTTCCGGATCTCCGCAGCGAACATCGGACCGAACCGATTCCACCAGAACCGGACTGTCTCGTTGCAAATGTCGATGCCGCGCTCGAACAGTAGATCCTCAACTTGGCGCAGCGACAGCGGGTAGCGCACGTACATCATCACCGTCAGGCGGATGACTTCAGGCGAACTATTGAAATAGCGGAACGGATTTGTCATCCGCGGAGGCTACGGACCGGCCTCTCCAGGCTCAAGCCATATTGGCCTGACACTGCCCAATTGGCGCACCAAGTTCGTCTCTGTCGTTGGTTGCCTCGCGCACTATCGCGCTAACCCACGGAAGTGACGGACGAATTACGACGCGTCTGAAAAACAGAAAGTCGTTGGGTGTCTACGAGAGGTAAAGTGGCGGAGGGAGAGGGATTCGAACCCTCGAAACGGTCGCCCGTTTACACGCTTTCCAAGCGTGCGCCTTCAGCCACTCGGCCACCCCTCCGCACTGGGGCACTGGATAGCCGACCCGACCCACGCTGGCAACCGCCGAGCGCTTTCATAAAATTGAACGGGAGTAAGGCTTGTGTCCGACGCGCCGAGTGCGGTTAAACTTGCCCCAGAGCCTAAACAAGAAAAACGGAAACGCGGGGCCCGCAGGGCCATGATAATTGGCCGAATCATAGGCTGGATATTTCTGATCGCGGCGCTGGCGGTGCTGGCGCGGGATGTGCTCGCGTCGATCGATGCCGGCTCGCTGAGCCTGATCGCCGCCGGCGAGCTTTGGTTCAGTCTGCACCAGACCAGCCTGCAGGTCGCCGAACCCGCGATCGCGCGCCATATTCCCGTGATCGGACCGTGGCTCTGGCATCCCGTGATCTCGACAATCCTGACCTGGCCCGCCCTGTTCGTGTTCGGCGTACCGGGGCTGGTGTTGACGTGGATGTTCCGCGCACGGCGGCGCAAGACCGGGATGTTTACGTAAGTTAGATATTCACTGGATCGTCATGCCCGGACCCGCCCTCGCGCTTTGCGCGTTGGCGGATAAAAACCGGATCCGCGCATCTCACTTACATCAGCCAGTTTTCAGACGAGATGCCCGGATCAAGTCCGGGCATGACGTGACTTAATCTGCGATCTACTCGTCACCCATGCGCAGGGCCTGGATGAAGGCCGACTGGGGAATCTCGACATTCCCGTACTGGCGCATCTTCTTCTTGCCCGCCTTCTGCTTCTCCAGAAGCTTGCGTTTGCGCGTGATGTCGCCGCCGTAACATTTCGACGTCACGTCCTTGCGCATGGCTCCGACCGTCTCACGCGCGATCACCTTGCCGCCGATGGCGGCCTGGAGCGCGACCTTGAACAGCTGGCGCGGCACCAGATCCTTGAGCCGCGTGCACAGATGCCGGCCGCGCCCCTCGGCCTGTTCGCGATGGACCACCATCGACAGGGCATCGACGGTCTCGCCGTTCACCAGGATATCGACCTTTACGAGGTTGCCGTCGCGATAGCCGTCGAGTTCGTAATCGAAGCTCGCATAACCGCGGCTGATGGATTTGAGCCTGTCGTAGAAATCGAACACGACCTCGTTGAGCGGCAGCTTGTACACCGCCATCGCCCGGCCGCCGACATAGGTGAGTTCGACCTGTTCGCCGCGGCGTTCCGTACATAATTGAAGCACCGCGCCGAGATACTCGTCCGGTACCATGATCGAGGCCTTGATCCAGGGCTCGGCGATGGTCTCGATCCGCGTCACATCGGGATAGTCGGACGGGTTGTGGAGCTCGATCTCCTCCCCGTCCGTCAATGTGATGTGATAGACGACCGACGGCGCGGTCGCGATGATTTCCAGATCGAACTCGCGTTCGAGCCGCTGCTGGATAATCTCCATGTGCAGCAGGCCAAGAAAGCCGCAGCGGAAGCCCATGCCCAGCGCGGCGGAGCTCTCGGCCTCATACTCGAAGCTGGCGTCGTTCAGATGCAGGCGGCCCAGCGCCTCGCGCAGATCCTCATACTCCGCCGTGTCGGCTGGATAGAGCGACGAGAACACGACCGGCACCGACGGCTTGAAGCCCGGCAGCGGCGCGGCGGCGGGCGCGCGGTCGTCCGTGATCGTGTCGCCGACATTGCAATCCGCGACCGTCTTGATCTGGGCGGTGATGAAGCCGATCTCGCCCGGGCCGAGCGTGCCGGTCTCCGTGCGCGCCGGGGTGAACACACCCACTCGGTCCACGGGATAGGTCCGCCCGTTCGACATCATGCGGATCTTCTGGCCCTTCTTCAGGGTGCCGTGCTTCACCCGCATCAACGCCACGACCCCCAGATAGGGGTCGTACCAGCTATCGACGAGAAGCGCCTGCAGGTCCGCATCCGCGTCACCCTCGGGCGGCGGCATCTTGGTGACAATCGCCTCCAACACCTCATCGATCCCGAGGCCGGTTTTGGCGGACATCTCGATCGCGTCGGACGCGTCGAGGCCGATGACGTCCTCGATCTGCTGCCGAATCCGATCGGGCTCCGCCGCGGGCAGATCGACCTTGTTGAGTACGGGCACGAGTTCCAGATCCGCTTCGATCGCCAGATAGGCGTTGGCGAGAGTCTGCGCCTCGACCCCCTGGCTGGCGTCGACCACCAGCAGCGCGCCCTCGCACGCCGCGAGCGAGCGCGAGACCTCGTAGGAGAAATCCACATGCCCGGGCGTGTCCATCAGGTTCAGGTGATAGGTCTCGCCGTCTCTAGCGGTGTATTTCAGGCGCACGGTCTGGGCCTTGATCGTGATGCCGCGCTCGCGCTCGAGCTCCATATTGTCGAGCACCTGCTCCTGCATCTCGCGCTCGGTGAGGCCACCGCAGGTCTGGATCATCCGGTCGGCCAGGGTCGATTTCCCATGGTCGATATGGGCGACGATCGAGAAATTGCGGATGTGGGAGAGGTCAGTCATTCAACGCTAGCCAAATCAAAGAACGAAACATGAAAATTGGTTGTCACAATTGCCGGCACATGCTGTGTGAAAAGCGGGGATAAGTCTCATATTCGGGGTTTCAGGAATAGTTCAAGGACTAATTACGGGAGTTATATGACACATTGGTTTCATTATTTTACGTTATAAAACAAATATTTATGTTCCTTATCACCACAATCCACCGACTTGTCATATTCACGGATGCGACCGTCATCCCACTGTCATTTTATCCACAGCAACCTGTGGGCAATCAGCGCGGGAGAACACCCCCCGCAAATCCCGTCCCGCGGCCCGTAACGCCACACTTCGGGGACCCTGGACACCTCTGCCGCTCAAACTGGTTGGATAGATGGATGTTCTCGACCCATCTGTCCAGCGCGAAGTCACGCGTCCGGCCCTGCATCGGCCAACACGCCAGGCGTGTTACCCCCGCAGACTTCCGCCGGTCGCCTTCTCGACGGCCGCGACGATCTTCGCGGCGATCTTGTCGATTTCCTCGTCGGTGAGGGTCGCCTCGACCGGCTGCAACGTGACCTGGATCGCCAGCGATTTCTTGCCGTCCTCAATATTCTTGCCGTCATAGACGTCAAACAGATCGACACCCGAAATCAGGTCGCGCTCGGCACCGCGCGCGGCGCGGATCACGTTGCCCGCCTCGACATCCGTGTCGACCATGAACGCGAAATCACGCCGCACCGGCTGCAGCGCCGACAGGTGCAGCGGTGGCCGGGCCGCGCCCTTGTCCTTGCGGTCGGGCAGCGCATCGAGGAACACCTCGAAGCCGATCGAGGGGCCGCGCACGTCGAGCTTGCGCAGGACACCGGGATGAATCTCGCCGAACCAGGCCAGCACGTTCTTGCCGAGGCGCAGCCCGCTCGAGCGGCCCGGGTGATACCAGGCCGGCGCGTCGCGGCTGACCTGGAGATTGGCCGTGGGCGCACCGGCGGCGTCCAGCGCGGCCAGCGCATCGGCCTTGGCATCGAGCGCGTCGGCGGCGCGCGCCGCACCGGACCAGTGGGGCGGGTGGGCGTTGCCGTGGCGTACGCCGGCGGCGACCAGAAGCTGGCCGTCGGGGCTGGCATTGCGATAGGCAGGGCCAAGCTCGAACAGGCCCAGATCGGCGAAACCCCGGTCGGCGTTGCGCCCGGCGGCGAGCAACAGATTGCCCAGGATCGATGGTCGCATCGCGTCCAGCTCGCTGGAAATCGGATTGGCCAGCATCAGATCGTCCATGCTGATTTCAGCACCCGCGAAAAGCTCGGCTTGCCCGCGACCCATGAAGGACCAGGTCACGGCCTCGTCGAGGCCCTGTGCGGCGAGCGATCGGCGCACCCGGCTGGCGCGCAATTGCGACGGCGTGATCGCGGCGGGCGGCAGTGCTGTGTCGCGGTCGAGCGAGACCGGCGCGATCTCGTCGAAGCCATGAATACGCGTGATTTCCTCGACCAGGTCCGGCTCGCCATGCACGTCCGGCCGCCAGGGCGGCACGGCGGCGGTAATGATGTCGCCTTTGGTCTCGGTCTCGAAACCAAGCCCATTCAGAATTTCCGCCTGGCGCGCGGGCGCGATTTCCACGCCGCCCAGGGTCGCGACGCGGTTTGTTCGTAGTTCGATCTTGTGCTGCCAGTCCGGCATGGACCCGGCGGTGACATGCGCGCTCGTCTCGCCGCCACAGAATTCGAGGATCATGCGGGTGGCGACATCCGCACCCCAGTTCGCGGATTCCGGATCGACCCCACGCTCGAACCGGTAGCGGGCATCGGAATCGATCGCCAGTTTGCGGCCGGTTGTCGCGACAGAGACCGGGTCAAACAACGCCACTTCAAGGAACACATCGGTGGTCTCTTCGGTGCAGCTCGAATCGAGCCCGCCCATGACGCCGGCGACCGCCTCGGCCTTGTCGCCGTCGCCGATCACGGTCATCTCGCCGTCGAGCGTGTATTCCCGCTCGACCAGGGCCATGAAATCCTCGCCGTCGCGGGCGCGTCGCATGGTCAGCGTGTTGGAACCGAGCTTGCCCGCATCGAACACATGCAACGGTCGGCCGAGATCGATGGAGACATAGTTCGTCACATCGACCAGTGCGGAGATCGGCCGCAGGCCAATGGCGCGCAGGCGGTCCTGCACCCATTGGGGCGACGGCCGGTTGGTCACGCCACGGAAATGTCGGCCCACCACATAGGAACACGCATTGTCGTCATCGGCGATCGCCCAGGCGACCGGGCTGTCATAGCTGCCGTCGATAGGCGCTGCGCTGTCAAAAGGCTTGAGGCTGCCGAGCCCGGCGGCGGCCAGATCGCGGGCGATGCCGCGCACACCGGTGCAGTCGGGGCGGTTCGGCGTCAACTCGATGTCGATCACCGGATCGTCGATCCCCAGTACGCCGGCAAACGGCGCACCCAGCGGCGCGGCGTCGGGCAGCTCGATGATGCCGTCATGTTCGTCGGATAGGCCCATCTCGCGTTCGGACACGAGCATGCCATTGGACTCGACGCCGCGGATCTTGGTTTTCTTCAACTCGACATCGATACCGGGGACATACGTCCCGGCCGGGGCGAAGACGCCCTTCATGCCCGCGCGCGCATTCGGCGCACCGCAAACGACCTGGACCTGCTCCTCACCCGTATCGACGGTACAGACCTGCAACCGGTCGGCATCGGGATGGCGTTCGGCCGAGACGACATGCGCGACCGTGAAAGCCGCCAGCTTGGCGCCGGGGTCATCGACCGTGTCGACCTCGAGCCCGATGCGGATCAGCGTCTCGACGATTTCATCAACCGACGCGTCGGTCTCGAGATGGTCTTTCAGCCATGCCAGCGTGAACTTCATCGTGAAGATCCCACTGCGCGTCGTTCCCGCGAAGGCGGGAACCCATAATCGCAAACGGCTGCCCGGCCGGGCGCCTGTGTATATGGATGCCCGCCTGCGCGGGCATGACGATTAAAGTGACCCATCACAGCCCCCGCACCATGGACGGCACGGCGAGCGGCACGAAGCCGTAATGCTTGAGCCAGCGAATGTCGGCATCGAAGAAGGTGCGCAGATCGGGGATGCCATATTTCAGCATCGCGATCCGGTCGATCCCCATGCCGAAGGCGAAGCCCTGATATTTGGCTGAATCGATGCCGCCATATTCGAGCACCCTGGGATGGACCATGCCGGACCCCATGATCTCGAGCCAGTTGTCGGCCCCCTCGCCGAAATTGCCTATCTTGAGTTCGCCGCCCTCGCGCGAGCAGCCGATATCGACTTCCATCGAAGGCTCGGTGAAGGGGAAATGGCTCGGCCGGAAACGTACGGGCAGATCGGGGATGTCGAAGAAGGCCCGGCAGAAATCGATGATGCAGCCCTTGAGGTGGCCCAGATGGGTCGTCTCGTCGATGACCAGCGCCTCGATCTGGTGGAACATCGGCGTGTGGGTGGCATCGGAATCGCTGCGATAGGTCCGCCCCGGCGCGATAACCCGGATCGGCGGCTTGGCGGTTTCCATCGTGCGGATCTGCACGGGCGAGGTGTGGGTCCTCAGCACGGGCTGGGCCGCACCCTCCTGTCCTTCAAGATAGAAGGTGTCGTGCATCTGGCGGGCCGGATGCTCGGGCGGGATGTTCAGCGCCGTGAAGTTGTGGAAGTCATCCTCGATGTCCGGCCCCTCGGCGACGGTGAAGCCCATCTCGCCGAAGATCGCGATGCATTCTTCCGTCACCTGGCTGACCGGGTGCAAATGCCCACCCGGCCGCGGGCGCGGCGGCAGGGTAACATCGATGGTCTCATGGGCGAGCCGTGCCTCAAGCGCGACCGCATCGAGATCGGCCTGGCGCGACGTGATCGCCTCCTGGACCGCGTCCTTCACCCGGTTGAGGGCCTGACCCGCCTCCTTGCGGGCCTCGCCATCGAGCTGGCCCAGGCCCTTCATCTGATCGGTGATGCGGCCCTTCTTGCCAAGCGCGGACACGCGAACGGCCTCGAGCGCGTCGAGGCTGTCCGCTGCCGACACTTCTGCCAGCAGGGATGCTTGCAACTCGGTGACGTCAGGCGCGGTCATGGCGTACCCCGTTCGACCCGACTGAGCGACCCCTTGCGGGACCGGTTCAGGCGGATGCGTTGAGGGCGGCCTGCGCCTGATCGACCAGGCTCTTGAATGCCTCGGGCTCGCGGATCGCCAGATCGGACAGGACCTTGCGATCGAGCTCGATGCCGGCCTGCTTCATGCCGTTCATGAACTGGGAATAGGTCAGACCATGCTCGCGCGCACCTGCATTGATGCGCTGAATCCAGAGCGAGCGGAAGTTGCGCTTGCGGACCTTTCGATCGCGATAGGCGTATTGCAGGCCCTTCTCGACCCGCTCTTTCGCGACGCGATAGACCTTGGAATTGCGGCCCTGGTAACCCTTGGCGGCCTTGAGAACCTTCTTCCGGCGCGCGTTACGCTGGACGGTATTTTTTGCGCGTGACATCGGTTAGCCCCTCTTCGCATAGGGCATCATCGGCCGGAGAATCTTCTCATCCGACTTGGCGATGTTGCCGATCTTGCGCGCCTTGCGCTTCATGGATTGGGAGCGCTTGCGCATGCCGTGTCGCATGCCCGAAGGCTTCATTCGGATTTTGCCGGAGGCCGAGACGCGGAATCGCTTCTTGACCGACGCTTTGGTCTTCATCTTGGGCATTTTGTCCTCGCTTTGATTTCGCGTGATTTGCTCGACGGCTGGGCTGCCCCGGGCGTTAATTTTCGCCCTGCCGCACCGTCGCTGTTCGGAATGCGCGGGGTTATAGCCCCGCAGGGCCCGGCTGGCAAGGGATATCCCCCGGATTTCATTGCCTTACGGGAACCGCCTCACTAGGGTCCGTGCAAATCAAAAACACGAAGCAGGGGGACTATCATGGATCTGGAACTCAACGGCAAAACCGCGATCGTGACCGGCGCCAGCAAGGGCATCGGCAAGGCCGTCGCCGAGGTGCTCGCCGAGGAAGGCTGCTCGCTGCATCTGGTCTCGCGGACCGAGGCCGACCTCAACACCCTGCGCGACGATCTGAACGACCGGTTCGGGGCCCAGGTGACCGTCCATGCGCTCGATCTGTCGAAACCCGAGGCCGTGAAAACCCTGGCCGCAGCGGCGGGCGACGCGGACATTCTGGTCAACAACGCCGGCGCAATTCCCGCCGGCGACCTCACCCGGCTCGACGACGACACGATCAAGAGCGCCTGGGATTTGAAAGTCTTCGGCTTCGTCGGGCTCATCCGGGGAATTTATCCGCGCATGTGCGAACGCGGCTCTGGCGCGATCGTCAACGTCATCGGCATGGCGGGCGAACGCCCCCGCGCGGGCTATATCGCGGGCTCCATGGCCAATGCGGCCCTGATGCAGCTCACCCGAGCACTGGGAGCGGAAAGCCTCGACCACGGCGTGCGCGTCGTCGGCATAAATCCCGGCCCGATCGAGACCGAGCGGCTGGTCAGCCAGGCCAAGATCAACGCCGACATGGAGTTCGGCGACGAATCCCGCTGGCGCGAGACCCACAAGAGCCTGCCCGGCGGACGCCCCGGACTGCCCGAAGAAATGGGCTGGCTCGCCGCCTATCTGGCCAGCGCACGCGCATCCTGGGTCTCCGGCACCGTCGTCATGGCCGATGGCGGCCAGCATTCGCGCTCGGCGCGGGGATAAGCATAAACCGTCATGCGCGGACTTGATCCGCGCATCTCATCTCGCGCGCGACCTGTGTCACCAGATGGCCGGATCAAGTCCGGCCATGACGAAGATGCATATGCGCGGTAACATCCGCGCATGAGCGACATGCACGTCCCCGTCATCGACATCGCGCCCTATCTTTCGGGCGACGCGGCGGCGCAAGCGCGCGTGGTCGATATCGTCCGCGCGGCGTGTGAAGGGATCGGCTTCTTCACCATCACCGGGCACGGGGTGGAGCCCGAAATCATCGATAATTTGCGGAACAATGCGCGCGGCTTCTTCGCCCGGCCCGCCGACGAGAAGCTGGGGGTCCACCACGCCAACCCGGCCCTGCCCCGCGGCTACCGGGCGATCGGCGACGAGGGCCTCGCCTATGGCGCGGGTGACGAGACGCCGCCGGACCTGAAGGAAGTGTTCCACATGGGCCCGCCGGATTTCCCGGATGAGGACTACTTCACTTGCGAGGCTGCCGCCGCCCACTTCATCGAGAATGTCTATCCCGAACAACCATCTGAATTCCGCACCGCGGCCAGCATCTATTACCGCCGCCTCGAACAACTCGGCCAGACGATCGAGGAAATCTTCGCCCGCGCGCTCGACCTGCCGCCGAACTTTTTCCGCAAATACACCGACCGGCAGATCGCGGCGCTGCGGATTATCCGCTACCCCCCGACACAGGCCACACCCTTGCCGGGGCAGCTGCGGGCCGGCGCCCACACCGACTATGGCACCTTCACATTGCTGCTCAGCGAGAACCGCCCCGGCGGGCTGGAGGTCCAGACCCGCACCGGCGACTGGATCAGCGTGCCCACGCCCGCCGACGCCTTCGTCGTCAATATCGGTGATCTCCTGATGCGCTGGACCAATGACCGGTTCGTCTCGAACCCCCACCGCGTCGCCATCCCGCCCGACGACGCGGGCGATGCGGCCGACCGGCTGTCGGTCGTGTTCTTCCACCATCCCAATTACGACGCCGAGATCGCCTGTATCCCGACCTGTACGGATGCGGACAATCCGCCGAAATACGACCCGGTCTTTTCCGGGCCCTACCGCGTGTCCATGTACACCGCGACCCGCCTCGAGAAAGACGACTGAATATGGCGACCTTCCTTCTGATACATGGCGCATGGCAGGGCGCCTGGGCATGGCAAATTCTGATACCCCATCTGGAAACCGCGGGTCACACGGCAATCGCGGTCGATCTGCCGGGGGACGGCCATGACGACACACCGCCGGAAACCGTCACGACGATGCTGTGCGCCGAGAAGGTCGCCGGGCTGATCGATCAGGCCGAGGGGCCTGTCATCGTCGTGGGGCATTCCATGGGCGGCACGGTGGCCTCGCAGGTCTGCGAGCTCCGGCCGGACCGGATTGCCGTGGCCGTCTATCTCTGCGCCTTCCTGCTGGGAGACGGGGATTCCTGCATCGATTTCTACGCGCGGGCCTGGAAGGACTGGATGACCGGGGCTCATGCGCGGGTGACCCATTCCGAAGACAGGCTGGTCTCGATGATCGACCCGGAAGCCGCCATAGATGTGTTCTTCAATACGACCGACCCGGCGGCGGCCCGCGCTGCGGCGGCGCAACTCACGCCGCAGCCGGAAGCCTCGCGGCGCTCGCGCCTGCAGCTCAGTGACGAAAAATACGGCACGGTACCGCGCGTCTATATCGAGACGCTGCGCGACCAGTCGGTGTTCCCGGAATTACAGAAGCAGATGTACACCGAGACACAAGTCGACAAGCTCTATTCCCTCGACACGGATCACGCGCCGCTGGTGGGCGCGCCGGAAAAGCTGGCCGCGATATTGCTGGAGGTGGCGGACGATCACACGTGATCCGCGACGTCACGCCGCACAATCAACCTTGGCACCCTGCCTGCCGCAACCCACATAATCATTGAGGAATCGCGTTCTGCCTGCCGCAACCCACATAATCATTGAGGAATCGCGTTTACCCTTGAAGATGACAAAGGAGCAACGTGAGATGACCATCCACCGTCAGATACCGGCCGCTGAATATGCGTCGCCGCACCGCGCACCACACGGCTTCAGCGATCGGTTCGCCTTCGCACTCGTAAAGTTTCTCCGCTTCTTCGCGGACTGGTTCTTCGCCAAACGCTATGGCCACCGCGCCATTGTGCTCGAGACCGTCGCCGCCGTTCCCGGCATGGTCGGCGGACTTCTCCAACATCTCAAGGCGTTGCGTCACATCCGCGACGATCAGGGCTGGATCCGCGAACTTCTGGACGAGGCAGACAATGAACGCATGCATCTGATGACGTTCATCCAGATCGCCCAGCCGACGTCATTCGAACGCTTCGTGGTCATGATGACCCAAGCGGTCTTCTACAATTTCTATTTCTTCCTCTACCTCTTCGCGCCGAAGACCGCCCATCGGGTGGTCGGCTATTTCGAGGAGGAGGCCGTCATCAGCTACACCCATTATCTGGGCGAGATCGATGCCGGGCGGCATCCCAATGTGCCCGCCCCGCAGATCGCCATCGACTATTGGAACCTGGACGCCAACGCGACCTTGCGCGACGTGGTGATTGTTGTGCGCGAAGACGAAGCCGGCCATCGCGACCGGAACCATGGCTTCGCCGATCAGCTCGAACGCGGCGAGCAGCCGACGGGCTCGGGCCCGTCCGTGGCGAGCAACTGAAGGTTCGTCGGGCGCGCTCACATTATTTTCATCGTCATGCCGGCACTTGATGCGGGCATCTCGTCTCGGTCATTGCAAGATGCGCGGATACCGCCCTTGCGCTTTGCGCGTTGGTGGAAATGCATCAAGCCGGCGCATGACGGACAAACATGAAGCGCACAATGCAAAAGCCCCGCACGTAGCGGGGCTTTCGGAACTAGTTCGTGAAACGGGTTCGCCTAGCGCGGTGAAATCACCATCACCATCTGGCGGCCTTCCATCTTCGGCATCTGTTCGACCTTGGCGATCTCATCGAGTTCCGTGCGAACCCGTTCGAGCACCTGGGCGCCCAGATCCTGATGCGCCATCTCGCGACCACGGAAGCGAAGGGTCACCTTCACCTTGTCACCGTCGTCGATGAACCGGCGGGCGTTGCGCATCTTCACGTCGTAATCATGGGTGTCGATGTTGGGGCGAAGCTTGATCTCCTTGACGTCGATCGTCTTCTGCTTCTTGCGCGCCTCGTTGCGCTTCTTCTGCTCCTGATATTTGAGCTTCCCGTTATCGATAATCTTGCAAACCGGCGGATCGGCGTTCGGCGACACCTCCACCAGGTCGAGCCCCACCTCAAAGGCGCGCTCCAGCGCGGCGGCCGTATCTACAACGCCGACCTGTTCGCCATTCTCGTCAACGAGGCGTACCTGCGGAACGCTGATATCCTCGTTGGTGCGCGGTCCGTCTTTCTTCGGGGGACTCTGATCTACTGGTCGTCTAGCGATTACAATTCTCCTTCCGGGGCAATTTCAGTTGAATAATCCATCTCAGGCGGCGTGTTTCGCCGCCGGGCTTTCGGCCTCGGCGCCTAGTTTGCCGACCGCGTCGCCCAACGCAAGCACTTCCTGATCCTTCGAGCCGAGTCGCCGCACGGCAACCGTACCTTCCTCGGCCTCGCGGCGGCCCACCACCAGGATCGCCGGGACATGCGCGTGGCTGTGCTCGCGCACCTTGTAGTTGATCTTTTCGTTCCGCAGATCGGCCTCGACTCGCAGGCCCGCCGTCCGGCACGCGGCCGCAACCTCTTCGGCATAATCATTGGCATCGCTGGTGATCGTCGCCACGACAATTTGGGTCGGCGCCAGCCAGAGCGGGAACCGGCCCGCATGGTTTTCAATCAGGATTCCGAGGAACCGTTCGAAGGATCCGAGGATCGCGCGATGCAACATGACCGGCCGCGCCTTCTCGCCACTCTCGTCGATGTAGCTGGCATCGAGGCGCTCGGGCAGCACGAAATCCACCTGCAGGGTGCCGCACTGCCAGTCCCGGCCGATGGCATCGCGCAAGACAAACTCGAGCTTCGGCCCGTAGAAGGCGCCCTCGCCCGGGTTGAGCGTGAAATCGAGCCCGGCGGCCTTGGTCGCTTCCATCAGCGCCTGTTCCGCGCGGTCCCAGGTTGCGTCATCGCCGGCGCGCACCTCGGGTCGGTCGGAGAACTTCACCGCCACCTCTTCGAAACCGAAGTCCCGATAGACCGACAACAGCAGTTCGCAGAAGGACTTCGTCTCCTCAACGATCTGATCCTCAGTGCAGAAGATATGCGCATCGTCCTGCGTAAACGCGCGCACTCGCATGATGCCGTGCAGCGCGCCCGACGGCTCATAGCGATGACAGGAGCCGAACTCGGCCATGCGCAGCGGCAAGTCTCGATAACTCTTCATGCCGGAGTTGCTGAAGATCTGCACATGACAAGGACAGTTCATCGGCTTCAGCGCCAGCATCCTGTTCGTCGCCGTCGAGGGCGCGTCGTGATCATGATCATGGCCGTGCGCGGCGGGATCGCTTTCGTCCACTTCCGCGACAAACATGTGCTCGCGGAATTTTTCCCAGTGGCCCGAGCGCTCCCACAGCGCGCGATCGACGAGCTGGGGCGTCTTCACTTCCGTGTAGCCGGCCCCGTCGAGCCGGGTGCGCATATATTCCTCGCACGCCCGGTAGAGCGTCCAGCCCTTGGGGTGCCAGAACACCGAGCCGACGGCGGCTTCCTGCATGTGGAACAGGTCCATCTCGCGGCCGATCCGGCGGTGATCGCGCTTCTCGGCCTCCTCGATCATCGTCAGATGGGCCTTGAGCTCTTTCTCGTTCCGCCAGGCCGTGCCGTAGATACGCTGGAGCTGATCGTTCGCCGCATCGCCACGCCAGTAGGCGCCGGCGAGTTTCATCAGCTTGAAGGCTTTGGGCAGCTTGCCCGTCGATGGCAGATGCGGGCCGCGACAAAGATCGACCCAATCACCCTGGCGGTACATCGTGATGTCTTCGCCGTCGGGCAGTTCGCCGACCCATTCGGCCTTGAACGTCTCGCCGTTCTTTTCGAAGTAGGCGCGAACCTCATCGCGCGACCAGACCTCGCGGATGATCTCCTCGTCGCGCGACACGATCTCTTCCATCTTCTTCTCGATGGCCGCGAAGTCATCCGACGAGAAGGCCTCGGCCCGGTGGAAGTCATAATAGAAGCCGTCTTCCGTCGACGGGCCGAAGGTGATCTGCGTGCCCGGGAACAATTCCTGGACCGCCTCGGCCAGCACATGGGCCGCGTCGTGGCGGATCAGCTCGAGTGCGTCCTCGTCCTTGATCGTGATGATCGAAACTTCGGCATCGGCCTCGATGGGCCGGGCGAGGTCGCGGATCTCGCCATCGACCCGGACGGCGAGCGCCGCCTTGGCCAGGCCGGGGCCGATGTCGGCCGCCAACGCAGCTCCGGTCACCGTGCCGTCAAAGACGCGCGTGCTGCCATCGGGCAGTGTGATCGTGACCTGGTTCGCGGATGCTGGGTCTGCCATATCGGTTCCGTTGTCTCTCGAATATCCAAACGCCCGGTTAACCAAAACCGGGCGCGTGTGCGGGATTTAGTCCAGTCGGAGCGCGGCATCAACCTCATCGACGGAAAGATCCGCCAGAAGATCGCTGCGCAGAATGGTCACATCGTCGCCTTTCTGTGCGCACAACGCCGGGTCGGAAGCAAAGGAATAGAGCGCGACTGACGGGCAACCGGCCGTCGCGATAACATGCATCGGCCCCGTGTCGTTGCCGACCGCGCCTTTCGCGCCTCGCGCCAGCACGACGATTTCGGCGAAGCTCGTGTCGGACGTCAGGTCGATTGTCCCGGGGCAGAAGGACGCGATGGTGCCGGTCGCATGGGCATCGGCACCCGCGCCGATCAGCACCGGCGTCACGCCGCGCGCGACGAGCCGCCGCGCCAGTTCGGTGAACGAACCCACCGGCCAGCGCTTCTCGGGGCGATGGGCCGACCCGCCGGGCACGAGCAGAACATAAGGTCCCGTGATGCCGAACCGCGCCGTATCCGCCCGCACCCAGTCAAGCGAGGGTGCCGGGACATGCGCGATTCCCGCGACGGCGAGTTGATCGATTTGCCGGTCGATCGTGTGCATCTCGTCGCGGTCGGGATTCTTGTGCCGCAGTGCCGCGCCGCGCGCGATACCCGACCATTCGGGCCGCGGCCCCGGCAACATGAGCTGATAGTAGAGGCTAGATCGATCGGACGTCTGGAGATCATAGACACGATCGAACATGCCGTATCGCAAGCGGAACCGCAGTCGATACCAGCCCCAGAAGTTTTTCCAGCCCGGTCGGTCATCGACCCAGACCTCGTCGAACCAACCGGAGGCGCCGAGAAAATTGCTGAAGGCCGGTGATGTCAGAAGGGTGATATGCGCGTCGGGGTGATGGGCGCGGATCGCGGCAAACGGGCCCGTCGCCTGAACAACATCGCCCAGCGCCCCCAGCTTGATCACCAGGATACGGGCAAGATTCTTCATGCCCGCGCCTCATGGAGCGCGGCGTAAACCCGCAACGTGTCGGCGCACATGCCGGCCTTGGAAAAATTCTCACGCACATGCACGGCAGCACGCACGGCGAGCGCCTCGCGTCTCGCGGCATCGAGAGTCAGCGCGGATTCGAGCGCGTCCGAGAAGGTCTCGGGGTCACCCGGCGTGAACAACCAGCCGGTCTCACCGGCGAGCACCTGTTCGGTCGCCCCGCCATGATCGGCCACCACCACCGGCCGGCCCATGGCCTGGGCCTCGGCGATCACCCGGCCGAACGCTTCGGGGTCGGTCGAGGCCGACACCACCACGTCGGACAGCATGTAGGCGGCAGGCATGTCTTCACAATGACCGACGATTTGCACGTTGCCCCCGAGGCTCTTTTCGGAAATCTTCTCCTCAAGCTCACGCCGATAGGCCTCGCGCCCCTGATCGGACCCGACCAACAGGCCGGTAATGCGAAATCCCTCCGAGCCCCGCCGCGCCTTGAGCCGCGCCAGCGCCTCGATGAACAGGAGCTGGCCTTTCCAACGGGTCAACCGCCCCGGCAGCGTGATGACGGCATTCTCATCGTCAAGCCGCCAGCGGGTGGAGACATCGATCATCCGGTTGGGGTTGAACCCCTCGGCATCGAAGCGCGCTGTATCGATGCCGCGCGGGATCGTGCGGATCCGCGCGTCGGGGACCGCATAGTTGTCCTTGATATGGGCCGTGATGAATTGCGAATTGGCGATCACGATATCGCCGTCGGCCATCACGGCGTTGTACCGCTTCTTCAGGGCGCCGAACGTCCCGCTGCCGAAATTATAGGTGCCGTGGAATGTGGTGACGAAAGGCAGCCCCGCCTCCCGGGCCGCTGCGCGGGCGCTCCATGCGGGTGCGCGGGAACGGGCATGCACCAGCTCCACATGTTCACGCTCGATGAGTTCGGCCAGCCGCGCGATGTTGCGGCGGATGATCAGGGGGTTCTTGGACGCGAGCGGCAGCTCGACATGGCGTACGCCACGGCGTTCGAGCTCCGCAACCTGTCTGCCCCCCGAAGAGGCGACGATCGCCGTCTTACCCGCCAGGACCAGCGCTTCGGCCACATCGATCGCGCTTCGCTCGACTCCGCCGCCGCCGACATCGAGCGACGGCAACACCTGCAACACCACCGGCAGTCGCGCCGCCGTCTCACGCGCTATGGCTTCGCTGGCCGCACTCGCCGCAGCATCCGCCAGGGTGTTAGAATCGGGACCGTCGTTCATTCCGCTAAGTTCTTGTCCTGATGGTTTCCGCCGACATCCACACTGTCAACGCCGCAGACGGTACCGCCCTCGCATATTGCGCGACGCCGGTGCAAGCGCCGGTCGCCGACACGCCGATTACGCAGGCACCCGGCCCCAGGCCCGGTGTCGTGTTCCTGGGTGGTTTTATGTCCGATATGACCGGCCAGAAGGCAACTGTTTTGGAGGCATGGGCACGCGCAAGCGGCCACGCGTTCCTGCGGCTGGATTATTCCGGCCATGGCGCGTCGGGCGGTGCGTTCCGTGACGGGACCATCGGGCGCTGGCGCGACGACGCGCTCGCCGTGATCCGTCATGCGGGCCATACAGTGCCGGGGTTGGGCGGGGACCTGGTGCTGGTCGGTTCATCCATGGGCGGCTGGATCGCAACCCTCGTGGCGAAGGCGCTCATCGAGCAAACCGACGCGCAAAACGTCGCGGGACTCGTAACGGTCGCCGCGGCGGCGGACTTCACCGAGGATCTGCTGCCCGCGCGGCTGGGGCCCGAGGCGCTGGCGCAGATCGCCGCGACCGGCTCCTTCGAGGCACCTTCGGAGTATGCCGAAGACCCCTATGTGATTACCGGGGCATTGCTCGACGAGGGCCGCAACCATCTGGTTCTGAAAGCACCGCTGGCGCTGGACATCCCCGTGCGGCTGATCCACGGAACCGCCGACCCGGACGTGCCCTGGACGCAATCGCAGAATCTCATGGATGCGCTGACGTCGGACGATGTCGAACTCATCCTGATCAAGGACGGCGACCACCGCCTGTCGGAGCCCCGCGACCTGGCGCGAATGATCGGTGTGGTCGAACGCCTGTGTGATCAGCTGTCCGACAACAGCGCCGCCAGCCCCGTCCGATAATCGGGATAGGCCAGTTCCACGCCGAGCTCTTCCTTGATCCGTCGGTTCGAGACGCGTTTGGATTCCGCATAGAAACTACGGCCCATTACGGACATCTCGGCGTCTTCGAACGGTATCTCCGGCGGCGGATCGATCCCCAGAAGCGCGCACGCATGGGTCACCACGTCCTGGGGCGGTGCCGGATCGTCGTCGCAAACATTATAGGCCGCGCCCGGATCGGGTCGCGTGATCGAGGCCGCCAAAACCGTCGCGATATCCGCCACGTGGATGCGGCTGAACACCTGACCTTCCCTGACCACGCGACGCGCCATGCCCTTGCGCACCGTCTCCAACGCGTTGCGCCCGGGACCGTAGATTCCCGCGAGACGAAACAGATGGATCGGCAAGCCATACTCGCGCCAAAGCCGGCACCAGCCGGCCTCGGCCGCGACCCGACGCAGGCCGCGTTCGGTCGCCGGTGCGAGTTCGGATGTCTCGTCCACCCAGCCGCCCGCACGGTCGCCATAAACTCCGGTGGTGGAGAGGTAGCCGGCCCAGGCGATGTCGCCCGCCCGCGCCGCAATATCGCCACCATGCAGGCCCAGAACAGGGTCGCCGTCCGCACCGGGCGGTACCGATAAAAGGAGGTGGCTGACACCCTCGAACGCAGCATCCACATCCGCGATCGGCGCCGTCCCGTCGAAAAGATGCGCATCGATGCCGTCTGCCCGCAACGCCGCAACCTTCTCGCCATCACGCACCGTGGCACGCACCTGCCAACCCGCCGGCCGGAGCCGGTCCACCAGGACCCGGGCGCTAAAGCCCAGGCCGAACACCAGTAGAGTTGGAGACGTCATGACTGCCTTTTGATCGCTCTTGTCCGCCATCCTGTCAGGAGCATTTTGCGCGGATCGCCTGGCACTGCTAGACCAGAATGACAGAATAGGAGCCCGCGTGTTGCGCCGTCTATCACCACCCGCCCCCAGGTCCAGCCTGCTTGTCGCCCTGTCGCTGGCCGTCATGCTTGTGGCCGCGTCGTTATTTGTGGCACCCCGCGATGCGCAGGCGCAGGATCGCTACGCGGACATGCCGCCCGGGCAAGCCTACCAGACCTGCCTCGCGACCGCCCGGAGCGACCCTGAAACGGGATTCGAGGCCGCCATTACCTGGCGCGACGAGGGCGGCGGCGCGCCGTCGCGCCATTGCGTGGCGCTGGCACTGTTCGGGCTGGGCCAGTTCACCGAGGCCGCCACGCGCCTCGAAGCGCTCGCCGCCGACATGCCAACAGCCACCACCCGTGAGCAATCCGCGGTCCTCGGGCAGGCCGGCAGTGTCTGGCTCCACGCCGGCGATCTGAGCCGCGCGCATACGGTGCTTACCCAGGCCCTTGAATTCGACTCGACAGACCCCGAAATCTGGATCGATCGCGGCGATGCGCTGGCGCGCGGCGGGGAATATTGGGACGCGGTGGATGATTTTTCGGCCGCGCTCGACCGGGACCATCGCCGACTCGACGCACTGATCTTTCGTGCTGCCGCCTATCG
Source organism: Alphaproteobacteria bacterium (assembly GCA_039980135.1). Classification (NCBI taxonomy): domain Bacteria; kingdom Pseudomonadati; phylum Pseudomonadota; class Alphaproteobacteria; species Alphaproteobacteria bacterium. The sequence continues at coordinate 25,736 of JBDXCV010000003.1, forward strand.
ACTCCTCAACGTCCCCGACCTGGCGCGTGACGACATCGCCCGCGCACTCGTGGTCGACCCCGACAACCCCGACGCATTGATGGAACTCGGTGCGGTCCAGGCCGGCGTCGGGGAGTTCGACGCCGCGCGCGAATCCTGGCTGCGGGTGCTGGCCATCGCGCCGGCCTCGCGCGCAGCCGGCGCCGCGCGCGAAGCGTTGCAACAAATGGACGCGAAGGCAGAATAAAGGATTTCCGTCCGGGCCGGTCCGGCCCTAGAAATCCGGGTCCGCGTAATGTTTGGGCGGCGGGATGCCGGGAATATGGTCGGCGAGTATCGGCCGCATGCTGGGGCGTGATTTGACCCGCGCGTACCAGCTCTTCGCCTCGGGGAAATCTTCCCATGGCACGTCACCGACATAATCGACACAGGATATCTGCGCGGCCGCGGCAATATCGGCGAGCGAAAAATCCGGGCCGGCCAGCCAGTCCCGCCGTTCGATGAGATATTCCACATAGGCCAGATGCGTCCCGATATTCACGTGGCCGGCGCGGATCGCGGCGGATGACGGCGCCCCCAGTCCCAGGAAACGCTTGTTGATCTTCTCATCCACCAGATTGACCGTCACTTCGCGCTGGAATTTCTGATCGAACCAGGCCGCCAGGCGGCGGGCCTCGGCGCGCGCCTCGGGTTCGGCCCCCAACAAGCCGGGCTCGGCACAGATTTCCTCGATATATTCACAGATGATGGCGGAGTCCGAGAGCACAATCGGCGGCCCGTCTTCACTGTTCGCCTCGATCATGACCGGCACCTCGCCCGCCGGGTTCAGGGCGAGAAACTCTTCGCGGCGCTCCCATACCTTTTCGATCTCGAGTTCGAAAGGCAGTTTCTTTTCCGCCAACGCAATTCGAACCTTGCGTGCAAAGGGGCAAAGCCAGAGGTGATAGACGGTCCGCATCGCGCGCGCAGCCTAGACGACGCGCGCGATTCAAGGGAAGCGGAGACGGCTCATTCGGGCAGAGAAAAGCGCAACGAATGCCGTTATGCTGCGCGCTTGATCTTGCCTGGAGGAATGAACACATGGCGTCCCAACTGACCCACGAAGCAATCATGCAACGCCTGCACGCCGAACGCGATGCGGGACGCACCATTTATGACGCCCTGTGCGGGTCCGGAATCACGGCAAAGATGGCCGCGCGCGGCGGTGCCGACATGATCACCACCCACATCCTCGCCTATTTCCGCATGCAGGGGCACAGCTCGATGGCCGGCTATCTGCCGATCGGCGACGCGAACGCGATTACCCTGGAACTCGGCGAACGTTCGTTGCTCAATGTCATCGACGATTGCCCGGTCATCGCCGGTATCCTTTGCGTCGATCCGACCCGCGACATGAACCGCTTCGTCGACCAGCTCGCCGCCGCGGGCTATCACGGCGTGATGAACTGCCCGACCGTCGCGCTCATTGACGGGAAGTTCCGTTCGGACCTGGAAGAGACGGGCACCGGCTATGCCCGCGAGATCGAGGTGCTCGGCTATGCCAGCAATCAGGGTCTGTTTACGAAAGCCTTTTGCACCACGCCGGACGAATGCCTGTCGATGGCCGAAGCGGGCGTCGACAACATCATCGTCCATTTCGGCAATTCCTCGGGCGGTACCATCGGCTCTGAAACGGTCATGAACTATGACGACATGGCACAGCGCGTGGCCATCTGTACCGACGCGCTCGCCGCCAAATATGCCGACCGGATCATCACCTGCCATGGCGGGTCGATCGAGACGCCGGAGCATTTCGCGGAGTTCATCAAACTGGCGCCGCAGCTTCACGGCTATGTCGGCGGTTCGTCGGCCGAGCGGTTCCCGATTGAGGATTCGGTGCCCGCGGTCACGCGCGGCTTCAAGGCGGTGAAGACCCGGTAACGGCGCGGCACCGGCTCGCGGCGCTCAGCTGCGTTTGCCGCCAAACCCCCAACCCAGCACCTTGAAGACGAACGCCAGAACCACCCAAATCGCGCACAAGGGTGCCGCGACGATGCCGACCGGCGGCGCCACGAAGATCAGAATGATCGAGACCAGCAGGGCGACGATGGCAACACCCATGGCCTAGGCCCGCCCGTGGCCGCCCGGGCCGCCCTGGCCCTGCCCGAGCGCGCGACCGAGGAACGTCGCCGCGTCATTGACCAGACGCTTCGCCTCGTCGACGACCCCCGAATAGCCGAAAAAGGCATGCAGCATGCCGGGATAGACCTCGAGCACGAAGAAATGCTTGGCGGCCTTCAGCGTCGCGGCAAAGGTCAGGGAATCGTCGCGGATCGGGTCGAGTTCCGCCGCCGCAATGAAGATCGGCGGCAGGCCCGTCGGATCGACCCTGGCAGCAAACGCACGCGGGTCGGATTGGTCGGCCGCATCGGGCACATACCCGTCATAGACCATCTGTGTGTATTCGGTGGTGAGCATGAAGTCGCCGCCGCCGAGTTCCTTCATGGAATCCGATTCCAGATTGTAATCGAGGACGCCGTAAAAGGACGAGATGGCCTTCAGGAGATCGCCTCGGCCCTTGTCGCGCAGCGTGATCGCCACGCCGAGCGCGATACTCGCGCCGGCGGACGCCCCGCCGATCGCGATCCGGCCCGTGTCGAGACCCCAGTCGCCGCCGTTCTCGGCCAGCCACTCGACCACCGCGACAATCTCGTCCACCGGGTCGGGGAATGTGTGTTCCGGCACGTGCACATAGTCGGCACTGACCACCGCCCCGCCCCACGCCGCCGCGATCTCGCGCATCTGGCGATCGTTGGAAAGCGGGCTGCCGATCCGGAAACCGCCGCCGTGGAGATAGACAAACACGGGCAAAGCACCGTCCGCGGACGGCCGATAGAACTGCACCGGAACGTCGCGGAACGGGCCGGGAACCGTCCGCGCCTCGTTGAGCGCCATCTCCGGGCCACCCTCGTTCCAGACCACACGCGCCGCCTCGGCATGCGCACGCACCGCTTCAATGCCTTCGCCTGGGTCACCGAGCTCGGCGACGATTTCGGCGTTGCGCTTGAGCGCGGCGGCCTGCTGCGTATGGATGCGGTCAGTCGGCTTGACCATGTTGTCGTTCGGCATGCTGCCCCCTTGTTCATAAATCCGGCGGGTCAAATATCTGCCGGACACTAGCATCTCGAACCGCCGGGGCAATATGCCCCGATCAGATGTTTCAGATGCCGAATGCAAGCCATCGAAAACGGTATCCAGGCATGACCAATCTCATATCCCGGCGCGTGGCCGGGTGGTATAAGGCGAGTCTCTCCCAGTGTCGGAACCAGGCGTCATGCCGTTATTCGAAATCGCCATTCTCGCCGTCATTCAGGGCCTTACGGAGTTCCTGCCGATCAGTTCCTCGGGCCATCTCCGCCTGGGTTCGGAACTGCTCGGACTTTCGGAAAACACGCTGATCCTGGATGTGGCCGTGCATGTGGGGACGTTGTTCGCCGTGATGGCCTATTTCTGGCGCGACCTGCTGTTTATGCTCGCCGGCCTTTTCGACAATCTACGCGGGCGCAAGCATGACGGCGGCCGTCTGGCGGGCTATCTGACGCTCGCCACCATCCCGATCATCGTCGCCGGCTTCTTCGCGCAGGACCTGGTCGAGAATCATCTCCGCACCCTGGAAATCGTCGGCTGGGCAACCATCGGGTTCGGGGTGTTGCTGTTTCTGGCGGACCGTGCGGGCATGACGATCCTGAAACTCGACCACCTGACCGTTTCCAATGCCCTTATCATCGGCATCGCGCAGGTGCTGGCACTGATTCCCGGTACCAGCCGCGCCGGCATCACCATCACGGCGGCGCGCTTCCTCGGCTACGACCGCAGCGAGGCCGCGCGCTTCTCGATGCTGATGTCGATCCCGGCGATCGGCGGTGCGGGATTGCTCATCGGCCTGCAATTGATCGAAACCGGCAACCCAGTGCTGACCCGCGACGCGCTGATCGCGGCGGGCCTGTCATTCGTAACCGCACTGCTTGCAATCGCACTGTTTCTGCGTTGGCTGCGGTTTGCCGGGTTTGGACCATTCGTGATCTACCGGCTGGCGCTCGGCGCTCTGATCCTGGGCTGGGTGTACGGCGCCTTTTAGTCGGCGTACACGCGCTTCTACTGCGCCATCGACGTGCGGCCGAACCGCCCGCCGCGCCGGTAGCGATGCAAATAGGTCGGCAGGATCGATTCCATCGCGGTGGGGGATATTCCCAGATCGGCCAACGTGAACGCATCCGCACTCACCACATTGTCCGCGCGCAGGGACTTCATCTGGTCGCGGGTGACCGGCGGGTTCGGCAGGATGCCGACAAGGCTCGCCTGGATATCACCGACGAAAAACGGGATCGGCACCAACAGACGGTTGCGGCGGATCTCGCCGAGCATCAGCGCCATCAACTCCGCGAAGCTGGCGACCTTCGGTCCGCCCAGTTCATATGTCCGGCTGCGGGCTGCCGGATCGGTGAGCCCTGCGACAATCGCATCGGCGACGTCGGCGACATACACCGGCTGAAATTTGGTTCTACCCCCGCCGAACAACGGCAAGGCCGGTGACATGCGTGCCATACCGGCGAACAGATTGAAGAAGCCGTCCTCGGGTCCGAAGATCACGGACGGGCGCATGATCACCGCGTCGGGAAACGAGCCGCGGAGTGCGTCCTCGCCAGCCGCCTTCGAGCGGGAATATTCCGACGGCGCGTTGGCGGCCGCGCCGAGTGCGGACACATGCACAAGGGATTCGACGTTTGCGCCGGCCGCCGCAATCCCGATTGCCGCCGGCGCATCCACATGCACGGACTTGAACGTTTGGCGGCCTCGCTCGGCCAGAATCCCCACGAGATTGATGACACCGTCCGCGCCATTTACCGCGCGGGCCACGGCGGCGGCATCGGTCACATCGCAGGCAAAGGGTGTGACCTGCCCGACCTGACCGAGTGGCCGCAGATGCTTGGCGGCCTCGGGGTCACGAACGGCCACCTGCACGGTCAGATCACGGTCGGCCAGCCGCTCGACCACGTACCGACCGAGAAAGCCCGACCCGCCAAATACCGTCACCCGACGTAACGCCATCTCTTTACTCCACTGATGCACCGCATGCGCGGACCCAACCGCTGTATAGCGCCGGGCCGCGCATTCTGCCAAGCTCAGTTGACAGGCGCCACAGCGGGAGTTAGCAACCGCTCGCGCGACGGCGCATCGTGCCCCATCAACTTCGGGACTTCATCGTGGATATCGAGCTTCACCAAAACGACCTGCCCGACGGCATCGATCTGGGCGAGGTGATCGCCGTCGATACGGAGACCATGGGGCTCAATTCGTTGCGTGACCGGCTATGCCTGGTGCAATTGTCGGCGGGCGACGGGGTCGCCCATCTGGTCCAGTTCCCGGCCAACGCCGGCGATGCCTACGACGCACCGAACCTGAAGGCGCTTCTGGCCGACCGCAACCGCCTGAAGCTCTATCATTTCGCGCGCTTTGATCTCGCCGCCATCAGCCGGTATCTCGGCATCGACGCCAGCCCGGTCTACTGCACGCGCACGGCATCGCGGCTGGTCCGCACCTACACGGATCGGCACGGCCTCAAGGATCTGTGCCGCGAACTGCTCGGCGTCGAAATCTCGAAGCAGCAGCAATCGTCGGACTGGGGCGCGGATGAACTCAGCCGCGAGCAGCTCGAATATGCCGCCAATGACGTGTTCTTCCTGCATGAGATCAAGCTGCGACTGGACGCCATGCTCGAGCGCCATGACCGGACGGGGCTGGCGCAGTCCTGTTTCGATTTTCTGCCCGCGCGCGCCGCGCTGGACCTGGCCGGCTGGCCGGAAATCGATCTGCTCGCGCACAGTTAGCGCAGCGCGTGGTTTCATCCACCGAAATCAGGTGGCGGGTTTGACGAGTCATACGGTACAACCCATACTGCAACCGATTGATTCACGGGGATTTCTTGCCATTCACGTGGATCGGCCACCGTTTGAAAATATCCGATTGACCCAACCGTGACCGGGACCGCCAAAACCAATCCGAATCCGCCTGCGGCGTCGCGCGATATCGACGCGGCGCAGCGCGTTTTCCGGCTCGAGGCCGACGCATTGCGCGTGATGAGTGACGCGCTCGACGAAACTTTCGTTACGGCAGTGGACCTTGTTCATCGTGCCCCCGGCCGGACCGTCGTCACCGGGATGGGCAAAAGCGGCCATATCGCCCGCAAGATTTCATCGACCCTGTCGAGCACGGGCACCCCGTCATTCTATGTCCACCCGGGCGAAGCCAGCCATGGCGATCTCGGCATGATCGCGCGCGACGACGTGGTGATCGCGCTTTCCAATTCCGGCGAGACACCGGAATTGAGCGATGTGATCAACTATTGCCGTCGCTTCAACGTACCGCTGATCGCGATCACCGGGCGCGCCGGCTCATCTCTGGCCGACAATGCGGACTGCACACTGCTCCTCCCTGCCGTCGCGGAAGCCTGCCCGATGGGCCTGGCGCCCACCACATCGACCACGGCGATGCTGGCGGTCGGAGATGCACTCGCCATCGCACTCCTCGACCGGCGCGGGTTCACGGCCGAGGATTTCCAGGTCCTGCATCCGGGCGGTCAACTGGGCCAGAACCTGCTGCGCGTCGGCGACCTGATGCACAGTGAAGAAGCGTTGCCGTTGCTCGACGCAGATGCGACCGTCGGCGATGCCATCCTGGAGATGACCACCAAGGGATTTGGCTGCGCCGGCGTGATCGACGATCAAGGCCGGCTCGCGGGCATTATCACCGACGGTGACCTGCGCCGCCACATGTCGGACACATTGCTGCAGCTAACATGCGGACACGTCATGACAGCCGATCCCAAAACCATCCGCGCCCAGGCGCTGGCCTCCGAGGCGCTCGGCCTGATGAATGCGAGCCAGATCACCAGCCTTTTCGTGGCCGAAGACCGGCATCCGGTGGGCATCCTTCACATTCATGATTGCCTGCGCGCGGGCATCGCCTGAACGCGGCATGAGCGACGCGGGAAACACGGCCCCACAGAGCGAGATGCCGGGCGAAACACGCCGGCAGCGCCAGTCGCGAATGGGTTCGGCACCGCGGCGGCGGCGCAGCGGGTTCGCGCGCTCGCGCATTGTCTCGACGATGAAGTATCTGCTGCCGAGCATCGCGTTCGCGTTGTTGGTGCTGGTCGCGGTGTGGCCGCGCCTGTCGCCGGACGAGGACCGGTTTCGGATCGATCTCGAGGCCGTCGGCCCGGCCGGCGGGGCCAAACCCCAGGTGCTCAACCCCCGCCTGCAGGGCATCGATTCGGCCGCGCGGCCGTTTCAGGTCACCGCCGATTTCGGCGCCCGCGGCGACGCCCTCGATGGCGGTGAAATCTACGACCTGACCAACCCGAAGGCCGACATTGTCCTCGCCGATGGGTCATGGGTTGCCCTCACTGCCAATGACGGACGGTTCGAAGCCGAGACCAACATCCTGCACCTCGCCGGAGACGTGAACCTGTTCCACGATCAGGGTTACGAGTTCCAGACCACCACTGCCCAGGTCGATCTGGCGACGAGCACGGCATCGGGCGACGAACCGGTCAAGGGTCAGGGTCCGTTCGGGATTCTCGACGCCGAGGGATTCCGGGTGCTCGATTCCGGCGCGCGGGTTTTGTTTCTCGGTCCGGCACGGCTGACGGTCTTCGAGGGGGCGACGCCGCCCCAATGATCCGGACATCTCATATTCTGGCCCTCGCGGCATTGTTATGGGTCACCACGCCCGTTTCCGCTGGCGCCCAGTCGCTCGGCTTCAGCCGGGGGGGCGAAGGTCCGATCGAAATCGAAGCGGATGACGGGATCGAATGGCAGCGCGCCAATCAACTCTACGTGGCGCGCGGGAACGCCCGGGCCCGTCAGGGGGGCGTAACGGTCGAGGGCGACGAACTGGTCGCGTTCTACCGGCCGAACGCCGCGGGCGAGAACGAGATTTTCCGCATCGACGCCAACGGGAATGTGCGGATATTTTCCGCGAACGAAGTCGCGCGATCCGACAAGGCCGTCTACGACATAGACAGCGGCGTGCTGGTGATGACCGGCGACAATATCCAGCTCGACACCGCGGAAGACACCATCACCGCGCGGGACAGCCTCGAATATTACGAGACCAGGCAACTCGCCGTGGCCCGGGGCGACGCGCTGGCCATCCGCGGCGACCGTAGGGTTCGCGCCGATGTCCTGACCGCGCATTTCGGCGATGGTAGCCAGCAGGCCGCGATGGAGCGGATCGATGCCCTGGGCAATGTGCTGGTCTCGACCCCGACCGATATCGTGCGCGCCGAGAAGGGCGACTATGATCCTTCCCGCGGCATCGCGACGGTGACGGGCAATGTAAAAATCACCCGCGGAGACACCCAATTGAACGGCGAGCGCGCAGAGGTTAATTTGGATACCGGTGAGAGTCGTCTTCTGTCCTCGCCGTCCGGCGAACGGGTGCGGGGACTGTTCCTTCCCAAGGCCAAAAGCCCGTCTACACCCAACCCGGGATCGACTGGAAACCAATGACGGACCAAATAAACACTCGCGAAACCGGCGCCGACGGAAAGCCGCGGCTGGTCGCCAGCAATGAAGGCCTGGTCGTCCAGAATATCGGCAAACGGTTCCGCAAACGCCCGGTGATCCGCGACGTGTCGCTGGTTGTGAAACAGGGAGAAGCCGTGGGGCTGTTGGGGCCCAACGGCGCCGGGAAGACGACCTGTTTCTACATCATCACCGGCCTGCTTACGTCTGATTCCGGGTCCATCTCGCTAGACGGACACAACATCACCGAACTGCCGATGTACCGGCGTGCGCGCCTCGGTGTGGGATACCTGCCCCAGGAGGCATCCATCTTCCGGGGCCTGTCGGTCGAGCAGAATATCCGCTCGGTGCTCGAAGTGATCGAGCCCGAACGCGACCGGCGCGAGGCCCTGCTTGACGATTTGCTGGCGGAATTCTCGATCAGCCATCTGCGCCGAACCCCGGCACTGGCCCTGTCGGGCGGTGAACGGCGGCGCGTCGAAATCGCGCGCGCACTGGCGAGCCAGCCCCACTTCATCCTGCTGGATGAGCCGCTCGCCGGCATCGATCCGATTGCCGTGGCGGACATCCGCGACCTCGTCAGTCACCTTAAGGATCGTGGTATCGGCGTATTAATTACCGATCATAATGTGCGTGAGACCTTGGATATCGTCGACCGGGCATATATCTTGCACGAGGGTACCGTTCTGATGAGCGGTGCGCCGTCCGAAATCGTATCCCATGCCGATGTAAGACGTGTTTACCTCGGCGAAAGATTCAGTCTGTAGAAGACGTTAACCATGGCTCTGACAACGCGTCTCGACGTCCGACAGACGCAGGCGCCGGTCATGACGCCACAGTTGCAGCAGGCGATCAAGCTGTTGCAACTGTCAAATCTTGAACTGGCGGCCTTCGTTGAATCCGAACTTGAGGAGAATCCGCTCCTCGAGCGCGAAGACGCGATCATTGAAGATGAGAGTGCGCCGGCCGAAACCGTGACCGATGACGGCGACGCCGTAACGCTCACCGAGCGCGAGGGGCTGGGTTCGGACGAAGCACCCCTCGACACCGACTACACGAATGTCATGCAGGACGACCCCTTCCGGTCGGCCGGCGGCGGTGCGCCGGCACCCCGCGGCGACAGCGATTCGCTGCCCGGCATCGACCAGACGATGGCCAGCGAAGTCACGCTGCGCGAACATCTGACCGACCAGCTCGACCTTTCGATCGCCGACCCGACGGACAGGCTGATCGGACGCGCGCTGATCGACTCGCTCGACGAGCGCGGTTTTCTGACCGCCAGCATCGAGGAAATGGCCGGGCAACTGGGTTGCGACGTTTCCCTCGTCGAACGCGTACTCGACATCCTCCGCGGGTTCGAGCCGACCGGTGTCTTCGCGCGCGATCTGATCGAATGTTTCGCCCTGCAGCTGGCCGAACGCGACCGGCTCGACCCCGCCATGCAGGCGATGCTCGACAATCTCGATTTCCTGACCAAGCATGATCTGCCGGGGCTGCGCCGCGCGTGCGGCGTGGATGAAGAAGATCTGGTGGACATGCTGGCGGAGCTGAAGTCGCTGGATCCGAAGCCCGCGGCAGAGTTCGAGAATACCAGCACCGAGTACATCACGGCCGATGTGATGATGCGCCCCAAACAGGGCGGCGGCTGGGAAATCGAGCTCAACAACGACACCCTGCCGCGCGTTCTGGTGAACCGGGCCTATTACGCCGAAATCACCAGTGTGGCGCGCGAGAAGGATGACAAGGAGTTCGTGCAGGAACGGTTCCAGGCGGCCAACTGGCTCGTGCGGGCGCTGGACCAGCGCGCACGGACCATCCTGAAGGTGGCCACAGAAATCATCCGCCAGCAGGACGCGTTCTTCCGCCTCGGCGTGGCACATCTCAAACCTTTGATTCTCGCCGACATCGCTGAAGCCGTGAGTCTGCATGAAAGCACCATCAGCCGGGTCACCACGAACAAATACATGGCCACCCCGCGCGGGCTGTTCGAGCTGAAATACTTCTTCACCACGGCGATCGGCAGCACCACCGACGGCGAGACCCATTCGGCCGAATCGGTGCGCCACAAGATCAAATTGCTGATCGACAACGAATCCGCCAAATCCATCCTCTCGGATGACAAGATTGTGGACATGCTGCGCGGCGAGGGTGTGGAAATCGCCCGCCGGACCGTTGCCAAGTACCGGGATTCGCTCAAGATTCCGTCTTCTGTGGAACGCCGCCGCATGAAACGGGCGGCGGGCTGATTATCTTTTAATCCCAGACCGTTACTTGAAACATCAGCGCCCCTGCCCATCTCGGAAAAAGGGCGGCACACCGTATTGACACCCATCCGGCGCCTGACTAAGTTCCGCGCCGCGAACCGAGACCGCAGAACGAACGGTCGGTACGAACGTAGACGACATACAGCGCAACGACCGGCATTGATGCAGGTCACGCGCATAACGGGAAACGAAGCGTTGAATACCGAGGCCACCTTGTAGCGGCCCGCAGCATTCCTTTTCCAACCACGAACGGCGTTCCAAACCTTGCAAATCAATGTAACAGGACAGCAGATCGATGTGGGCGACGCGTTGCGCGGTCATATCGAGGATGCGATCGAAGATACAACGGACAAATATTTCGCCGACGCGATCGATGCGAGTGTCGTGCTGTCGCGCGAATCCTATCGGATCCGTGCCAGCATCAACATGCATGTCGGCCGTGGCATTCATGTGCGCGCCCATGAGGAAGCCGACGACCCCTATGCGGCGTTCGACGTCGCCCTGGCGCATCTGGCCAAGCGGCTGCGGCGGCACAAGCGGCGTCTGCGCGACCATCACCAGGATCGCGAAACCATCAGCACACCGACCATGCCCGAATATGTCATCGCGGCCTATTCCGGTGACGAGGACTCGTCTGAAGAGGTCCAGTCAGACGACAACCCGGTCATCATCGCCGAGAACCAGACGTCAATCGAAAGCCTGACGGTCTCGGAGGCAGTCATGCGCATGGACCTGGCGGACGGCCACGCGCTGGTCTTCCGCAACGCCAAGCATGGCGGCATGAGCGTGGTCTTCCGCCGCGCGGACGGCAATGTCGGCTGGATCGATACGCCGGACGGCTCGGAAGACGAGGCCTAGCGGACAGCCCATGAATATCGAAGACATCCTTGAACCGGGCAGCGTCATCGCCAGCCTGCACGCGACCAGCAAGAAACAGGTCCTGCAGGAGCTTTCGAAGGCCGCCGGCGGAATTCTGAAAACCGATGCGCGCCGGGTGTTCGACATCCTCGTCGAACGCGAACGGCTGGGTTCGACCGGTGTGGGCGCCGGCCTCGCAATCCCCCACGGAAAACTGCCCGGGCTCGACCATCTCCAGGGCGTGTTCGCGCGTCTCGAAAAGCCGGTGGATTTCGACTCGATCGACGATGAGCCGGTCGACCTGGTTTTCCTGTTGCTCGCCCCGGAGGGCGCCGGCGCCGATCATCTCAAGGCGCTCGCGCGGGTTTCTCGAATCATGCGCGACCGATCATTCTGCGACAAGCTGCGCGGCTCCGACAGTCCGGATGCCATCTACGCACTGCTGATCGAGACCGGCCTCACGCCCGCCGAGAGCCTTCGCGCCGCCAGCTAGGCCCTCGCAATTTCGGTACACGGCGTCAGTGAACGCTGACGGGCTCCATGTCATGCTGCTTGACCGCCGCGAACGCGATATCGCGCTCGGCCATCATGCCCATTTCATTGCCGTTGGCGTTGTGGATCGTATAGACGGTGCGCCCGTCCACCACGGCGGGGCGCACATAGGCGACCCGGTCAACGCCAAGCGCGGCAAACTGATCCGGGCTGAACTTTTCGTTTCGCATGTTCATGATGCCTGTCCTTTCGTCTCTACTTCGAGCGCGGGCGAGCCTTCGCCCTCAATCTCGATCTTGCGCACATTGCGTTCGGGACGCGGCAGGGACACGTCGATATGCAGCAAGCCGCTGTCGAGCGACGCCGATGTCACCTCCACCCCATCCGCGAGCACGAAGCTGCGCTGGAACATGCGCGTCGCGATCCCACGGTGCAGATACTCGCGCGTCTCCTGCGCCGCCTGGCGACCGCGGACGGTCAACTGGCTGTCTTCGAGCTCGATATCGAGGTCTTCGCGCGCAAATCCGGCCACCGCGAGCGTGATCCGCAACCGGCTCTCGCCCGTACGTTCGATATTGTAGGGGGGATAGCCGTCCGAAGAGGCCTTGGAGATGCGCTCGAGCGTACGTTCGAATTCATCGAACCCGAGCAGAAGCGGGCTGTTGAGCGGGGACATACGTGACATTGCCGTCACTCCTCCTTTTGAGCGAGTTCCGGGCCGCGACCCTGTCCCTGGTTTGCTAACAGAAGCCGGGATCGCAGTCCTTGGGGCCCGATACCGGCGCCCCGGGTTTCAAACACCATGCGCTCACATGAGCCGCACAGCGTAGACATTAAATGGTTTCGAAAGAGCGAATTTCAAGGCGCCCGGGCGTCAGGGCGCGGCGGCATTGCGAACGCGCGCGGGACCGGGGATGGCACCCGATCGCATCAGGGTCAGGAACACCAGCGCGTCGCGATCACCCGATTCCGCCAGGCGCCGCAGCCGCTCCCAGCCCGCCCGGTTCCGGTCATCGCGAAACGTCCCGGCCGGGGGTGGTGTCCAGCGCACATCTGTCCGCCGGTTTTGCGCTTCCATATGATCTGGCGCGCGAGTTGGGATGCCGGCAGGCGCCTCAAACGCCGGTGGCTCTTGCCGGTCCGGCGCCATGCGCGCCACATCCGGCATCCCAGACCCTGCAGACGGCGCGCGTATCGGTGCGCCGTCGGTCAAGGCGAGCGTCGCGGCAAACGCCACGACAGGCAGACCGCCTATGACCCATGCAACCACCGTTAATCCGCGCAAACCGTCTCTCCTCCCTGACAGGGCTGATTGAAGGCTGACGGCGCAACGGGGCCGTCCGGTGTCCGGATTGGGGCAATTCCGTGCCAAACGTCAAATGAGCGACGAAGGGCCTGGCATTCAGGATTGTTTCGGCCGTGTACAGCGGCATGCGGAGGTATACAATTTCCACTGCGAGCAGGAATCTGGGTGCAATATCGTCGAATGACCGAAAATCACACACGGCTCACGGGTGGCGGCGATACGCTCATCGAGCCCTGGTTCCATCGTGCCGAACACAAAGACGCCAACCTGACCGACGACGAAGCCGACGTCGTACGCCAGCTCAAGACCGAGGGCCTTGCCGTCATTGATCTGTTGGTCGAAGAGGATGATGCGTATTTCGACCAATTCCTGACGAGCCTCGGCCCCGACTACGGGTCATTGCCGCGGCAGGGAAACCTTTGGAAACGGAGCGCTCCCGCCCGCGCAATCGCCGGCCATGAGCGCGTACTGAACTATCTGCGCAAGGCATACGGCCGCGATCCCTTTCCGTTTCAGACCCTCAATTTTCCCCACGGCACCGAGCAGGCCACACACAGCGACACGATCCACTTCAACACCTACCCCGAACATTTCATGTGCGGCGTCTGGGTCGCGCTGGAAGACATCACACCGCAAAACGGACCGCTTCACTACTACCCCGGCAGCCACATGCTCCCCAGCTATGCGCTGTCCGACATCGGCATCGTCAGCAACGGGAAACGAAGCCACGCTGCATATGAGCGTTTCTATGAGCCGTTTGTCCTTGCCCGGATCGAGCAGCTGGGCCTGGAGCGGGTCGAACTCACGGTCAAGCGAGGGCAAGCCGTGATCTGGTGCGCCAACCTGCTGCATGGCGGCAGCCCGATCCTCGACAAAAGCCGCACGCGGCACAGCCAAGTCACGCATTATTATTTCAAGGGATGCGTTTACTACACGCCGATGTTCAGCGATCCGATGCTGCGCAAAATCGCCTATACCCGGCCCCATGACATCCGCACCGGCCGCCGGGTCAACCCAAGCTATCTCGGGAAAAATGTATCGATTCCGATCCGCCACCGGGTGGTCGACTGGATGCGGGACATCCGGGACATATTGGGTTTATAGCCACGCGCCCTATCGGGGATACGATGCCTCCGACAGCCCCGCGACCCCGGCGTCGATGGCGAAGAGCGCACCCGCAAGCGGCTCACGCGCCAATTCCTCGGGGCTCAGCATGATCTTCGCGGTGGTGACATACAGCGTCGCCAGATCCGGCCCGCCGAACATCGGGCAGGTCACCCGGCTGACCGGCAGCGCGATCTGGCGGTCCACCTCTCCCTCCGGCGACAAACGCGTCACGCGGCCGGCGCGAAACTCCGCCACCCAGACCCCGCCCTCGGCATCGACGATCGCGCCGTCCGGCGTCCCGCGACCTTCATCTTCAGGAAATGTCGCGAACACGCGCTCATTCTCGATATCCCCCGTCGCCGGGTCATAGTCCCGGGCCAGCATGGTGCGCGTCGGCGAATTCGCCGTGTACATGGTCTTCCCGTCGGGTGACCAGCACAACCCGTTGGACACCAAAATCCCGTCGATCATCCGATGCATGGACCCGTCCGGGTCGAGGCGATGAAACGCGCCCACGGGTTCGCGCTCGAAATAGGTATCCGGCGGCCCGTCGGGGTCATGCATCGATCCGGCCCAAAAGCGGCCCTGCCGGTCCGCGCGGCCGTCGTTCAGCCGGTTCAGCGGCATGTCCGGTTCCGGGTCGCCGATCCAATCAGGCTCGATGGGCTCACCCGGCACGCCCACGTCGAAAAACGCGAACCCGCCGCGTAGCGCGCCGACCAGCCCGCCGCCTTTTCGCAGGACGATCGAGCCCGTCTCCTGGGGCAGCGGCCAGGTATCATCGATACCCGACGCCGGATCGTAGCGGTGGAGTGCCGGCGCCTTGATATCGAGCCACCAGAGCACGCCTTCGTCCGGCGACCAGACAGGGCTTTCACCCAGAGTCGCCCCGGCTTCGACGACATTCAGAATCTTCGCGTCTTCCATGCGCCTCTCCGATACCGCAGCGTCTTTCAACCGCCATCAAAGGGTGTCACGATACACCCATCAGGCTAGGCGGCAACCGCACACGGCCACTGTTGAATAGATAACTCGGGGGAGACAAGCGCATGATCGTCGACGCGCGCAGATACGCCATCAAGCCGGGCCAGATGCCCGCATTCCTGAAGAATGTCGCGGAGGTCGGACAGCCTCTGCAGAAGAAGCACGGCTTCGAGCCCGTCGGCTATTACACCGTCGAGACCGGCGAGATAAACTCCGTCGTCCACTACTGGAAATGGGAAAACGCGCAGATGCGTCAGGATTGCCGCGCGGCCCTCTATGCCGACCCGGAATGGACCGAGTACCGCCAAGGGAGCAGCGACAAGCTGGTCTCGCAAACCAACCGGCTTTTGCAGGCAACCGATGTGGTCGAGCCCTTCGCCTTCATGGGCAACGGCAGCCCCAAGGGCTTCGTCGACGAGCGCACCTACACCATCGCCTACACGCAAGTGCCCAACTATGTGGCGATCACCAAGGCGCTGGCCAAGCCCCTCGTCCAAGAGATGGGCTGGCAGCTCATCGGCTATTTCTTCTCGATCACCGGCAAGATCAATCAGGTGGTCCATCTCTGGTACTGGGACGACCATGCGCAGCGCGAAGCGTGCCAGGCCAGGGCCGTGTCCGACCCGCGCTGGGCGCTTTATCAGGCGGGCAACGGCCACCGTGTGGTCGACCAGCAGAACCGCTACCTGGTGCCGACCTCTTTCTCGACCGTCAAATAGCCTTCGAGGGTTTGCCTGGCATGGCTGAAACGCCCAAGCGCTCGCGGCGCCCCGTCGACGCCGCGACCATGGTCGTCTGGCGCCGCCGTCGCGGCACCGTCGAGGTCCTGATGGGACGGCGCCACCACAACCATGTCTTCATGCCCCACGCCTATGTGTTTCCCGGCGGCCGGGTGGAACGCGCGGACGGCAGACTGAAGCCCGCAACCGAACTTCGCGCGGACGTGCAGGCGCGGCTCGAACGGGCCGCCACCCCGTCGCGTGCGCGGGCCATCGCGGCGGGTGCTGTACGCGAGACCTGGGAGGAGACCGGGCTGCTGATCGGGCAGACCGACGGCGACCTGCTCCAGCCTGATTTGGCAGGCCTCGACTATTTCTTCCGGGCGATCACCCCGCCGGGCCGGACGCGCCGCTTCGACGCGCGATTCTTCCTGGTGGAGGCAGACAAGGCGAGCGGCAAGCTCGCCGGCGACGGCGAGCTGGTCGACCTGGCGTTTCGTAGTTTTGACGATTCACGCCTGCTGGACGTAGCCGGGATCACCCGCATCGCCATGGCCGAGGCCGAACGCCATATCCACAACCCGCCCAAGCCTGACCCGGCGCGCCCGGTGCCCCTCTCGCGCTTCCTGCGGGGGCAGTACTACATCACGCCGGAGTAGGCTTACGGTATCCACTTAACGAGTTGCGATCACGTAGGAGCCTTCAAACATGGGACTGAAACAAGACCTGCTAGGAAAAGGTTACCTGCCCGAAAATATGCCTCCCGCATTCACAACCAAGGCAGCCGCAGCTGCAATCGATGCATTCAGCATTGGTGTTTACTTGAGTCAGGCACGTGTTCGTCCGGCGGTATACAGCGCCTCTAAGCGCGGAATGACGCGCAGACAGTTCTCGTTTGTTCACCCACAGACCGCTCACGACAACGCTTTGTTCATTTCAAGCCACTGGGACAAGATCGAGAAATTTTTTGATAGCAGCGGCTTCAGTGAATCCGCTCCACGCTGGAATGAAGATAGTGATCGTGCGCTGGAGATAAGCCCTCACAGCCATGTGGAGGTTACAAAGGCGAAAAAACTGTCCGCTTACCGATTCATCGCCACGACAGATATTTCCCGATTCTATCATTCCATTTACACCCATTCGATTCCGTGGGCATTCCATGGCAAGAAATCATCTAAAGCGGATAACAGTGAAAGTTCGAAAGCTGTTTTTTTCAATCGCGCCGATTTTACGACGCGGCGCGGACAAGACGGCCAGACAATAGGCATACCAGTCGGACCAGACACTTCGCGTGTCCTAGCTGAGGTCGTATCAACAGCAATCGACGTCGACTTTGCTAGTAACTGCACTGTCAAAGATTTCGAGGTAGTTCGACACGTAGACGACGTTTGGATCGGGACGAACACACACGCAGACGCTGAACGAGCGCTTTCAGAATACAGAGGTGCAATTCGGCAATATGAACTGGACATCAACGAGTCAAAAACGAAAATATTCTCGTCGGACTTCAGGTTTTCAGACGACTGGCCAACAGAAATTGCCAGTAAGTTTGATACTGCGATTTCATCAAGATCATCAAACCTAGTCGAGGAACGTCTGCGTGCGGCCTTTGAACACGCCTTCGCACTTGCCGTTCATAGAAGCGACGATGCGATACTGAAGTATGCGATCAGATACATCGACCGAGGTGTTTCAAGATGGGCGCACTGGTCCACGGTCGAACCATTTCTGAAAAGAGCGGTGGTCCATTACGGCCATTCAATCGATTACGTTGCGCGAGTACTTATATGGAGGCAACTAGTCCAAGGCGACGTAGATACAAATTCTTGGTCAAATATACTTAACTCAGTTCTGCAAAGGCACGCAGAACTCGGAAACGATAGCGAAGTTTGTTGGGCCACCTACGCTTGTCTGCGACTGAACATAAAGATTGACGAAAATATTGCTAAGCTAATCGTTCAGAGATGTGGGCCAATGTCGCTTTTAGCCATCTTGAATTCTGCTGAATCTGGAATTGTTCCAACTAGCCTGTTCAATAGCGCCAAGAATGTTGTCACCGGCGAGAATGCAAGGGGAGCAATGTGGCCAATTCTTCTGGAATGGAAATCACGCAAATGGCCGAACCATGGCGATGTGGAAATTGGAGACGAGTTAATTGGGCACTTGGTCGAGAAAGAAGTGACCATTTTTGATCCGGATCAACTTACTGTCGTCTTTTCTGAAAATAGCGATTCTGAGTACTCGTCGATTGGCCATGCGATAGAAAAACGGACCAGCATGTATGACGAAGATGAGGAGGACGAATTCCCAGATTTTTAGACTGGTTCCACCCTATTCGCGCCCTGTTCCGCATCGCACTCACCCGTCATCCAGTCAGTCTCGACCATGCGGATCAGACAGGCCAGCACCGAGGGTAGCGGATTCTGTGGATATAGCACTACATCACGCCGGAGCGAGGTACATTCTTCTAATCATCTTTCTTTTCTTTTATTTTCTCGATCATTTCATCGATCAATTTGGATGGTCTCTTCACTGTATTATTTGAGGTTTGATAGTAATGACCTTTTTTTGATCCACTATCTTTGTCATCAGCCATTTTATCCGCCTTACTAGCTATCTCGAAGTGAACGTCGAAGTGCATTCACACCAGCGATAAATTCGTCCAACAATTCGGGTCTTTCCTTTGATTTAAACAATCCAACCAAACGTTCAAAACAGACGATGTTCTCTTCTCCGTGCACGAGCTTACCCATATTTGAAACTTTCGAAAGCGCATATACATCCGCCACATCGACAAGATCACTCATCTCTTCGACCGCACGCAGTTGAATTAGAGTGCAGGTTAAATTGTACGCGGAGACCACAACATCATATGGATTCTTAGCGTAAACATCAGACTCATACTCTCGAGTAAACGCAGTCAGATCATTCTGCAGTTCCTCGGCGATATCCACTTTCTGATAGTTAGTTCTGACCGCAATCATTTGGAGGAATGCAAAGTAGTTCGGATGCATCTGATAACTGTGTTCCACCAAACCATCGATAGCGACACTCAACTCATATGGCTTTCCTTTAAGCAATCCGAATAAGAAACCGTCAAAAAGTCGTTTTTGAACGTCGAGTGACCTGGAATCAGGAATGTCAGGGGGCGCTGATACACCCAGCGTCTCCTTCTTCGATTCTTCGGTATAATAGTTTCCATGAACAAGAATGAGCCAATCCTCATCTGTTTCAACATGAGGATTCGACACAGACGATCCATACCGGATCGCCAATATTCCAGCATCGCTGCCGTAATCTGATACAATTTTTTTCTTTACGTATTCGAAATCAAAACGATTCGGCGGCCCATCGTCGTTTACTTTGTCTAATTTATTTGATTTTTTGTCTAATTCTTTAACATCCTTTATTTTGTCAATGTTGTTAAACAAATAAACAACAACACCAAAAACTATGGCCGTTTGCGTAATTACAAATATTGCCTCCGCACCGCTGAATTCTGTGTCACGTACAATTTCCAAGATAATGTACATACATAAAGCGCCGGCGACCCACTTTTTGTCTAACTTCGTTTTCAGAATTTCTGCCAGATCTGTCATGAGATTGTATTCTAAAGAACTTGGTTTCTATGGGTAACTAAGAAACTTGCACCCGATACTCCGCCGCCGCACCGGCATCCCCGTCCACATGCACCCGCTCCGTCTCCACCATGTGGAGCAAGTGCGCCAGCACCGACCGCGCGGCCGCCGGGTAGAGCTTCGGGTCCACGTCGGCATACATGCGCGGCACCATCTCGGCGATGGTCGCCGGTCCCGCCGCGAGCTCGGCCAGGATCTGCTCTTCGCGCTCGTGGCGGTGGGCGAGTAACGCGGCCACATAGGGCTTGGGGTCGTCGATCGGTGCGCCGTGGGTGGGGAAGTAACGCTGCGAGGCGTGCCGCCCCACCTTCTCCAGCGAGGCCATATAGTCCGCCATATCGCCATCGGGCGGCGAGACGATCGAGGTCGACCAGCCCATCACGTGATCGCCGCACAGCAGCGTCGATTCCTCTTGCAGGGCGAAACACAGATGGTTCGAGCAGTGGCCGGGCGTGTGCACCGCCTCGACCGACCAGCCCTTGCCCGTCACCACGTCGCCATCCCCCACCACATGATCCGGCGCGAAATCGTAATCCGCCCCGCCCTCGCTGGCGCCGTCCTCGGGCCGGGTGCCGTGGGGGCCGTAGGCGTAGCTCGGCGCACCCGTCGCGGCCTGCACGGCATTGACCGCGGGTGAGTGGTCGTTATGGGTGTGGGTCACCAGGATATGGCTCACGGTCTCGCCCCGGATAGCCTCCAGCAGCGCGTCCACATGCTCGGCCAGGTCCGGGCCGGGGTCGACGATCGCCACCTGGCCATGGCCGACGATGTAGGTACCGGTGCCGTGGAAGGTGAACGCGCTGGGGTTGTTGGCGATCACCCGGCGCACCAGCGGCGTGAGCGCGTCCACCCGGCCATATTCGAAGTCGAGCTCGCGGTTGTAGGGGATTTTTGTGGCCACGCCGCTAGCTCTCCTTCCGCCCGATCGCACCCGCCGCCTTCAGCGCCTCGATGTCGTCCGCCGGCAGGCCCCAGGCCGCGAGCGCGGATTCGGTATGCTCACCGGGCACCGACGGCGGCGAGTGGATCCGACCCGGGGTGCGCGAGAATTTCGGCGCCGGGCCCGGCTGGGTGATCCCGGCCACCTCGACGAAATTGCCCCGCGCCTGGTTGTGCGGGTGGGTGTGGGCCTCCGTCATGGACATCACCGGCGCGAAACACACATCGCTGCCCTCCATGATCTCGACCCACTCGTCGCGGGTCTTGGTCGCGATCACCTCGGCGAAGCGCGCCCTGAGTTCGGGCCAGCGATCCCGATCCATCTGGTCGGGCAAATCCGCGTCGTCGAGGCCGAGCTTCTCCAATAGAATCGCGTAGAACTTCTTCTCGATGGACCCGATGGAGACGAACTTGCCGTCGGCGCATTCGAACGCGTCATAGAACGGTGCACCACCGTCAAGGATGTTCGAGGCGCGCTCGTCGGTGAAATAGCCCGACGCGTGCAGCCCGATCACCGGGATCATCAGGCTGGCCGCACCATCGACCATGCCCACATCCACGACCTGGCCCTGGCCGCTGCTGCGCGCCTCATAGACCGCCGCCATGACGCCGAAGGCGAGATACAGCGCGCCGCCGCCGTAATCGCCGATCAGGTTCAGCGGCGGGGTCGGCTTGTCCTTGCCGCCGATCGCGTGCAGCGCGCCCGACAGCGAGATGTAGTTGATGTCATGCCCGGCCGCCTTGGCGAGCGTGCCCGTGCCGCCGAAGCCGGTCATCCGCGCATAGACCAGCTTGGGGTTGCGGGCCATGCAATCGTCGGGGCCGAGACCGAGCTTTTCGGTCACGCCGGGGCGATAGGGCTCGATCAGCACGTCCGCGCTCTCGACCAGGCGCAGGACGGTCTCGACGCCTTCGGGGTTCTTCAGATCGACGGCCACAGAAGGCCGCGACCGGGTCGCCAGGTCGAATTCGGCACCGCGCGGCACGCCGAGGCCCGCATCCGCCGGCCGGTCGATCTTGATGACGTCGGCGCCCAGATCGGCGAGCAGCATGGCGGCGAAGGGTCCGGGGCCGATGCCGGCCAGCTCCACCACCTTGAGCCCGACCAGCGGGCCGGATCGTGTGCGCGTATCGCATTGTACGGTTGCGTCGGACATGGTTCCTCTTTTCCCCCGTTTGGCAGTACCCTGCGGGCTAAGACAGCCGAGTGCAATGGTCTACACGACCCGCAGCAAGGCCCTCAACACGCCCCTTGCGACACCCCAGCCGAGACAAGCCATTTCATGACCGATCAACCCGCCCCGCGATCCTTCGCCGCGCTGCGCCACCCCGGCGCGCGGGCCTATCTGCTGGGGACCGCGCTCGCCATGAATGCCGACGCGATCGAGCATGTGATCACTTATCTGGTCATCTGGGAGAAGTTCCAGTCGCAGACCCTGGGCGGTTTCGCGGTGGTCGCCCACTGGCTGCCGTTCCTGTTCTTCTCGATTCACACCGGCGCGCTGGCCGATCGGTTCGATCCGCGCCGGGTAATCCAGGCGGCGATGCTCCTGTTCATGGCGGTCTCGGCCGCCTGGGGCTTCCTGTTCATGACGGACAGCCTCCAGATGTGGCATGCGGTGATCCTGCTGATATTGCATGGGCTGGCCGGCGCGCTCTGGGCGCCCGCGTCTCAGCTCATGATCCACGACATCGTCGGGCGTGATCTGCTCCAGTCCGGTGTGCGGCTGCAGGCCACGGCGCGCACGCTCGGTATCCTGCTGGGACCCGCTATCGGCGGCGCACTGCTGTTCGTCGTCGGGCCGGTATGGGGCATCTTCATCAACATCCTGATCTATGTGCCGCTGACATGGTGGCTGATCGGTGCCCCCTACGGGCCGGCATTCCGCACCGGCGCGGAGGCCGCCGCGGCGACCAGCCGTCGGGCCATCAAGGGCTTCTCCGACATTCTATCGACGATCCGAACGGTCTCAACCGACCGGGTCATCATGCCGATGACCCTTGTGGTCGGCGTCGCGGCGATGATGGTCGGCAATGCCCATCACCCGCAGATGCCCGAATTCGCGCTGGATCTCGGCAGCACGGGCGGTGGCCTGCTCTACTCCATCCTGCTGGCCGCAAACGCGGCGGGCGCGATGACCGCGGGCGTGATCCTGGAAACCCGCTCTCTCCTGCCGGCACGCCGGAACACGGTGTTCATCCTCGTCATCCTCTGGTGTCTCGCGATGGGCGGTTTCGCGCTGACGTCGGACATCCGGGTGGCGCTGCTGCTGTTGTTTGCGGCCGGATTTCTGGACCTGTCCTACAACTCCATGGCCCAGACCCTGGTGCAGCTCAACGCCGCGCCGGAAATCCGTGGCCGGGTCGTCGGTCTCTACGTCATGGCGGCCTTCGGGCTGCGCGCCGTTTCCGGGGTGACCATCGGCATGGCCGGCAGCCTGGTCGGCATCCACATGTCACTGGCTGTCAGCGCGGGGATCGTGTTCGTGGTGGCGATGGGTCTGATCACGCGGACGTTGTTGTCGGAGCCGCGCGCAGCCAGGAGCTGATATCCACAGCGCAGGAGCCTCCCAATCACGGCCCTGTGTATTTGATTTATTGGCGTTTTCTCCGGCGCCCGCCCTGTGGTATTTAAGTACCTGCTGGGCAATCAGTTTCCGGGAACGCGCATGGCCTTCCTCGAATAGGGGTGTTGGGGGCTTACATGAGTATTCGCATCACGGGCATCGCCCTTGTTTTAATCGGCACATTGGCGGCATCACCCGCATTCGCATCGGCGGAATCCGACGAGTTGTCGCGCGACGGGCTGCGCCAGCTCCAGGCGGGCAACCCGCAGGCGGCCGTCAAGAGTTTTGTCAACGCGACAAAGGCCGACCCGGACGACGGGCGGGCCTATTTCTATCTCGGTGTCGGACTGAACCGGACCGGCGAACCCCATGTCGCGCTTACGGCCTTTCGCCGCGCGATCGCGCTGAAGGCCATCCACAAGGATCTGGGCTTCGAAGCCGGCTGGGCGGCGCTCGAAGCGGGCGACTATGGTGCTGCGGCCGTCATGCTGGGCGGGCATCTCGAACTGAACCGGGACCACGCCAAGACCCATGAATTGCTCGGCCGCACCTATTGGCGGCTGGGCCAGCTCGATCGGGCCGAGAAGCTGTTGCGCCGTGCCATGGAACTCGATCCGGCGCTCGAATCCACGGTACTTCCCGTTCTCGCGGCGATCGATCTGGCGCGCGGCAATACGCAAGGCGCCGGCGAATCCCTGGTGGCCGTGTTGAACAAACCGGCGAATGACCCGGTGCGGAGAAGCCTGCTCCAGTCTCTCGAACCGCCAGAGCCGACCCCGGCCGACGCGAAACCCTGGGCCGTGTTCGGTTCCACGGCAATCGGCCGCAACAGCAATGTCATCGCCCTGAGCGACGAAATCGTCCAGCCCGCGGACATCACGCGCACCGCGTCACGTTATTTCGATATCAGCGCGGGCGGCCAGTATCGTTTGCCGATCGACGCCACATCGGCGATCACGGCTCGGCTTACCCTGGGCCATCGAAACTACAAGGATCTCCCGGCCAAGGACACTCACACGGCCAATCTGCAGGCGGCCTATCAGCGCGCCGTCAACCGCAACCTTCTGGTGTCACTGACGACCAACTACGGGCACACACGCGTCGATGGCGACAAGTTCCAGACCACGTTGGGGGTCAGCCCGTCGCTGCGCTACCGGATCAATGACCGGGTGCGGTTCGACGCGGTCTACAGTTTCAGCAAGATCAACCTGCCGGAGCCGACGACCTCGGCGGTGAACCTGGACCGCGATTCGGGTCTGCAGAGCCTCGGCGGCAAGATCAGTATCGCGTTTCCGGATCTGAAAACCGACATCAATTTCGGCGCGACGATCCTGCACAACAGCGCCGTCGGCAATGACTACACCTACCGGGCGAGACGCCTGACGTTGGGGGCGCGTACCCAGCTGCCGTGGGAACTGGTGGGCGGCATCGGCGTCACCCGCACCGCCTATGACTACGCGAATTTGAACAGCCTCGCGCCCACGACCCCGGCCGGCGCGACGGGGTTCGGGTTCGCCCGTGACGATGCGATCACAAGCGTTTCTGCCAATCTGACGCGCCCGATCAATGAAACCGTTTCGGCATTCGCGCGCTTTACCCGCACCAACGCGAACTCGAACCTGGCCGTGTTCAAATATGACCAGAAAGACATCCAGATCGGCGTTACGGCGCAATTCTGAACCGGAGACGAATCCATGTTTCTGAACCCTGCATTCCTGAGATACGGCAAACCCCTGGTCGCCGCGGCGCCGATCATGCTGGCGCTGACCGGGCTGCCGACAACGGCCCATGCCTGCACCGGCGACGCCGCCACCGACCCCAACCTCTGCGTCAATGACGGGCGGACAGTCAACGGATTCGGCGAGTTCTTCAATTCCGACCTGACGGGCGTCCCCGGCGCGACCACTGCGCCCGGCAGCACGGAAGACGAATCCGAGAACCCGTTCCTCGACGCCCTGTTCAACGGACTCGGCGGCCGCAAACCGGGAGCTGAGAATGAAGACATATCAATCAGCGGCACGATCGATACGAGCGGGGATCCCGGCGGTCCATTCGGCGGCGAAGAGGACTTTTATTGGTGGGAAGATACTGACGTGGACTTCGGATTTTCCGGAATGTCGGATAACGGGCTGACCTTCTCGGGATTCACCGACAACGGTCTGAGATTTGGCGCACGCATACGCATCATCGACGAACCCGAGCCCAGGGGCGGCGGGATCAGCATCGGTGGTCGTATCAATGAGGGGTATTTCGATTCCTTCCTCAACGACGGCGCCAACGGCGGCACCGACGCCAGCGACATTGATAACGCACCAGAAATACGCTTCAACCTGACCCGGTCGATAGTTGCCGACAACGGGCTGAAATTCGGCGTACAAATCCAGCTCGAGGAGACAGGCGGCGGCATCGACGAGTTCGACCCCTTCATCAGCGGAACTTTCGGAGAAATCCGAATAGGCGACGAATCCAGCGACCGCGCCTTCTCCTACGGCGCGCCCGATGACGTTGCCTCGGGCGGCGTCTTTCGCCCGCAGATCACCCTGGATAACGGGATCACCATCGGCATCGATCTCCAATCGGGTTCGGGGACGGCCGGGGCCAACACGGAAGCCGGACCGAAATTCACCAACTTCAGCCCCTCCTTCGGGGGCTTCAGGCTCGATGTCGGTGACCTGGGTTCAAACGATACCGCCGGCGGCGTAAAACAGTTCGACATCGGCAACCAGTATGTCGACAGTTTCGGCGACCTCAAGCCGGCATTGTCGGCACGCTGGGGCGTGGACAGCGCTGCCTCGAACTTCGCGGTCGGCCAGGCCAGCGCCGAAGGCTACGGAAACCTCGGGGTCGGCATCAAGAGCTTCGACTATGTGCCGCTGGACGATTACGGCATCAGGGTCCAGTACGGCCTGGACGGGAGTGCCGTGGTCGTGACGGCACCATCCGGCACCAGGCTGGGCGGGAACGCCCCGGCACCGGCCGCGGCACCGGTGACCCCGCCACCCGCGCCCGTGACCGGCACCCAGGTCGGCACGATGAGTTTCGCGAACCAGGGCCAGCGCAGTGAAGTCAATCTGATCCGCACCGCGGACGGCAAGACCCATGCCGTGGACACCGAGACCGGCCATGATTTCGGGACCGTCCATGAAAGCCGGTCGGGCTTCGGCTGGAGCTTCGACAACCCGCCGGTTCCCGCGCCCACGCCGCCTGACCCGGCCGCCGCCGATCCGATTTCCGCACAGGACCGCCAGGCGCTCTTCACCGACGGGTTTGAGTCTGGAAACACGTCGGCCTGGTTGACCCCTAATATCGGCTTCTAGTCCACTGAACCTGCGCGACGACACGGCATGACAACCGGCACGCCGGCCGCCCCGATTGCGCTGCTGGTGACGCTGATGGTGGTGAGCCAGGTGGCGATTACCATCTTCCTGCCCTCGCTGCCGGCCATGGCAGACGACCTCGGCACCAGCCAGGCGCTCGCCCAGATGACCGTTTCGGCCTATCTCGGCACCTTCGCGCTCGCGCAACTGATCATCGGTCCCCTGTCCGACGAAACAGGCCGGCGGCGACCTCTCCTGGCGGGACTTGTCCTGCTCACGCTCGGCGGCCTCGCCTGCGCGCTGGCGCCGAACATCACCATCCTGATCGTGGCACGCATGGTGCAAGCCGTGGGCGGCTGCACCTGCCTCGTCATCGCCCGCGCGATCGTGCGCGATACGTCGGACGGTCCCGCGGCAACACGTGCCATGGCCTATCTGGGCATGTCGCTCGCGATTGCCCCGATGCTCGCGCCGCTGGTCGGCGGGCAGCTCGAAATCCGCTTCGGCTGGCAATCCAGTTTCCTCCTGACCGCGCTGCTCGGTGCGGGGGCACTTGTCGCGACCCTTCTCACCCTGGAAGAAACATTGCCGCCGGCCGCGCGACGGCAAACGCGCCCCGGCAGGCTGGCCAACACATATCTGCGGCTTTCCCGGATGAAACGCTACATGGGATACAGCCTGAGCATCGGCGCGATGGGTGCGACCTTCCAGGCCTTCATCGCCGGTACACCGGTCGCCTTTATCGTGGTGATGGGTGTTTCGCCCGAGGCGTTCGGGTTTTTCATCCTCACCGGGCCCGGCGGCTACATCATCGGCAATTTCATCTCCAGCCGGCTGGCCCAGAAAGTTTCGCGGGAACGCATGATCTGGACAGGCGCCACGCTGGCGGTCGCGGGCACCGGCGCGATGGTCAGCCTGGCCCTTGTCGGCCACGACACGCCCTACACGCTTCTGCTGCCGGTGATGGTCTATGCCCTGGGTTCGGGGTTCCTGGCGCCCAACTGCCTCGCCGGGGCGCTCACCGCCGTTGAACCGGCGGTGGCAGGGTCCGCGGCGGCGCTCGGCGGATTCATCCAGATCGGGGCCGGATTCCTCAGCACCCTCGTCGTCGCCTCACTGATTCAGACATCCTTTCTGCAGCTCGGTACGCTGATGTTCGGCTGCGCTGTCCTTTCCTGGCTGTTCTTCGTGATACTGGTGCGCCCGTCCGGAAAATGACGGCGCGGAATTTCGCTAGCGCGCAAATGCCCCGCGTTCCTGGTCCCAATCGACGAGAAACGCATCCGCCGCCTCAAGCTCGTGGGCGATCTGGCGGCTCATCAGCCGCGTCATGCCCGCCGGGCCGCCAAACTTGATGAAGGTCAACGAATCCGTGCGCGGCTCGATACGCAGCCGAACTCCCGCTTCCGTCCGATCCACCAGGCGCAGGATGGTGCGCGCGGGCGTCTCGTCATCCAGCTCGGTCGAAAGGCCGAAGGTCGCCCCGGCCCTGCGCGACGCGACGACCACATCCTCATACCGTGCAACCCAGTAGCTATCGCTCGCCCCGCTGCCGACAAAGTCCGACACCGCCGGGACGCCGCTGATCGCAGGCGACAGAAGGCTGACGGCGGGTGCCGCGCAGCCCGCAAGCGCCAGGGCGGCGGTCAGGACAAGAACCCGTTTAAGATCGGGTATCACCATAATTCACCTCCCGTCTCACCGCGCATTCAGCGCCGCGTGCGACTCTCTGATACAATCCATCCGAGCACATATTGTCCCGCATCGCTTGGAGCGCAACCGCATGTCCGATCCCGTCACCCTCGAGGTCTTTGCCGACTACGTTTGACCCTGGTGTTACCTCAGCACCGTGCGTGTTGAAAAACTGAAACAGGCCTACGACGTCGATATCCAGACCGTGCACTTCCCGCTGCACCCCGACACGCCGCTCGACGGCCAGTCGCTCGAACAGCTGTTCGCGGGCCGCGATGTCGATCTCGATGCCATGTATGAAGGCATGAAAGCGCGGATGGACGAGGAAGGCCTGCCCTACGGCAAGCGCACCCACACCTACAACAGCCGTCTGGCCCAGGAACTCGGCAAATGGGCCGACACCCAGCCCGGCGGCGATGCCATCCACATGAAGCTCTACGAGGCCTATTTCGTGGACGCCAAGAACATCGGCGACGTCGATCTGCTGGTGGAGATCGCCGAGGGGGTAGGCTTGGACGGGGCCGCCGCGCGCGAGGTGCTAGAGAAACGCACCTTCGAGGCGGCGATCGACGCCGACTGGGAGAAGTCCCGCCAGTATGGTGTGACCGGCGTGCCGACCTATGTGGCCGACGCCAAGGGCGTCGTCGGGGCCCAGCCCTATGAGGTGCTGGAACAGCTGATGGATGCCGCGGGGGCCAAGAAGAAAGGCGGCTGAGCCGCGCGTCTCCGCCTACTTCATCTCCTCGGGAAAGTCCGGCTGGACCTGGGGCCGCGCGTCGAAGAAGGCCGGGTTCTCCAGGCATGTCTTGAAGATTCGTACGCAGTTCGGATAGGCGTCGAGCGGGATCTTGAACAACGTCGCCGCACCCACCTGGGGCACCAGGCAGAGATCGGCCATGGTCACCTGATCGCCCTCGCAATAGGTGCCTGACGTGCCGCCTTCCGCGAGATGTGTCTCGATGGCCGCGAGGCCCTTTGTCGTCCAGTTGCTGATCCACGCGCCGAGCTCTTCCTCGCTATGGCCCCAATCCTGAGTGATGTATTTGCGGATACGCGGCACCACCAGCGGATGAATATCCGCCACCAGGATCATGCAGAGCGACCGCACCCGCGCCCGCGCCATCGGGTCCTTCGGCAACAGGGCCGGCTCGGGGTAGGTCTCGTCGAGATACTCGAGGATCGCCATGGACTGGGTCAGCGTGATCCCGTCATCGGTCACCAGCGCCGGAACCACCCCCTGCGGGTTGATCTTGAGATAGTCCGGATCGAACTGCTCGCCCTTGAGCAAATCGGTCGAGACGACCTCGAAGGGCTGGCCCTTGAGGTTGAGCGCGATGCGGACGCGGAAGGCGGCAAGCGAGCGCCAGTAGCTGAACAGTTTCATGATATCTCCCCCGAATTCGGTGTTTGTTTCTTGGCCGCAGTGGGCCCCCTGGATGGATCGCCTGTCAACCCGCAAGCCCTATGCCGTCACCCGCAACCCCCGCCGGTCCCGGAACAACCAGGCCGGTGCGGCGGCGGCCACACCGAACGCGATGAATGGGAGCAGCATCTGCAACAGCGCGTAAGCGCCGATGGCGCGTCTGTCCGCACCCGACGCCAGCGATACTGCCTCGGTGGTCAGCGTGTCGAGACGGCCCGCACCGGCAAACAATGTCGGCAGATACTGGCCGATCGAAACGGTGAACCCCACGGCGGTGGCGACCAGTATCGGCCGCAGCAGCATGGGCAGCTTGACCCGGCAGAAGACCCGCAAGGGCGACGCGCCAAGGCACAATGCGGCCCGCGCATAGCGCTCGTCCCAGGCCCGGTAGGGATCGGCCAGGGAAAGGAAGACATAGGGCAGCACAAAAACCAGATGGGCCCAGGCCACCGCGACCCAGGCCCCGTCGAGGTCGCTCATCACCAGCAGGATCTGGGTGCCGAACAGGAAGGCAATCTGGGGCACGAGCAGCGGTACATAGAGCAAGAACAGCGCCTTGTTGGTCGCCCGTTTGCCGAATCGAGCCTCGTTCTCCAGGCAACCCACCGTCAGCGCCAGCCCGACGAGCGCCGCTGCGACCCCGATGGTCGCGGTATTCACGGTCGCGGTCGCCAGCCGGTCGGCATTGGCTGTCCAGGCGTTGAGCGAGAGTTGCGACGGCAGCGGATCGGGGAACCGCCAGCGCCCCGCAATCGACCAGAGCGCCATGCTCGCCAGCCCTAAGAACGCCGCCAGAAAACTCGCCGTCAGCGCCGTGCCCGAAGCAATACGCAACGCGAAATCCTGCCGCCCGCGGCTGCCGGCGCGGACCCAGACACGGCCCAGACACGCCACGACGCGTTCGCCCACCCACCAGATAAATATCGCCGCGACGACGAGGCCCAGCTGCACCAGCGCGCCCGCCGACGCCACGAAGCGCAAGGCCAGATCCGGATCGTTGAACCAGCGCACGAGCTGCACGGCCAGCGGCGGCGGGGTGGAGGGCGCCAGCACCACCGAGACATCCACCACGGATGCCGCATAGGCGAGCACGGCGAACACCGGCAGGCGGATCTGCCTGTAGACCAGCGGGAACACCGCTTTCAGCCAGGCCGCGGTGGTCCCGTAACCCAGGGTGCGCGCCAGGGTCCGGACCCGGGCCGCATCCACCTGCCCGATGGCGGCCAGGGTCATCAGAAACAGGAACGGAATTTCCTTCACGACAAGCCCGGCGATCAGCGCCAGCCCGTCCGGGTCCTGCACAATGATCAAATCCGGCGGGCGGTCATAGCCTGTCAGCCAGGGCGACGTCAGGCGGAAGATCCAGCCCGATGGGGCCAGCAGAAACGCCAGCCCGAACGCCACCGTCACATGGGGCACGGACAAAAGCGGCGACAGCAGCTTCTGGACCCGTGCGAACGACTTTGTGCCGTGCCAGCCGGCGACGAACAGGATCACCACGGTGAACGAGACGACCGTCACCGCCATCCCGGTCACGAAGGACAGCCGGATCGATTCCGAAACGCCCGGAGATGCAAACAGCGCCTGCCAGGGCTCGAGGCTGAACGTCGCGCGGCCCAATGCCGGGAGGTACCCGAAGGCAGGCAGAACCGTTCCAATCAGTCCGGCCAAGACCGGCCCCAGCAGCAACAACAGGGTCGCCGCCGGAACCCAGCGGAGGGGCGACGCGAAAAATGACACCCGCCCCCGCAAGCTCAACCCATCTCTGCGGACGGCGTCCGCTCGAAAATCAGCATCTGCTGCTCTGCATCCTGCAGCCAGGGACCGACATCCCGCACCCGCCAGGGCAGGTGACGAACGACATACTCCATATCCTCGAAACTGTAGTGAAACGGATCATGATGGGAGTAGGTAACCCGTTCGCAATGCGGATCGGAGAATGGGATTTCCGGGTCGGCGGGCGCTTCGAAATATGTCGCCAGGAACTTGCCACCGGGCTGCATGCGCGGTGCAAGCCGGGACAGGCAACGGCGCACCATATTCAGATTGATATGGGTGAACACGGAGAAGGCCATCGCGTAGTCGAACTGCTGGTCTATCCGTGCGAGATCAAAGTCCTCAATCTGAACAAGCTGGGACCGCGGCCGGCGTACATCGAGGCCGGCAGGCACCAGTTCGCGCTCCCAGCCCGCATCCAGCAAATGCCGGCTTGTATCGACACCCCAATAGTTCCCGGGTTCGAGATACGGGATGAGATGCAATCCGCCACGCAGCGTGCCGCAACCGATATCGAGGAGGTGGTGATCCGGCAACAGCCCGTGGCTCCGCAAACATTCAAGCTGCGCAGCGCCGACATGCTCCCATCCGCCACCGACAATCCGGCGATGATCGCCGGCTAGGATCGCGGCTTGGACAAACGCCTCGGTGCCATAGACGTTATCGACGCCCAGCGCGGCGCGCAGTGAATCCCGTTCATCGATCAAACGCCGGATCGGCGGCAGTTTCCTGACCAAAGTCTTGAAGATGAAATTCCCTGGCACGTTGCCGGCTCCGAAGATGACCGCCTGAGCGTCGTCAACAATCTAGCGTTCAAATTCCATTGGTGTGCAACTATCGGCCACTCGCATAGCGTTTGGCCCACTCGGCCTCGAGCGCCGCGACCCAGGAAGGGTGCGGCTCCAGCTGGGTGATGCCGAGCTCTCCCGGCGACAGGGTGGCGACACCCAGCTTAAGTTCCTGGAACGTCACCCTGGAATCCTCGGGCAGGCGCCCAACATCGAGCACCGTGAAGCTGCCCCAGACTTCCGGATTCTGTTTGTGGGCCTGGGCTTCCGGCGACATCAGGAAGTTCGCCAGCACCATCGCGCCTTCCTTTGCATTCGCGTTGAAGGGGATGGCGACGAAGTTGGTATTGCCGATGGTGCCGTTGTCGAGCACGAAGGTGCGGATCGTGTCGGGCAACTTGCCCTGGGCGATCAGGCCCGACGCCTCGGCGGGTTCGAACGACAGGGCAATCGACACCTCACCATCATCGAGGAGGCGCAGGAGCGCCGGACCGTTCTGCGGATACACCTCGCCGCGCCGCCACATCAGCGGATGCAGCGCATCGAGATAGGCCCACAGCGGCGCGGTGTGTTCCTGAAAATCCGCCGCCGACGCCTGGAGCACCGCCGGACTGACGACGAGTTCGATCAACGCCTGCTTGAGGAACGTGGTGCCGAGGAAATTCGGCGGCTGGGGATAGGTAAACCGGCCGGGGTTGGCTTTGGCCCATTCCAGAAGCCCCTGAACCGATCCCGGCGGGGTCTCCACACGTTCGGTGTCATGCATGAAGACGAACTGGGCCATGCCCCAGGGGGCTTCCAGATGATCGACAGGCACGGTGAAATCCACCGTCGTGGTCTTCTTGTTCTCCGTATCCACATAGCGGTAATTCGGCGCGTCGGCCGTCCACGGGCCGAACAGCAGATTGTTCCGCTTCATCGCCGCAAAATTCTCGCCGTTGATCCAGATAAGATCGACCGACCCGCCGTCACTGCGGCCTGCCGCCTTCTCCGCCACAACACGGGCCACCGCATCTGCCGTATCCGCCAACTTTACATGCTGCACGGTCACCCCGTAGCGCGCCTGCACCTGGTCGCCCGCCCAGGCGATGTAGGCATTGATGCGCTCATCGCCGCCCCAGGCGTTCCAGAACACAAGCTGCCCGCGCGCCTTGTCGACGACATTGTCCCAGCTCTGGGCCATCGCCCCCGTGGATATCGATAGGAGCACCGCAAGCGCGGCAATCAGGGTTCGCATTTCCGTTCCTCTTTCGGTTGTTCAGCTGGTAGCGGCGGCGGGTGCCGGGCTCAGAATCGACAGGTCCCAATCGGCGCGGACGCGGGTAATGGTTTCCGGGTCGAGATAGTCGGCCACCCGGCCGGCAACATGGGCGACGAGCGCCTCGGCGCTCAGCTCCGCGGACCAGTTTTCGGTCGATGTCTTGCTCGCGGCGCCCATCTCTGCGGCCTGCCGGGATTCGACCCGCCACTTGGCGCACCATGTCACGGACCAGAGCCACATCATGCGCCGTAGCGGCTGCAGCCAGGGTTCGGTCGCGGCGGCCAGGTCTTCGGGCACGGCGTCGAGCCAGGCCGCATGAAAAGCACCCACCTGATCGCGGTCCAGCACCGCATGACTGTCCACGTCCCAGGTGGTCGATGTGTAGAGGGTCGCGTGCGCGAGGTCGAAGGCCGCAGCTCCGTAGCGCGCCTTTTCCAGATCCACCAGCATTGCGCGACCATCCGGCGTCATCAGGTAATTTCCCGGATGGGCATCGAACGCAATGAGAGTCCGGGGTGGCCGCGCGTCACGGGCCAGGGTCGCGCCCGCCGCCTGAAGCTCCTCGCGAATCTGGGATTCGGCGTCGGGGTGCAGATCCGCCGTCGCGATATAGGCCGCCTGGGTCATGATCTCCATGAAGGTGTCGGCCATCGGGTCGACCGGGTCCTTAAGTGGCGCGCGTTGCTCGGGCAGTGGCAACGGCAGCGCGTGGATCGCCGCCAGGCATTCCGCCATCGCCGCCAGATCACCCGGCAGGGACAGCGGACGGCCGTTAACCAGATCGACGATCAACGCACCCATTGTCAGCTTGTCATCCGGCGATAGTTTGTCGTGCAGATGGGGTGCGTGCCCGCTGGCCGACGCGCGCACAAAACACGCGGCCTGATAGTCGAGATTTTCCGCCGCCGCGAGGCCCAGCTGGCTCTGCTTGGGCACCCGCGCAAGCATTCCCGAATCACCGATACATACATGGTCATGGGCGAGGCCCGTATCGGGCAACGGATGCAAGTCCGCGACCGGCGCGCCGAGACGCGCGGCCAGCGCGGCGCAGACAGCGCCCACCCGCGTGTCCGCACTCATGCGGCCGTACGTCCGTGCAGGCGTTCCTGCCGCAGACCCTCGATGATCGGCCCCAGCACCTGTTCGTGGAACCGGTCGCAGCCGATGCAAAGGTTGCGGTAGGTCTCACCCGACGGGGTTTTGGTTTCGCTGTTCCGCCGGAAGGTCTCCTCGTCCCAACCGAACGCCGCGCCCATCCGTTCGGGCGCGCCGTCGTTCAGCGCCTCGAACGCCGGATGCCCGGCCAGGCTGTCGAGGATGTCGGAGAGCTTCTCCTCGGTCAGGTTGCCCAGCGGTGCCTTGGTCTTCAGACAGCAGGGATAGACATTGCCATTGGGCTCGATCGAAACCTCCGAGCCCAGCTTGCCGTGGTTCATGAAATTGAGCCCGCCCGACCAGCGGTTGCAGAAATTGTCGTCGAGGGTCGCGCTGGAAAGCTCATTGTCCCAGGCCCGCCCGCGCGGCCAGATCGGGCCTATCCATTCTTCCGGGTTGGCCCCCATGAAAGAAAAGACCGGTGTCTCGGTGCCCCTGGCGTCAGTACCGTCATGGCGGCGCCCGGTCGGCGCCAGTCCCGCGGCCTCGAACATATCGGTCAGCTGTTCGATCAGGGGCAGGCGTTTCTCGCCCTCATGGCCGACGTGGAAATCGTCCATGCCGGTGATCGAGATTTGCCAGAGGCCGCGTGCCAGGAGTTCGTCGAGAATCTTTTCGGTCACCAGGTCGCCGGTCGTCTGGACCACGATCCGCACCCCGCCTGCATCGGCGTATTTCGCGCGCAGCATATCCATCACCGGATACAGCACCGGCTCGCGGATCGGATCGAGCAGCACCTCACCGCCGGACAGGATCACCCGCCCGGGCTTCTCCGGACCGCCGTCACTTTCGCGATAGGTCATGCGGTCGGGCAAATTGGCCACGACCTTCGCATGGCTCGTCACCGCCTCATTGACCACCGCGTCGCGTTCGTCGCGCACATATGGCCGGAAACGCGTGTCGTAGCAATGCGCGCAGCGCCGGTGGCATAGCCACGAAATGACGTAGTAGATCGATTCCATATTTCCCCGCTTGGCGACGCGATTGTAGCGGTCACCATGTCGGAAGGAACAGGTTCCGTGTCACGTCACGGTTTGTTGACAGGTGCTCTATTCATGAACGCCGGCGTTTACGCAATGCGGCCCAGGCTGCACCGTCATCGACATCATCGAGTTTGCCCAGCATCGTCACACGGGCGCGCTGCGGCAAACCAGCAAGCGTATCCGCCAACGCATGCTCGGTGCTCCAGCGCACGCCGCGGAACAATCCCTTTGGCACGTTCGGACGCCGCCGCGAACCGACCAGCCAGTAGCCGCCATCGACGGCGGGACCAAACACGAAATCATGGCTGCCGAGTGCGGCGAACCCGTCGGCGATGTGGCCCGCCGTAATGTCGGGAATATCCGTCCCCACGATGATCACCGGGCCCGGCGGGAGTTCCCGCATCGGCCGGGCCATGCGCGCGCCCAGATCTCCGCTGCCCTGGGGGATAAGCCGCACGCCCGGAACGGCCGGCCACTGCTCGGGCCGCGTCGCGGCCGTATCGGGTGTCACGGCCAGCCAGGTGCGCCAGCGGGGATCGCCGCCGAGCCGGCGCGTCACGTCATGCAGGGTCTGTCGATAAAAGGCGAGCGCGGGGCCGTCCCCGATATCGGCGGCGAGGCGCCGTTTGACTGCGCCGCGCCGGGGGGCGCGGGCGAATATGACGAGATGGGGCTTCATCGGTAGATCCTTGCAATCATCCGTGCCGGTACACCCATGAGATACAGAAACAGGCAGATTAAATTTCGCGACGGGCGCCGCCAGTAACCGCCATAGCGATACCGCACGGCAGACGTCATAGCGACGGTTTCAAGCCCCACCAATCTGCTTCGGCCCAGCCGCCGCGCGAGGTACACATCCTCCATCAGGGGCTGGTCCGGGTAGCCCCCGAACGCCGTGTATAGATCGCGTGCGATCGCCAGTCCCTGGTCCCCGTAGGGCAGACCCAGCACCCGGCAGCGCCACGCCGCCATGCGCTCGACCCGGCGCGCACCGGGCGCATCGTCATTCAGCACAAGCCGGAAATACGCAGCTCGGTCACGATGGTTGGCCATGAAACCCGCCAGTTCATCTGCCCAGCCCGCGTCGAGAACCGTGTCGGCATGAACGAACAACAGCCAGTCACCCCGCACGGCCTCGACCCCTGCCGCCAGTTGTGTGCCCCGACCCTTCGCAGCGGCCATGACCCGCGCGCCAAGTCCTTCAGCGACCGCGACCGTGTCATCGTCGGAACCCCCGTCCACGACAACGACATCAAGATCGAAGACGTCCTGTGTGAGCGCCTCAAGCGTGCGCGCGAGCCCGGCCCCGGCGTTCAGGGTCGGGATGACGACACCGAGCGTCGGTCTACCCGGCATGGGCCTCTCGTCGCTGCATGAATCGCAACATCCCGAGGACGAATATGGCGAGGAATACCATCGCGCTGCCGAAGAACATGGCGGACGCCGGGTTGCCGGTTTGATCGACGATCCAGCCTGCAAGAGCCGGACCGACGAACAGGCCCGCATGGTTCCAGGTGTGATAGAGGCCCGTCCCGGTGTTGCGATGTTCGGCCCGCACCGTCTCGACGGTCAGCGCCATCACATTGCCCGTCGGGATGCCGATGAAGATCGCGGCAAGAACGAACAGGAACAGCGGTGCTTCGACAAAGGGTATCAGGAGGATCACCACCGCGCTCATGGCAAAACACGTCACCATAACCAGGTTCGGGCGGGCGATTCTTTCCGACAGCCAGCCCCCCAGCGGGATCGAGAACATGTAAACGAAAGTGGCGTTGGCGATCAGCAAGCCGGCTGCCGTGACATCGAGGCCGCGCATCACCAGCATGGCCGGCCCGAAGGACAGCACCATCAGATAGCCGGCGTTGTAGAAGACCCAGATGATCCCGGCGAGGGAGACCTTCGCCGCCTCCACCTTCGTGATGGCGAGACGTTGCATCGGTGCCGGGGCAATTCGCGCGCCCGGTCGATACAGCATGGCGACCAACAGCATGCCGACAAAGGAACCGATACCCGCCGTCAGGAACACCGCCTGCCAGCCCCAGGCCTCGGCCATGGCGCCTTGTGTGTAAAGGCCGGCAGCAATGCCGACGGGCCAGCTGTTCATCAGAATCGCCATGGCGGTGACGACTTCCTTGCCCTCGAACAGATCACCCACGATCTTGACCATCAGAACGGTGATCACCACGCCGCCCGTGCCGGCGATGATCCGACCGACACTGATGACGGCAAAGTCATCGCCGAGCCACATCACGAAGCCGCCCAATCCCATCAACCCGAGGCCGAACAGACAACCCCGGCGTTCGCCGATGCGCTGACCCAGAAAACCTGCCGGGAGCGCCGTGACAACGCCGAGCAGGCTGAAGAACCCGATCAACGTGCCGATCCTGGTGAAGTCGATGCCCAGGTCCGCGACCAGCAGCGGTGAGACCGACGCCACGGACACGAAGTGAAAGCCGAGTGCGGAACGCGCCACGAACAATGCGCCGAGGACGACCCATCTGTTGGCGGTCATGATGCCGCGACCCTTATCGCACCCTACTCCGCGGCCTTGAACACCCCGGCGGCATCCAGGATACGGCGGCCGGATTCGGTCAGCTTGCCGAGGGTCTCGCGCAGCGCGGCCTCGGGATAGACCAGCTTGCCGTCACGTTTCTTCGTCTCGCCGTTGACGAGGACCGTGTCCACGTTGAACGGCGTCGCCATGAACACCAGCGTCTGGACCGGGTCATGCACCGGGCAGGTGTTGAGATCGTCGCCACGGGTCAGGATCACATCGGCCTGCTTGCCCGGCGTGAGGGAGCCGATTTTGTCGTCCATGCCCAGCGCGCGGGCGTTGCCGATGGTCGCCCATTCGAGCGCCACGCGGGTCTTGAGATGCTCGGGCATGGTCTTGGTCGGCCGCGGCCGCGCATCGGTGTACATGCCGCGTTCAAGTTGCAATGAGAAGCGCACCACGGAAAACATATCGCCGGAGATGTTCGATTCCAGATCGATGCCGAAGGACGGCGTCCCGCCCAGCTCCAGTACGCGCCCGGTAACCGGATTGCCATGTCCGAAGTTACACTCGCATTCGGGCGCGACCGTGATCGAGCCGCCCCGGTCGATGATCAGCTTGATTTCGTCGTCGGTGAAGTTGGTCGCATGGACGAAATCCGCCTCGGGGCCGAGCAGACCGAGTTCATCCAGTCGGACAATGGCGTTCTCGGCAAACAGGGGAATGCCCAGCGCGCCCGTATGGTTCGACCAGCGCAGCCCCATATCCTTGGCCAGCCGCACATCATGCTCGATGCAATCCCAGACCGAGAAGCCCGGCCCCTGGATGCACATGGCCATGGTGATCAACGCGTCGTCCGAGGCAAGGCGTCCCTTGCGCAACCGCTCGACCCGTTCGCGCGAATGGGGGACCTCGGAAAACGGCGGCTCGCCCGGCTTCGGCGCCAGCTTGGTCTGGCCATGGCCATAGACGGCGCGGATGCCCGCCTCTTCCAGGCTGTCGATCGCCGCATCGCTGTGGTCGGTCGTCGCGTTACAATGGTGCCAGTCGAACAGGGTGGTGGTGCCACAGTTGAGCTGGTTCAGCGCCCCGCAGAGATTGGCCAGCCGGATGTCGTCGGGGGTGAAATGCGCCACCGCCGTCGCGTGCATCAGCTGGGAATATTCGAACATCGTCCAGTCGGCGACCACCCCGCGCACGCCGGTCTGCCAGGTGTGCTCGTGCATGTTGATCATGCCCGGGCTGACGATCATGTTCGACGCGTCGATCACCTGCGCGTCGCCGCCATCGATACTCCGGTCCACCTCGACGATCTTGTCATCCTCGATCAGGACATCGCCGCCGCGAATATCCCCGATCGCATCGTCCATCGACACGACCCAGCCGCCCTTTATCAATGTGCGCGCCATGATGTTCTCTCCCCGGAGCCGGATTTGTTACCAGGCGGAAGACTAGCGCGCCGGGCTCATGCAGGGAAACGCCAGGATCATTCGCACCGTTCGTTGGGCGAACCGGTTTCAGCCCGGCCGCGCGCATCGTACGCAGCACCGGCGCGAGGACTACTCCTCCGTCTTCCAGCCGCCCTCATTGACGTCGAAGATCACCCCGTCCGGGTCGCGGTACTTGATCTCGTAGAACGCGCCTGCGTCCTTCGCCTCGCCCATCAGCCAGTTGCCGCCGGCCGCCTCGATCTCGCCCTGCACGGCCTCCACGTCATCGACGATGAAGCCGAAATGATGCACACCAAACTTGTCCGGGTCGCCGCCCGCGGCCTCTTCGGTCTTGTAGCGCAGCAGTGCGAGATTGACCGTGCCGTCGGTGAGATACACCGCCGTGGCACCGGCATGATCGTTCTCGCCGACGCGGGTCATGCCCAGCGCGGATTCATAAAACGCCGCGGCCTTCTGCGGGTCGGGCACGGACAGGGCAAAATGCCTGAGTTTTGCGGTCATGTTCCGACTTTCCTTGTTAGCATTATGGCCGGATCAAGCCCGGGCATCACGAAGTTTACTACGTACGAGGCTTTGCGCCGACCAGCACGAAGGCGATCGCCGCATTCTTGCCCGAACGGTTCGACCAGGCGTGATTGGTGCCGCGCTGGACCAGCACGTCACCGGCCTTGAGCAGGGTCTCGCCCTCCTCCATGACCGCCCACATCTCGCCCTCGATCACGATGGCGAAGTCGGTCGTCTGGGTCTCATGCATGCCCGCGGTCTCGGCGTCATCGTCATGGGCCGCCCCGCTGCCCATCTCGTCGAAGGCCGCGCCGACATCGGCGCCCTTCCAGACTTCATCGGGCGGGAAATCGACCACCCGGAAGATCGTGCCGTTCGGGTCATGGGGCTCGATGGAGTTCTCGCGGATCGCGGTGTCCGTATCACCGGTGTTGTCGGCAGGCGCGGTCGTCTCCCAGTATTCGTGGAGGAACAGGCCCGGCAGCGGCTCGATCGTCTGGGGGGCGGCCCCGTCCTTCCAGATGATGGATTTTCCGGCGGCGTTGTGGCCGGTGACCACGCGGCGGAATGTGCGTGCCATGATGATGTCCTCCTCCGATTACGTTGGCGAATAGCTTAGCCGGGAACGCCAACGGGCGGAACCATTCCACCAGCGCACACCTGACCGCCGGCAAGGAGGGTTGCACCCGGACGCCCGGGCGGCGACGATACGCCCAACAACATTCATTCAGGGGGAACCAACACCATGTCCGATCCCAACAATCCGTCCGGCGCGCTGCCCGGCGACCCGCGTTACGGCCTGTCCGAAGCCGAACTCGACGAATATTACCGGACCAAGAGCCCGAGCTGGATCTGCAAGGGCTACTTCAAGGCCGATGGCGGCCTCGCTCTCCGTGAATCGGCGATGGACGCCCACCAGGCCTATCTCCGGGCCCACCAGAACCAGATTCGTTTTTCCGGCCCGCTGCTGGCCGACGACGGCAAGACACCGGCCGGCGCGATGGCGCTGATCGATGCGCCCGACAAGGCGGCGGCTCAGGCATGGATGGACAATGAGGGCTACACACAGGCGGGTGCCTTCGGCGAAATCACGATCACCCGCTGGTCGTCGTCGATGGAACTGCGCTGGAACGACTATCCGCGCACCGAAGGCTGGGAACAGTTCGTGATCACCGCCATCGATGGCCCCGACGCCGACGACAAACGCGCCGCCGTCGCCGAGGCCCATCACAAGTTTCAGGCCTCGGTGATGGATCGCTATGTGGCCCGCGGCCCCATGTTCAACGATGACGGCAGCCAGATGATCGGCTCGATGATGATCATGGAATATCCCGACCGCGCGGCCTGCGAAGAATTCTGGAAAGGCGAGCCACTGAACTATGGCGGCGTTTTCGGGGATGTGACCATCGAGCGCTGGCGCTACGGAATTACCTTGCCGGGGCCGTCTGCCTGAGGACACTGCGTGTGGGCAGGTTTGAAGCCCGCGCCTCCGTCCCAGTTCGTCATGCCCGGACTTGATCCGGGCATCTCGGCACATTCGGAGACAAGATACGCGGGTCAAGCCCGCGCATGACGGATGTTTGGCAGTTCCGCCGCCATCACACGATAAGTTGAGTCCCCGCCGTCGCGGGCGGTCGCTACATAGGCCCATTCAAAGACCCGCTACAGGGCTTGTGAACGGGCGAGCGATCAACGCGATGAGTTTCCTCGGGACAACTTCCACGCACCGACGACCGGTCGGAGTCGCGCGCCTCTGGCGGCTCGTGCGCACACCTGTCTCCCCCGAGACACGCGCCAGCCTGGATGCCGCCTGGACGCGGCTCGACCCGCGCTTCCGGACCGCGAACCAGATGTATGGCCGCCATGAAGAAGGCTGCGGCGCGACCATCGGCGTGATGCCG
This sequence comes from Alphaproteobacteria bacterium, assembly GCA_039980135.1. Taxonomy (NCBI): domain Bacteria; kingdom Pseudomonadati; phylum Pseudomonadota; class Alphaproteobacteria; species Alphaproteobacteria bacterium. The sequence goes on from JBDXCV010000003.1 coordinate 67,901, forward strand.
AAATGCGACTTCGCGTGCCGTGGCTGTTACCTGGGTGCCGACGCCAACCGCACGCCGGCCCTGTCCGTTGAGGACGTGAAGGCGCAGCTCGATCTGCTGCGCGCCGAGCTCGGCCCCTGGGGCAATGTGCAGCTGACCGATGGCGAGGTCGCCCTGCGTCCGGTCGAAGAGGTGATCGAGATCCTGCGCCACGCCCGCAACATCGAGCTGATTCCCATGCTGATGAGCCATGGCGACGGGTTCCTGCGCGACCCGGACCTGCTCAAGCATCTGATGATCGAGGGCGGGCTGGAAGAGCTGAGCCTGCACATCGATACCACCCAGCGCGGACGCCGCGACCGGGATTTCCGCCACGCCACCCGCGAGGCCGAGTTGATGGCCCTGCGCAAGGAATTCGCGGCGATGATCCGCCGGGTCCGTCGCGAGACCGGGCGCACGTTGCGGGTCGCGAGTACCGTGACCGTCACCCGAGACAATCTGCCCGAGGTCGGCGATATCGTGCGCTTCGCCCAGGCCAACGCGGACGTGTTCCGCATGGTCGCGCTCCTGCCCGTCGCCCAGGTGGGCCGCACGGAAGACGGAATCGGCCGCATCACCGCCGACGCCCTGTGGGCCGAGATCGCGCGCGGGCTTTCGATCGAAGAGACCAACCGCAGCCAGATCACGGCGAACCAGTGGTTCATGGCGCACCCCGATTGCAGCCGTTTCGTGATCGGCATGACCGCCGCCCTGGGCAGCGGCGACGGCGGCCAACGTTTCGTGCCATTGAGCCCCGAGAGCAGTGCGCGCGACCGGTATTTTCTGGACCGGTTGTTCGCAAACTTCGCCGGCGCCACATTTCGCGCCGACCGGCCGGCGGAGGCCGCCGCACGATTGTTTGGCATGTTCATCCGCGCGCCGCGTTTTTTCCTGTGGGACATGCCCGTGACGGCCTGGGGCTGGGCCCGGCGATTCGACCCGGAACGGCCGATACGCTTTGCGCTGCGCGTCCTGACCGGCCGGATTCGGCTGCATCGCTTTTCCGTCGTCGCCCACCATTTCATGAGCGCCGACGAACTCGACACACCCAACGGACGCGCGCGCATCGACCAATGTGCGTTCCAGGTACCGATCGACGGGGAACTGCGGTCCATGTGCGAGGTCAACGGTGCGGGCCTGCGCGATCAATTCTATGCCGGCCTGGCCCGGAAACACGCCACCCGACCGTCCGACGATGATGCCCTCGATCCCGCCGCCTGACACCTGGCGCTGGCTGCTGCGCCTGTTCGGCCCGCCCCGGATCACGATGCGCGAATTCTATGGCGATCGTTCCGGCAAAGACACGTTCGATCACGGCGCGCTGGACGATCTTCTCCGGCGCTGCGTGGATGACGGGGGGTTCGTCGACTATGCGGGCCTTGCCCGCTACGCGGGCCTGCTCGACGGCTACCTGTCGCGCATTGCCATTGTCGATTTTGACAGCCTTTCGCGCGACGAAAAACTCGCGCTCCTGATCAACACCTACAACGCCGCCACGTTGCGTCTGATTCTCGACCACATGCCGATCGCCTCGATCCAGGACATTCCGGCCAAGGCGCGCTGGAAGGCCCGGCGCTGGACCGTGGGCGGGCGGACTCTGAGTCTGGCCGACATCGAGAACCAGGAACTCCGCGCAAGGTTCGACGAACCACGCATTCACTTCGCGATCAACTGCGCCAGCGTCGGCTGCCCCAGGTTGCGCAACGGCGCGTTCACCGGCGCGGCAATCGATGCCGAGCTCGCCGCGCACACGCGCATTATCCATGCCGACGCACGCTGGTTGCACAGAACGCCCGACGGATTCCACCTGACCAGAATCTATCGCTGGTACGAAGGAGATTTCATTCAATCCGCCGGTACCGCGGAGAAATACGCCGCCCGGTTCGCACCCGAGATCAGAAAAATACCCTGCCGGGGCTGGCTCCCCTATGACTGGTCGCTCAACGCCGCGTGATCGTCCACCAACGCGCGCTGGACGCCATCCGCCCGCCAAGACTAAGGTAGCCGAAAGCGTATCCGGACAACGTTCCGGAATGGGGGAGCCCCAATGTCAGATTGTGTGATCGTCATAGCGGACGACCATCCGCTGGTGCGTGATGCACTCAAGCAAACCATCGCGCAGGATATGTCCGATGCCCGTTTCCATGAGGCCGCGAGCCTGGCGGAAGCGGCGGAGACGATCCGCCGCGAGGGCGCGCCCGATCTTCTTTTGCTCGACCTGCACATGCCGGGAATGCGTGGATTCACCGGACTTGTCTATCTGCGTTCCGAGTTTCCGGAAGTGCCCATCGCGATGATTTCGGCCAGCACGGATCCGCGCATCATGCGCCAGGCGGTTGATTATGGCGCCGCCGGCTTCATTCCCAAATCCGCGCCCATGGACGCGATCCGCGGCGCGGTACGCGATATCATCGCCGGCAACAGCTGGTTGCCGTCGGGGATAAACGACCTGCCCGACACGTCGGATGAGGACGCGCAACTCGCCACCCGCCTCGCGGCGCTCACGCCCCAACAGCTGCGCGTGCTGGGAATGCTGTCGGACGGCAAGCTGAACAAGCAGATCGCATTCGACCTCGAAATTTCGGAAGCGACGGTCAAGTCGCATGTCTCGGCCATCCTCCAGAAGCTGGACGTCAATAGCCGCACCCAGGCCGTCATTCTTGCCGGTCGCCTCAATGTCGAAGACCCCGCCCGCGACGTACCCGCCGGCTAAGACATTCGCGCCAATCGGAAAATCAGGAGGCCTGACGGCGTACGGTAGCGCGCTGCGCCAGCATACGCGTCATCAGGGCCCGCAGCGCCGCCGGCTTGACCGGCTTGCCCAGCACCACCTGCCCACGGCGCCCGGCTTCCTCGCGCAGCTCTTCCGACGGGTCGGCGGTGATGATGATCGCGGGGATCACGCGCTCGAACACGCCGCAGACCTCGGTGATCACGTCGGGACCCTTTTCCTCCTCAGCGAGGTGATAGTCCGCCACGATCAGGTCGGGCGCGTCGCCACCCAGGACATGTCGCCATTCGCTGCCCGCCGCGGCGGTGCGTACATCGCAGTCCCAGCCGCCCAGCAACGCCGCCATCCCATCGCGTACATCGGCATTGTCGTCGATACACAACACCACGGCACCCGCCAGTTCTCCGGCACGGACCACCGGGCGCGACGCCGCGGCATCGGCGTCCGTCGATGCCGTGCCGCGCGGCACCGTCACCGAAAAGACCGAGCCGTTGTCGCGCCTGCTGCGCAGCTCGATCGTGTGACCCAGAATGCGCGCGATCCGCTCAACGATGGCAAGCCCCAGCCCCAGGCCCTTATCGTCGGTCTCGCCATGAGGCAGACGCTGGAACTCCTGGAACACCGCGTCGCGCATGTCCTCGGGGATCCCCGGCCCGGTGTCCCAGACCTCCAGCTTCACCCGCTCGCCTGCGCTCCGGCAGCCAATCAGCACGCGCCCGCCCGTCGGGGTGTAGCGGATCGCATTGGACAGGAGGTTCTGCAGGATGCGCCGCAACTGGCGCCGGTCGCTCCGCACTATCCGCTTCGACGCAACGACCCGCAGATTGATGTCCCGCTCCTCGGCGAAGGGGGCGAACTCTGTCCCCAGTGCCCGAAGCAGTTCATCGACGTTGAAATCCTCGATCAGCGGCGCCACACCACCCGCATCGAGCTTGGAAATATCCAGCAGGCCGGAGAGCAAATCCTCGACCGAACGCAGGGACGTATCGACGCGCGCCACCAGCTCGGCATTCTCATGCTCGATCGGCTTTTCAGCCAGTGACGACAGGAACAGACGGGCGGCATTCAGCGGCTGCAGCAGGTCATGGCTGGCCGCCGCCAGAAACCGCGTTTTGCCGAGGTTGGCCTGCTGCGCGGCATCCGAGGCGCGGCGCAATTGCTCGTTCAGATCCATCAGGTCGCGGGTGCGTTCGTCGACGCGTTGCTCCAGGTCACGCTTGGCGTCTTCCAGTTCGGCCGCGGCCTGCACGCGATCGGTCAGGTCCATCAGGCTCACCGCAACGCCGCCGGCCGGCATCGGGCTGGTGCGCACTTCGAGAACGGTCCCGTCGTGGAGACGGCGCTCGTAGGTCGCGGGCTCGCGCTGGTGGTACTGCGCCAGCAAATCGTTGACGATCGTCTCGACCTCACCGGGCCCATACTCGCCCTGTTCCGCGGAGTATCGAATGATGGCCTCGACCGGCACGCCGACCCGGCCGTATTTTTCCGGCAAGCCGAGATAATCCCGGAACCGTTCATTGAGCCATGCGAGACGCAGATCCTCATCGAACACGGCGATGCCCTGGCGCATATTCTCCATGGTCATCTGTAGCAATTCGCGATTGTACTGGATGGCGGCCGACGCATCGTCGAGCAACGACATGGCGCTTTCCATGTCGATATCCTCGCGCTCGAGCGACAACGCGATCACCAGTCGCGCAGACGACGCGCCGATCGCGCTGGCGAGCAACCGCTCGGAGAATCGCAACACGCCCGCATCGACCGGATCGTCGAGCGACAGTGCCGGCTGACGTTCGGCGAGATACTGGGTAAAGGCTCGCCCCGACACGGCCGTCCCGAGATAGCGGCCGGTGATGTCTTCCAGGTCGCGATTCGTCAACGCCCCCTTATACGCCCGCGGCCGGGCGGTGCGTTCCGCCCCCATGACCTCGACAAACGCACGCGCCTGACCACGCTCGACCACACTCGGTCGGCTGGCCAGAGAAAGAATGACGAAAAGCGCGATGTTGGCCGCCAGGCTCCAGAACACGCCGTGGGACAGCGGGTCCCCGAACTCGCCGCCGAACAATGCCTGCGGTCGCAACGCGGCAACACCTGCCGGGCCGGCCGTGAGCAGCGTTTCAGGGAACCATGAACTGCCCGCGAATGTCGGCAACAGCAGCGTGTAGACCCACACCGCGCTGCCCGCAAGAATGCCCGCAAGCGCGCCGACGCGGGTCGCCCGGGCCCAGAAAATACCGCCGAAGATCGCGGGTGCAAACTGCGCCACGCCGGCGAAGGATATCAGCCCGATCGACGCCAGCGCCTGCCCGTCACCCGCCACCCGGTAATAGGCAAAGGCCAGGAGAAGGATGGCGGTCATCGCAATCCGGCGAACATTCAGCAGGGTCGCGCCCACATCGACATCGCTGCGCGCGCCCCCATGCCAGTAGCGCAGGTAGAGCGGCGTGAAGACGTCGTTCGAGATCATCGTCGCCAGCGCCACGGTGGCCACGATGACCATGCCCGTGGCCGCCGACAGACCGCCGATGAACACGAGCAGGGTGAGGATTTCCTGCTGCGCGAGCATCGGGAGGGCCAGGACAAAGGTGTCGGCATCGACCCCGCCGCTGCCGCCGCCTTCAAACAGAAGCAGCCCGGCCATTGCGATCGGAATGACGAAGATGTTGATCAAGACGAGATAGGCCGGGAACATCCAGGCGGCCTTCCTGAGCTCGCTCTCGTCCGCATTCTCGACCACCGCCACATGGAACTGGCGGGGCAGGCAGATGATCGCCATCAACGACAGGAGCGTGATCGTGACCCATTTGGATCCGTTGATGTCGACGGTGAACCGTGCGGCGATGCTGTCCACCGCCCCCGCGCGCGCGGCCAGATCGCCGAACCCGTCGAACATCCAGTAGGTGACGAAGATTCCGACGGCGAGGAACGCCACCAGCTTGACGATCGATTCAAACGCGATGGCCAGCATCATCCCCTGATGATGCCCGGTCGCGTCAATATTACGAGTGCCGAACATGATCGAGAACACGGCCATCAGCAGCGCCACCACGAGCGCCGTGTCGGCCCACCAGGCGGTGCCCGCCACCCCGGCCGGCATGATGATGTCGGGATAGCTGACCAGCACATTGAAACTGGTCGAGACCGCCTTCAGCTGCAACGCGATATAGGGAAGAATCCCGACCACGACGATCACGGTCACGACTGCCGCGAGCAGCTGGCTCTTGCCGAACCGGGCGGCGATGAAGTCGGCGATCGTGGTGATGTTCTCAGCCTTGCCGATCCGCACGATCTTGCGCAGCACGAAGTAACCCGCCGTGAACAGCAGGATCGGGCCGAGATAGACCGGGATGAAGTCATAGCCGGAACTCGAGGCCAGCCCGACGCTGCCGTAGAAGGTCCAGGATGTGCAGTAGACCGCGAGCGAAAGTGCATAGATCACGGGCTTGGCGCGGATGCGCGAGCCGTGGCGCTGCGCCGTACGGTCGCCCCAGGACGCGATCGCGAAAAGCACGCCGATATACATCAGCGACGCAACAAGGATGGTCCATTTGGTCAGCATTGGCTCGCCGTACCCGCGCAATCCAGCCGGTCGTCACGACCGGCCCGGGCGCGAAACCTAGCACAAAAGGCCGGATATGAAGCCCAAGCCAAACACGGATAGAGGAATATGCAGACAAAAAAAGTGCAGGGACGAGCCCTGCACTAAATAACCCCATGACGGGGTCGGGGGAACGGAGGAACTTGTTGGCGTTGCAGCATGAACTGCGCAACCGCCTCCGAACCCTTACTCAACCCGCCCGGCGCCCCGGGGTCTATTAGACATTCGTTGCAGGCCGCCCGCCGACAACCTCAATCCAGGAATGCCACCACACGGGCCGGCGCCGCGCTGGTGCCGACCAGCCGGATCGGGAAGAAGGCGACCATGTAACCGGTGGGGGGCAGGGCCGCGAGGTTGTCGAGCTGCTGCACGATGAACGCCTCGCGCTCACGCACCGCGAAATGCCCGTCCCAAATCTCGGACTTGTCGCCGGTCTCCTCGAACGCCTTCTTCATCACCGGGAACGGCCGGTCCCAGCCCATCGCATCCGTGCCGAGCACCCGCGCGCCCTCGCCGGTCAAGAACACCGTGCCGTCGCGGGTCATGCCCGGATAGGTCCAGAACTCCGGGTCCTTCATGCCGTAGCGTTCCTGGCCGGTACGCAGCATTACCGCGTCGCCCTCCTCGATCGGCCGCCCGACGGCGTCGATCGCCGCCTGCAGATCATCGATGGAGAATGCCGTGTTCGGTTTCGCATAGGGCCGCATGTCCAGCACCATGCCCGGGCAGAACAGCTCCTGCACATCGATCTCGTGAATCTTGCGGGCGGGCTTGCCCTCGATGGTGTTGCCGCTGTGATAGGGCGCGTCCACATGGGTCGAACAATGGGTGTTCATGTCGTTGAGCATTTCCTCGCCCCAGCCCTCACCGTCGGGCAGATGCTCGACCCCACAGCCGAAGAATCCGATCATCCGTTCGCGGCCCAGGTCCTCGGGGCGGTGATAGGTGATCTTGGGTCCGAAAATACTTGCCAGTCCCTGTATTTCCTCGGGCACGAGCTCGCGATTTTTGGTGTCGATGGGCCGGGTGAGATCGATGAGTCGGGGCATGTTCGGGTTCTCCTGCGTTGGCCCACAGGTTAGCCAAAGTCCGCACCGGTGTCGCGGCGCGACCGTCATAACGAACAACAAAGGCCTAGGATGAGACCCGGCAAAGATTTCTGGGCAATCATAACGCTGTGCTACACCCGGCTTTCCAACGAAGGTACCGCGACGTGACAGCCGCCACACAACGGCACGACAACAATTTCGACCTGCTGCGGATGCTGTTCGCCTATGCGGTTGTGTTCACCCATGTGCGCGAACTATCCGGCGGCACGTCCGAATTTTTCCTGTTCAGTTCATCCGGTTGGGGTGTTGACGGGTTCTTTCTGATCAGCGGGTTTCTGGTGTTCCGCAGCTGGCAGAACCAACCGCATTTCGGGGCCTATGGCCTGAAGCGCCTGTTCCGAATCTATCCCGCCTACATCACGGTCATCGCCGTACAATGCGCCATTCTCGTCGCCCTGCAATGGGATGACATTCGGATACCGGAAGTCCTGCGCTATCTCGCGGCAAATGCCCTGTTTCTCAATTTTCTGGCCCCGACGGTCGGCGATATCTTCGCCGAGCTGCCGTTTAATGCGGCCAATGGCGCCCTCTGGACACTGAAAATCGAGGTCGCCTTCTATGTTCTGATGCCGGCCGCCGTCATCGTCGCGCGGCGGTTCCTGCCCATTATTCTGCTCATCGCCATCATCGTCTCCTTTGCCTACTACGTAACTCTGCTCGATTTGGAACAGACACGTCTGGCCAATCAATTGCCGGGGAAAACCCGGTTGTTCGCGCTCGGCATGCTTCTCGCAATCTATGGGCACCGGATCCCGATCTGGGCCTACGCCATTGCTGCCGTGGCGGCCCTGGGCGCGTTGCAATTGGGGACTACCGGCTTTCTGTCCATCGATATCGCGATCCGCGATCTGCTGTTGGCGGCGGGCATCATGGCCGTCGCCTTCGCGACCCCACACCCGCCGTTGCCCACCGACATTTCCTTCGCGGTGTATCTGGTCCACTTCCCGTTGATTCAGCTCGCACTCGTCGCTGGCCTCGCAAGCACGATACCCGCCTGGGCGTTCCTGCTGGCAGTGCTCGCTGCGGCAACATTGTTGGCGCTGGCTCTGGCCTTGCTGGTCGAACGACCGATGCTTGCAATCGGGACCGCATGGGCCAGAGCCGCCGGACAGGCAGGCGCAACGCTGATCCATGACCGCACTTTCCGCGCACCATGATTAAGCCTGTGCATCTTCGAACCGGGCTCGCGGCCGGTGCAATCCTTCTGGGCATGGTCATACCAGGCGCAAAGGCCCAGACACCAACCCCGACGGAAGCCTCACCAAACCCGTTTGTGTCGGCGGGCGCGGCGGTCGCGCCGGATGCGGACGGGCGCTACGATTTGGGTGCCCTAGGCTATCGCCCGACGCGCGTCGCAGCCCGAAAGGCCGCGGACAGTTTTCGAGTTTTGTTCATCGGTGACTCCTATATCTACGGCATCACCACAGATGATCACACGGTTCCGTCTCTGCTCGAAAATAGGCTGAACACCGCCATCGCGGATCGCGACATCGAGATCATCAATCTGGGGGTCCCCTCCGTTGGGTTTCCCGAATACATCGCCATCTACAAATTCTGGTCCGGACGCCTCGAGCATGACGCCGTGATCTTCAACATTCACGCCGGCACCGACTGGATCGACCTTCGACACTCAGTTCCGTACCAGCAGCTGGGAGACGCACTGGTCGATGCGCCCGATCTGTTGGTTGCGCCCGGCGTGATCGCTGCACAGAACCCGGGCCCACCGGCGAAGTTACATGGCGAATCTGATTTCGCGCCCGCGATTCCGGCCGACGACCGTTACGAAAGCCAGGTCCAGTTCAACGACACGGCATTTCTCACCATCATGCTGGCTTGGGGCAAGAGCTACATGGCCGCACGGCTGGACGATCTCAAACGCGGATATGAATGGGCCAGGAGGCTGGTCAGGTTCGCAGACGGGCTCGCGCGGTCGGGCACCGAAACCCTGCTGGTCATCGCCCCCTCGCCCCTCGCGGCATCGTCCGAGTGGCGCCAGCGTGTGGCAACCGCCTCATCCATCGAACCCACCGGTATCGATCCCGCACTGCCGGGCGCGCTGTTGCAGCGCATGGCGACACGAGATGGACTGTCCGTGCCGCTCCTCGACCTGACCGGCTGCCTGGCCCGACAGGACAGACCCGACGCACCGATTTTCTATGGCACTAACGGCCATTGGGGCGTCGACGGGAACGCAGCGGCGGCCGAAATCCTGTCGGCCGCCGTGCGGCAACGCTGGTTTGGCAAGGCCGTAACTGCCGTACCCGGTGCATGCAATGCCAACGAACTAACGCCGCGCGAGATCAGCATCCATGACAGCTATCTGGACCAGCTCGACCAGGAATCACGATAGCAACGCACCGCGTCACAATCGACACACGTCAGGGAAATTTCCCGGTCCATGGAAAAAGCCCGTCCGCCCGCAAAGCAGGGGAACGGGCTTCCATGAAATTTTCTGGTGCAAACGCGCCTAGCGATGCAGCCCGCAGATCTTGTTGCCCGAGGGATCTAGCAGGTAGGCGAGATAGACCTGACCGGCCGCCCCCTCGCGCCAGCCCGGCGGGTCCTCGACACTCGTGCCGCCGTTGGCCAGGCCGGCGGCGTGCCACGCATCCGCCTGCTCCGGGTTCTCGCATTTGAAACCGATGGTGCCACCATTCGCACCCGTCGCCGGTTTCCCGTCGATCGGCACCGAAATGGCGAATACGCCCGTGTCGGTGCGATAGAACAACCGCCCCTTGGGGTCCATCGTGCCTTCCGGCACACCCAAGGTGCCGAGCACCGCGTCATAGAATTTCTTCGCCACGGCGAGGTCATCCCCGCCGATCATGATATGTGAAAACATTGCTTCCTCCTCCGCTCACGCGCGTGAGCCATCAAGTGTCGTTGCCGGATGAAGCTAAAGCTTATTGCGCCGGCCGCCTAGCATGCGATGGAGGCCGGTCTCATATCGACCGTGACGCCGACGCGCCTAGCGTCGAACCGCCGTCGCCTCGATCTCGACCCGGCCATTCGGGATCGCCAGAAACGTGACGCCGACGGTCGAACGCGCCGGATAGGGCGCGGCCACGTAGCTCGAATAGACATCGTTCATGGCGCGCAGGTCGCCCAGATCAGTGAGGAAAATCGTCACCTTGACGATGTCGCCATGATCCAGCCCCTCAGAGGCCAGAAGGTGCCCGATATTTTCCATGATCACCCGGGTCTGTGCCGCCGCGTCCATGTCCGCCGGGATGCCGTCCACGTCCGGGTCGTAGGCCATCTGGCCGCTCAGGATGACCTGGTCCCCCACCGCCACACCGCCGGTGAGGGCCGCGCGGTCGGGTTTCTTCACGTCGGGTGATGAGACTGTTTTGCGCACTGAATTTCTCCCTGATGTCCGTGCCCGGTATCGCAACCAAGCCGGTTTTTCCCCTACCAGGTGGTTGTCCTTTTTCCGTCAGCCAATCAAACGTCTGAAATTTTCTCCCACCACAAGGTGCGTCGCTCCACCGGCTGGTCGCCGTATGCCTGCAGGGGCGGCTGCAGGATCATGAGCCCGTCCTCGAATGTCACATCGCGGATTTGCTCGGTCCCCATGCGTGCGGGATCGGAGCAGGAGTCCACCCTGGTGATGAGCGTTTTGCCGTCGAAGGTGAATGGACCCGCGTAGCAGGAGTAGTCGCGCGTCTCGCCGTCAGGTATTTCCGGCCGCGCATCCGTGATCATGGCGGACATGCGCCCGTCCGCGGTGAGAACCGCACGCCCGATGACGTTGTCACCGCCGAAAGGCGGCGCGATCTGTTCGCCATTGGCGTCAACCGCCGCGACACGAACGAGCATCCAGGTTCCGATGTGTTTGGTCACTTTCAAGATTCCCGTGTTGCCACCTCGAATACGTCGAGGCGCCCTCACGGTAGGCCGTTTCGTTTCACCGGATCAATATGGCCGGGGTTCGCGTTCAACGGGAATAAGTACATTTCGGACAGCCGCAGCAATGTTCGCAATTATCCGGTTGCGGTCCGCCCGGGGGACGCGTCATTCAACGCGCCGTCATTCGGCGCATGTCGCCTAGACCGCGGCCAGCCCGACCATTTCGGGCACCATCTCCGGGATGATAAGTTCCGCCTGCGTGGCGCCGACAACCTCATCGATGCTCACGCCCGGCGCCCGTTCCTTAAGTATCAGCCCGTCGTTGCTCGGCTCAATGACCGCCAGTTCTGTCACGATCAGACTGACCGGGCGCAGCGCGGTCAATGGCAGTTCACTCTCCTGAACGATTTTTGGCGCACCTTTCGCGGTGTGGACCATGGCCACGATGACCCGCTGTGCACCGGTCACCAGGTCCATCGCACCGCCCATGCCGGGGACCAACTTACCAGGCACCATCCAGTTGGCGAGCCGCCCCTGACCGTCAACCTGCAGCCCGCCCAAGACGGTCATGTCGAGATGACCGCCGCGGATCAGGCCGAAGGAGAATGTGCTGTCGATCGACGCCGCGCCGGGCACCGCGGTCACGAAGCTGCCGCCGGCATCGGTCAGGTTGGGGTCCTCCATCCCTTCCGGCGGCCGAGCGCCCATACCGACGACGCCGTTTTCCGATTGAAAGAACACCGACATTTCGGCGGGCAAGTAGTTGGCGACCAGACACGGCAGGCCGATCCCCAGATTTACCAGGGTTCCGGGGCGAACTTCCCTGGCGACCCGGCGGGCGATAAGTTCCTTGGCGTCCATCATGCGGCCCTTTCGAGGAGGTGGTCGACCAGCACACCCGGCGTCTTGACCGCATCCGGCGTGATCATGCCGACCGGGACGATTTCCTGGGCCTCGACAATCACGGTGTCCGCCGCCATCGCCATGACCGGGTTTAGATTTTGCGCCGTCAGCGAGTAGGACAGATTACCCACATAGTCGGCGCTTTTCGCATGAATGAGCGCGAAGTCGGCGCGCAACGGCTTTTCCAGGAGAAACGTTTCCCCGTCGATATCAACGGTTTGTTTATCGTCCTCGACCGGGGTGCCCAGGCCGGTTTTTGTCAACACGCCGCCCAGTCCGAACCCGCCGGCACGAATGCATTCGACCAATGTGCCCTGCGGCACCAGCTCGACCTCGATCTCGCGATCGATCATCTGCCGTTGCGTTTCCGGATTGAGGCCGATGTGGGACGTGATGACTTTCGCCACCTTGCGGGCGCTGATCAGCTTGCCGACGCCACGGTCGGGCCACGATGTGTCATTGCTGATGATTGTAAGCCCGGTTCGATCCGACTCGACCAGGGCGTCGATCAGCCGGAGCGGCGCACCGACCCCCATGAAGCCGCCGATCATCAGGCACGCGCCGTCGGGAACCATACCGATGAATTCGGTCAATCCAATGGCCTGTTTCATGTTGTCCCCGTCCCCGATCACCATTGAATCATCTTGTGCACAGGGCCAATTGCCGTGCAACCGTCGGGACACCGTGATGCCGGACGCCTACGACGTGCAATCGGAAGATGAGGTGCTTCGGCTTGAATGCTGAAATTGCCAACCAGCGACGTGCATTCTGCGATCAGTCAAATGGCAATATCTGGCAATGCCGAAAAAGCAATCGGCGGGTCGGTTTCCCAACCCGCCGATAAAGCGTTGGCTTCAAAAGCCTAATTTGGTGGAGCCGGACGGAATCGAACCGACGACCTCTACAATGCCATTGTAGCGCTCTCCCAACTGAGCTACGGCCCCCTCAAATACTGGTGCGTCCGGCCTTTCGACCGGGCGGCGGGAAGATACTGGACCCGCCGATCAACGCAAGTGGTTTCTCGGATCGACGCGCCTAATCGTCGTCGCTGTCCTTCTTGACCACGACCACGGGCTCGTCGTCATCATCATCATCGTCGAGATCGGGCGCGAGCGCATCATCGTCATCATCGTCGTCATCGACTTCCACGTCGCTGATCAGCGCCGCCACCTCATCATCATCGTCGTCCGACTTCGCCGCCGGCTTGGCCGCATCGTCGTTCGCCGGAGCCGGCGCATCCGGCTCGGCCGGGCGATTGCGCCGCGGGCGGAAGATCGCTTCCGGATCGAAGACCGTCTCGCAACTCGGGCAGACGATCGGAGAATTCTGCATGTCATAGAAGCGCGCGCCGCATGACAAGCATGCCCGCTTAACGCCCCATTCGGGTTTTGCCACTGGGTACCCTCCGGTGTGTGTCGGAGGCGCCGTGTGCCACGAACGACACGGCCTGTCAAAAGCAAATCCGCAACACATCGTCACTTTGTCGCAACACCGGGCCGCCAGACATGTGTCCGATCCACACCAGCTTCGTGGCCGGACAACGAAACTTGTGCTAATCGGTCGCCGCCCGGACAAGAACGAAGCCATGATCGACAACACCCCATCCACTTCCCCATCCCCCGCCGCGCCCGCCGCACCAAGACCCGCAACCGCGCGCCGTGGCGCGGCCCTCGCGGGCCGGGTGCGCGTGCCGGGCGACAAGTCGATCTCCCACCGCACGCTGATGCTCGGGGCGCTCGCCGTTGGGACGACCCGCGCGGAAGGCCTGCTCGAGGGCGAGGATGTGCTGGCCACGGCGGCGGCGCTGCGCCGCATGGGTGTCGGCATCACGCGCAACGATGATGGCGTTTGGCAGATTGACGGCGTCGGCGTCGGCGGCCTGCATCCGCCCGACGACGTGCTGGACCTGGGCAACTCCGGCACCGCGGCCCGGCTGCTTTGCGGTCTGCTGGCCGGCCATGATTTCACCGCCATCCTGACCGGCGACGATTCCCTGCGCGCCCGGCCCATGGGCAGGGTCATCGCGCCGCTCACCGAGATGGGGGTGCAGACGGCATCGCGCGACGGCGGCCGGATGCCCCTGTCGATCACGGGCACCAACGATCTCCTGCCCATCGAGTATGTGTTGCCTGTGCCGTCTGCCCAGGTGAAGTCGGCCGTCCTCCTGGCGGGGCTTCATGCACCGGGGAAGACGAGCGTTGTCGAAGCCGTGGCGACCCGGGACCACACCGAGCGGATGCTCGCCCATATGGGTGCCGAGCTGGAGATCACCGAGACCGATGCGGGCCGCCGGATCACGATCACCGGCCAGCCCGAGCTCAACCCGGCAGAGATCGGCGTCCCGGCCGACCCCAGTTCGGCCGCCTTCCCTGCCGTCGCCGCCGCGATCGTGCCGGGCTCGGATGTCTATCTGCCGGCGGTCGGCATGAACCCGGCGCGCATCGGCCTGTTCGACACGCTGGCGGAGATGGGGGCGGATATTTCCCGCGAGAACCCACGTGACGCCGGGGGCGAGCCCGTCGCCGATCTGCATGTTCGCGCGGGATCATTGAAAAGCGTCATCGTGCCGGGATCACGTGCGCCGTCAATGATCGACGAATACCCGGTACTGGCCGCGGCTGCCGCCTGCGCGGCAGGCACCACCGTGTTCGAGGGTGTCGGCGAGTTGCGGGTCAAGGAAAGCGACCGCCTGGCCGCGGTCGAGGCCGGCCTCGCCGCGTGCGGCGTGGCCGTCTGGTCGGAAGAAGACCGGCTCGTGATCCAGGGATGCGACGGCCCGCCACCCGGCGGCGGCGAGATTGCCGCCAACCTCGACCACCGGATCGCGATGAGCTTCCTCGTGCTCGGCCTGGCCACGGAAAACCCCGTCACGATCGACGATGTCCGCACCGTCGAGACCAGCTTCCCCGGTTTTATCGAGACCATGCGCGGCCTCGGCGCGGACATCGCGGAAGACAGCGCCACATGATCATCGCCATCGACGGCCCGGCCGCCGCCGGCAAGGGCACGCTGGCAAAGCGGCTCGCGGCGCATTTCGATTTCGCCTTCCTCGATACCGGCCGCCTTTACCGCGCCGTCGGCTATCTGGTTTTGGATGCGGGCGGCGACCCGTCAAACCGGGCCGATGCCGTACGCGCGGCGAAAGCGCTCGACCCGGCAAAGCTGGAATCGGTCGATCTGCACACGGAAACCGTCGCCGATGCGGCCTCCCAGGTCGCGGCGATTCCCGATGTGCGCAAGGTGCTGCTCGACTTTCAGCGGGACTTCGCCCGGACCCCCCCCGGCGGCAAGGCCGGGGCGGTTCTGGACGGGCGCGACATCGGTTCCGTTGTCTGCCCGAACGCCGATGTGAAACTCTTCGTCACGGCCCGCCCCGAAATCCGGGCGGAAAGGCGGCATAAAGAGTTGCAGGAAAAGGGCTTAGAGAGTACATATCCCGCCGTCCTGGCCGAGATAGAAGCGCGTGACGAGCGCGATCGCACTCGAGAGGTCTCCCCATTGCTGGCGGGAGACGCACGCGAGATCGATACCTCAGATAAATCGCCCGATGCCGTCTTCGAAGAGACGCGGGCCTATATCGAGGATCTGTCGACTTAACCTCGGCCGGGTTGTTTGCGTATCCAGCACCGTTTCCATGTCCGGACTGGCCGGACAGACGGGTGGGTATGAAAGACCGCCGGAACCAACCGGTTGGCATGAAAAGTATGAACCGAAAGGACGTATCGTCCCATGACCGATACCGCAGCGGCGCCTGAGAGCGCCGCCATGAGCGAGGATTTTGCCGCTCTTCTCGAAGAAAGCTTCGAAAACAATTCAAACCTCGAACGCACGGTTGTCAAAGGCACCGTTGTCTCGGTCGAGAGCGATTTTGCGCTCATCGATGTCGGCCTCAAATCCGAAGGCCGGGTGCCGCTCAAGGAATTCGCCCCGCCCGGCGCCCCCGCCGAACTCGATGTCGGCGACAAGGTCGAGGTCTATGTAGAACGCTACGAAGACGTCAACGGCGAAGTTGTCCTGTCGCGCGAGAAGGCACGCCGGGAAGAGGCCTGGGAAAAGCTCGAGGAAGCGTTCGAGCAGACCGAACGGGTCACCGGCACGATCTTCGGGCGCGTCAAGGGCGGCTTTACGGTCGATCTGTCGGGCGCCGTCGCGTTCCTGCCGGGCAGCCAGGTGGACATCCGCCCCGTGCGCGACGTCTCGCCGCTGATGGGCACCCCGCAACCCTTCATGATCCTCAAGATGGACCGGGCCCGCGGCAACATCGTCGTCTCGCGTCGCGCCGTTCTCGAAGAGACCCGCGCCGCCGAACGTACCGAGCTGGTCGCGAACCTCAAGGAAGGCCAGGTCCTCCAGGGCGTCGTCAAGAACATCACCGATTACGGCGCGTTCGTCGATCTCGGCGGTGTCGACGGCCTGCTCCATGTTACCGACATTTCGTGGCGCCGGATCAATCATCCGTCCGAAGCGCTGCAGGTCGGCCAGACCGTTCAGGTCCAGGTCGTCCGGTTCAACCCGGAAACCCAGCGTATCTCCCTCGGCATGAAGCAGCTCGAGGCGGATCCGTGGGATGATGTGGAACTGAAGTATCCGGTCAGCGCCCGTTTCACCGGCCGCGTGACCAACATCACCGACTATGGCGCCTTCGTCGAGCTGGAGCCGGGCATCGAAGGCCTGGTCCACGTCTCGGAGATGAGCTGGACGAAGAAGAACGTCCATCCGGGCAAGATCGTTTCGACGAGCCAGGAAGTCGACGTCATGGTCCTCGACGTGGACCCGCAGAAACGCCGCATTTCGCTCGGTCTCAAGCAGACCCAGGAAAATCCGTGGGACGAGTTCGCGGTCAAGTTCCCGGGCGGTACGGAGATCGACGGCGAAGTTCGCAACATCACCGAGTTCGGTCTGTTCGTCGGCCTGCCGGGCGACATCGACGGCATGGTCCATCTTTCGGACATCTCGTGGGAGAAGACCGGCGAGGAAGCGCTCGAGGACTTTACCAAGGGCGATATGGTCAAGGTCAAGATCCTCGAGGTCGACACCGACAAGGAACGCATCTCACTGGGCATCAAGCAGCTGTCCAGCGATCCGTTCGCCGAATCGCTCGGCAACATCCGCAAGGGTGAAGTCGTGACCGCCACCGTCTCGGAAGTGAATGACGGCGGCATCGAGGTCACCACCTCGGGCGGCCTGGTGGCGTTCATCCGACGCTCCGATCTCTCGCGTGACCGCTCCGAGCAGCGGCCGGACCGCTTCGCGGTCGGCGAAAAGGTCGATGCCAAGGTGACCAACATCGACGCGTCGAGCCGACGTATCTCGATGTCGATCAAGGCCAACGAGATCGCCGAAGAAAAGACGGCGATGGCGCAGTTCGGCTCGTCCGACAGCGGCGCCTCGCTGGGTGACATTCTCGGGGCGGCCATCCGCGAAAAGCAGCAGGAAACCCAGGAAATGATCGGCGACACGCCGGCGCCTGAAGCTGCGGCACCCGCGGAAGAGGAAGCGGCCGACGCGGCTGCGGCACCGGAAGCTGCGGCCGAAGAGGCCGAAGCGACCGAGGCCACGGAAGAAGAGGAAGGCGCGGCGAAGTCGTAAGGCTTCCGCGCCTGACTGGCCGCCATGTCCTACGATCCGGACGCCCTGCTTGACCGCCGCCGGCTGAAGCGCCGGCTGCGTGTCTGGCAGGCCGTCACCCTGCTGGTCGTTATCGTCGCCACCCTGGCCTATCTCCAGGCCGAAGGCGCGCTGGTGCGCGGCGAGCGGATCGTGCGCATCCATGTCGAAGGGGTGATCGTCCGCGACGGCGCCCGCAGCCGGGCGCTGGCCCGGCTGGCCGAGAGTGACGACGTGCGCGGCTTGATCGTGCATATCGACAGCCCCGGTGGCAGCGTCGTCGGCGGTGAAGATTTGTACAACGACCTGCGCGCCGTCGCGCAAGCCAAGCCGGTCGCCGCCGTGATGGGGACCGTGGCGACCTCGGCCGCGTATATGACGGCCATCGCCTCCGACCGCGTCTTCGCCCGCGAAGGCACGATCACCGGTTCGATCGGGGTGATTCTTCAAACCGCCAATGTGAGCGAACTGCTCGGGCGGATCGGCGTTGAGCCCATCACCATCAAATCGAGCGAGCTGAAAGGCGTGCCGTCACCCGTCGAACCGCTGACCCCGGAAGGCCGCGCTGCCACGCAACAGGTCGTGCTCGATCTTTATGATTTCTTCGTCGATCTGGTGATCGCACGCCGCCCGATCGATGCGGAAGACGTGCGCCTACTGGCCGATGGCCGGGTGTTCTCCGGACGCCAGGCCGTCGATAACAATCTGATCGATGCGATCGGCGGCGAGGCGGCGGCAATCGGCTGGATGGTCCGCGAACGCGATCTTCCCGACGGACTGCCGGTGGAAACCGTGCGGACCGGTAGAGACGAAGACGGTTTCCTGGAGAAAATCTCCGGGCTTGCAGGAAAATCGTTGTTTTCCAATGCATTAACACTTGACGGTCTGGTTTCGCTTTGGCAACCTTCGGCCCGCTGACGTGAATTGAACGGCGGCTGAGCCTTCGGGGGAAGGCGAATATTCGGGACTGGCGATTCCCGGGGGGAACAGAATGACCAAGTCGGAATTGATACAGCGCCTGGCCGAGCGCAACCCGCACCTGCTGCAACGCGACGCGGAACGTATCGTGGCAACAATTCTCGAAGAGATCACCGCCGCACTCGCGCGCGGCGATCGGGTGGAATTACGCGGTTTCGGTGCGTTTTCCGTCAAGCAACGGGCCGCCAGAACCGGCCGGAATCCGCGTACCGGTGCGGCCGTGGACGTGGACGCCAAGGTCGTTCCCTATTTCAAGACCGGCAAGGAATTGCGCGAACGCCTCAACGGCGAGTAACCGGCGCGAAAGATGTTGGCCGGAAACGCGGCCTTCAACATTCATTCACATGACGAATGGGGTAAAGTCGGCCATATCGATTGGCACGGGTTCTCGTCATGCCCGGTCAACGCCAATGTTTCAAACAACCGGCTCGAACTCATGACCGACCATAGGGATACATTGTGAACCGCTTGCGCTGGCTGATAACCATTCCGGTCGCGATCATCGTGGTCGTCCTCGCCGTCAACAATCGGGGCGACGCCAGTCTCAATCTCTGGCCTCTCGATCTGATCATCACATGGCCGCTGTTCGCGTTCGTGTTCATCGGGGCCGGGGCGGGATTCGTCCTCGGCGCAGCGCTGATGTGGATCACCTCTGCCCCAACCCGCAGACGTGCGCGCGAACGGGCGAGCAGAATTCGCGAACTCGAACGCGCGGCAGCCGATAGCGAGCGCGCGAGCGTGCCCGCGCCCGTCGGCCAGCTGCCGGCGCAGACGGACTAGTCCGGACTTGCAGACCATCGACCCGGCAACCGTCGACGCGTTGCTTGATGCCCCGAGTCTGGTGGCGGCGCTGCATGCGGCATTCCGGGACGGGGCCGTCACGCCGGTCCGCCATCACCACAACATTCCCATGGGCACCCGCGACGACGCGACCCTGCTGCTCATGCCGGCATGGGACAACGAGGCACCCCCGCGTCACATCGGGGTCAAGACCGTCACCGTCCACCCGGACAATCCGACCCGGAGCCCGGCGGCCCCGCAACCCTCCGTACAGGGCGCCTATCTTCTGCTGGACGGGCAAACCGGCGCCCCGCGCGCGCTCATCGACGGCCCCGCCCTGACCGCGCGACGCACCGCCGCGGCATCCGCGCTGGCCTCACGATTTCTGTCGCGACCGGATTCGCACCGCCTCGTCATGATCGGGACGGGTCGACTCGCGCCGGACCTGATCCTGGCCCATTGCGCCGAGCGCCCGATCGACCAGGTCCTCGTTTGGGGACGCGACACGGACAAGGCGGCGGGTCTCGCGCGCCGGATGTCCGGTCATGGTTTCGCGGTCGCCGCCTGCGACGATCTGGAGGGTGCAATCACCAACGCCGATATCGTGAGCTGTGCGACCACCTCACGAACGCCGGTGTTCCGGGGCGAATGGCTGTCTCCCGGCACCCATGTCGATCTGGTCGGCGGCTTTCGCCCCGACATGCGCGAGGCCGACGACACCGCGATCATGCGGGCGCGGATTTTTGTCGATACCCGCGCGGGTGCGATGGCCGAGGCCGGGGATATCACGCAACCCCTGGCCGCCGAGATGATCGCGGCGGATGACATCCTCGCGGAGTTCTCCGAATTGTGCCGGGACGAACATGTCGGGAGGGCGTCGGTCGGCGAGATCACGCTGTTCAAATCCGTCGGAACAGCGCTCGAGGACCTCGCGGCTGCGGAACTTCTAATCGACCGGCTGGCGCCATGAGCATCGACGCGGCCCATATCCATGAATGGCTTAGCCGACAGGCCCTGCCGCTCTGGTCCCATGCCGGATTCGATGACGCGGCCGGCGGCTTCGTCGAGTGCCTGACCCTCGACGGCAAACCCCTCATCGATCAGGCCAAACGAATGCGCGTCCAGGCCCGGCAGATCTATGTGTACAGCCACGCCCACCTGCTCGGCTGGACCCCGCCTGCCGGCGGCCCGAGCGCGATCGATGTGGCCCGCGGCGGCTTCGAATTCCTCACCCGCCACTACTGGCGCAGAGACGGCGGTGGCTTCATCTTCTCCGCCGCCTGTGACGGCAGCCCGGCCGATACCCGGATCGAGGCCTATGAGCAGGCCTTCGCGCTATTCGCATTCGCCTGGTACCACCGCGCAAGCGCCGATTCCGAAGCGTTGGCCTGGGCCACACGCACCCTCGACTATCTCGACGAAAGCCTTGCCGACCCCATCCATGGCGGATATTTCGAGAACCCGGCGCACGACCTACCGCGCCGCCAGAACCCCCACATGCATCTGCTGGAAGCGTTGCTGGCACTACACGGGGCCACCGCCGACACGGCCTATCTCGACCGTGCGCGTCTTATCATCGAGCTGTTCCGGACCCGTTTCGTCGACCCGGCGACCGGCACCCTGGGCGAATTCTTCGAGACCGACTGGTCGCCCGCGCCCGGCACGGCGGGCCAGATCACCGAACCCGGACATCATTTCGAATGGGTTTGGCTACTGCGGCGCTACTCCGAAGCAAGCGGCGAGAGTACGCGCACAGAGGCAGACGCGCTGTACGCGTTCGCCATGGCCCATGGCTGCGACCATGCGCCGGGGGCCGCCCAGGGCCTGGCGTTTGATTCGGTCCTGCGCAGCGGCACGGATGCGCGGCTCGGTCACGGCACGCCGCTCGACGACAACAAGCGCCTGTGGGTCCAGACCGAGGCCATCAAGGCGCAGCTGGCGCGGCTCGAGGACGGCGCCGATCCCGACGCCGCGGCGCATCTCGAAATGCTGCTGGCGCGACTGTTCGGGCTATATCTCGCGATCGGACACGGCAACTGGCAGGACCATCTGGACGCCGGCGGCGGCGCAATCGCCGAAACCGCACCCGCATCGAGCTTCTACCACCTGTTTCTGTGCCTCACCGAGGTGTTGCGTGTGCGTGACCGGCGAACGGACCTCTGCTAGAAGCTGCGCTGTCATGACAAATCTTCCGCAATTGCCGGCAAATCCCGTGTTCGCGTCCCTCGACACAACCGATCTGGAACAGGCCGTCGCATGGGCCGAGATGCTGCGCGGGCATGTCGGCGGGGTGAAGGCGGGGCTCGAGTTCTTCTCGGCCAACGGGGCCGAAGGGGTGCGGCGGATCATCGATCTGGGCCAGCCTTTCTTTCTCGACCTCAAATTCCACGACATTCCCAATACGGTGGCCGGAGCGGTGCGCGCCGTCGCCGGTCTTGGGGCCGCGATCGTCAACGTCCATGCCGCGGGCGGCCCCGCGATGCTGGCGGCCGCGCGCGAGGCGGCCGAGCAGGCCGGCGGCGCGCAACGGCCGCTGGTGATCGCCGTCACCGTGCTGACAAGCCTCGATGATTCGGACCTGGTGGCGGTTGGCCAGTCCGTTCCGGCCCGCGATCAGGTTGTGCGCCTGGCACAGCTCGCCCAGTCCGAGGGGCTTGACGGGGTGGTGTGTTCCCCGGCCGAGATCACCGCCATTCGCGCCGCCTGCGGGCCCGCATTCAAGTTGATCGTGCCGGGCATTCGCCCCACCTGGGCCGCGACCGGCGACCAGAAGCGGTTCACCACGCCCGCCCAGGCGCGCGACGACGGCGCCGACGTGCTGGTCATCGGCCGCCCGATCACCCGTGCCGACGATCCCGCCGCCGCGGCCGCACGGATCGCCGGCGAGCTGGGGCTGGCGGAATGAGCGTGACCGCCAAGATTTGCGGCATCAATGACGAGACTGCAATGCGCACGGCCATCGAGGCCGGCGCCCGGTTTGTCGGACTGGTCTTCTATCCGCCGAGCCCGCGCGCGCTCGATCCCGACACGGCCGCAACGCTGGCGGCACTCGTTCCCGACGGGGTGACCCGGGTCGGGCTGTTCGTCGACCCCGACGACACTCTGCTCGAAAAGGTACTGGCCAGAGTGCCCCTCGACCTGGTTCAGCTGCATGGGGACGAAAGCCCCGAGCGCTGCCGCGAAATACGCCAGGGCACAGGCCTGCCTGTCATGAAGGTGATCAAAGTCGCGAATGCCGCCGACATCGAGAGCGCCCACGCCTATACCGGCGCGGTCGACTGGCTGATGTTCGACGCCAAGGCGCCGAAGGAAATGACAAATGCCCTGCCCGGCGGCAACGCGCTGGCCTTCGACTGGACCCTGTTGTCGGCCCATCAATGGCCCGTGCCCTGGATGCTCGCGGGCGGGCTCAGCGCCGACAACATAACCGAGGCCGTGCGTGCGTCGGGCGCCGCCATCGTCGATGTCTCTTCGGGCGTGGAGGTCGCCCCGGGCCGCAAGGACCCGGACCGGATCAGGACGTTTCTCGAGGAGGTGGGAAGCCTGTGACGGGTTTCCTGTTGAGCATGCCAACAACGATGTATAAGCAGCCACGATGAGCGCGGAACCCAACAGCTACCAGAACGGCCCCGACGAACACGGGCATTTCGGCATCTTCGGCGGCCGGTTCGTTGCCGAAACGCTGATGCCGCTGATTCTCGAGGTCGAGCAGGCCTATGCGGCCGCCAAGGCCGATCCGGGCTTTCAGGCCGAGCTGGACGAGTATCTGGCCCACTATGTGGGCCGGCCGAGCCCGCTGTATTTCGCCGAGCGTATCACCGAGCATTTCGGCGGCGCGAAGATCTATTTCAAGCGCGACGAGCTGAACCACACAGGCGCCCACAAGATCAACAATTGCATGGGCCAGATCCTGCTCGCCCGGCGCATGGGCAAGAAGCGGATCATCGCCGAGACCGGTGCGGGCCAGCATGGGGTTGCGACGGCGACCGTCTGCGCGCGCTTCGGCCTGGAGTGCGTGGTCTATATGGGCGCCACCGACATCGAGCGCCAGGCGCCGAATGTGTTCCGCATGAAGCTGCTGGGCGCCGAGGTCATTCCGGTCACCAGCGGCACCGCGACCCTCAAGGACGCGATGAACGACGCGCTGCGCGACTGGGTGGCGAATGTCGATGATACCTATTATCTGATCGGCACGGTCGCCGGCCCACACCCCTATCCGGCGATGGTGCGGGATTTCCAGAAAATCATCGGTGAAGAGACCAGGGCACAGATGCAGGCCGCGGAAGGCCGTCTGCCGGATTCCCTCGTTGCCTGCATCGGCGGCGGCTCGAATGCGATGGGCCTGTTCTACCCTTTCCTCGACGACACGGATGTCCGCATCATCGGCGTCGAGGCGGCCGGCCACGGCATCGAGACCGGCGAACATGCCGCGTCATTGACCGGCGGACGCCCGGGTGTGCTGCACGGCAACCGGACCTTCCTGCTGCAGGACGACGACGGCCAGATTCTCGACGCCCACTCGATCTCCGCCGGGCTCGATTATCCCGGCATCGGACCGGAACATGCCTGGCTGCATGAACTGGGCCGGGTCGAATATGTCTCCGTCACCGACCAGGAGGCCCTCGACGCCTTCCAGCTATGTTCGCGCCTGGAAGGCATCATTCCCGCACTCGAGCCGTCCCATGCGCTGGCCCATGTGGGCAAGATCGCCGCCGATCTGCCCGCCGACCACCTGATGGTCATGAACATGTGCGGGCGCGGCGACAAGGACGTGTTCACCATCGCCGACGCACTCGGAGTCGAGCTGTGAACCGGGGCGAGACCAGCGGCCGCATCGAGGCGCGGTTCGAGAAGCTCGCGGGCGAAGGCCGCGCGGCGTTTGTTCCGTTCATCATGGCCGCAGACCCCGACCTCGAGACCAGCTTCGATATCCTCCAGGGGCTGCCCGCAGCGGGGGCGGACCTGATCGAGCTGGGTGTGATGTATTCCGACCCCATGGCCGACGGGCCGGCGATCCAGGCGGCGGGCCTGCGCGCCAAGGCCGGCGGCGCACGCCTCGACCGGACATTGGACATGGTCCGGCGCTTCCGCACCGGGGACGCCGGCGACAACGACACCCCGATCATCCTGATGGGCTACTACAACCCCATATATATCTACGGCGTCGACAGATTCCTCGCCGACGCGCGTGAGGCCGGTGTCGACGGGCTGATCGTGGTCGACCTGCCGCCCGAGGAAGATGTCGAGCTGTGTCTCCCGGCGCTGGCCACGGGCATGCATTTCATCCGCCTTGCGACCCCCACAACCAACGACGCGCGGCTGCCCGCCGTGATCGCGAACACCTCGGGCTTCGTCTACTACGTCGCGATTGCCGGTATCACGGGCACGAAATCGGCCGATGCGGCGGAGATTCAGGCCTCGGTCGAGCGCTTGAAGCGCCATACGGATCTGCCGGTCGCCGTGGGGTTTGGCATCAAAACCCCGGATCAGGCCGCCGCGGTCGCGGCGATTGCCGACGCCGCCGTTGTCGGATCGGCCATCGTACAAATGGTCGCGGACAATCTGGATTCAAACGGCAAGGCAAAACCGGAACTGGTGACCAACGTGCTCGAACTCACCCGATCCCTTGCGGAGGGTGTGCGCGGCGCAGCCCGCAAGGCGGCGCAATGACCACGCAAGCGGGGGTCCGATGAGCTGGTTGAACGAATTCGTCCGCCCGAAGATTCGCGCGCTTGTCGGAAAGAAGGACGTCCCGGACAATCTCTGGCACAAATGCCCATCCTGCGAGCAGATGCTGTTCCACCGCGAACTCAGCGACAATCTGCATGTCTGCCATGCCTGCGGACATCATCTCCGTCTCGCCGCCAAGACCCGCATGAGCTTCCTGTTCGACGACGGGGAATTCACCCGGGTCGAATTCCAGGCCGTTACACCCGACCCGCTGAAGTTCCGGGACAGCCGCCGCTACGCCGACCGCCTGAAGGATGCGCAGAACAAGTCCGGCGAGAAAGAGGCGATCGTCATCGGCCATGGCACGATCGGCGGCCAACGCGCCGTCATCGCCGCCTTTGATTTCGGCTTCATGGGCGGTTCCATGGGCCAGGCCGTCGGCGAAGGTTTGCTGACGGCCGCGCGTGAAGCCATCGCCCAGGACGCGGCATTGATCGCCATCCCCGCATCGGGCGGCGCGCGGATGCAGGAAGGCATGCTCAGCCTGATCCAGATGCCGCGTACCGTGCTGGCGGTCGAACAGGTGCGCGAGGCCGGCCTGCCCTACATCGTCATCCTCACGGACCCGACCACGGGCGGCGTATCCGCATCCTTCGCGATGCTCGGAGACATCCAGATCGCCGAGCCCGGTGCCACCATCGGCTTCGCCGGCAAGCGCGTCATCAAGGACACAATCCGCGAAGAACTGCCCGAAGGCTTCCAGACGGCGGAATCCCTGCGCGAGCACGGGATGGTCGACATGGTCGTGCCGCGCGGCGAAATGCAGGCCACGATTGCACAGGTTCTGAACCTGCTGCGCGAGGGCCGCGGCGCTGCGGACGGTGACGCGTCGGGCGGCGAGCCGGCTCCCATCGCCCTGACCGCCCCGGCGCCCGGCGACAAACCTGCTGCCGCCAGTCCGGCAGATGGTGACTAGCGCCACCGACGCCGCCGAGAGCGACGCGCGCGCGATTGCCGCAATCCTCGCGCGCTTCGTCAAATACCATCCCGACCGCATCGACCTGTCCCTCGACCGGATGCACCGGCTGCTGTCGGATTTGGGCAACCCCCACGACAATCTGCCGCCAGCCATCCATATCGCCGGCACCAACGGCAAGGGCTCGACAACCGCGTTCCTCGACGCCGCCCTGACGGCCGCCGGCCTGCGAGTCAGCGCCTACACCTCGCCGCAACTCGTGCGCTACGCCGAACGCTACCGGATCGCCGGAGAGATCATCTCCGATGCGGATTTGAGGGCGCTGTTCGAGGAAATCGACGAGCGCAACGCCGGTCGGCCCATCACCGAATTCGAGATCACCACCGCCGCGGCCTTCCTCGCCATGGCACGCAAACAAGCCGATATTATCCTTCTCGAAACCGGGCTGGGCGGGCGCTTCGACGCCACGAACGTGGTCTCGCAACCCGCCGCGACCATCATTACCCCGGTCGGCTATGACCATATGGAGTTCCTCGGCGACACCCTGGCCGCGATCGCGGGCGAGAAGGCCGCCATCCAGAAACCCGATGTGCCTTCCATTGTGGCCCCCCAGGCCCCCGAGGCCGCGGCGGTCATTCATGCGTTCGCGGAGGCCGTCGGAGCGCCGCTGTATCGCGCCGGTCTTGAATGGCAACTGCAGGCCATGGCGGATGGCGGTGGACGCTACATCCGCGGTGAGAAACAGTGGCACCTGCCCCGGCCCGGCCTGCCGGGACGCCACCAACTCGACAATGCCGCGCTTGCCGCCGCCTGCCTCGATGTATGCGGGTTCCCCGGCATCGACCAGGGCGCCATAAAGACGGGCATCGCCCGGGCGCGCTGGCCGGGCCGGATGCAGCGGCTCACCTCGGGTCCGCTCGTCAGATCGATGCCGACAGGCAGCGAGATCTGGCTCGACGCGGCACACAACCCGATGGGCGCCGCTGCCCTGGCAGACGCTCTGGACGAACTCCAGGCGCATGACCCACGCCCGCAGCATCTGGTTTTCGCCATGCTGGAAGACAAGGATGTCGTCGAATTCCTGGCGCCTTTCACCCCACGCATCGTCGGCGCCACCGCTGTCCCCATCGACGATGATCCTCGCGCCATGTCGGTGCGTGAACTGGTCGCCGCAGCGGAAAGCGCGGGTGTGATCGTGCAGTCCGCCCCGAGCGTCGCGGATGCCTTGTCCCGGATCCCCCGCAGCCCCACACCGGCGCGCGTCCTCGTCACGGGGTCTCATCTCCTGGTCGGTGCGGCATTGCGCGCGAACAGCTGATACCGGGTGGACCGGATGTTGGACCGGATGCGGGGCCGGCAGTATTGTGACAGACGGATCACGAACGCGGATCTACCGTCAGGAGCGCCAGGCGCATGACCACACCGATGCTTGAAGACATGCTCGAACGGGGCGACCGCGCGCCGAATTTCTTCCTGCCCGATCAGCGCGACATCGTCATCAACCTGAACGACAAGGCGCGCGGCGGGCCGCTTTTCGTCCTGCTTTACCCGACGCAGAAAGATCCCGGCGCGCTGGGTGAACTGCAGGCGATGTTCAAGGCCGCGCCCGCCATGCTGGAGGCCGGTGCACATCTGTTCGCGATCAGCGCCGATCCGATGCCGCTGGTGCAGAAGATCGCGGGGGAAATCAATCCGGGGTTTTTCCTGTTGTCCGACGCCGACAAGAAGGTCGCGACCCGTTTCGGGGCCCGTGGAAAACTGGTCGGGTTTGTCTTCGGCCCCGACCAGAAATGCCGCACCGTCCTGCGGCCCGGCGACACGCCGATCGCCGAACGGGCGGCGGCCGAGATCGCCGCCATGGATGCCCCGGTCCCGACCCCGGCGCAACTGCACCCGCCAATCCTGGTTATCCCCGAAGTGTTCTCGCCATCCTTTTGCCAATGGCTGATCGAACAGTTCGAGACGCGGGGCAATGAGCCTTCCGGCACATTGCGCATGGAAGAGGGCAAGATGGTCCACATCACCGACGGTGAGACCAAGCGGCGGCGCGATCATCACGTGGTCGACAAGGATCTGCTCGAGGCAATCGGCAGCCGGATCGAGCGCCGTGTGCTTCCGGAGATTAGGAATGCCTTCCATAGCGACATTCGGTTCGTCGAGGAGTTCAAGATCGTTCGCTACGATGCCGATGTCGGCGGGTTTTTCCGGCCCCATCGCGACAACACCACGCTCGGCACCGCCCATCGCCGCTTCGCGATGACCCTCAACCTCAACACCGAGGATCATGAGGGCGGCGAACTGCGGTTCCCGGAATATGGTCAGGCCAGCTATCGACCGGCAACCGGCGAAGCGGCGATCTTCTCGTGCAACCTGCTGCACGAGGCAACCGACGTGACCAGCGGCCAGCGCTACACCCTGCTGTCTTTCATGTATGACGAGAGCGGTCGTCAGTTCCTGGAACGCTACCGCGACAAGGGACAGGCCAGCTAGATTCCGGCGACGGTTCCGCCCGCGCGGCCAAAGAAAAACCCCGCCAACGGGGCGGGGTTTTTGATCTCGTATCCGAGGCCTCTAGAGAACGGACTCGACCCAGTCGTAAATCTGGCTTTTCGGCAGGCTGCCGACCTTCATCGAGGCCACCTGGCCGTCCTTGAAGAGCAGCAATGTCGGAATGCCGCGGACACCGTATTTCGACGGGGTCATCGGATTGTCGTCGATGTTCAACTTCGCAACGACGACATCGCCATCCTTGTCGTTGGCGAGCTCTTCCAGAGTCGGGCCGATCTGCTTGCAGGGGCCGCACCATTCAGCCCAGAAATCAACCAGAACAGGCTTGTCCGACTGCAGAACGTCGGCTTCGAAGGAATCGTCCGTGATTTGTTTGGAGGGCATGCTCAATCCTTTTTCAGCAGTCCGGGCGCGCCCGCGCCTCGGTATGACTTTGGTTGGCCATGAAACTAGGTTCACTTGGTTGCGTCGTCAAGAATTCGGACTTCACCGAACGATCACACAGGCGTGCGGCCGGCCGGTGCGTACGGATCGAGCAGCGCGTTCGGCAACGCCATCAGACGCGGCGCATCGGTCCAGAGCAGGAAGGCGTCGACTGCGCGATCAGGCCAGGTTTGCCGGATAACATGCCGGTAAGCCGCCATCTGGCGCAGATAAATCGGGGCCACATCCGATGCATTCGCGGGCGGCGGGCGATTCGACTTGTAGTCGACGATCGCGACCCGGTCGTCGGAAATCACGAGCCGATCGATTTGCCCGGAAATCACAAAAATTGTGCCGTCCGGTGCGGTCGCGGTTCCCGTGATCGACAGCTCGGCCAGGCTTTCCGGACCAAACAAATGGGCAAACTCGGCCGATTCCAGAACAGCCATCACCTCGGTCACAAGCGCGGCCTGGGCGGCGGGCTCAAGCGCCAGCCCGGGTCGCGCGAGATAGCGCTGCGCCGAATCACGCCGCATATCCGGCGCCAGCGCAGGCAACCATTGCAGCAATCGGTGCAGGATATTCCCTCGCGCGAAACGCGCACCGTCATCCTCTGGCCCGACGGGCGCGCGCACCGGCGGGTCTTCACCCGGATCGGACGGGGCCAGCGGCCGCGGCGGTGTCGGTTCGGGCGGTGCGGGCTGGCCCATCCAGATTGGCGGTACGGCGGTCGGTCTGTCAGCGCCCGTCCGGGCCTGTTTGACCTCGCCGCGCTGCGGTGCCGACAGGCGCAGAACCGGTGTCTCCTCGGTCGCGATGGATGCCAAAACAGGTTCTTCGACCGCCCGCGCCACGGGTGCCAGCGCCGGGCGCACAAGATCATACCAGGAACCCTCGGCGGGCGCGTTCCAGCCGCAGATATAAAGGCGTTCCTCGGCGCGGGTCATGGCCACATACAGAAGCCGGCGATATTCCTCATCGCGTCGTGCGCGCACCCGCTCACGCAACGCCTGAGCCTTTGCATCGGCATCATCGGCCCGCGGCAGCCAGAGGAAATACGGCCCCTTTTCGTCCTCATCCCACAATATATTCGGCAGCATGCGCGGCAGGCGCGTCGTGTCGGGCAGGAAAACAATCGGCGCTTCCAGGCCTTTGGCACCGTGTACGGTCATCACGCGCACCGCACCACTGGTCTGGTCGAGATCGCGTTTGACCTCTGCCTGCCCCGCCGCGACCCAATGCAAAAACCCCTGAAGGGTGGGCGCATGGCTGCGCTCATAGGCCAGGGCGAGAGAAAGAAACTCATCGATCGGATCCGCCGCATCGGCCCCCAGGCGCGCAAACAGCCGCGCGCGGCCGCCGCGCGCCAGCGCACCGGCATACAGTTCGTAGGGGCGCTCGAAATCGACCCGCCCCAGCAGATCGGAGAGCAGGTCATGCGCCTCACCAAACAGGGCGTGGGCGTCTCGGTTCTGCACCAGCGTCCGCCAGAGACTGACCTCGCCCCGGTCATGGGCAAGCTTGAACAGGAGATCCTCGTCGAAACCGATCAGCGGGCTCTTGAGCAGGGTCGCGAGGGTCAAATCATCCTCGGGCAGCAACAGGAACGCGCCCAGCGCAAGCAGATCCATCACCGCGATCTGCTCACTGAGGACCATGCGGTCGACCCCGGCAACCGGCACGTTACGGGCCTTGAACGCCCGCACGAGAGCCTCGACGAAGTCGCCGCGCTGGCGCACGAGAACCATGATATCGCCGGCCGCGATCGGGCGTCCCTGGCTCTCGAGTATCTCGCCGGAGGCCAACCAGTCGGCCGTGCATGTCGCGATCAGATCGGCCAGTTGCTCCATCGCGCCGGCACGGGTGACCGGATCGACGGGTGGCTTCCAGGGTTCGGGGTCGTCCAGCTTGTCGACCACGAGCGGCGGCCAGAGCTCGACCCGACCCGCCGCCATGCTGCGCAACGGAGTGTGCTGTACGGGCGTGTCGGGATCGACCACGCCGGCCCCGGCTCGCGGTTCCGCGAAGACCCGGTCGACCGCCTCAAGCACCGGCCGCGCCGAACGGAACGAAAAGTCGAGCGCGACATTGTTCCATGCCCGTCGCGCATCCCCGGCGCGGGTCTCGAGAAACCTGCGGACTGCGTCGAAGCGGCTTGGGTCGGCGCCCTGGAAACCGTAGATCGACTGCTTCGCATCCCCGACTGCAAAAACGCTGCGCGCGGGCAGGCCGGCGGCTTCGGCGGCTTCTTCGCCGGCCCCCATGCCCGCAAAGAATTCTTCGACCAGAGCCAGCACGACATCCCACTGCTCGGGATTGGTGTCCTGCGCCTCGTCGATCAGCACATGATCGATACCGCCATCCAGCTTGAACAGGACCCAGGCCGCCGCACCGTCACCGCGCAGCAGGGCGCGGGTGCGCGCGATCAGGTCGTCATAGTCCAGCCGGCCGCTTGATGCCTTGCGCGCCTCGTATCGCGAGACGAGCTCCGCGGCGAGCCGGACCAGCGCGCTGTTCGCCTGATAGAGATCGGCCTTCCGCAGCATCTCGTGGACCGCCAGCAGCCGTTCGCCTTCGGCCCGCACGACCGCCTCGACGTCGGGATTCTTCTGCTTGACCGGCTTGGTCGCAAGGCGCGCGCGCAGCTCTCCTTCTTTCGTCAGATAGGCCAACGCATAGGCATCGAATCCCTCGACGCGCGCCGCGGTGACGCCGGCCAGCCAGTCACCCATCAGCTGCGCGCGTTCCTTGTCTGTTTTCGAACCCCCGGCGAGCGCGCCTGCCGCATGGCGCAGCGCGGCACCGTCAAACGAACCTTCCGCGCATGCACCGGCAAGCACCTCGACCGGATCGGTATCGGGTGTCACATCGAGAATCTCGGCAATCCGTGCGCACACACCGTCGAGGCCGCCGAATGTCTGCAACATCTCGGCAAAGGGCGCCCGGGCGCGGGAAATCTCGTTGAGAAGATCGGGAAACCTTGTTTCATGCACACGGCCGGCCACGTTCGCGACGGCCAGACCCAGGTCGCCGTCATCCATATGCGCGCTGGCCAGCAGTGCCGCCTTGGCATCCTCCAGCAACTCGCCCGCGTCGCGTTCCTCCATCACCTGGAAATGGGGCACCACGCCTGCCTCCAGCGGGAACCGCCGCAACACCGACTGACAGAAGGCGTGGATCGTCATGATCTTCATGCCGCCCGGGGCTTCGAGCACCTGCGCGAACAATTGCCGCGCGCGGCGGGCCGCGTCGTCCGGCGGCGGCGCCCCCAGCAAATCTGCCAGCCGCGCCGCGAGCATGTCGTCGTCGAGGACCGCCCAGTCTCCCAGCTCGGCATTTATTCGCCGCGCCATTTCCGCCGCCGCGGCCTTGGTAAAGGTCAGGCAGAGCACCCGTTGCGGCGCCACGCCCGCCAGCAACAGCCGTAACACCCGGTCACGCAGGACCCGGGTCTTGCCCGCGCCGGCCGACGCGGACACCCATGCGCTGACTTCGGCATTCGCGCCATCGCGCTGCCGCGCGCTGACCCGTTCGAGCAATTCGGGGTCGAAATCCGTGAGGCTCATTCGTCCGCCTCCCCGCTCGCCCATTCCTTGACCCGCGCCAGATGCTCATAGTCAGAATAGGCCGGCGCGCGATCGGGGCGCGGGCGCGCCTCATACACGGTTTCCGGGTCGTCAAACCGGGTGACAAGCGCCTTGACCCCGTCCAGGGCCTCGGCGGCGGTTTGCGCAGGGTCATCGGCCGCATCACGCACCTGACCCGGCTCACGCCCGCCCGACAGGCGCCAGAAGGCCAGCTCCTCGACCGGTTTGGCCGGAATGCCCGGAAAGCCGCCCTGGGACACCATTGCCGCCTCCAGCGGCAGCTGCGGCGCAAATCCGGCCTGCACCTCGCGTTTGGTCGGCGGCGCGCCGGTCTTGAAGTCGATAACGGCGATCCCACCACCGACCAGTTCGTCGATCCGGTCGGCACGCGCCGTCAGGCGAAACCGACCGCCGGGGGCGTCAAACTCAATCGCGCCGCTGACTTCCATATGGGTCGCCTCCAGACGGGCCCGGCGCCCGGCCTCAACCGTCAATACCCAATCGGCAATACGCAGGAATCGCGGCCACCAAAAGGTCCAGACCGCGGGCACGCTGCGATAGGGCGCGAGTGCGGCCTCACCATGTGCGTGCAGCCGGTCACCCGCGTCTGCCGGTAGCGGGCCCGGCGGCAAGTCCGCCAGGAATACATCCAGAATATCGTGGATCAGCGAGCCATAGATCGCCGCATCGGCATTCTGGTCGAGGGGTGGCAGGGCGCGCAGTTTGAGAATCTCACGGGCATAGATCCCATACGGGTCACGCATCCAGGTCTCGATCTGGGTGACCGACAATCTTCGCGGGCGAGCCGCGACGGGCGGCGACGGCCGCGGGCGCACCGCCAGCGACACCGCGTCCGCATCCTGTCGCTCACCGGGACCATCCAGCGCGTGCCACCAATCGCGATAGGCCTGCGCGCGGGTCTCGGCGTCGGGGTCGGTCCGGAGGTCCAGCGCGCGCGTCGCGACATCGAGCCGGGTCAGCCAGCGCGACGGCATGCTCGGGGCGCCGTCCACCCGCGCCGACCGGGTGAGGACGACGTCTCCCGCGCAAAATGCCTGAGCGAAATCATGCGCACTCAATCCAATCCGGCGCTCGGGAGACGGCAGCCCGAAATCGGCACGCATCGTCCGCCCCATCCACGGGTCCACGGACGGGTCCGGCGGCCAGCTCCCTTCGTTCAGACTGCCCAGAACGGTCACGTCGAAATGCTGTAACCGCGCCTCCAACGGCCCGAGAATGGCCAGGCGCGGATGCGCCCCGAATCGGGGCCGCACCATGCGTCCGGCCAGCAGCGAATCGAACAGGGCCGGATAGCGCCCCGGGGGTATCGGTCCGAGACCGTCGCCGGCCTCCAACAATTCAGAAACAAAAGTCGCGAGCGCCTCCCCGGCATCACCGCTCCATAGCCGGGCGGCCCCGGTCATCTCGTCGCTCGCGGCCAGCGCCTCGCAGAACGCGATATGCGCGCGCACATAGTCCGGCAGCATCACCGCCGGCGCGCGCTGTAGCGCCGCAACCGGCGCCCCGATGTGGGCAATCCTGTCGATCAACGCGAGAACGCCGTCATAGTCTTGCGGATCGGCGTTATCGCGCGCGGCGAGTCCTTCCGCCGCGCGGTCGAGCGCATGCGACTGACGCGTTTGCGCAGCCGACCGCAGGCCATCGAATCCGCTCGCCGGGCGCGGGCCGCGCAAGACCAGACGCTCCAGCTCCCGGGCCATTGCCCGAAATTCCGCCGGTGATCGTCCGAAAGCTGCCAGGGGATGTTTCAGCAACGACAGGAGCGGCACAGGCGCCAGGTCCTCATGCAGCGCCCGAACTGCCAGCCGAAGGAAGATACCGGGAGGTGTTTCCGCCAGCGGTGTGCCGGCGCTGTCATCGATATCGACGCTCCAACGGCCCAAGATCGACGCCACCCGGCGCGCGAGTCCCCGATCGGGCGTGATCAACGCAGCGGTACGGCCCTCGGTCTCCAGCGCCTCGCGCAAGACAAGCGCAATGATGCCGGCCTCCTCATGCGGTTCCTGTGCTTCAATCTGTACGACACCCTGCAATGCTTCGGGTGCGATGCTCCCGCGCTCCTCACGCCAGGCCCGGGTCGTAGCTGCCGGACGCAAGGCTTCGCCGACCAGGCGTTCGCGCGCCGGGCCCGACCCGCGTGCCGGCGCCGTGGCGGGCCATTCCGCGACATCCATCCGGTCCGCCTCCAACCGCTGCAGCAATTGCCGCAATCCGAACTGGGGATGGCCGGAATCCAAGCTGGCCCAACTGTCCGCGTCGAGCATTCGATCGAGACCCGGCAGCACGACATATCCCGACGGCAGCCCTGCCACCGTCGCAAGCAGGTCCGCCGTCGCGGGAATGCTGCCCGTACTCCCGGCGGCGATAATCGGGTCACGCGGCGGATTACGACGCCACGCCGCACCCCGTGCATGCAACAGGCGGTTGCGGCGTTCCGCCGGGTCAATCGCGCCCTCCCCAGCCAGCACCGCCGGCCATGTCTCGGTGAGAATTTTCAGGAAGCCGAGCGTCTCCTGCCAATGGGCGGCATAGGCATCGGGAACCAGGTTTTCGAGCGCATCGAAATCGAGCCGCTCTGTTTGCACCTGATCCAGCAATCGACCAAGCTCGCCGGCCAGCTCGATCGCGTGATCGACCGACAGTTCCTGGGATTGGCCGAGCGGCCGCGCCTGCAGCAGCCGCGCCAACAATATCCGCCTTCGCAGTTCCGGCACCGCGGGCGGCACCTCGGCATCGACCTCAAGCAGGGCCGCCGGCTCCCCGGTCAGCAGCATCTCGTCTTCGTCGATATCGCCGATCGGAATCAATCGCGGCAACACCAGAGGGGCGCCATCGGTCAGGCGCAAAAAAGCATCCTGCATCGCACGGCAGGCCCGCCGGGTCGGCAACAGGATCGTCGTTCGTGCCAGCGCCAGAGGATCGTCATCGGCAACCGACGCGGACAGGATTCTGGATGTCAGCTCCGCGAGAAACGGCCGGTGCGCTGCGATCGAATAGAGCCCCGGCGCCGGCAACGCGCCAGACCCGGCCGTGGTCGCCTCGCGCGCGGGCCCGGTCATGGGTGCAGGTCGTGCAGCCGTTCCGCCCACGCCCGCGGCCCCGAAAGCCGTGCGACCCGCGTTTGCCCGGATGCCGCGTAGTCGAGCTGGACATCCAGCCGCGTTGCCGGCAGATCGGCACCCAGCCGTTCCGCCCATTCGAGCAGGACGATTCCCTCTGCCCGCGCGTCGTCGAAGCCGAGCTCAACGACCTCATCGGGATGGCCGATGCGATAGAGATCGAAATGCCAGACGGGAACCGGGTCGGTCTCATAGTGCTGCACGAGCGTGAAGGTCGGGCTCGGCACCGGACCGCCATAACCCAGCCCACCGATCAATCCACGCGCCAGCGTGGTCTTGCCCGCACCGAGATCGCCCGCCAGCGCGAGCAGGTCGCCACGGCGCAGGTGTGGCGCCAGCGCCGCCCCCAGCGCCACGGTGGACGCCGCATCAGGCAGATCGAAGCGCCGGGCATATCCGTCCGCGCCCGCCCGGTTCGGCTCGAGCGCCGACCCCTGGGCGTTCATACCGCCTCTTCCGCGGTATCAGGAGCCGTCGACCGACGTGGCAGACGGCAAACGATGGCGGTGCCCTCATCGGGCGCCGATTCGATCGCGACATCACCGCCGTGCAGTTCGACGAAACTCTTCACCAGGCTCAACCCGAGCCCGGCACCCACGCCCGATTGCCGCCCACGCGGCCGGTTGCCGCGCTCGAATTTTTCCAGCACCCGTTCGCGCTCATCGACGTGAATCCCGACCCCGGTATCCGAGACCCGAAACTCGATATCCTCGTCGAGGCTTATCGACGACAGGGTGATCACACCGCGATCTGGCGTAAACTTGATGGCGTTGCTGACCAGATTGAACAGCACCTGCTTCAGGCGCCGTTCGTCGGCATACATCGATCCGATATCCGTAGCACAATCGAGAACCAGTTTCTGCTCCTTGCCCCGTGCGCGCTCGCGATTCAGCGCAAACACGCCGGCAATCATCGTGTGAATATCGAACTGGACCCTGTCGAGCGTCATATACCCGGCCTCGATCGTCGCCAGATCGAGGATGTCGTTGATCAATTCGAGCAAGGCCTCGCTGGCCTCGAGAATGCCACCGATATACTCGCTTTGCCGCTCATTCAGCGGACCGAACATGTCGCCATTCAGCACTTCGGCAAATCCGATGATCGTGTTCAGAGGCGTGCGCAGCTCGTAGGAGACATTCGCCACGAACTCCGACTTCAACCGGTCGGCCTCCTCAAGCGCCTCGTTGCGTTCGCGCAACGCCCGTTCGACCCGGTTCGAATCCGAGACGTCAAAATAGGTCATCAGCATCATGCCGTCGGGCAACGGCACGCCGGTATACTGGATGACCGTGCCGTTGGCGCGCTCATGGGTTCCGGAAACCGGCTCGCGCGACATCAGCCGACCGATGATTTCCTTCCGGCGCTCATCCCAGGCGGCCTCATCATCGACCGCGTAGAAGTGCCGCGCCTTGTCGACCAGGTCGGATATCTGCGGTTCTCCCGCAAGGTCGGCCTCGCTGAACTGCCAGATGCGGCTGTAGGCCGAATTGCAGAGTTTGAGGCGCCCATCGGGGCCGACCAGCGCGACACCCTCATAGAGGTTATCCAGGGTCCGGCGCTGGACTTCGATGAGCGTGTTGTACTGCGCCTCCATCGTCAGGCGATCCGTCACATCCTCATAGGTGAACATCAGGCCACCCAGCGGATGCGGCGAGACGCGCTTGAACAAGGTCTTGCCATCCGGCAGATGGACCAGAGTCTCGGTCGGCGCGATGAGGGATGTGAACAGTGCGACCTGCTCCTGCTTGTAGGCGCGGAAATCGACCTCTTCGGACACAAGCCGGCGGTCGCGCAGCGTCTCGAGCTCGTCACCGAGCGTCGGTTCGCTATCGAGCCACCCGGGATCGGCGTCCCACAGGCGGGCATAGGCGCTGTTGTAGAATTTCAATCGCGTGTCCGAGCCATAGATCGCCACCGCAACGGCGAGGTTCTCGAGCACGTCGCTCTGGGCCGCGACATGACTCGACAGCTCCTCCTGCACCTCTTCCAACTGGGTAAAATCGACCGCGTAGCCGATCACACCCATTTCGCCGGCGGACACCTCGTTGAACTCCAGCAGCCGGCGCGCGCCGTCGATCACCACATGCCGGCTTTCCGACTGCGGGGTCCCGGTCGACTGCGCGCGGGCGGCGATCTGTGCCTCGACATTGGTTTCCAGATCCTCAAGCTCTGACGGTCGCGTCTCGCCGTCATCGGAATCCGGACTGATGGCCTCCACATAGGCGCGGTTGACCTGGGCCAGCGACAGGTCGCGGCTTCGTCGCCAGACCATGATCGGCAACGCATCCAGCATGGCCCGATAGCCGTCTCTCTCGACCTGGGCTGCCGTCAGCTGGATGGCGGTATCGGACTGGATGGCCGTCTCGTTGGTCACGTCGGCAACCCACAACACGT
Organism: Alphaproteobacteria bacterium; assembly: GCA_039980135.1. Lineage (NCBI taxonomy): Bacteria > Pseudomonadati > Pseudomonadota > Alphaproteobacteria > Alphaproteobacteria bacterium. The sequence continues at coordinate 106,175 of JBDXCV010000003.1, forward strand.
CGAGCGGCACGTCGCGCGCGCGACGCCCGTCGATCCGCAATGCCTGACCCGCATCAATTGTCAGCATCGTCAGGGAGAAGCCCTCGCCGCGCGTCTGGAGTCCCTCGACCAGCCGCGTGATCCGCTGGCGGTCGGCCTCGCCAAACTTTGCCAGAAACGCATCGAAGCCCGCGCGGCCGTCATCGAGCATCGCGGCCAGGCCGTCGGAAATGACGGGGTCGCCCCCGTCGAGCCAGGTCACGAAACCGCCGGGAACGGTGGCGAGCGTCGCGCCGAGGCGGGAGCGCGATGCCTCGGCATCACGCATTCTGCGGCCACCCGAGTACCGGCCGAGCGCATAGCCGACGACAGCGGAAGCACCCGCGATCGCGGCAATCACCAGAATCAGTACATGTATCGACACGCGCTGCAATCTCGCACAGTCATACCGGCCGGCCATGTGACCGGCGCGGCGCCCCGAATCGGGCGGAACGATCGGAGTCTAGTGACTTGTCTGCCCGGAATGAACCGCTTCCTTGCCAACCCGGTTCCTTTCCGCCGATGCAGCGGCCGCCGGTTAGTAGCGATAGGCCTCGGGCTTGTAGGGGCCGGAAACCGGAATACCGAGATACTCGGACTGCTTGTCCGTCAGCGCTGTCAGGTTTGCCCCGACCTTGGCCAGATGCAGAGTGGCGACCTTCTCGTCGAGATGCTTCGGCAGCACATATACGTCCTTGCCGTACTTCCCGTCGCTGTTGTTGTTCCACAGCTCGATCTGCGCCAGCACCTGGTTGGTGAAGGACATGCTCATCACGAAACTCGGATGGCCCGTGGCATTGCCGAGATTCACGAGACGCCCTTCCGACAGAAGTATCATTTTCTTGCCGTCGGGGAACTCGATCTCATCGACCTGAGGTTTGATATTCTGCCATTTGAAATTACGCAGCCCGCCGACCTGGATCTCCGAATCGAAGTGGCCGATGTTGCACACGATCGCCCGGTCCTTCATCGCCCGCATATGGTCGACGGTGATGACATCCACATTGCCCGTCGCGGTGCAGAAGATGTCGCCGACAGCCGCACCCTCTTCCATCGTGACGACTTCGTAGCCTTCCATCGCTGCCTGCAGGGCGCAGATGGGGTCAATTTCCGTCACCAATACGCGGCAGCCGGCGTTGCGCAAGGATTCGGCAGAACCCTTGCCCACTTCGCCATACCCGGCAACCACGGCGACCTTGCCCGACATCATCACATCGGTACCGCGGCGGATACCGTCCACCAGGCTCTCGCGACAGCCATACAGATTGTCGAACTTCGACTTGGTCACGGAATCATTGACGTTGATCGCGGGGAACAGGAGCGTGCCCGCTTTCGCCATGTCATAGAGGCGGTGAACCCCGGTGGTCGTTTCTTCCGTCACGCCCTTGAGGCTCTCCGCGACCTTCGAGTACCACCCCGGCTGTTCGGCGAGGCGCTGCTTGATCGAGGCATAAGCCGCCTCTTCTTCCTCATTCTCCGGATTGTCGAGTACCGAAGGATCGGTCTCCGCCTGTTTGCCCAGATGGATCAGCAACGTCGCATCACCACCATCGTCCAGGATCATGTTGGGGACTCCGCCATCAGCCCAGTCGAAGATCCGGTGGGCATAGTCCCAATATTCCTCGAGCGTCTCACCCTTGGTCGCGAAGACGGGCGTCCCGGTCGCGGCAATCGCGGCGGCGGCATGGTCTTGCGTCGAATAGATGTTGCAGGACGCCCAGCGAACATCGGCGCCCAGCGCCTGCAGGGTCTCGATGAGTACGGCCGTCTGGATGGTCATGTGCAGCGAGCCGGCGATGCGGGCGCCCGCGAGCGGCTTGGACTTGCCATATTCATCGCGCAGCGCCATCAGGCCCGGCATTTCGACTTCGGCGAGATCGAGCTCTTTTCGGCCCCAGTCGGCCAGCGAAATATCAGCGACGATGTAATCGCCGTCGCCGGCGGGTGATTCGACAGCGGAAGACATGCATTCTCTCCAGTTGAATTCGTTCGACGGGTACGCCCGTCTGCGAGCGCGCATATAGCAGAGCAACCGGGTGCGCCACAACCGACGGTCGGGCAACACCATCCCCGTCTGTGAGGCCGCCCACCATGCCCGGTCGCCAAACTTTTGCCTGAATGCTACGCATCGGCAGTAAGCCGCCTACCGATAAATTCATCGACGTGATGAAATCTTCTTGTAGGCCTCATGAAACCCGCCTGTAACCGTTGGCCGCTACAACCGCTTCCGACAAAACAAACAGGCTGCAAACGCGATGCGGTATCACAACCACGCCTGCACCGCTTTGGAGGTAATTGAGCGATGTTTAAGAAAGTTCTTCTTGGGGGCAGCGCGCTCGCAAGCGTTGCAGTTCTGGCCCTGCCTACGCATGCAGGTCAGGTCGGATCCAAGGATGCGATGAGTGTCACCCTCGGAGGCGAGTTCCGATTCAACATCGGCTTCATCGATCAGGATGTCTCCGCGATGCGCGGTCGTGGCTACCAATTCCTCGTTGACGATTCCGAGATCAAGATCAAGGCCAGCAATACCGCAGACAATGGCATCAAATATGGCGTTGGCGTCGAGCTGAATGCCGGCGCCGGCGACACATCGGCTGCGGATGAGGCCTATGCCTATCTCGACAGCGACAGCTGGGGCCGCGTCGAAATGGGCGACCAGGACGATGTGACCGATCGCATGCACATCGCCGCGCACAACATTCTGGTCGGACGGGCCGGCGCGGACGGCGATCCCGCTGACTTCATCGGCTTCGGCACCGGCAGCGGCATCTCGGCACCGGGTGTCGATTCGACCAGCGATGACACCAAGATCAGCTACTTCTCGCCGCGTTTCTTCAGCTTCCGGGTCGGCGCGTCGCTGACCCCCGATTCGGGCGCAACCTCCGGTGGCGCCGCAACAGCGGATTCCGACGCCGACGGTAATTTCGAGAACGTCCTCGGCCTTGCCGCAAACTATTCGGGCAATTTCGACGACGTCGCCATCGAAGTCGGCATTATCGGCGAGTTCGGCGACAGCGAAACCGCAGGCGGCGCCGCGACCGAGGGTGAAATCGAGACCATCGGTGTGGGTGCGACTGTCGAGTTCGCCGGATTTGGCATCGGTGCCGAGTATGTGGACTTCGCCGAAAAGGGCGTCGCGGAGGCGACCCGCACCGCCGGCGGCGACGCGGGCAGCTACTACCAGCTCGGTGTGGCGTACAAGACCGGCCCCTGGGGCGTCAGCCTCGGCTGGTTCGACAGCTCGGTGTCCAACCCAACGGGCAGCGGCGGCGACACGGACATCAACATTCTCTCCTTCGATGCCTCTTACGACGTGGCACCCGGCTGGGAACTGATGGCGTCTCTCCACTTGGCCGAAGGTGACAATATCAACGCGACGGCGATTGAAGTGGACAACGACGGCACCGCTTTCGTGATCAGCAACCAGTTCGATTTCTAGCCCAACACAATATTTGGATTCCCTTGATCCAACCTCCCGCGCGGCACTCCTGTTGGGTACCGTGTTTGGTTTGGGATGGCTTGCATAAATATTGGGCACAGTTGCTTAAACATCATGCAAGTCGTTCTTATAATTGATGTATTTCTGCAACATCGCCGAAAAATAGCGCTGACAAACGCTGTTCGAGATTGCAGTCCGGACACATCCGAATAGGATGGCCGCACTTCCACTGCAGATAATCAATAAGCAAAATCCCAGCGACGTGGAGGACGCAACGCAGAGAAATTGGACCCGGCGCGGTCCGGCAGATACATAACTTGTATCTGAGAACTGTGATGTTATAACGTTCACGCGCATGAGGCGCGGGCCACCACATGTTGGAGATTATTTTCATGAACAAGAAATCACTTTGGCTGAGCACGAGTGCGCTCGTCGGCGCAGCCATGATCGCGACCCCGTCCATGGCGGGCCAGGTCGGATCGAAGGACGCCCTCAGCGTGACGCTGGGCGGTGAATTCCGCTTCCAGGTCGGTTTCGTCGACCAGGATGTCTCGGCCACCGCCGGTCGCGGCTACCAGTTCAAGGTCGACGAGTCCGAGATCAACATCGGTGCCGCCGCCACGGCCGACAACGGCCTGAAGTACGGCGTCAACATCGAGCTGAATGCCGGTGCCGGCGACGCGTCCGCCGCCGATGAGGCCTGGGCGTTCGTCGACAGTGACAATTGGGGCCGGGTCGAAATGGGTGACCAGGACGACGCCACCGATCGCATCTTTGTCGAGAGTGATGACGTACTCGTCGGCCGGGCCGGTCCCGACGGCGACGTGGCCGACTTTATCGCCTTCGGCACCGGCGGCGGCGTCGCCGCCACCGGCAACACCTCCACGGGCGATGCCACGAAGCTGACCTATTTCACGCCGCGCTTCGCGGGCTTCCAGCTCGGTGGGTCGCTGACCCCGGATTCGGGTGAGACCTCGGGCGGCCCGGCCACAGCCGACGCCGACAATGATGGCGACTTCGAGAACGTGTTCGGCATCGGCGCCAACTATGAAGGCAAGTTTGACGACGTGTCCTTCGTCGTCAGCCTGACCGGTGAGTTCGGCGACAGCGAAACCGCTGCCGGTGCGGACACCGAGGGTGAGCTGGAGACGATCGCCGTCGGTGCGACCGTCAACTTCGCTGGTTTCGGTCTTGGCGCGGGTTATGTTGACTTCGCCGAAGCGGGCCAGACTGCGGCAGCCATGGCGGGTGGTGCGGATTCCGGTTCGTATTACACGATCGGCGGCTCGTACACGACGGGCCCGTGGGGTGTGAGCCTGAACTGGTTCGAAAGCACCAAGAGCAACACCACCGGCATCAGTGACACCGACATCCAGATCGTTTCGCTGGACGTCGCCTACGCCGTGGCGCCGGGCTGGGAGATCAACGTCTCGGCCAATACCGTTTCGGCCGACAACATCAACGCAACGGCCGTCGCGGTGAACAATGACGGTTCCGTCCTGATCATCTCGAACCAGTTTGATTTCTAGTCTCTGAAAGACAGGATTTCAGGAGAACGGCGCCTCGTCATCGGGGCGCCGTTTTCTATTCCTCCCCGAACCCGTCCGAGACCAGCGCCACCAGCGCATCGAGTGCCGCGCGCGCATCGACCCCCGATGCGCCGATCGTGATCCGCGAGCCCGGCGCCGCGGCCAGCATCATCAACCCCATGATCGACGTGCCGGGCACCTTCGAACCGTCTTTCTCAACGAAAATATCGGCGTTGAAGGTCTCCGCCAGTCGCACAAATTGCGCGGCCGCACGCGCATGCAGCCCGCGGGCGTTGGTGATCTCGACCACCTCTGAAAGCGGGTCCGCCGCCATGCTTTCTACGCCGGCTTCGTGCTCAGCAGCGCCGACGCGACGCTGATGTATTTTCGGCCTGCCGTTTGTGCCGCCTCGACAAGCGCCGGAAATTCCAGATCATCGCGTGCCTGCGCCAGCTTGATCAGCATGGGCAGGTTGAGCCCGGCAATTACTTCGACAGGCCCGCCGTCAATCTTGGAATCCATCACCGAAATCGCCAGATTTGACGGCGTCCCGCCAAACATGTCCGTCAGGATCACGACCCCCATACCCCGTGCGACCCGCGTGGCAGCATCGACAATATCTTTCCTGCGTTGTTCCATGTCGTCATCGGCGTCGATGCAGACCGCCTCAATCTGTTCCTGCGGTCCGACGACATGTTCGAGGGCAGCAGCGAATTCTGCGGCCAGCCGGCCATGGGTCACGAGCACTAATCCGATCATCTGGGGTCCTGGTCCGCGTTGAGGTCAAAAGACAATTCCCGGTGGCGCAGTTCGACATGGGTCATGCGTTCGGCAATCCAGTCGCGCAGGCGTTCGGCCACATAGACCGAACGGTGGCGTCCCCCGGTGCATCCGATCGCAATCGTCAGGTAGCTCTTGCCCTCTTCGTTGAAACGCGGAAGCAGGAGCGCCAGCAGGTCCGTCAGACGCGTAAAAAACCCGTCGAAATCCGGATCCGCCGCGACATGGGCACCGACCCCGTCATCCCGTCCGGTCAGCGGGCGGAGCGCCGGTTCATAGTGCGGATTACGCAGGAAACGAACATCGATGACCATATCGGCGTCCCGCGGCACACCGTTACGGTACGAAAAGGACGTGACCAGCACATTCGCCTCGCCCGTCGCCGCACCCATCATGCGGTCACGCAACAATCGCGCGAACTCGTGAATATTCGAGTGACTGGTGTCGATAATAAAATCTGCCGCCTCGCGTAGCGGCGCCAACAGCCGCCGCTCGGCGGCGATGCCGTCGGCGAGTGGCCGGTCGCTGGCCATGGGATGCACCCGGCGGGTTTCGGTGTAGCGCCGCTCGATCACATCATTGGCGCTGTCGAGGAAAAGCATCTCGACCGGGATATCAACCGCCGCCCGCAGGGCCGCGATTTCCTGCGCAAACCTGTCTGCGTTGAAGTCCCGTGTGCGCACATCGATCCCGATCGCCAGGCCACGGCCGGCGGCGGGGCCCTGACGCACCAGGGTCGCCATCAAGCGGACGGGTAAATTATCGACGGCCTCGCAATCCATGTCCTCGAGTGCCTTGAGCGCGGTTGTCCGTCCCGCACCCGACAGACCCGTGACCACCAGCACCCGGCCCGCCAATGACAAGGGCGCGACGGCGCTCTCATCCGCGTCATGTTTCTCGCTCTGGTTCGGTCCGGACATGTCGGCTCAACAGCTCAGTTTCGCGCGCCGACTATACCGTGACGCACGGCCACAACGCCAAGCCGAAGCTTGGCGGGTGTCGACACTTCGAACGGCGCCACGGCGAGCAATTGCAGCTCGACACCCGCGAGACATGTGAATCGCGGTTCGGGATGGCGCGCCACCAGCTCGGGCGCCACGAGATCACAGACCAGCATGACCGGGACCGTATCCAGATATGGCAAGTCCACTATGCCCACACCGCGCACTTCGATCTTGCCCGCAAGCGACCGCGGCGCATTTGCCATCACCACGCCGTCGACGCTGCGCAGTTCCGTCTGGTCATCGGCCACCAATCGTGCCCCGCCGTCGATCAGGCGAAGTGCGAGGTCCGATTTGCCGGCACCGGACGAGCCGCGCAACAGCAAACCCGCCCAGCCACCGCCGGCATCGGGCAGCGCCACACAGGTCGCGTGAACACGAATATTACATTCCGTCATGGTTCCTGCCCCGGCTCCGCTGCGCACCATGCGCAATCCGTTCTAGCGCGCCCTTGCACAGGTCTCCACAAGCGCGTGTGAGTTTTGCCCCGGCGGAACAGCCGGGCGCCGCCACACATGCTATATCAACAACGCAGCAGGGCCGGTGACCGGTCGGACAACCATGTTTGGAAATGCGCGCAGCGGAGAGAATCGAAATGAGCGACGAGAAGAAAACTATCGGCCTGGCAGTCATCGGCTGCGGCACGATCGGCCGCATTCGTGCGGAGTTTGCACGCGACTATCCGGGCATCGGCTGGCTCGGTCTTTGCGACATCAAGGACGATCTGCGCGCCAAGCTCGCCGCCGACACGAATGCCGACTTCCACACCGCCAGTTTCGAGGAACTGATCAAGCGACCCGAAGTCGACGCTGTGATCATCGCGACGGACGAGAATCATCACATGGCCCCGACCATCATGTCGGCGGAAGCGGGCCACGCGCTGTTCATCGAGAAACCGCTGGCGACGGACGCGCGTGAATCTCTCGCTGTCCTCCAATCGATCGAAGCCAACGGCGTCGATGCCGTGGTCGGCTATACCCAGCGGTTCCGCCGCCGGTTCCTGACGGTCAAGGAGCGGCTCGTCACCGGCCAGATCGGCGAAGTCACCGGCGTCGTGACCCGCGCAATCATGAACCGCATGGTCCCCATCGCCACGGTGGCCCGCACGAACCAGCGCGAGAACCTGACGCCGATGGTCGTGTCGGGCACCCATGCGCTCGACATGTGCATGTGGCTGATGGAGGGCAAGACCCCGGTCTCGCTCTATGCCCAGTCCAACGACAAGGCGATGGCGCAATACGGCACCAAGGATTCCACCTTCGGCATCTTCACTATGGATGACGGCACCATGTTCTCGATGAACATCTCCTGGGCGGCACCTGTCATCTGGCCGGGCGCCGTCTACGGGCTGGAGATTGGCATCATCGGCGACAAGGGCGTGATCGATATCGAGGATACCCACCGCGACTTGATCATCGCCTCCGAGATCCCCCAGGGTGCGGGCTACGCGCCGGACGGGTTCACCCCGGAATTCCAGCGCCATGTGGATTTCATGACCAGCTACCCGCCGGGAGACATCTATAACGGCCAGCTCTGGGGTCCGATGCGCGAGGAGACCTTCTCCTGGTATCAGCGCCTGTGCGCCGGCCTCGATACGCCCCACGCCACGGCCCAGGACGGCCACCGCAACCTCATGCTGACCATGGCCATGGACAAGTCCTCGAAGCTCGGCGAACGAATCGACCTGCCGCTCGAAATCGACGACTATTACGACTGACGCGCGCCGGGCGCGCACGGTCATGCAACGAGGGGATAAACCATGTCGGATACGCTAACCTGGGAGCATATGCTCGAGCGGACAAGCGCGGGCCCGATGCTCGGCAAACCGCTTTTCGTCGTATTCACCTACCCGGCCGACGGCATGGGGCCGATCCAGGAAAACATCAAGGAGCATCTCGCCTATCAGCGGATGCTCGAGGATACCGGCGTGATGTTCGCCGCCGGCCCGATGGGCGATCGCGGCGGCGAGACATGGTCGGGCTCCGGCATGGTCGTGATCCGCGCGGAGAACTTCGCCGAGGCCGAGAAAATCGCGGCCACCGATCCGATGCATGCCGCCGGCGCGCGCAATTTCCATGTGCAACCCTGGATCGTCAATGAAGGCACGATCACGGTAAAAGTCGGCTTCGCCTCGGGTTCGCGCGAGATCGACTAAACGCCTTGGCAACCGGGCTCTCGATTGACGCCCACACAACCGACAACGTATTAAAAAGGGCTGGCGTCACGCGTTTCCCCCAACAGGGAGCCCCCGTTTCCGCGCGACCACAGCGGGGAGGCGGAACGGCACATGGCAAAGAAGGCCAAGTCCGAAATCAAGGCAAAGCCGGCTACAGCCAAGCCGGGCAAAACCAGGGCGCCACGTCTAAAACGGGCGCCGGGCAAACCGCTCTACGCCCAGGTCGAGGAGGTCATCCGCCGCCGGCTGATCGACAATTACTGGAAACCTGGCGATGTGCTGCCGAGCGAGTTCGATCTCGCGCGCGAATTGTCCGTGAGCCAGGGCACGGTCCGCAAGGCGCTCAACGACATGGTGGCCGAGAATCTTCTCGAACGCCGCCAGGGTCGCGGGACCTTCGTCTCCGAATATACCGAGCGGCGCGCCCTGTTCTTGTATTTCAACTTGATCGGCCCCGACGGAGAACGGGCCATGCCGGTAAGCCGCGTTCTCGCCTGCGAGCAACGCCCGGCGACCGAGCATGAGCGCGATCGTCTGCTGCTCAGTCCGGGCGCGAATGTGATCGCGCTCCATCGGGTGCGCTCGCTGGACAACGATCCCGCGATCGTCGAGCGCCTCACGCTGCCCCAGGAGCTTTTCCCGGGCCTGGGCGGTGACGCGAAGCTGCCGGAGAATCTCTATCGCTTTTTCCAGGGCGAGTATGGTGTCACGGTTGCCAAGGCCGATGAATCCGTGCGTGCCGTGGCGGCCGACCCGCTGGAGGCCCAGCTTCTGGGGGTGATGCCCGACGCGCCCCTCCTCGAGATTGACCGGGTCGCCGTGACCATCGACGGACGCCCGATCGAATGGCGGGTCAGCCGCTGCAACACCACCAACTACAGTTACGTCGCCGAACGGGGCTGACCGGCCCCGGCACAAACCAATCGGAGAAAAATCATGACCACACCGGAAATCGGTGTCATCGGGCTCGGCAATATGGGCCGGGGAATCGCCGACAATTTCGCCAAGGCCGGTCACGCGACCGCCGTTTGGGACGTCAGCGCGGACGCGCGCGCCCCGTTCGAGGCGCGTTCGGACATAATTGTCATGTCGCCGGGCGAGATGGCCGCAGCAGGCGCCATGATGGTCTATGTGGTCCCCGCCACGCCGGAAATCGAGAGTTCCTTCGAAGGCCCCGACGGGGTGCTTGCCATGACCGGCGAAGGCACCATCATTTTCGACCTGACCACGTCCTTTCCCGAAGACACCGAGCGGATCGCAGCCCGCGCGGCCGAACACGGCATCACCTATCTGGATGCGGCGATGAGCGGCGGGGCCACGGGTGCGGATGCCGGCGCGCTGACCCTGATGGTCGGCGGCGACGAAGCCACGTTCGAGGCCTGCCGTCCGAAGCTCGACGCGATCGCCGACAATCTTTTCTATCTGGGGGATGTGGGTTCGGGTCATGCCATGAAACTGATCCACAACATGGTGGTCCATGCGGTCTTCCTGACCACCTGCGAGGCCGGCCGCATGGCGGAGCGCGCCGGACTCAAGCTCGCGGACATGATCGACGTGTTCAATGTTTCGAACGCGCGCAGCTACGCGACGGAGGCACGCTTCCCGAAGCATATCCTGTCGGAGAAGTGGGACGCGCGCTCGCGGGTATACAATCTGAACAAGGATCTGGGGATGGCCGTGCGCTTGGCCGAGAGTCTCGGCATGGACGCGCGCTACGCGAAGGAGACCAGCGCGTTCCTCAACAAGGCCATCGACCGCGGCATGGCGGAAGATGATTACAGCCTGCTATATCCGGTCTTCGACGAGATCCGCGAGACAGAATAACGGCCAGGCCGATCAGCCGCCGCTATCCCTGCGGCAGATACTCGAACAGATCGTCGCGGAAACGCCGCATCGTGCGCTCGGTGACCGGGCGCACCGCTTCGACGAAGGCCGCGCGCTCGTCTTCGGACAAGTCGATAAGCTCGTTACCGGCGTCGGCCAGCTTGACCGCGATCTCCTCGTCGTCGCCCGCCGCGAAACCGCGCTGGGCCGGCGTCGCCGCCGCCAATGCCGCCTCGACCGCCGCCCTGACGTCATCGGGCCAGCCATCCCAGGTCGCCTTGTGGGCGAGCACCACGCACGGACCGAAGAAATGCCCCGACCGTGTGATCCAGCGATGCTGCTCGTGGATCGCGAAATTGAAGGTGTTGGTCAGCGGGTTCTCCTGCGCATCGACCGTGCCGTCCGCACACGCGCCCGGCAGGTCGGCCACATCGAGGGGCACCGGTTCGAAGCCCATGGCCGCGAAACTCTCCTGCTGCAATTCGCTGAACAGCGTGCGGATCTTGAGACCCTCGCAGTCTTCGGGCGTGTGGATCGGCCGGATGCCGTTCGAGAAATGCCGGAAGCCGTTGTCCCACCAGGCGACGATGCGGAAGTCCGCCGCCTCGGCCATCTTGTCCATGATCAGCCGGCCCAGGGGGCCATCGAGCATTGCATAGGCCTGCACCCGGTCGCGGATCAGGAAGGGCAGATCGAACAGCGCGATCTCCGGCACCTTGTCGGCCAGATAGCTCGACGAGAAATAACAGAGCGTGGTCTCGCCGGTCGCCACCATGTCGAGCAGGTCGGCCGCCTTGCGGCCCTGCTCGGTCACGTTGAGGACATGCTCGAATGCGACCCGGTCGCCGAGCGACGCGGACAGGCTTTCGGCAAACACCCCGACCGCCCGGTTGTGCACCGAGCGTGGCCCCTGATAGCCGGAAAAACAGATCTCGAACTCAGCCATGGTGCCTATTCCGCCGCTTCTTCAACCGGTGGCCAAATACGCTCACCCACAGTTGGCGATCCGGGCGTGTGCATCGTGTAGCGGATGACACGGCCGGTCCATTCATTCTCGTCGAGTGCGAGGGCTTCATGGGGCTCCTCGAAATTCTCGAGTCGGGCCTGGAGCGAGGTGAATTCATACATCACCGAGTATTTGGCCCAGCCGGCGAGCGAGACCATCACCCGCGCGGCGATGCAGCCCGGCATCCGCGCCATGGCGGGCAGGCGATACTGCGCGTACCACTGGCCGACATCAAACTCATCGGCGAGTGTCTTCGTGCGGAAGCTGCCCATCTGGATCGCCGGCCCCGGGGTCGTGCCCGCCGGGCGCAGTCCCATTTCCGGGCCGTCGATGCGCGCGAAAGTCGAGAATATGCACGGGCGTATACCCTGGCGCAGATCGAGCATCTTGCGCGCCTCACCGGTTAACGCATTCTGGTCGTCGATTACGCTCGTCGGGGCGAGAAGCGTCCAGGGTTCCGCCGCACCGGCCAGCATTAGGAACTGAGTGCCGGTACCGACACCCTCTATGCCTTCTGATTTGGGGAAATTGTCGCGGACCTTTTGCATGTCGGCGCCGCCGCCCTGGTTTTCATAATGGGCGACCCAATTCAGGCCGGGTTTCGCCTGCAATGCGGGAAGATAGTCGCTGTGGAGCCAGTCGAGATATTCGTCGCGGCCATCGTCCGGCAGGTCATACCAGGTTGCCCAAATTCCACGGTCCATCAGTTCAAACTCCTTCAGGTAACTTCAGGTTGATCGACATTGCTTATGTGACGGACGCTCAGTTCCGGGTCACCCTCGGCGATCAGCCCATCGCGCACTTTCGGCATGGTCAGGGCAAGATCGGTGACAGGCAACCCATGGGTCGGGGCGATGGTCTCGACACCCAGTTCGTCCAGCAATGCCTCGAGTTGATCGACATAGATGCGCATGTCGGTGGTGGTCGTCCAGTAAAGCGCGCGCTCGGCAAATACGGCAAGCACATCTTCGAGATCGAGCGACGTCGCCTCCTCGGCGACCAGGCCGCAATGACCATCCTGATGATAATGGCTGTAGGCGAGGCCATCGCCGGGAAACAGGCAATTCGCGCCCGTGTCGAAACCCCAGAGCGTGGTTCGCAGGTCTCTGATGACGGGCTCGACGGCGACGAGCTTCCGGCCGCCGAGGTCGATCTCGTCGCCAACTTCCATCGACACCAGCCGGTCGGCATGCTGTGGAAACGCCAGGTGATAGTCCGCCACATCGCCATGCACGGTGATGTCGGGCCAGTTCTGAAACACCCGGCCGAGTCCACCCGAATGGGGGGTCTCCTGGTGGGTGACGAAAAGATATTTGAGCGGCGGGCGATCGGCCGTCAGAAGCTCGATCATCTGGCGCTCGATGGCAGGAAAGTCCTTCGGATGCCCCGTTTCGATCAACATCGAGGCGTCGTCGCCACACAGCAGGAAGGCGGCGTTGTATGAGTGATAGGATTTTCCCTTGTGAAACTGCTCGAGGCAGTCCCCCAACCAGAACACGCCCCTCGCAATCTCGCGCGGCAACGGGTTTTCAATGTCCATGACGGGTCTGCCTATCTCACAAGACCGCGCGGCACATAGGCCGGCGCGACCCTGGTACGGTCGAGCTGATCGAGAACATCGTCAAGCACCTGGAACTGCCGATCAACATGCCGGCGTCCACGCAGAATCGTGCCGTACCCCGGCGCGATATTCTCTATCTCGAAGCGGTCATACACATCCGCCACGGCCTTGCGGATGGGCGTCAGGTTGCCGCCCTCGATCCACCAATAGCGCGTGTTCAGAAGGAACGATCGCACGAACGAATAATTCGTAACATCATCCGTGTCATTGTCGCCGAGCAACCAGGGGCCATCCTCACGGTCACGCCACAAATGACTGAACATGTCCGACGAGAAGAGGGTCTTCGATGCCGCATCGTAGATCCACCGGGTGCTGATCAAGCGGATCGGCGCATTCAGAACATCAACCTTCCGACCGGGACTCAGCGCAACCTGCGAATGGTCACCGCGCTCGATGATCGTGGTCTTGAGGATCGGATTGCGTTCCTCACCCCGCAGGGTTTCGAACTCGATCCATTCTTCGATATCCGGAACGTTGGAGAAACACTCGACAACATTGAAACGCCTGGCGATGGCCATCGCATTGGACACCGACATGAATTCGTTGATGCGCAGGGGAAACAGGGAGAGCGGCGCATCCGGCTCGACCAGACTGCCGAGTTGTTCGAGAATCTCCGTCTCATGCGCGGTATAGCCTGTGTCGAGCAACATCGACCGGCCATCCGCCTTCAGGAGATAGCAGTTGGAGACCGAGTAGCCGCGTGCGGAATCCGGATAGGCGCTGATGCGCCCGTTCAGTTCGAACGCGTTTTGCAACGCATAGACGCTGCCGGGACTAAGCTCCGTAATACCGCTGAATGCCATGGCCTGTAGTCTTGTCGAATCTCTCGTGATCACCGGCCACGACAGATGCACATGTGACCATGTGGTTCATACCAAATCCAGCGCGCGCACCCAAACGGGGTTGAACAACGAAAAAGGCGGCGGCCCGAAAGAGACCGCCGCCCATCGTCCGGAAATCCGGAAAGCCTAATCAGCCGCTGGTCATGCTTTCGACGAGCGCCTTGTAGTCCTTGCTCTGTTCAACGCGGACCTTCTCATAATCGTCACCCGACATGAGATTGGAATCCTCGCCCAGGCGCGAAATCAGGCGCTGGTAGGTCTTGTCTTCCTGCAGGGCGACAAAGGCCTCACGGAGCTTGGCGAGCCGGTCGGCAGGGATGCCGCGCGGCGCCATGACGATCCGGTGCATCTCACCGATCTCACCCGGGTAGCCGAGCGAGGCGAATGTCGGCGGGCTGCCGAGCGTCGGTTCGTCGAGCACACAGCCCAGCGTGCGAACCTTGTCGCCCTGTCCGAGGATCGTCGAGGGGAACTGGAAGGTCACGTCCGCATCACCCGCCAGCAATGCACGCAGCGAAGGACCGCCACCGCGATACGGCGTCATGTTGACCTGCACCTTGGCCCAGTTGAACAGCTGCGCGGCCGGCACCATGGTCGCGCCCCACTGACCCGAATGGGAGAGCTCGACCTTGCCCGGATTCTGCTTGCCAAACTCGAACAGCGACTGCAGCGACTTAAACTGGGAATCGGACCGCACGATGGCGCACATCCGAGCCGAGTTGGTCCGCGCGACGGTCACGAAATCCTCGGTCGTCTTGTACGGCAGCTCTTTCACATGCTGTTGCAGCTGGTCATAGAAGTTGTGGGTGAACAGCAAGGTGTACCCATCGGCCGGCGCACTCGCCGCCGCGGCCGTGCCCGTCTGCCCGCTCGCACCCGGCACGAGCTTCACGATGACGGCCTGGCCGAGATACTGCGGCAGGATCGACGTGAGCACACGCGCATTCAGATCATGCGAACCACCAGCGCCAAGCGGCAGGATCATCGTGATCGGCTTGTTCGGAAAATTGTCTTGCGCCAAGGCACTGCTGACACCCACACCGAGCATCAGGGCACCCAGGGCCACTGATTTCATAAATGTTCTACGCATATGATCCTCCCTTGGGACTGCGTGGTTTGTTGGAACCGGGTCCGATGTTCTATCGGTATTGGCAAGATTCACCCGGGGAAATACTCTTGTATAAGACTATCGACAAGACAGCATTGCGCGCAGGACATGTCAAGGAACCGCCGGCGCCAATCAGTTATTCCGGGGGCGCCAATGCACTCGCCTCGCGCTGCAACTTGCTCGACCGCCGCCACAGATACCAGGCGATCACCGGTGTCAGGATAATAATCACCAACGTGATCGGCCGTTCGAACGCGATGTAACCGAACAGATCGCCGCGTGACAGGCTAAGGGTTTGCCCCACCGCACGTTCGATCTCCGGCCCCAGGATAAAGGCCATTGCCAGCGGCGCGACATCGAAACGGAACTTGCGCAAGACATAGCCGATCACGCCGAAAGCCCCGAGAATATAGAGGTCCGTCGGGTTGTTGCGGACCGCGAACACACCGGCGAAGGCAAACATGATGGTCAACGGCATCAGGATCGATTTCGGGATGCGCACCACCCGCGCGAAGGCCGGAATCGTCAAATAGCCGACGATCACAAACAGGACATTTGCCAGCAGCATCGCCAGCAGTATGGCGAACACCTGCGGGCCCTGCTCGACCATCAACTCCGGCCCCGGACGCATGCCGACGGCGACGAAGGCACCCAGTAAAATTGCCGTGATGTTGTCGCCGGGAATGCCGAAGGTGAGCATGGGCACCAGGGTCGGCCCGTTGACCGCATTGTTCGCCGCCTCTGCCGCCGCGACCCCGTCCAGCTCGCCCTTGCCGTAACGCTCGGGATGTTTGGACGCGTTCTTCGCGGCCGCGTAACCAACAAACGCGGCGACCACCTGTCCGACACCGGGGATCATGCCGATGCTCGTGCCAATGACGGTCGAACGCGCGATCGTGCGCCCGCTGGCCTTGAATTCGGACCATTTCAACCGCTCGCCTTCGAGCGCCTTGGCGCCGGCCTTGATATAGGTGGCGGCGCGTTTCTCGATGGACAGCAACAGCTCGGAAAGCGCGAACAGGCCAATCAGCATCGGCAGCAAGCCAATCCCCGAGCGCAGCTCGAAGATCCCGAAGTCGAACCGGGCCAGCGCGCCGATCGGATCCTGCCCGATCATCGCGACAAACAGGCCGATGCCCATCACCAGAAGGCCCTTCACGAAGGCACCGGAACCCGTCGCGGAGATGACAATCAGGCTGAGGAACAACACCGCGGCCAGTTCGGGCGGGCCGATGGCCAGCGCGATCAACGCGATGGGCACAATCGCGAAAATGGTCACGAGATCGCTCGTGAAATCACCGGCCACAGACGAGAACAGCGCCATCTCGAGCGCCTTGCGGCCCTTGCCCTGTCGGGTCAGAGCCGGCCCGTCGAATGTCGTCGCGACTGCCGCACCGGTGCCGGGCATCGAGACCAGGATCGCCGGTACGCTGCCGCCGTATATGCCGCCCTTATAGATGCCCAGCAGGAACGGAATACCGAAGATCGGTGGCAAGAAAAACACGATGGGCAGCAGGATCGCCATCGCGGTCAGGGTTGTCAGGCCCGGAAGCGCCCCGACGAACATGCCCAGCAGCAGGCCGCCAATCATGTAGAGAACCGTCAGCAGGAACGTGTCGGGATTGAACAGAATTCCCGCGCCCTGAACCAGTGAACCAAATAACTCTTCCATAACGGATTAGCCTTTTATCGACCGGCCGTGGGTGCACGACATCGTTAGAACCATAGAAAATCTGGGAAGAACGGATCCTGCGGCAGGACCACCTTCAACCAGACCCGCAAGACATTGAAGAACAGCAGCGGCACCCCCGCGCTTACCAGGAGACCGAGCCAGATATTTCGGTTTCCGTAGAAGGTCGAGAGAACCAACAGCAAAATGAATGACGAGATCACAAAACCGAGCCACGGCATGAGCAGGGCCATGACGATGAACCCGCCGATTGTGAACAACACACTCATGACCGCTTCGCCATCGAGCGCGGCCATGTGGTTGTCTTCAACGAGGGTCCGCGCCCGCCAGATCAGCCACACGCCCACGATCAGGAAAAACACGGCGACCATGCGGGGGAAGAAATCGGGATCGAGGCCGGAGGGTTTTTGCCCGAACAACAGGCGCGGCCGCTCGACCTGATCCGGCGTGATGATGAACAACACCACGCCAAAAACGATTGCGAACACGCCGAACGCGGTGTTGAAATTCATCCAGCCGCGCGGTGCCGGCTGATCATTTACATCCGTCATCCCGTTCTCCGTTCACCCGGCACAAGGCCGGCGTCAGTTCGCGAAGGGCGTCGGCTAACGATCAACCGCAACTGCCGAAGCGCATTTTGCTCCGGCACCTTCGTGCAGGCGACTTATTCGGCGGCCAGTGGATTCGACGTGTCGTTGCGCGGCAGTGAAACCGGCTCGCCCCGCTCGGCCGAGAGATCGGCGGCGGTGTAGACATCCATCACCTCGCGCGCCTCGGAAGGTGTCACCATCACCGGGCGGTCATAGACAATCGCCTCAATGAAGTAGTCCGTCTCCGCCTTCATCGGGCCGGCGAAAACATGATCGACGGGCTCACCGGGCATGGTCGACATCGGATACTGGATGCCGTCCTTGACCGTGTTGAACTGTACTTCCTTGTGGGTGTCGTCGATGGTCAGCGCGCCATCCGTGCCGACGACCTCAATCCAGCACTGGGAATAGTTCTTGTAGCCCAGCGGCAGGATCCAGCCGGCACCGACCGTGATGGTGGTGCCGTCGTCCATGGTCACCATGATCCATTGATGGTCGGGCGTGTCGCTGTTCTTGCTGAACAGCTTGCCGGACTGCTGCGAGTACACCCGGACGGGTTTGCGCGGACGCAGGCACCAGAGCAGGAAATCAAGATCATGGGTCGCCTCCATGGCGGCCGGTGACATCTTCGTGCGTCCGGTGATCTTGTCACCCAGCTCGCGGGTCACGTTGCGGCTGACCAGACAGGTCACCGGCTCGCCGATCGATCCGTCTTTCAGCGCCTTGTGAACATAGGCGAATTTCGGCTTGAAGCGCTGGGAGTAACCAACCGACAGCTTCAGGTTCTTCTTCTCGGCCAGGCTGATGACCTCATCGGCCTCTTCCATGGTCGAGGATATGGGCTTCTCGACGAAGACATGCTTTCCGGCCAGGAGCGAATCCCGGATCATCGGATAGTGGGTTGTTTCCGGCGTCGCCGAGATGAAGATGGCATCCACCGAATCCTTCGCCAGGATCTGATGATAATCATCGGTCGTCGATGTCGGATTGGTCTCACCCGCAACGACCGCGAGCCGTTCGCCGTCAATCTCGGCCAAGTGTAGTTCGTTCACATGGGGGTTGATCGCGCATGCATTTGCACGAATACCACCGCACCAGCCCGGGCCGATTACGCCCACATTAATCTGTTTCATGTTTCATCCCTGATACGCAGTGACCGGGGCACCGAGAACATAATTTGGGACCCAGTCTTATATAAGACAACGGCACAGTAGCCGCGCGACCGAAAATACACAAGTTGGCAAACAAGATGATAGGGCGAATTTCGCGCGGACCGTCCGGTCTCTAGGCGGCGGCAGGAAACTCGACCACGAACCGGGCACCGGTGACCGGCCCGTCCGGGCGCCGGAGATTCTCGGCCCAGACCCGTCCGCCGGCCGCCTCTACGATCTGGCGTGAGATCGACAGGCCCAGGCCCGAATGGGTGCCGAATTTCTGGCTTTCCCCATCGGGACCCTCGGTCGGCCGGTCGGAATAGAACCTCTTGAAGATCGATTCCAGGTTCGCCTCGGGAATACCGGGTCCCTGGTCATCGACCGTCACCGTGATCAGGTCTCCGCCACGCCGCACGCGCCGGTCCGCCGCGACGATGATCTTGCCGTCCCGCGGGCTGAAGGATTGTGCGTTGGCAATGATGTTGCGGAATACCTGGCCGAGCCGGTCCTCAAACGCGCAGACCGACAGATCCACCCCCGGCTCGAGATCGAGCACGATATCGGCGCTCGATGTTGCCGTCTGGATATCGACGAGCGCCTCCAGCGCCACACGCAAATCGATGATCGTCGGCGGGTCGCGGCTCAGTTCGGCATCCAGCCGCGAGGCATCCGAAATATCGCTGATTAGCCGGTCGAGGCGCGCGACATCGTCGAGGATGATCGACATCAACTTTTTCTGCTGCTCAGGGTCCTCGACGCGCGCGACGGTCTCGACGGCGCTGCGCAATGATGTCAGGGGGTTCTTGATCTCATGGGCGACATCGGCAGCGAATCGCTCGATCGCATCCATGCGTTGCCAAAGCGCCTCGGTCATGGCCCGCAGGTCGCGGCCCAGGTCTCCGATCTCGTCACGCCGGCTGGCAAAGTCCGGCATGGCCACGTCCCGGCCCGACCCGCTGCGTACCCGCTGCGCCGCCAGGGCCAGCCGGCGCAACGGTCGGGCAATGGTCGCCGCCAGATACACCGACAGCAGGATCGTGACGGCGAATGCAACGCCGAAGACCTGCAGAATATCGATGCGGATCGCGCGCATCGCGCGTTCGATCTCCTCGCTGCCGCGCGACAGCATCAGCGCGCCGACGACCTGACGGTACCGCTGGATCGGAACCGATACCGAAATCACCATGCCGCCCGCCTGGTGCCGGCGTACGGCCGCACCTTGAATTCCGGCCAACGCCACGGTCACCTCGCGATAGTCATTCGCCCGTTGTGGCACCCGCTCCTGATAGACCGGCAGCTCGCCCTGTCCGGGCAACCAGTCCAGGAGTGCCTCGAACCGGTCTTCGGCCCATAACCATGGGGCGAACCCCTCGGGCGGCGGCAGGGTTTGTACGCGCACCGGGCCGCGCGCGCTGCGCATCGACTGGGTATCGGTGATCATGACACCGTTGCTGACGAACAACCGGGCGCGGTTTTGCGTTGGCTCGGTCAGGCGACGAAGCATGAGGCTCGCGCGCACCGGGTCGATCTGCTGTCCCACACCGGGTGCCACGAGCACGGCACCGGCACCGATCGCGCCGGCAAAGACCTCGCCCTGCACCCGCAGGGCCTCGATCTCGGCGTCGATCAGGCTCTCCTGATACTGGTCGAGGAAAAAGAACCCCCCGACGGGCACGGCAAGCACCAGAAGATTGATGGCCAGAATTCGCCGGGTCAGCGAGGTCGAGGGCCGGCGGCGGCGCAGCCATGCCCAGAGGATCCGGACCCTGCCGATCCGTCGCGTACCGTCTTCCGGCTGCCGCCCGCCGGCCGAATCAGCCACGTCATCGGCGCGGCGTCTGGCCCGGAACAGCCGGTTTCCGAAGCGGGCATCAAGCGTCATTCTTTTCCCCGGGTCCCTCGCAGACCCCATTCCTGCATTCGCGGCGGGCGATCACCCGCGGGCGTCGCCGGACTGCCGCCCCCTACGGTCGGCCGCTCCCGGATTATGCGTCCTTGTAGCGGTACCCGATTCCATACAATGTCTCGATCTGGCCAAACACATTGTCAACTTGCCGGAACTTCTTGCGCAGCCGCTTGATGTGACTGTCGATCGTGCGGTCATCAACATAGATGTTCTCGCCATACGCGGCGTCCATCAGCTGATCCCGGCTTTTCACATGACCGGGCCGCTGCGCGAGTGCCTCGAGAATCAGAAACTCGGTAACCGTCAGGGTCACCTCCTGATCGCGCCAGGAACATAAATGGCGGTTGGGATCCATCACCAGGTCGCCGCGCTCGATCACCGCATCATCGCCTTCGGCAGGGTTTTCACCGACTTCCGAGCGGCGCAGGATCGCGCGGATACGTTCGATCAGGAGCCGCTGCGAAAAGGGCTTGGTGATGTAGTCGTCCGCACCCATCCGGAGCCCCAGGACCTCGTCGATCTCGTCGTCTTTGGATGTCAGAAAGATGACCGGCATCCGTGACGATTTGCGCAGCTTGCCGAGCAGTTCCATGCCGTCCATCCGGGGCATCTTGATATCCAGCACCGCCAGATCGACCGGCGTCTGGGTCAACCCGTTGAGCGCCTCGTCGCCGTCGGCGTAGGTGTTGACGCTGTATCCTTCGGCCTCGAGGGCCATCGAAACCGATGTCAGGATGTTGCGGTCGTCATCGACCAGCGCGATTGTCTGAGTCATGTCCGGAATCCCCTTTCGTGTGATCGAAACACGCCGGCGGCGGATATCGCCGTCGTTGGGACACGATCGGGGGGCATTATGGCGCATTTGCGGCTTGATTGGGGCGTCATTCGCACGTGTCTGGACCCGATTCCCCGTCCGGTCACCCGCCGGATAACGGAACCGGCAACGATAAAGTGAGCGGTATGCGACCCGGCGACGCATTGCAAGGTCAGTCACACTCGTCCTAAACCGGCCCCATGAACCGCAAGCTTCCCATCCTCGTCGTCACCTTCGTGGTAGTCGTCTTCGCGTTCGGCGCCTGGCTCAACCTGCGGGTCGACGAGCCTCCCGAAAGCGCGGCCGTCGGCGGGATGGTCGTCAATGTCAGCATCGGTGGTCCGTTTGACCTGACCGATCATACCGGTGCGCGGATGAGCGACGACGCCCTTCGGGGCAAGTACGCGCTCATCTATTTTGGCTATACCTTCTGCCCCGACGTCTGTCCGACCGAACTCGGCGAAATCGCGGTCGCGCTGGACACGCTTGGAGAGGCCGGCGAACAGGTTACGCCTGTGATGATCACCATCGACCCGGAACGCGATACGCCGGAAATATTGGCCGAGTATGTGCCTTTGTTTCATGAGCGACTGGTCGGCCTGACGGGCACCGAAGCGGAGATCAAGGACGTCGCGGAAAAGTATCGCGTTTTCTACCGGCGCTTCGAGGATCCGAATTTTACTTTCTACCTGATGGACCACACCTCCTTTGTCTATTTCGTCGATCCGGAGGGTGCTGTTGCTTCAATGTTCCGCTACGGCACGCCACCCGAAGACATGGCGAAAGCCATTCGCCAGCACATGCGCGCCCGCACCGACAGCTAACCCCAACTTCCACCGGACCCCAGAATGATCACCCGAATCATCCCCGTACTTCTTTCGGTTCTGTTTATCGCTGGCCCGGCAGGGGCCCATGAGGAAAAGTCCGAGCACCTGACCATCTCACATCCATGGTCACGCGCCACCGCGCCCAGCCAGAAAGTCGGTGCGGTCTTCATGACCATCAAGACCAAAGGAAACAACACCGACCGGTTGATCGGCGCCCGGTCGCCGGATGCCGAGACGGTCCAGATTCACAACCACACGATGGTCGACGGCGTCATGCGAATGCGCCCTGTGGATGGGGTTACGATCCCCGCCGAGGGTGAAGCGGTGCTCGAACCGGGTGGCTTCCACATCATGCTGATCGGCCTGAAGGCGCCATTGTTCGAGGAAACCGTAATCCCGCTGACGCTTGAATTCGAGAATGCGGGCAAGGTGGAGATCGAGGCCGTGATCGAGGCCGCGGGGGCACGACAACCTTCGGCTGCAACCAAACCGATGCCGTCAACGAATCACGGCGCCGGACATGGCACCCACGGTAAGCCCGCTACGGAAATGCCTGCGGGACACGGCGGACACGGCGGCCAAAACCGGTAACGGTCATTCCCACTTGCGACATGATGGCGTTTCGTTAGTCTCCGCGCGCCATGAGCATCGATGATCGAGACAAGCCCAGCGGACCATTGGTCCGGCGCCTGATCCGCACCAGCCGGTCAGGTGTCCTTGCAACCGTTGACGCGGAAACCGCCGGGACCCCCTATGCCAGCCTGGTCCTGACATCCTGCACGTTGGACGCCAGTCCCCTTCTGCTGCTCTCGGATCTCGCGCGCCACACGCGGAACATTGTCGCCGATCAGCGGGTATCGCTGATCATCGGCAAACTCGGTCTCGATGCGCTGAGCCAGACCCGTGCAACGCTGATCGGGTCTGTCGAAGGCAGCGATGACTCAGACCTGAAAGCGCGGTTCCTGCGCCATCATGCCGGCGCGCGCAGCCAGATGGCATTTGACGACTTCAGGCTCTACAGAATGCGTCTGGAAAGTGTCCATTTCATTGCCGGTTTCGGGCGCATCGAGACCCTCGACGCCGGGGATGTCGTCCTCCGGGCACCTGCTGCCGACGCGCTCGCCGCGGCCGAGACAGAGATCATCGAACACATGAACAACGACCATGCCGACGCCGTACACGCCTATGCGAGCATACTGGCCGACCGGCATGGCATGGGCTGGACGATGACGGGCATCGACCCCGAGGGGATCGACCTTGCACGCAACGACACGGAATCACGGGTCGATTTCGAATCGACTGTCGATGGCCCGGAAACCGCGCGCGATGAACTGGTCCGGCTGGCCAAGCTGACCCGCACCTAGATCCGCGACCGAAGTCCGAACAAACACCCGACCTGCACCACCCTGGCGGTCAACGCGGTGATCGTCGTCAGAGACCGACACTAGCAATCATTTGTTGATAATGATTATCATTCGCATTATTATCATGACGCATCCCCGCCCTCCTGCCACACCCTCGACGAACGACCTGCCGATGAACATGCCCGCCGCATACCCGTCCCGCCCGCCAACGGCCAACGATCTGAACTACATGGAGCGGCTGGTACTACATGCGCTGCGCCAATGGGTGCAGAACCGCGCACGATGGAGCGAAGTTGTCCTCGAATTCAATCGGGTTTGCGGGCCGCGCACGGCAACCCGGCTATGCGAGGCGTTGGACAATCTGTTTTGTGACATTGGAATTGAGGCGCGGCGCCATTTACGTCTCTATCCGCCGGTCGGCTGCCATGTCAGCCAGGACGAGCTCTGCATCCTGAACCTGCTTGCCGCACACCAGGCGGGCGACGATTCGCATGCGGAGGCCTTGCTGCGATGGCTGGTGCCGGACACTGCGGCCGACCGGATCGGACTGATCGCACGAAAGATTGCACGAATCCTTTTCGAGACCGGATACAGCCTGAAACATCGTATGCATGCGGAGCACAACCGGCAGACAGATGGGGCCGGCGGCTTGATCCGCATCCTGCATTAGACTGATCTAGCCTTCAGGGTCCTCGGCGGTATCGCCTGCACCGTCGAGCAATTCAACGCTCTGCGCGAGCGGACCCTTGTCGCCCATCTTGGTGGTAACCCGCACGCGCGAATCCGCTTCAAGCATCCGCAGGCCCGACTGGGCCACCACACGGCCGGAGACGAACACATCCTGGCCGTCACCATCCGGCACGACAAAGCCGTAGCCCTTGTTGGCGTCGAAGAACTTCACGACCCCCTCCGTGACAGGCGCGTTCGCATCGACGGTCTCGGTGGCTTCGCCGGACCCGGCCGTAACACTATGAATGACTGAAACCATGGGTCCGCGCGGTCCTTGCTCGATCTCGCATTCGAGTTCGGCACCATCCTGCAGGTCCTTCTGACCGGCGGCCTCGAGGACAGAGACATGAATGAAAGCGTCGCCGGTTCCATTCTCCGGCTGAACGAAACCGAACCCCTTGATGGGGTTAAACCACTTAACGGTCGCGGAAACCCGCTGACCCCCGTTGTCCCCCGATGTTCCTGTATCGGCCATCGCTGACGGATCCTGACGCACTCGGCGCCGGGGCAAGCTGAACAACACTGGTACGCACTCTAATCCACGTCGATCACGCCTCGGCACGCGTTAACAGCGAAATAAAAAACAAAAAATCACCTGATTACAGGCAAACCATAGCACGAGAATCACGGCCCGAAGCCAGCGCGAAATGGCAGCCCCGATGCTGCACTGCGATATCCGGGCGTTGAAACACACATCTCGTGTTTTGTTGAAGCCACGCAACAATACTTAGTGCATTTTATTCAAAAAGACACAGAACCCTTTGATTCATAATGTTTTATGAATTGACCTTATCCGTTAATCGTTTATAAACCTGTTTCATGAAAACTGATTAACGTAGCGTTCACCATGTTCCCGCGAAGTGCTGAGATAGACTAATTACTCATGACAGAGATAGTTCGGCATTCATCCGCCGGTGAGATTGGGCGCATTTACGCACGCCGCAAACCCTCGCCCGACCTTCCCGAAACGCCGGACCCGTTGCTGTCGGACAGCGCGACTGAAGCCGACGGTCCGTCAACGCCGGCGATGCCCGCGGGCATTCCCCACCCGAATTTGCTCGAACATCTCGGTCCAGCCTACGTCGCGAATCCGGACGGGACGATCACCTGGCACAATGACGCGTTCCTCTATTTCGCCCGCGCCGCATGGAACATCGCCAACGAGACGGACCAGGTGACGGCCGCACCCGGGCCCCTTTCCAACATCTTCGATACGCTCATCTCGACCGGGCATTTCGAGCCGGCGCGCACGCGCGCGGAAATCGGCGGCGTCGCCCGCACCTTCCGCGGGCGCCATTTCCTGGGTGAAATCGACGGCGCCGTCATCATCCACGGGTATTTCGAAGATATCACCCGATGGATCACATCCGAGCAACGTCTCGTGGCGCTCGACGACAAGTTGACCGATGTCATTCGGTCAACATCCGACTGGGTCTGGGAGACCGATACCGACCTGCGCCTGACGGAGGTTTCGGCACGGATTGCGGCCATCACCGGCGCCCCGCCGGAGGCCCATCTGGGCAAGCATGTGCTCGCACTCGGCAGCCTGCCGGACCCGGTTCCCGGCGTTCCGGACCTGAAACTGCTGATGCAGGACAGGCGCCCGTTCCGCAACCGCCTCTTCATCATGCGCGACGAAACCAACCAATCGCGCCGCATTCACCTGAGCGGGACGCCGTTCTTCGATACCGGCAATGGACATTTCCTCGGTTATCGCGGCACGGGGACAGACGTGACCCGCGCCCTTGAGGCCGAACGCGAAGCCATCACGGCCCGGCAAAAACTCGAGCAGGCGCTTTCCGCACTTGAACTACGTAACGAACAATTGCGCGACACACTGGTGCGGGCGCAGTCCGCCTCGGACGCCAAGACCGACTTCCTGGCGCTGACCAGCCATGAATTGCGCACGCCCCTGAACGCCATCATCGGTTTCACGGAGCTATGCCGTCGCCAGATCACGGAAACGGCCGGCGAGCGAATCCCGGGATACCTGGAAAACATCCTCTCGGCATCGGGACATCTGGTGCAGATCATCGACAACCTGCTCGACACCGTGCGGATCGAAAACGAAACGACAGACATGAACCTGGTCGAGGTCGATGTCGCCGGACTCGTTCGCGATACTGTCTCCATGATCGAGGTGCGGGCCAGGGATTCAAAGATCGATCTCGTCGCCCCGCCGGTCACGGAAGATCTTTCGATTATCGCCGACAAGACGGCGGCCCGACAGATTCTGATCAATCTGCTGACCAATGCGCTTAAATTCACGCCCGAGGGCGGCAGCGTCGGCGTCGATATCGTTCACGGCAAGGAAGACTTGCTCTATCTCACGATCTGGGACACCGGGATCGGCATCCCGATCGACCAACAGCAGGCGGTGTTCGATCGCTTCCACCGGGTTCGGTCGGACGCTCTCACGACCACCACCGAAGGGGTCGGAATCGGTCTTCATGTCGCCCGCAATCTCGCTCAGCTCATGGGCGGCGACATCACGCTGGAAAGCGAACTGGGCCGCGGGTCGCGGTTCACATTGGCGCTTCGGCTATGGGAAGCCGCGTTCGACGACCTGCAGGCGGCGACACCCGCCGCCTAGGCCGGCGCGACCACGCCCCGCCAGAAATCACCTGTTTCGAATTCAGTCCTCGTCCGGCACTTGGTGCGGGCGGGCGAGACCAACCTTGTCCGCGCCTTCGGGGGTTATCAAGCCGTCCCGCACCCAGCCATTTTGTTCCATTTCACGCCACTCGTGGGACGGCACGGACACGAAACCGCGCACGTGGCGCGGGCTGACAACCACGGGATCGTCCAGCGTGATCGAACCTTCGGCTTCCGCACCCTGTGCCATCCAGGTGAGCGCCAGCGCCTGAACGCGCGAGACATTTCCGGACAAACCGCCGGCGGCATGCGCACACATCAGCGGAACTGACGACACCCAGAACTGATCACGGGAAACGCTTTCCGCCAGTTCGAGATCGGCACGCGCGCGGGCCTCATCGTCGAACGCCCGGATTGTTTCGACATCGCCTTCGGCGGATTTGCGGCACAACACCCACAAGTTCTCGGCAGGCGCGGTCGCGGCGCCGGCAGCCGGAGGCTCCGGCAGCTGCTCCGTCGGGCCATCCTTACCCGTCGCCGACCCCGATCCCTCGAAATCGGCGAATTCGTCACTCGACATGATCGCCATGCGCGTTGCGAACCAAGTGCTTGGTGTGAAATTCCCCAGACAATCTTGTTTCCGGCATGCCTTCCAGCTTGCCCGGATACAATACTCGCCTCCCCATACTTGCGCTTATGCTAATGCAGCCTGCGGCACGAGTCAGCAACCGGCGAGGAAACTACCCACATTTTATCCACACAGCTTGTCCGGGCTTTATGCACCGTCTCCACCACCGAATATGGTGGATCAGGCGGCAGCGTCCTCGGCCTGTTTGTTCATGGATTCAAACTCGCTCGGCCAATGATCGGCCAGCCAGCGCAGGTAATCTCCCATTTTCGCCGGGTCGAGATGCAGGGAAGACTGGATCTTGTCGATCTCCGGCTGCTCCTCGATCAACACGTCAAGGGAATCATTGATCCGGTTGATCATGTTGAACATCGCGCAGAGCATTGTGACCTCGACGATCTCACCTTCGGTGAAGTTCGCCCGCAGCCGGTCATAAACTTCCGTGTTCTTCTGGGCGGTGTTGCGGGTCATGTTCTCGGCCCACAGGATCGCCGCCTTCTCGCGCTCGTTGAACAGATCCGACGTCAGATAGTCGTCCGACGACATGGCGATGATCTGGTCATGGGTGATCCCCGCTGCCTGCCCGAGAGACGTGTTGTGGGCGTAGCAATAATCGCAGCCATTGGTATGGCTGGTCTTGATCACCACCATCTCCTTGAGTTTTCCGGTGATCCGGGTTCCCGGCCATTCGCGCTGGGCGGCCGCGTTGATCGGCAGGAGGAGCATCGCCAGGAATGGCGCGTTGGAGATCGTCCTGTAGAAATGCGGCACCCGGCCCAGCAGAGCCGTGACGGCGCCATAGAATTCCTCGAACTCGCCATCGATGGCCTCGGGTTCGATCTTCTGAATGCGTCCTTGGGTACGCGACATGGGCTTGGTCTCCTCGATCATCATGTTGTGCGTTTGCCTGACTTTATCTCGCCCGGCTCAAACAGCAATAGGGGCGGGCCGTGCGACCCGCCCCCGATACCGAATATCGGTCCCGCGTCGTGGCTAACGACGCCAGTTCGCGGACCGGATACGATAGGCCCCGGCGATGTTCAGCGGCAGGTTTTGCTCATACTGTGCCCAGCCGGCATATTTCGACAGCTTGATCTCGGCCTGGGCCTGTTCGAGCGTCTTGCCGTCGGCAACGGCCTGACTCACGGCGGTCCACAGGTCTTCCATATACTCGCGGAACGCCGTGACATCGGCGGGCACACCCATCTTGCCATGGCCCGGCGCGAGCTTGTCGAAGTCCATCCCCTCGACCCGGCGAATGGACTCGATCCAGTCGGGCAGCCAGGCATCGGGCAGATCGCGGAAGGCGACGGCCTGAATCGGTATAAAGTCCACCGCGAACAGCACACGCTGGGCCGGGAAGTTCATCACGATCGAATTGTCGGAATGGTTGCGGCCGACATATTTGAGTTCGACGGTCTGTCCGCCGAGGTTGAGGACCAACTCGTCCGAAAAGGTCAGCTCGGGCACCGCCGTGGGGCGCTTGGCCGCGATGATGGTGTCGCGCGCGTTCACATGGGACACCACGATCGCCGTATCGTCCCATACCTCCCCGCCGGAGATGTGATCGGCATGGTCATGGGAATAGACGACGTAGCGGATTTCCTGGCCAAACCGCGTGCGGATCTCGTTCTCGAGCCAGGTCGCGGCGGCGGCGTTGATCGGGTCGGTTGCGACCACCCCGTCGTCGGTCACCAGGAACACGGACGTGTGGAAGTTGTTCTGGAAGCGGTAAAGGTTGGGTCCGATCTCGGTGATCGAACGTTTGGCCTCCTGCTGGGCGCCCGCCTGGGGTGCGAGCAGCCCGGTGAGCATCATGGTCGCGGCGGCGATCGCCGCAAAGCTGCGTAGTCTGATCATCTCTGGTTTCTCCACGAATTCGATGAACGAAAAGCGGCAAGCAGGCCGACAAACTCTAGGCTGCAAATGTGCATGCTCACCAGCGTGAAACCGGTACCGGTGTTTCACGATTTGGCGAGCGACGGACCTTGCGGCACCTGTCACAAGGCAAGCTGTTCGTTGCGAACGCAGGGGCTTCGGTGATATCAGCAACGGGACCACGCTGACGCGGGGATACCCGCGCAAAAGGAGTTTCCATGAGCCAGAGCCTGGACATCATTTACGCCGCCATCGAAGAGCTGAACGCACAGATCGCCGACGAGGGCCCCGGTGCCCAGTTGATCGCGAAGGCCGAGGACACGCGCCTGTTCGGCGCCGATGACGGCATGGACTCGCTGCAGCTGGTGAACCTGATCGTCGCCATCGAGAACCACATCCAGGACGCGACCGGGCAATCGGTGGTGCTGGTGGATGAATCCACCATGGGCCTCGACAACAACCCGTTCGAGACGGTGGGCAGTCTGGCCGCCCATCTCGACGGCGTGCTCGCCTAGAACAGACATCCTGAACAAGGGCCTATGAGCGATCCGCGCACCATCCTGATTACCGGCGCCAGCCGCAGCATCGGTCGGGCGCTCGCCGCCCACTACGCCGAAGCCGGACACAGGGTTTTCGGCTGCGCGCGCGGCGACAGCGACTTCGCCCACGCCAACTACACCCATTTCACAGCCGACATCACCGACGAGACAGCCGTTCGCGAGATCTTCAAGGCCATCGTCGATGCGGGCGCGACAGTCGACCTCCTGATCAACAACGCCGGCATCACCCAGGCCAAACCTGCCCTGCTGACCGGCAGCGTGGAGGCCGCCGGTATCCTCGAGACCAACCTGGTCGGCGCGTTCACCGTGCTGCGCGAGGCGATCAAGCACATGATGCGCGCCAAGCACGGCCGGATCGTCAATTTCTCATCAATCAACGTGCCGCTCGGCAGCGTCGGCGGGGCGCTTTACAATGCGTCCAAGGCCGGGCTCGAAAATCTCGGCCACACGCTGGCGCGCGAGATCGGCAAGGCCGACATCACCATCAATACGGTCGGGCTGTCGCTGGTGGCGGGCTCGGGCATGGCCGAGGGGCTGTCGGAGAAGGGCATGGCCGACAAGCAGGCTGAGCTGATCAGGCCTGGCCTGATCGGCATCGACGAGATCGCCCATGTGGTCGACTTCTTCGCATCGGACGCCGCCGGGAACATCACCAACCAGATCGTCTATTTCGGCGGGGTCCGGTGAGCGGTACGCCAACAGAACCCAACGAACAGGTTGCGGTCGAGCAGTTTACGAACGGCATCTACCGCGAGAACGCCTACATCGTCGGCGGCAACGAAGACGCGTTGATCATCGACCCGGGCAGCGATGCCGACGCGATCGCCGCCATCGTCGACATGCATATCTGGACGCCCGTGGCGATCATCGCCACCCATGCGCATTTCGACCATGTGGGCGCGGTCGCCGAGCTGATCGCGGCATACAACATCCCGT
The DNA here is from genome assembly GCA_039980135.1 of Alphaproteobacteria bacterium. NCBI lineage: Bacteria > Pseudomonadati > Pseudomonadota > Alphaproteobacteria > Alphaproteobacteria bacterium. The sequence continues at coordinate 137,190 of JBDXCV010000003.1, forward strand.
TCTATCTGCACCGGGCCGACGAGGCGCTGCTCAAGCGGATGAACCTCTACAAGATGGTGATCGATCCCGGTGAGGCCCTGAAAGTGCCCGAGATCACCCACGACCTGGCCGAGACCCAAAGCCCGCTCAGGATCGCGAAATTCGAAATCGAGGTGCTGCCCTCGCCGGGCCACACACCGGGCGGGGTGTGCTTCCGGATCAACAATGAACTCTTCACCGGCGACACGGTGCTGCCGGCCGGGGTCGGGCGGATCGACCTGCCCGGCGGCGACGGTCCCGCACTGGAAAAATCCGTGGCGATGCTCCACACCCTGCCCCGCGACCTGACGGCCCATCCGGGCCATGGCGCGTCCATGGCGCTGGGCGACCTGCTCGACAATCTGCAGGAGGTGGCGTCATGAATGTCGCCATCGGCGATATCGGCGTCGCCCTGCCCGAGACCATCGTCAGCAATGACGATCTGCGCGCGGCCTATCCCGACTGGGACTTCGACCGGCTGGAGGCGCGCACGGGTGTGATGTCGCGGCACATCGCGGCCCCCGACGAGACGGCGCTGGACCTGGCGTTCGCCGCCTGCGAACGCCTCAAGGAAACCGGCGCGCTGGATGACAACAGCGGCATCGACGGACTGCTGTTCTGTACCGAGACCCCGGACTACCCGATCCCGTCCAACGCCTGCCTGCTGCACGGCAAGCTGGGCCTGCCCCAGAATGTGATGGGGCTGGATATCAACATGGGCTGCTCGGGCTACCTCTACGCACTGCAGGTGGCCCAGAGCCTGATCAAGAGCGGGGCGGCCAGCCGGATTTTGCTCGCCACCGCCGACACGTATTCCAGGCTGATCAACCCCGGAGACCGCTCGACGCGGGTGCTGTTCGGCGATGGGGCGGCGGTCTCGGTGATTGCATCTTCGGACGATGACCAGTCAGGCATCATTGATCTGAACCTCGGCTCCGAGGGCAAGTTCTATGACCGCTTCATGGTGCCCGCCGGCGGCACACGCTGGCCGCTGGACGAGTCCAGCCATGTCGAGACGGAAGACAAATCCGGAAACATCCGCACACCCGCCGACATCACCATGGAGGGATTCCAGGTGCTGTCCTTCTTCAACAGCGTGATTCCCAAGCATGTACGCGGACTTCTCGAGGCGAACGATCACACGCTCGACGATGTGGATCTGTTCGTGTTCCACCAGGCGAGCCAGGTGGCGCTGGATTCCATCGCCAAGGCGCTGAAGATCCCCGACGGGAAGCTCGTCAACAAGCTGGCGACCACCGGCAACCTGGTCTCGGCCTCGGTCCCCGTGGCGCTGGCGATGGCCCGCGACGACGGCACGGCGAAACCCGGCCAGCTCGCCATCCTGTGCGGCTTCGGTGTCGGCCTGTCCTGGGGCTCCGCCCTGGTGCGGCTTTAGGATCGGGCCCATGAGCGAGAGCGATATCGGGTTCTTCATCGAGCGCTTCCGGGAAAATCCGGACGGCCCGGCGATCGCCTGGCGCGACGACGTCTACACCTATGGCTGGCTCGCGGATGACATCGCCGCGCGCCGCGTCGCGCTGGAGGCCGAGGGCGTCGGCCCCGGCGACGTGGTGGTGCTGTGCAGCGAATATGCACCCGCCGCCGCCTCGCTCCTGCTGGCGCTGATTGACCTGAAGGCCATCGTCGTGCCGCTGCTGCCGCTCACCCGCGAACGCAATCCGGCGCTGATCGACATGGTCGACCCGTCGATGATCATCGACGTGAGCGATGGCACCGAGGTCGCGTTCACCGAGCGCGAATCCGGCGAGCCCCACGAGCTTTACAAGCAACTCATCGCCGCGAACGCGCCGGGGCTGGTGCTGTTCACGTCAGGCTCTACCGGCCTGCCGAAGGGCGTGGTGCATGATTTCGCCAAGCTACTCGAGAAATTCAAGACCCGGCGCGGCGCGCTGATCACCCTCAATCTGCTCATGTTCGATCACTGGGGCGGGCTCAACACCCTGCTGCACGCGCTGGCGAATGACTGCCTGGTGGTGCTGACCGAGCGCCAGAGCCCCGAATATGTCTGCGAGCTGATCGAGCGCCACCGGATCGAGCTGCTGCCGGGCACGCCGTCCTTCCTGAACATGCTGCTGATCAGCCGCGCCTATGAGGGCCGCGACCTGACGAGTCTTCGATTGATAAGCTACGGCGCCGAGCCGATGCCGGATTCGACGCTCAAGGACCTGCGCAAGATCTTCCCCAATGTGGAGGCGCGCCAGACCTACGGCCTGATCGAGCTGGGGGTGTTGCGCGCCAAGTCCCGCTCGAGCGACAGTTTGTGGGTGAAGATCGGCGGCGACGGCTACGACGTGCGCGTGGTCGACGACATGCTGGAGATCAAGGCGGACTCGGCCATGCTCGGCTACCTCAACGCGCCGAGCCCGTTCACTCAAGACGGCTATTTTATGACCGGCGACCGGGTCGAGGTGGACGGCGATTACTTCCGCATCCTGGGCCGCGATTCCGAGCTTATCAACGTGGGTGGACAGAAGGTCTATCCGGCCGAGGTCGAGACGGTGCTGCTGGAGTCCCCCGACGTGGAAGACGCGGTGGTGTTCAAGGAAAAGAACCCGATCATGGGCCAGATCGTCTGCGCCAACATTCACCGGACGGACTCAGAAGATACGCCGGCGGAAGTGCGCGCGCGGATCAAGAAGTTCTGCACCGAGCGGCTCGACGACTTCAAGGTGCCGGTGAAAATCAGCTTCACGACCGAGCCCCTGCACTCCGACCGCTTGAAACGCCTGCACATCCAGCCCACATCCTCTAAAGACTGATATTGTCACAGGCCCCGGTGTGGACACGGTACGCTGAGCGCAAAACTTTCGATTGAACTGTTGACCCTGGGCGATCTGCGCGCCGGAAACGATGCGCGGTTCACCGCCCCCGAAATCGACCCCGACGGGCTCGCCGCCCTGCCGCCCCACAAGCGCGATGCCTTCCTCGCCAATCCGCTGGGCCGCGACGACGACCCGGCCCAGCTGATCGGAATCGCGGATGGCCCGGAGGGCAAAAAGGTTGTCGGCAAGGTCGATCTGTTCCCCGGCGAGATCACGGTTTGCGGCACGCCGACCCGGGTGATCTGGGGTTCGGCGCTGGGGGTGCCCGAGAAACACCGGGCGACGGGCATCGGCCTGCTGCTGGCCATGAAGATGCAGACGGTTGGCCCGTGGATGGGCGCGTTCGGCGTCTCCCAGGTCGCGCTGCCGCTCTATACCAATCTGCGCTGGGCCAATCTGTCCCTGCCCCGCTATGTGCTGATCCGCCGGAGCCGGCGTTTCCTCGCGGCCTATCTCCGCTCCGAAATCCTGGCCGCGCTCCTCGCGCCTCTCGCCGACCTGCTGTTCGCAGCGCAGCGGGCCTGGCTGCGCGCGGCCGAACCGGTGCACCGGCGCTACGAGCTGGTGCCTGCCGCGGAAATGCCGGCACACCTCGCCGACCGCTTCATCACGCCGGACGGTGCGGCGCCCCATCGCTCCCCCGCCTGGATCAACTGGCTGCTGTCGAGCGAGTTCAACGATGTGCCGAGCCGCCGGACGAACCTCTGGCTGGTGCGCCACCGGAGCACCGGGGAAATCTCCGGCTATATCCTGACCAAGCAGCGCCATTTCGACGACGTGACCCAGCGCCATGTGAAGGATGTGACCATTGCCTCGGTGCAGGACTGGATGAGCTTCGACCAGGCAGACCTGCCCGACCATCAACTGCTGGCGCTGACGATCACCGCCGCGACCCATCCCCGCAATCCGTCAAAGCCGTGCCGGAAAGCCGACGCAGTCGAGATCTGCACCGCCGTCCCGACCTGTCAGCGCCTGCTGCGGCGCTGGGGCCTGCTGCGGCTGGGGCATCTGAACTTCCTGTGCAAGCCGGCGCGGAATTCGGAACTGGCTGACGACAAATGGAAAGACCCGGCGAACTGGCGGCTCAAGCCCTCAGAGGGCGACAATTTCTGGACTTAGAAGATACAGTGACATCGGCCTACAACTGGCGTGACGCGAGAATGCGGTCATGCAGAACACGGACGACCTCAATGCCGTAATCCGTCGCCCGGTAGTAAATGACATGACGAATGACCGGATACCGCCTGTAGCCCTGCCGAATGGCATCACAGGCGCTGCCCGCGTTCGGGTTCCGGGCCAGGAACGCGAAGGCTTCGATCAGGTCGTCGATATAGCTTTCCGTCTGCTGTGCACCCCACTGGGGCAGCGAGTAGAGCCAAACCGCCTCCATATCTTCCCGGGCTTTTGGGGAAAGGCGATACTCAGCCTTTTCGTGCGCCATGCTTTTTCAGCATTTCCCGTTTGAACCGGTCACCGTCGAACGGGAGCGGCTTGCCGCTCCGCTCACCTTCGACAAGCGCGGCACGGATTGCCTCGATATCGGCCTGGCTGGCCTGATCCCGGCGGATCAGATCGCGGATATACTCACTGTCGTTGGTGTACTCACCCGCCGCAATCTGCCCCTTGATCCAGCTGTCCTGCTGGTCGGTTACGGTGATGGTCTTGCGTGTGGTGCCCATGGACGGACCTCAACAGATAGAGGGAATCATCATACTATTGGTGTAGTTTAGCACATGTTGAATCCTGGCCAACCGACTCGCCATCAATCTCCCGCACAGACCTAATGCGCCTCGTCCCACGTGTCGCCGATGCCGGCGTCGGCGACCAGCGGCACGGAGAGATTGACGGCAGGGGCGGCGGCGCCTTCCATCACGTCGCGCATGGTCGCGATCAGTTCGTCGACCTCGCCGTCCGGCGCCTCGAACAACAATTCATCGTGCACCTGCAGGAGCATGGTCGATGAGAGCTTGTTGCGCGCCAGCGCGTCGGGCACGCGGATCATCGCGCGCTTGATGATGTCGGCGGCGGCGCCCTGGATCGGCGCGTTGATGGCCTGGCGCTCGGCGAAGCCGCGCACGGCCTGGTTCTTGTCCTTGATGCCGGTCAGGTAGATGCGCCGGCCGAAGATGGTCTCGACGAAGCCCGCCTCGTGGGCGAACGCCTTCGTGTCGTCCATATATTGCTTGATGGCCGGATAGCGCTCGAAATAGGCCTTGATGTAGGCCCCCGCCTCACCGCGCTCGATGCCGAGATTTCTTGCCAGCCCGAAGGCGGAGATGCCGTAGATGATGCCGAAGTTGATGGCCTTGGCGTTGCGCCGGACCATCGGGTCCATCCCCTCGATGGGCACGTCGAAGACCTGGCTCGCGGTCATCGCGTGGATGTCCTGCCCGTCCTGGAAGGCTTCGATCAGCGCCTCCTCGCCCGCCACATGGGCAACGACGCGCAGCTCGATCTGGGAGTAATCCAGGCTGACGAGCTTGTTGCCCTTGTCGGCGATGAAGGCGGCGCGGATCTTGCGGCCCTCTTCGGTGCGCACCGGGATGTTCTGCAGGTTCGGGTCATTCGACGACAGCCGCCCGGTCTGGGCGATGGCCATGCCGTAAGAGGTGTGGACGCGGCCCGTCTCGGGGTGGATCTGCTCCACCAGCGCATCGGCATAGGTGGATTTGAGCTTCTGCACCTGACGCCAGTCCAGAATGATCTGGGGCAGCTCATGGCCCTGGGCCGCCAGATCGTCGAGCACGTCGGCCGAGGTGGTGTAGGCGCCGGTCTTGCCCTTCTTGCCGCCCTCGATGCCGAGCTTGTCGAACAGGATCTCGCCGAGCTGCTTGGGCGAGCCGACATTGAACTCCTCCCCCGCGACCTTGTGGGCCTTCTTCTCGAAGCTCGCCATGCGCTTGGCGAAATCCTTCGACAGGTCCATCAGCGTTTCGGCGTCGGCCTTGATGCCCGCGCGCTCCATGTTGACGATCACCGGCACGAGGGGCCGCTCGATCGTCTCGTAGACCGTGGTCATACGCTCACCGGGCAGGCGCGGCTTGAAGCGGGAATGGAGCCGCCCGGTGACGTCGGCGTCTTCGGCGGCGTAATCGAGCGCCTTGTCGAGGGGCACCTCGGCGAAGGTGATCTTGTTCTTGCCCTTGCCGACGACCTCTTCGAACTTGATGTTCGTGCGTTCGAGATGGCGGAAGGTCAGATCGTCGAGCCCGTGCTTGTTGCGCCCGGCGTCGAGCACATAGGAGAGCAGCATCGTGTCGTCGATGGCGACGGGGGCGAGCGGCTTTTCCTTCGGCAGATGTTTTTCCACCGCGCGGGCGAGCACCAGCAGGTCGTATTTGGCGTTGTGGGCGATCTTGAGCACCGACGGGTCCTCGATCAAATCCTTCAGGGGCTTGAGCGCCCTGGCCAGGTCGATCTGTTTCAGCGCGCCGTTCGATTTGCCGTTTGATTTTCCGTCGGCCTTGCCGTTCGACTTTTCGCTGTCGGCCACAGGCTCGCCGAGCAGATCGAGCTCCTCGAATTCGGCCTCGGGTTCCACATGGCCGACGGGCACATAGCAGGCCCGGCCCGGCGCATAGGAGAGGGAGAAGCCCACGAGCTCGGCCCGCATGGCGTTGAGCGAGGTGGTCTCGGTGTCGAAGGCGACCACGCCGGCATCGCGCGCGCCGTCGATCCAGGCCTTGAGGGACTTCTCGTCCTGCACCAGCGCATACTCGTCGTCGCTGGGCGCCTCGGCGGCGAGTGCGGCTTGCGTTTCGGCCGCATCGATCAGCCCGCTGGCGACGAACCGGCTCTCGACGCGCTGGGTGAGCGTGCGGAACTCCATCGCCTGGAGGAATTCGACAACCGTGGCCGGGTCGGGATCCTTGAGCGCGAAGTCCTCGATCTCGTGGTCGGTCTCGACATCGTCCTTCAGGCGCACCAAATCGCGGCTGACCCGCGCCAGGTCGGCGAACTCGATCAAATTCTCGCGGCGCTTGTTCTGTTTGATCTCTTCCGCGCGATCCAGAAGCGTGTCGAGATCGCCATATTCGTTGATCAGCAATGCGGCGGTCTTGACGCCGATGCCCGGCACGCCGGGGACGTTGTCGGTGGAATCACCGGCCAGCGACTGCACATCCACCACCTTGTCCGGCGCGACGCCGAACTTGTCCATCACCTCATCCTCGCCGATGACGATGTCCTTCATCGGGTCGAGCATGAGCACCCGGTCGCGCACCAGCTGCATCAGGTCCTTGTCCGACGAGACCACGACCGTCTCGATGCCCTGGGCCTCGGCCTCGCGCGCATAGGTGGCGATCAGATCGTCGGCCTCATAGCCCTCGAGCTGGATCGCCGGCAGGCCGAAGGCCTCGGTCGCCTCGCGGATCAGCGCGAACTGGGGCCGCAGCTCTTCGGGCGGGTCGTCCCGGTTGGCCTTGTATTCGGGGTAGATGTCGTTGCGGAAATTCTTGCGTGCGGCATCGAAGATGACGGCCATATAGTCGAGCGCGCCGTCGTCATGGGCCCGGTCGATCAGTTTCAGCAGCATGTTGACGTAGCCGTTCACCGCGTTGGTGTGGACGCCGTCAGAGCGCTTGAAGGCGTCGAGCGGGCTCGAATGATAGGCGCGGAAGATGAAGCCCGAGCCGTCGATCAGATAGAGGCGGGCGGGGACGTCATCCGCCAACGAATCGATGCCGGTGCCTGCAGATGATTTCTTTTCAGCCATGCACCCGTTCTAGCGCAAATCTATGCGCCCAGACAGGCCGTGATGCCGGGCGGCCTGTGTAAAAAACAGATGTGCGTAGGCGGTGGTTTCTAGATCGCCTTGATGAGCAGCACGAGCTGTTCGCGCAGGCTCTCCATCAGCCCCGGGCTGACCGCCTCGACCGGGTCGACGCCGGTGGTGAGCGAGAAACCCAACACACCCATGGCAACCGGACCCGCGATCAGCACCAGCAGCACGATCGCCACCGCGAGATTGCCGACCGTGGCCAGCGGATAGTTCTTCCGGTCTTTCCTGCGGCGACGAAGCGTACGCCGCTCCCGGCCGATCAGCAGCACCACATAGCGGCGCAGCAGCGGGATGGAAAAACGCAGATCGACCGAATGGGCGCCACGTTCGCGGGCGCCGAACTGCATCTTGATCACGCGCAGCTGCTCGTCGGTGAAACTGCGCGCAAGCGCGGGCGACATGTCCCGGAAGAAATCCTCCAGAAACGGGTCCTTGTTGGCCGGATCGCCGCGAAATTTGTGCACCACGCCCATAGCCCCGCCAGACTGGCAGACACCGGTTAAGAAACCGCAAAGGCGGCTGCCTTATGGGCGGGGATTATGCCGCGTATGTCTATTCCGCGGGCGGCCAGTCGGGTGCCGGCATCAGCTCGATCTGGGTGCCGAAGCCGGGCAGCGCCTGAAACCTCTCCTGCCAGGCGGTGAGAGAGGGGAAATCCGCCGCGTCATAGCCGGCATCCACCAGGAAGCTCGACACCGGGTAGCAGGCGATATCGGCGATCGTCGGTCGGTCGCCCGCCAGCCATTCGGTGCCGGCCAGATGGGGCTCGATGATGCCGAGACCCCGGTCGGCGGTCTTCTTGAAATAGTCGAACACCGGCCCGGGACCCGCGCCGAACAGAAGCTCGAAGCGCAGCCGGGCGAGGCCGTAGCCGAAGAAATCCACCGCGAAACCGACCCAGTCGCCGATCCGCGCCTCATGGTCCCAGCCGTCCGGGCCGAACTTCCCGGTCTGCTCGATGAGATAACGCAGCGTGTCGTGGCTCTGGCGCAGGATCAGGTCGCCATGGCGCAGCGCCGGCACCTTGCCCAGTGGATTGATCTTGAGAAACTTGGCATCGAGATTTCCGCCGGTCATCAGGTCGACCACCTCGAAGTCATAATCGGTGCCGGTCAGCGACAGCATCAGCGCGGTCTTGTAGGCGTTGCCCGAGCGCGGGTGCCCATAGAGTGTGTAGTCGGCCATGCGTCTGATCCCCCTGCAGTTGCGCCTGCAGTATAGGCCAGACCGGGGTCGCGGCGCTTGTTACGATCACGGCCACCGCAAAAGGACAAAATCATGGAACAGCGCCTGAGCCTGATCACCCTCGGGGTCGCCGACCTCGAACGCTCGCGGACCTTCTATGCGGACGGGCTGGGCTGGACCCCCTCGGCATTGGGCAGTGGCGAGGTCGTGTTCTTCCAGGCCGCCGGCGTGGTGTTCGGCCTGTACGGCCACGACGCCCTGGCGGCCGATGCGGGTCTGGACAGCGCAGCGGGCTCCGGCTTCCGGGGGAGCGCCCTCGCCTACAACACCCGCTCCCGCAACGAGGTGGACGACGTGCTCGCGCTGGCCGAACGCGCCGGCGCGCGGATCACAAAGCCTGCCGAGGAAGCCTTCTGGGGTGGGTATTCGGGCTATTTCGCCGACCCGGACGGACATCTGTGGGAGGTGGCGTGGAACCCCGGGATGGAGATCGATGCCGCCGGGCATGTACGCCTGCCGCCGGACCCCTAGTTTACCGCCAACGAACCGTCAGGGCCGGGGACGACGCCAGTGGAAACGCTCGCGCGCCGTGCGCTCATGGGTGAATCCCAGCTTCTGCAGGGTGCGGATCGACGCGATGTTGTCCTCGCCGCAATCGGCGATCACGGCGGTCGTGGCGCTGTCGTGGAACGCCCAGGCAACGAGTGCGGTACAACCCTCGACCGTGAGGCCACGGCGGCGATGGGCGGGCACGATCTGGTAGCCCAGCTCGACCTCGCCAGCCGCGTTGGGTGGGCCGGTGAACGAGGCCGCACCGACAATCATGCGTTCAACCGTGTAGCGAAAAAGCCATAGCCCCCAGCCTGCCGGGTCCGGCGGCGCCGTGCGGCCGAGCGCGGGGTTGGCCGCATCGTCGAGGCGCTGGGCAAAAGCCGGCAGCTTGGCCGCCAGGTCCGGATCGGGAAAATCGCGGTGAATGGCACCGCCGGCCAGTTCGGCCGCCATCTTGCGATCCACCAGCAGCGCGCGGGCCAGGTCGCGCCCGACAGGTACGAGCGCCATGCGCCCGGTCACGAGCGGTGCGGGAAGAGACGGGTCGGGTGTGATCAATGCCCAGCGGACACGGGCGCGTCGGCGGACAACACGAACTGACGGCCGCAATAGGGGCAGTCGATCTTGTTTTTTGCACCGATATTCAGGAATACGCGCGGATGGCCGAGCGCACCGCCGCCGCCATCACAGGCAATCTCGCGGCTGTCGACCTCGATGGTTTCAGGCGGCTGCATGGTCGGCGAACTCCCAGACATGGCTTCACATCATCCATTCATATCGTCCGCGCCCGGTTGTGCCGCGCGCGTGGACGCCATACATAGGCGAAGCGCCTGATCGCGACAACATCTTCTGCTGACCCCCACCGCCCGGTCCGAAACGCCCGCATGACCCCTTACGACACGCCAGCCCAAGCCGACGCCGCCACAGCCCCGAACGCCCTGCCGGAACTGGCGATCTCGGCAATGGGCGTGGACAAGACCTACCGGGCCGACGCCGGGGCGCGAGTGCATGCCCTCAAATCGGTCGATCTGGAGGTGCCCCGCGGCGGCATCTTCGGCCTGCTGGGGCCGAACGGCGCGGGCAAGTCCACCTTCATCAACATCCTCGCCGGCCTCGTGATCAAGACCGCCGGGACGGCGAAGGTCTGGGGCATCGACATCGACCGGGAACCACGCCAGGCACGCGCGGCAATCGGCGTGGTGCCCCAGGAACTCAATTTGGACGCCTTCTTCAGCCCGCGCGAGATGCTCGAGGTACAGGCCGGTTTCTACGGTGTGCCACCGGCCGAGCGGCGGACATCGGAAATCCTCGAGCGGGTCGGGCTGGCCGACAAGTCGGAGGCCTATTCCCGCTCCCTGTCGGGCGGCATGCGCCGGCGGCTTCTGGTTGCCAAGGCGCTGGTGCACAACCCGCCAGTGCTTGTCCTCGACGAACCCACGGCCGGCGTCGATATCGAACTGCGCAAGTCGCTCTGGGCCTTCGTGCGCGAGCTCAACGAGAACGGCACCACCGTCGTGCTGACCACCCATTATCTCGAAGAAGCCGAGGAACTTTGCGACCGGATCGCCATCATCAACGAGGGCCGGGTGATCGCCTGCGACGAGACCCGTGCGCTGGTCGGGCGGCTCGACAATAAGGAATTGCGCATCACGCTGACCGCCGAGCTCCCGGCATTGCCCGACAGTTTGCAGCGATTCAACGTCGAACGCGCCGACGCCCGCACACTCACTTTTCGCTATCGCACACGCGAGACCGAAGTCCGCGAAATTCTCGACGCCGTGTCCGCGGCGGGCCTCGTGGTCGCAGACCTGTCGACCGAGGAGCCCGATCTCGAGGACGTGTTCCTGGCCCTTACCCGGGGCGACACGACCTCCGCATGAGGTTCCGCTTCGCCCTTCCACTACTCCTTACCGCAATGCTGGCGGCCTGTACGCCCCGCACCCTGGGCCCCGGGCCCTTCGCCGAGACGCCGATGCCACCCTCACTGACCGACACCCACTTCATCACCCCGGATGGAATCCGTCTGCCGCTTCGCCGCTGGCTGCCCGACACCACACCGCACGCCGTGATCGTGACCCTGCACGGGTTCAACGACTATTCGAACGCCTTCGCCGAGATCGGCCCACGTCTTGCCGAACACGGCATCGCGACGATCGCCTTTGACCAGCGCGGCTTCGGTGCGTCCGATCAGGCGGGCGCCTGGGCCGGTGGCGACCGCCTGCGCGCGGACGCCCGCGCCGCGATCGAGGCGGCCCATGCCGCCTATCCCGGTGCACGCGTGTATGGGATGGGCGAGAGCATGGGCGGGGCCGTCCTGATGTCGGCCTGGACCGAGGCGGCGTTCAACGCGGACGGGCTGATACTCGTGGCGCCGGCCGTATGGGGCCGGGTGACGATGCCGTTTTATCAGTCCATGAGCCTGTGGCTGTTCGCCCACACCGTGCCGTGGTTGCCGCTGAGCGGCCAGGGCATCAAGCGCACCCCGTCGGACAATGTCGAAATGCTGCGCGCGCTGGGCCGCGACCCGCTGGTAATCAAGGACACACGCATCGATGCGATCTGGGGGATCGTCAACTTGATGGACGAGGCGCTCGATGCGGCGGGCAGTTTCGATGCTCCGGCGTTGCTTCTATATGGTGCCAATGACGACATCGTACCGCCCGAGGCCTCCCGCCAGATGCTTGCCGACCTACCCGACGATCCCGCCCATCCGCGCCGGATCGCCGTCTATGCAGACGGCTATCACATGCTCTTGCGCGACCTGCAGGGCGATGTCGTGGTGCGTGATATCCTGGCCTGGATCGAAGATCCGGCACGCGATCTGCCGTCGGGCGCGGACAAGGGTGATCCGCGCGAGAAACTTTCGAATCCCTAGACCTCGTTCTCGTCTGACTTCAGATCGAGTGACGCGGAGTTCATGCAGTAGCGCAGGCCCGTCGGGGGCGGTCCATCGGGAAATACATGGCCGAGATGGGCGTCGCATCTGGCACAGACCACTTCATTGCGCACCATGCCGTGGGCCCGGTCGACCTTGGTCTCGACCGCGTCAGCGCTAACCGGCTGCCAGAAACTGGGCCAGCCGGTGCCGGAATCGAATTTCTCACCGGCGTTGAACAGCGGCGTGTCGCAGCACACGCAATGAAACGTACCGGGCGCCTTTGAATCATGATACTTGCCGGTAAAGGGTGGCTCGGTCCCCGCCTGACGGGCAATTTGATACTGCTCGGGCGTCAGTTCCTGCCGCCACTCCTCGTCTGTTTTCGCAATTTTGGAGTCGCCGTCGCTACTCATTGTCGATTCTCCCGCCTTTTGAGGCACTGAATTTAACTATTTGCGACAATATGGGGTGCAAATCACGCCCGGGCAATGTGTTGTAACTATGCAGCTTCTCTTGACCTTCGCGCCTATTGGCGCAATTGTCCCGCCCGTGACGCGCCCGTAGCTCAGCTGGATAGAGTGTCGGCTTCCGAAGCCGAAAGTCGCAGGTTCGAATCCTGCCGGGCGCGCCATACTTGGCACGTTACTTGCGTCTTTCTGGAACGAATTAGTATTTTTTAGTTCCGGAACCGTTACGATCAAGCGTTAACCATTTTGCATACAACCATTCCGGTATTATCATATGCACTGGTTATCGACTCTTCGGAGCAAGGTCGATCGGATAGTTCCGCGACGTCGAAGGAATGACAACAACCTGCGAGCGAAGCCCATGCACAGTCTGTCTAGAAATATTCACGCCATCGTACTCACCCTCGCATTCGCCGTTGCGATCGCCGGGTTCTCCGCCTCCGGCGCCGTTGCGCAGGCCACGAAGCTGATTTTCGAGGAGCGCTCGGCCGACAGCAAGGTCGCGAAGGAATTCGAGACCAACGGCCGGATTGAAATTTCCTGGCGCGCGACCGGCGGCGCATTTCAGCTCACGGTCCTGGATCCGACCAACGACACCAAGTTGGTCGCCAGCGCACCGCAGGCGCGTGATGGCGATGACTCGCCGCCGATGGTCGGCAAACTGCCGTTCTCGCGCCCGGGCAAGATGAAGTTCCAGGTCGAGGCGTCCGGCCCCTGGCACATCCGCGTGATCGAGTTCAACGCAGCCCAGTAGGGCCGCGTTCGGTCCGGCTTCGCCAATCCGCCGCCCGGCGCGGCGGTTGGCAACAGCCGACATTTTCAACGATCGTCCCGTGTATCCGGGAATGATGCGCACGAGCCGCTCCCAAGCGGCTCGTTTCGTATGGCCACGATGTTGCCCCATCTCGACCATGAGATTGTGGATATTGCGGGCGATAAACCTCATCGATCGGTTGTCAATCCTCGCAATTCGAGAATTGTCCTGCCGCCACCCGCACAAGATGAGCTAAAGTGTTCCGGAAAACGCAGCCTCACGACTCCCCCTCGACCCAGCGGCCCCGGCCGCCCGAGACCCCGACCATGAACGACGCCGTCAGCACCAGTGAAAAACCCGCCCGCAGCCTGGACGAGATCCCGCCGGTTCCCACCCCGGGAAGCGCGCCATCCCGTGCCGCCGAGCCGCGGCCCACGCCGCGCAGTGTCGGCGCCCGCATGACGGTCGGCCCGGGTATCAACCTGAAGGGCGAGATTTCAGACTGCGACACGCTCGTTGTCGAAGGCAGCATCGATGCAACCCTGGTCGGCGAGATTCTGGAAGTGTCGGAGGGGGGCACCTTCTCCGGCACCGCGACCGTCGCCGAGGCGGAAATCAACGGCCGGTTCGAGGGTGAATTGACGGTCACCGGTGTCCTGCAGATCCGCAGCGGCGGCCATGTGACCGGCACCGTCAAATACGGGCGTATCGAAGTCGAATCCGGCGGCGAAATCACGGGCTCGATTACCCGCGAGGATAATAACCCGCGCCCGAGCGGATCCCCGGTCTCCGCGCCGCGCCGCGACGGCCCGTCTACCTGAAATTTGCCAATCCCGGCCCGGCGGGGGTCGAATTCGGGGCGCAAACCGAAAAATTGTGCGGCGAAAACGCACAATCGACCCCCGATCGATTGACTCTCGCGAGTCTGATTCCTACATTCCCGCCATCTTCGAAAAACCGCCCCGGTCGGCGTGCAGAACGTCAGGCCGATTCGGAACGAGCATATCCCACAGGATTGCGCGCGCATCTCGCCGCCGCAAACTGATGGTCATTCTTACACTGCGTCGCTGACGGTCCTCCCGGCCCAGCGCACGCCACGCATATATGGAGTGTGTAAATGGCAGACGAAAAACTTCCGATTGCAATTCTCGCCGCCGCCGGCTTCGCCGAGCTGACGTTCACCGACACCCAGAAGACGCTGATCGCCAAGGGTCGCGCGATGAAGGTGATCTCCCCCGATGGCGGGCTGGTTCAGGGTTGGCATGCCGACGCCTGGGGCCATCATTTTATGGCCGATGAGTCCATCGGCGATTCGCTGGCCGCCGATTACTCCGGCCTGATCCTGCCCGACGGCCGCAACAGCGCCCTGACCCTGTCGGAGAACCCCCACACCAAGCGCCTGATTGCCGCATTCCTCGATGCCGAGCAGCCGGTTCTGGTCATCGGCGAGGCCATCAGCCTGCTGATCACCGCAGACGCCGCGGCCGGCCGTCGCCTTGCGGGTGATGCGGAACTCGGCGAAGAGTTGAGCCGCGCGGGTGCCCACTGGGTCCCCGACGAGGATGTCGTGACCGAAGGCAGCCTGATCACGGCCACATCGGCCGCCACGGGCCCCGCCCTGATCGACAGTTTCCTCGAGCTGATCACCGACAACTCGGTGCCCCAGGCCGCCTAGGCCGCCATCGGCACGGACAGCAGTATCAATCCTGCGAACGCCCGGCTCCGGCCGGGCGTTTTGCTTTGCCATACGCACGGCCGGGGCCGCTACGGCACGCGTTCGAAACTGACCAACAGACTTCGGACCGGCGCACCATATTCCTCGCGCAGGACGATCGGGCCGGATACCACATTCGAGAACCCGGCGTCGTCGGCAATGCTTTCCAGATAGCCAAGTGCATGGGCGTAACGCCCCGAATGTTCAAGCTTCCAGCTCTCGGTGGCACCGCGCGCATCCTCGAATGTCGCGATGAAGATTCCGCCGGGCACCAACACACGGAAGCACTCGCGAAACAGCGGCGCCAGCTCCCCCACATAGACGAAAACATCCGCCGCAAGGATCGCATCGGCGCTTGCGTCGGGCCGGGACTGCAGGGCCGGAAGCAACTCGTCCTCGATCAGCTTTTCATAGACACCCCGGACTTCGGCCTTGCGCAGCATTTCGCTCGAAAGGTCGACGCCGATAAGAGGGCCGACGAGCCCCTGAACCGCCAGCCCGGCGAGCCCGGTACCGCAGCCGAGATCAATCGTCGGGCCCACGCCGCCGGGACGCATCACACGCAATGCGCCGGCCACCTGCTGCGGGCCGTTATATTTGAGGTTCTCGGTAAGATGCTGATCGAATTCCTCCGCGTACCAATCGAAGAAATCGGTCACATAATCGCTCGGTGCCTGTACCGGTGCCGTCCCCGCGCCGAGCGCCGCGATCATGTAGGCCGGCCCGTTCCGGGTCGGCTCGATTTCCAGGCAACGCCGATAGTGGGCCAATGCACGATCATTCGAACCCTCACGGCCTTCGATGTCGCCCAGAAGCCAATGCGCGGTCAGACAATTTGCGTCGAGCGCCAGCGCGCGCTCGAACATGACCCGGCCACGCTTGACGTCGCCATGAAACAGCAATGACGCGCCGATGTCTGCCGTATGGTCCGCCTCGATGGCGTTGCCGGTCCTGTCGGCCGCATCGGCGTCCACGGCCCGTCCGAGTTCACGCAATGCGCCGGCGTAGAGGCGCCACGCCGCAACATGTTTGGGTTCGTTGTCGAGAATGTCTTTGAGCAGGGACGCCGCCGCCGCGAAATCGCCATCGCGGTGCAGATGCTGGGCCTGAAAGAATTCGTCCGACGTCATTCAGCAATCATGCCGAAGACAAGGCTGGTTAGCAGCCTTTTCCCTTGCCCTGGCCCTGGCCCGGCGGCGGACATGGCGATGGCAGAACCTTGGCATTCGCACTGCGATCAAGGTGGACAATAGTCGGTGCGGCATATGCAACGCCGGCTGCCAAACCGAGGCGCGTAAGCGCCTTGCGGCGACTCATGGCGCCGGATGTGCGGTCTTCGCTGGTCGAATGTTCTACCATATTCATACTCCCATGCCGGCTCGGACTGACGGCACCTGATATCCCGGTCCACCCCCGACCGATTATGCATCATATATTGGGTCGGGCGGGTTTCGCAACAAGATGTAGAATTATATATTCAGTGTTAACAACGCGTTACAGAGATGTCTGAACCATCCGATACCAGCCGCGACGATATTGCCGCCGCCGCGCTCACGACCGAAACCACGCGCGGGGTCGGTCGGTATCTGGTCAGTCTCGGCTACGCCGTCCTGACCGAGTTTACGCTGGCGAACAACCGCCGTGCAGATGTGGTCGGGATCGCCGACGACGGACGGTTTGTGATCGTCGAGGTGAAAGTCAGCGTGGCAGACCTGCGCAGCGACACCAAATGGCCGGAATATGAGGATTTCTGCGATCAGCTCTATTTCGCGGTTCCCCCGGCATTCCCGAACGAACTGGTACCCGAAAGCACCGGCCTGATCATCGCCGATTCCTGGGGCGCGGAGGCCATTCGCGAAGCACCCGACACCGGCCTGCATGCGAGCCGCAGGAAGGCGCTGACGTTGCGATTCGCGCGCGCGGCGGCAAAGCGCCATCAGCGGCTGGTCGATCCGAGGATTTGAGGCTGCGGCCCGGTCGGGTCCTTAGCCGGCGATACGGGAAATCGTATCGGTCGTGGAAAACCCGTCGACCAGATCGGCCAGCACGACCCGGCCGCCATATGATGCGACCAGATCGCCACCCACCACCTCGTCAACGCTGTAGTCGGCCCCCTTGATGAGAACATCCGGCCGGACCGCGTCGATCAGCGCCAGCGGCGTGTCTTCGGCAAACAGGACCACCCCATCGACGCCCGCCAGCGACGCGATGACCCGTGCCCGCGCGCCCTCAGGCTGCACCGGCCGTGCCTCGCCCTTGAGGCGCTGCACCGACGCATCGTCGTTCAATGCCACGATCAGCCTGTCGCATGCCGCGCTCGCCTGTTCGATCAGGGAAATATGCCCCGGGTGCACGATGTCGAAACAGCCATTGGTAAAGCCCACCGAAAGGCCTCTCGCGCGCCATTGGGCAATACGTTCCTGCAGGGCCGCGCTGTCCATGATCTTCGCCGCCAGGCCCGGCGCGCCGCCCAACCCGTCGGCCAGTTCATCGACCCGTACAACCGCCGTTCCGACCTTCGCGACCACCAGTCCCGCAGCCACATTGGCGAGCTGGGCGGCATCGACGACGGGCATACCCGCGGCCAGCCCGGCGGCCACGGTCGCCACCACGGTGTCGCCCGCACCCGAAACGTCGAAGACCTCACGTGCCAGTGCCGGAAGATGCACCTCGTCCGATCCGCTCACGACGGTCATCCCGTCGGCGCCCCGCGTGGCAATCACCGCCCGAATTCCGCAGGATTCAATCAGGTGGCGCGCTGCCGCCGCGACCTCGGTATCGCTATCGACCGGCATCCGCGACGCTGCCGCCAATTCGCGACGGTTCGGCGTGATAACCCCGGCACCGCAATAGCGGGAGAAATCCGCACCCTTGGGATCGACCACGACCGGCACATCCGCGTCATGTGCAGCGGCCATGGCGGTCGCGATCATCGCCTCGGTCAGTACGCCCTTGCCATAGTCCGACAGGATCAGCGCGCCGCATTTCCCGTCAGAAACTGCCGCCGTCAGACCCGTGGAGAGCTCGGCCAGCAGCGTGTCGGAGAGCGCGGTGAGGTCTTCCTCATCGGTGCGCAGCAATTGCTGACCGCCGGCAATGAAGCGCGTCTTGACGGTCGTCGGACGGCCGCCATCCGCAGTCAACGACAGTTCCACCGCACGCTCGAAGGACAGCACCTCTGCCGCTTCCCGACCCGCCGGATCATCGCCGACGACGCCGAACAAGCGGGTCCCGACCCCGAGCGCCGACAGGTTTCGCGCCACGTTGCCCGCGCCGCCCACGGTCACCGCTTCGCGGACGATCCGCAGGATAGGAATCGGCGCCTCGGGCGAAATTCGTTCCACGTCGCCGTAAACGAACCGATCGAGCATCACGTCGCCGACGCACACGACTTGCGTGGCGGCGAGCCGGTCCAACCAGTCAATCAATCGCGGCTTGTTGTTCATCGGATCCCTCTTAGCAGGTGCGGGCGTGTGTCGTCATCCGACCGCGGTAATGCCTCCGCCTACGCATTTCTGTGAAACAGGAAGTCCGCCTGTATCGGCGCGCCGGCCGGCCCGATGCTGATATTGTAGCGGCCCGCCTCGGAGAATCCGGCCGCAACCATGTACGCGATCACATCGTCGGCGAGGGCCTGGCCCTCGTAGAGCGCCTCGAACGACGCCTCGACATAGACATGTTCGAATGCCGCCAGCAGATCGCCCGTCCCGCGCAGGACCTCGAGCTCGAACCCCTGCACGTCGATCTTCAGGAGTGCGGGCGCACGCAGATCGGCCGCCGCAACGAATTCAGCAAGCGGCCCCGCCGCGACGTCGGTGACCCCGACCTCTTGGGTGCCCGGAAACAATTCCGATTGACGTGCCGAGATCGGCAACAGGGAGGAACTGTCCGCCGACGCGCTGACATGCATGGTCGCGGTGCCCGCCTCGGGCGATATCGCGGCCTCGAACAGGGTCACATTCCCATCCGCCGCAAAGACCCGCCGGTAGCGCGACGCCGCGTCCGGCAGCGGCTCGAACGCATAAATGCGCGCGTGCGGGTGCAGCGCGCGCGCAAGCAGCGAGAACTGGCCGACATTCCCGCCGACATCGACGATCGTTTCCAGTCGCATGGGGGCGATCACACCGCGATGCTCGATCGCGGCGCCGACCCCCGACCGCAGCCCATGGCGAAAAACAGGATTGGGCAGAAGGCGCAGCAACTTCACAAACTGCCGGGCACGGCGGGAGAGCATGTTCATGATGTTTTCCCGCCCTTGTGCGCGGCCACCCTCAACTCCAGAGCTTCCTCGAAACGCCGGAGCACGGCATCGCGCTCCCACTCCGATTCCGCCGCGGCGCGTGCCGCCTTGCCGAGGCGCAGACGCGTGTCGCGGTCGCGTACCAGGTCCATGACCGCGGCCCCCATCGCCGGGCCATCGGCCGGCGCCACCACCGTCCCGCAGGACGCGACCATCCGGGCAATCTGGGTGCCGGGATCGGCCGACGCCACGACCGGGCGACCGCTGGACAGCATGCCGCCCAGTTTTGAGGGCATCACGAGATCCGCCGCCTCCGCCTTCTGGGGCAGCAGATGGATATCGGCCATCGCCAGCAGGGCCGGCAACTTTTCCTCGGGCTGGAGCGGCAGCAGCTTGAGCAACCGGTCATCGAGGCCATGGGTCTGCATGGCGCTCTCGATCATGTCGCGCCCGGCACCCGCCCCGGCGACCACGAACTGTACCGGGGGATCATCATCGCGCCGCGCGGCCACAACCGCCTGCACCGCGCTGGCGATCTGGTCGATGCCCTGCTTCTCGCCGATATTGCCGCTGTACAACGCGACGACAGCACCCGGTTCGATGCCAATCTCGGCGCGGAACGACGCCCCGTCCGCATCCGGGTGAATGCGCCGGGTGTCCACCCAGTTGGGAAATTCGACGATCCGGTCGGCCGCAACACCCTTGCCCGACAGCCGGTCCGCCATACGCGGGGAGATCGTCGAGACCGTATTGAACCGGCGCAGCAGCCAGCGCTCGCTCGCCCGGGCCGGTGCCGCCAGGAACTTTGGCAGGAAATGCAGATCGAAGGCCGCGTCGAATTCGAAATCCTGGATATGCAACCAGGACAAGGCGCGCCCGAACAACGCCGCAGCAAGCCCGGCCGGCGCGACAAACGCCGTTGGCTGGATCACGAGGACCACATCGGGGCGCCAGAACAAACCCGACAGTTTCGCCGGCGCGGCACTCGTCAGGGCGAAGCTCACCAGATGCAGAACCCGGCGCAGGCCGGTCGCCTTGGAGGGGACATAGAGCGGGCATCGGGTGACCCGCACGCCGTTTACATTCTCTGTGCGCCACCACCATCTCGCGTAACCGACCGAGACCTTCCACGCCGGATAATAGGGCGGCGCGGCGACCGCGCGCACCGTGTGGCCACGCGCCGCGAGCCAGCCCGCCATATCACCGGTAAACCGGCCGATACCGGTCAGTTCCGGCGCAAAGTTCAGGCCATAAATAAGGATCTTCACGACGCCGCTTTCATTGGGACCGTCTGCGATGCCGTCATCGCTTCAGCAGGTCTTTGTATTTCTCGGACATGGGTGAGTCCGGGTCGTTCAGTTCCTTGAGTTTCAGGGTGACCTGATACTCGTAAAACATCTTGAGCAGACAGTAACGCAGGCCGCGGCGCCCATCGAGGATGCCGCGCTTGCCGATATACAGATACAGGAACTGCCAGATCGGCCGGGCGGGCAGGTAACGGTAGGCAAACTGCTTCAGCGCGCGCCGGCGTTCGGGCCCGCGCCGGGTCAGGCGGGCCGTGATCGAGCTTTCCTTCTCAGTCGCATTGAGCAATCGCCAGGCCTCGACGGCCTCCATGCTCGAATAATTATTGTGACGGTCGAACCAGCGCTCGATGCCCTTGTCGTCCATATGCACCAGATGGTTCTTGAGATAGCCGGCAGGGCCCTCGATCACCATATGCTCATGCACGATGCGCTCCTCGTAGCGGCCCTTGCCGCGCCGGATCAGCCGCAGATTGTAGTTGGGATAAATCGCCCGCATGGGCTTGCCCCAAAGCCAGTTCTCCCCCGCTACGTAATAGCCGTGGCGCGCGTCTGGATCGGCGATCGTCGCGCGGACTTCGTCGGCCAGCAACGGCGTACCGCGCTCATCGGCATCGACGAAGAACACCCAGTCATGGCGCAGGTCAAGATTGTCGAGCGCCCAGTTCTTGTGGGTCGCGAAATTGTCGAACACGCGCTCGACGACCGTCGCCCCCATGGCGCTGGCGATCTCCACGGTGCGGTCGGACGAATGGGAATCGAAGACGAAAATCTGGTCCGCCCAGGCCAGGCTGTCCAGACAGATCGCGATGTTTCGTTCCTCGTCCTTCGTCGGGACGATGACGGATACCGGCACCTTCCCGCGTGCGGCGGAATCAGACGATGGAGGCATAGGCATCCTCCAGGGCGTGGCCGATCTGCGGCCATTGGAAATGTTCGCCGACCAGCGCGCGGCCCCGCGCACCCTTGGCGCGCGCGCCGTCGATGTCCCGCAAGGCGGCAAGTATCGCATCGGCGAACGGCCCGGCCTCGGCCGGCGTCACCCAGCCCGCATCGGCATTCGCCACCTCATGCCACAGATTGACCTTGTCCGAGATCGCGACCGGCAGGCCGCAAGCCATCGCCTCGACCACCGCGATGCCGAAATTCTCGCTGTAGGACGGCAGCACGAACAGGTCGGAATCCGCGAGCAGCTCCAGCTTGTCGTCGCCGGTGACCATGCCCGTGAAGGTCGCGCGATCCGCGAAGCCGAACCCGTCGATCCAGCCTTGCGTCTTTTCCTGCATGCCGCGGTCGGGGCCTGCAATCACCAGATGGGCGTCCGGCATCTCGCGCGCAACATCGGCGAACGCGCGCGTCAGTACATCGAGGCCCTTCTTGAAATTGAGCCGCCCGAAGAACAGCACGATGGGCCGGTCGCCGATCTCGGGATGCCGCGCACGAAACCCGCCGCGCGGCGGCAGATTGTCGTACTCCTCCGTATCGAGACCGTGGGGCACGACGATTCCCCGCGCCCCAAACACATAGGGGGCGGCCAGGATCATCTCTTCCTCGGTGGTGAAATGCATGGCGGCCGCATGGCGCGTTACCCGATTCTGGAACCAGGTCTCGAGCAGCATCTTCCTGAAACGATGCCGGCGATACAGGAACGGATCGAGCGTACCGTGGGGCCGCATGAGGTAGGGCACCCCGGCCCGGCCGCAGGCCCGTTCGGTGAACTTGCAGTGGAGCATGTAGAGCGAGTGGAGATGCACCGCATCCATCTGCGGAATGGTTTCATCGAGCGCGCGCGCCATCGGGGCCGAGTTGCCGAGAAATCGGGGATACTCAATCGGGAAGTACCGGATGGTCACGCCATCGCGTTCGATCGGCCTGTCCACCGGCACGTCCAGCACGTCATCGAGGCCATTCATGTTGGTGGCGAAGATCGTCACCTCATGGCCGCGCCGCGCCACGGCCCGCGCCATCTCGAAACACGCCTTGGACGGCCCGCCATCGCGCGGCGCCAATGTCGCTATCACATGCAAAATCTTCATGCGGAATCCGCTTTATTGAGGTCCGCTTTACAGGCGCAGCCGCGTTGCATCAAGGCCACCCATCGCACGAGCGCGCGCATGTCAGCCCGGCGCCAGATCGCGCCACCCGATGAGACCGACCCCGGCCGCGCGCGCCGCGGCGGCAAAGGCGAACGCACCGCGGTCGTCGTTCACCCGCCAGGCGATGTCGAGGCCCGGATGAACCCCCACCTCGGCCACGCCGTCGAGGCCGCGCAACAACCCGAGCACGGGTTGCGCCCAGTCCACGTCACCGGCCGAGGCCGGCATGTAGAAATGTTCGGTCGTGACGAATTTGCGGGCGATCGCGCGCGCCCAGCCGCGGCCCAGCCAGTAGGTCGGGCTTTTCAGGGGCTTGCGCAGATAGACATTCTGCGCGGTGCGCACGCAGCGGATGCCGAAGCGGGGCAACACCTGGGCCAGCGCCCGGCGGAACGGCGCGAACTTGTGCAGATGGCCGTGGGAATCGACGTAGCAGAGATCGACACCCAGGTCGCGTACCCGGGCAATCTGGGCCTCCATCTCCCGCGCGATCTGATCCGCCGGCAGACGGTTGAGAAGGCCGCGCTTACGCATGGTGTTTGATTCCAGAAAACGGCCCCGGGCGTCGACCAGGCCGGGAATCTCGGACGGCGGCAGGACCGGGCGTTCCACGTCGTCGGTCGAGAAGCACAGATGCACGCCGAAACTATGCTCACGATGGGTGCTTGCCCAGTTCGCGGCGGCTTGCGTCTGGGGGACATTGGCCATGATCGAGGCGCTGGTCAGGGCGCCGGCCTCAAAGGCGGCGATGGTCCGTTCCACCGTGTGGGCGGAAATCCCGAAGTCGTCGGCGGCCAGTATGACACCCGTCAGTTTGCCCATCGTACCCGGCCGTTGAAGATGTGATTGCGGAGAATTCCGACTATGCGCATCGTGGACATGACCCTTACACGCTAGCGGCCCGCCGCGCGAACCGCCAAGCGATTTTCGTGAACCGGTGACTGCCGGAATGTTTCGCTTTCACGACCCGGATTCCCGGGCCGCATTGCGTCGGTGGCGCGACGCGTCGTACACCAGCATGTCAACACGGCATGCCGGGGCGCAGTATGTGCGGGATCAATCTCATATTCGGATATGGCGCGGGCGTGCCGCTGATCGACGAGACCGAACTCTACACGGTCCGCGAGGCGATGATTCCCCGAGGCCCGGACGAGGCGGGCATCTGGCGCGCACCCGACGGCAAGGTCGGGCTGGGCCATCGCCGGCTCTCCATCATCGACCTCTCGCCCACCGGGCACCAGCCGATGACATTGCCCGAACGGCCGGACGCGCCCGTCGTCATCTTCAACGGCGAAATCTACAATTACCGCGAACTGCGCGCGGAACTCGAACAGGCGGGCACGACCCTCTTCTCGAACTCCGACACGGAAATCCTGCTGCATCTGTATCTGCGCGACGGCGCGGCCATGGTCGAGCGGTTGCGCGGCATGTTCGCGTTCGCGATCTGGGACCCGGCCAAGCGCGGCATGTTGCTGGCGCGCGACCCCATGGGAATCAAGCCGTTATATTACGCGGATGACGGTCAGACCCTGCGCGCCGCGAGCCAGGTTCGCGCGCTGTGCGCCGGCGACCATGTGGACCGCTCGCCCGACCCGGCCGGCCATGCCGGTTTCTTCCTGTTCGGCTATGTCCCCGACCCGCATACGCTTTATCGCGGCATCCGCGCCCTGCCGGCCGGGACCACGCTCTGGTGCGACGCGGGCGGGTGCACCACGCCGCGCACCTATTTCAACGTCGGCGACGCGTTTCGCAGCGCGCCGCCCCGGACCATCGCCGACCGGAACGAGCGGCGCGAATACCTCCATGACGTGCTGGCCGACAGCGTGCGGGCCCACCTGGTGGCAGATGTGCCTGTCGGGGTGTTTCTGTCCGCCGGGCGCGACAGCACCACCCTGGCGGCACTGGCACGCGAAGTCGGCAGTGAAGATCTGCGCACGATAACCCTGGGCTTCTCGGAGTTCCGCGGCCGCGACGAAGACGAAACCGGGCTTGCCGAGACCGTGGCCCGCGACCTGGCAACCGACCATCACACCCGCTGGGTCGCACGCGAGGAGTTCGCCGCCGACCGGGCGAAGCTGTTCGCCGCCATGGACCAGCCCTCGATCGACGGGGTGAACACCTATTTCGTCGCCAAGGCCGCGGCGGCGGCCGGGCTCAAGGTCGCGTTGTCGGGGGTCGGCGGCGATGAGATGTTCGGCGGCTATCCGAGTTTTTCGGGCGCGCCCGCGCTGGTCCGCAAAGCCGGCTGGTCGCGGCGCATTCCCGGTCTCGGCAAGGGCTTCCGCATGGTCTCCGCACCGTTCGCCCGGCGCATGACCTCGCCCAAATATGCCGGCCTGCTCGAATACGGAACCAGCCTGGGCGATGCCTATCTCCTGCGCCGCGCATTGTTCGCCCCTTGGGAATTGCCGGGCGTGATGGACCCGGACATGGCCGCCGCCGGCTGGGCCGAACTGGCGCCGCGGATCAACCTTGGCCGCACAGCGGACGGGCACAAGAAGGACCGGGCCGCGATTTCGGCGCTGGAACTGTCCTGGTATATGCGGGGACAGTTGCTGCGCGACGCGGACTGGGCCGGCATGGCGCATTCACTCGAGATTCGCACGCCGCTGGTCGATGTCGAGTTGTTCGGCGCGCTCGCGCCACTGATTGTCGGCGACCACCCGCCGACCAAGTCGGACCTCGTGAACACGCCCCGCGCTCGCCTGCCGCGCGATGTGCGCGTTCGGCCCAAGACGGGCTTTGCCATTCCGGTGCGTGAATGGGTGCAGGACAAGGGCCGGATCGCCGACATGCCGGAGCGCGGCCTGCGCGGCTGGGCACGGATCGCCCACCGGGAATTGTCCGGCTAATCTTGCAGACGTAGCGCGCGGCGCAGCCCCGCCATATAGCCCGATATGTTCCAGCCCGCGATGCGCGCCTTCGCGCCCGCACGAAACGTCTGGCGCAGCGCGTCGTCGCCGGCGAGTTTTCGCAAGGCCGCCACCAGGGCGTCACGATTGTCATAGGGGAAGATCAGCCCGCAGGTATCGGCCACCAGGTCGCGGCCGCACGACACCCGGTCACTGACGATCAACGGACAGCCGAAATTCATTGCCTCGTTGACGATCAGGCCCCATGTCTCCTGGTAGGCGGACGGCAATACCAGCATGTCGGCGATGGCATAGCCTTCCGCAATCCGCGACTGATCCAGCCAGCCGGCAAAAACAATTTTTGCGCCGGGATGTTCGGCGGCCAACGCCTCGGCCGCGGCGCGCTGTTCGCCCTCCCCCACCATCAACAACGTCCATTCGTCACCCAGTCCGGCCTCGGCGAAGGCCTCGACCAGCATCAGGGGCTGCTTCTTGGGCATGAACTTGGCGCTGTAGAGGATGATCTTCTGGTCCGGGTCGATCCCGAACCCGGTTTTCAGCTCGGCTTCGCGGCCCGTCATACGCCCGGCCTCCGCGGCGAAGAACGCGTTGTCGACGATATGCGGGGCGTGCACGAGCTTACGGTCGGGCACGCCGAAGTTCCGGAAATAGTCCCGGTTGTCCTGGCCGATATAGAGCAGGACATTCGCCAGTATATAGAGCGGACGATAGAGCAGTTGGCGCAGCAACCGCACCCAGATCGGTCGCGCCCCGAGATTGTTCGAGATCGTCCGGATGATCAGTCGCTTGCCACCGAGCCGCGCGGCGAGCACACAGGCGACATGGCTGAACTGGTTGTGGCCATGGATATAGACCGCGTCATACGGGCCGGTCAGCACATGCCAGATGAGCCCCGGGTTGATGAATTTCCAGAACCCCTCCCCGTCGCGCTTCGGGCTGACATTGGGAAAGATGCGATGGGGGTAACCGGTGAACTTCTCGACCCCCCACTCGACCACGGTGCCGACCTCGGGGTCGAAGCCCGAAGCGGACCAGCCGCGCTGCATGAACAGGACGCTTACATCGATGTCGGGAGCCGCCGCCATCGCCCGATACAGGGGCAGGTGATAATGCACCGGAAACTGGGCGACGACCGCCAGCCGCAGCGGCGGTCGACCCGTACGGGCCTTGTCAGGCGCCATGGCCGGCCGCTCGCGCGTCAAGTGCCGGCGCCGCATCGATGATCAGATTCTGCCGGATGCCGGCGCGGGAGGAATCCACACTCACCTTGCGTCCCGTCCGGTCCCAGCGCGGATGCAGGTCGCATTTCATGTCGCCGTCACCCACCGACAGATCGGAAAAGTAACGGCCGATGTCGATCCGCCGATCACCATCCAGCTCGAACAGCATCAGGTTCTGCATGCCGTCGCCGTCGGGGTAGGTATCCGTCACCATCAGGTCCGGATCCTCGATGTGGAACATCGGATGCCCGTCCACCGGCAGCACATCCGCGCCGACGGCGCGCCGCTGGGCAGGCGCATCGACCGGGATCAGAAAATAATGTTCGTTGCCGACACTCCCCACGCCGCTGGGCAAACGATGGCGAAGCTTGCGAGCGATATTGATTGCCGGGCGCAGGAGCGGCGAGCCGAGCAAGCCGCTGCGTCTCGCGGCGGCCAGACCACTGGACATGAACCGCGACCAGGCGAGGATCGTGTCGTCGTCGCGCCAGTCGTAATGGGTCACCTTCTCTTCGGCCAGCAGGCGCAGATTGGTCCCGTCGGCGTTGGCCACCAGGAGCCGCGAATAGATCGCGCCATCGTTCAGGAAGTAGCGGTGCATGAAGGCAAACTGCGTCCCGCTCGGGTTGAACTGGGTGTGGGTCACCACCTGCGCCACATCGGCGGGCGTTCCCGCGCCCACCTGCGCGATCTCGGCGATCGGGATCAAAAGTTCGGCCACACCGGTTGTGAGGTCGACCCGCCAGATGCCGTCATCGGCGGGAGCCGGAGTATCGATCGAGGCCGGAAAATCCGCCGGCAAACCATAGGCGGGCCAGTGTTTGCGCAACCGGCCGTAGTTCGGGGCGACCGCCATACGGCCCGACGGGTGAATCGAACAAACCGCGTAGTCGATCATTCGCTCCGCGCCGTCTTCGGGATCGAAGACACAAGACCCGAGACCGCCATCCACCAGCTTGTTGTAGATCAGGCGGCCGTCGGCGAGCCATTGCGCCCGGGCACCCATCTGGAAGTTCCATGCGGTCGTGGTGCCGATCGGTTCCGGCGCGCCGGCGTCGGGTTTCCAAAGGCAGACCTCGGCGACTTCGCCGGCCGGCTGATGGCGGATTTCGGGGTCGACCCGCAGCACCGCCAACGTGTCATTCGCCGGATTCCAGGGTGTGACGTCATGGAAGCCGAAGAAATGCGCGCGGTCGTGCGGCGTTTCGGCAATCACGGGGCAATCGATCGAAATGCGTGATGACACGAACGGCGGCCCCCGGGAATGCGGCATGTCCCCGAACGGAGAAACACCATGTTTGCGGCGCGAAGGCCGGATTGGCTAAGGTGTCCTAGCTAGCAACACGCCAACATACGATCAAGGATAACCCGATTTACGTTCAATACGGATGCGGCTGGTCGGCGCCGGAAGGCTGGGTGAATTTCGACACCTCGCCCACCCTGAAATTCGAGCGGCTCCCGCTGCTCGGAAAGCTCTACACGCGCAATGATGACCGGTTCCCCGAAGCGGTGCGCGTCGGGGACGTCGTGCGCGGCCTGCCCGTGGCGGACCAGGCCTGCGACGGCGTGTATGCGAGCCATGTCCTGGAACATCTGAGCCGGACGGATTTCGACAAGGCGGTGGCCGAGACGTTTCGAATCCTCAAACCCGGCGGCATCGCCCGGGTGGTGGTGCCCGATCTCGCCGCCGAGGCCCGCAACTATCTCGAAGCGACAGGCGCGGAAGATGCCGCGGCCGCGGACAATTTCATGCGCTCGACTCATCTGGGAATCGAGACCCGCGCCCGGGGCCTCAAGGGCATTATCCATGAGACGCTAAGCAACGCCCGGCATTTCTGGATGTGGGACTATCCCGGCCTGGCCGGCGCATTCCGCGATCACGGCTTCATCGATATTCGCCGTGGCCAGTTCAACGACAGCGCCGACGAAATGTTCAAGGCTGTCGAGGACGAAGGGCGATTCGAGGATGCGGTCTGCGTCGAGGCCCGACGTCCAGCCTAGACGCCCGTCCTGAAAAGCCGTCCGTCTGGCGCTAGAACGTCTTGGGCTTCGGCACCCCGAACACCCTGTCCGTGATCTTCTGGACGACCCCGACCGGGTCCAGCAGCCAGCGCAGCACGCGCGCATAGGTGAAGCAGTAGCGGTCCGAAGGGCGCTGGTCCCGGCCCATCACCATCTTGAAGTAACGCCGATGATTGACCAGACTTTCGTCAGCCATGCGCTGGCTGCCCGAGATCGAATCCTCGTGGATGGTGAACAGTGACCAGTTGCGGTCGATGATCTTCACCCGCGCTCCCGCCAATCCCATGTCCAGCAGCAGCTCCGCATCCCAACTGGTGCGATTGTCGATATTGAACCCGTTCGTCAGCTTGTAGGCCGCCGCACGAAAAAAAGTCGATTGCTGCATGACGACGGCGGCGCCATGCGCGAATCGCCAGGCCGTGAACGGTGCCGACCGGAATCTCCGGATAACGTCGCCCGCCTTGTCGACGATGAATCCGTGACCGACGACGACATCGGCGTTCCGGTGCCGCTCGAACGCGGCCACGGCTTCCTTGATGGCGCCCGGCAGGAAGGCATCATCGGCGTTCATGTAGCAATAGATGTCACCGGTCGCCGCCGCGAAGCCATTGTTGAGCCCGTCGGGCGGTCCCTTGTCGGGTTGGTCGACAACCGTGGCGATCCGGTCACGATACCTTTCGATGATATCGCGGCTGCCGTCGGTCGATCCCGGATCAACGACGATATACTCGATGTCGTCATGATCCTGTTCGAGAACGGACAGGATCGCGCGCTCCAGGAACTCCGCCTGGTTGAACGACAGGGTGACGATCGAAACTTTCATCGTTGCGGTCTCCGACCGGGTCGCGCCGCTCTACCTCGAGGGCCGGGGCGAACTCCCGGCGGTAACGGGCGATGGCCTTGCATATTGCGGGGTTGTTGCGGGGCATTTTGCTGCGGGGGAAACCCGTCCGGGTGCTGCCCGTTCGGCTGTTGTCCGCCGGGCGCGCCATTCTGCCCGTTCTGTGGCATGCGGCGACCCCGATGCCGCACACCGCCGAGCATTTCGGTCGGCACCGACGAGCGCAACACCTCCCAGACGAACATCATCATGACCACGTTGAACGGGAGCGTCACACGCCGACTGGCCCCGAATGGAGAGAACAGAATATCCCACAGCACGAGAAAACCGACGAAGGTCACGATCGGACTCAACGGTTCGCGCACCATGTAGAGGTTGGACATGACCCGGAATATGAGGATCAGGAGCCACAGCCAGAAAATTGCCCCCATGATCCCGGCTTCGACCCAACCGCCCATCAGATGGCTATGGGTCGGGATCAGCCCCTCTTCGGACGCGAAATAGGTGATGTCATAGCCGTAGCGCTCGAGCTCGTAGATGCGCGCGACATATTCGCGGTTCTTGGCCCAGGATCCATGTCCGATGATCGGACTGTCCATTACGGCCTGACTGGACACGAAAATCTCCGAACGGCCGCCGAGCAGAACACCGAAAGAACCCGCGCTCTGGCGCGCATAGGTCTCCTGCGCCAATTCGCCAAGCATCCCGTTCGACGCGGCAAACTGATAGGTGTTGAGCATCGTCGTCGCGATCATGACGCCGCCGACGAAGAACATGACCGTCCGCATCGGAGAAAAGCCTGCCGGCGATGTCCTCTTTCGGCCGAGCAGTTGCTGCACGAAGACATACAATGCCGTCAGGATCGCAATACCCGCCATACTCCGCGAGCCGGCCACCATGCTGTAAATGCCGACGGCGAGAATGAGCAATGTCGGCAGGCTGAATACCCTGAAAATCGGCCGCCACTGGGTTATCAGCAGCACCAGCATGATCGTCGGAATGCCGAGCCCGAACTTCCAGGGCTGACGCGCGGCAAAGTCGGACGGGTTGAACAGGAATGAAAGATACCCGCCGACAATGATGCCCAGCGCGAACATGGTGATCCGCTTGCGGCTGCCGTAGACCAGCATGTAGATCGACGCGAAGTTCATCGTCATGAAGATGATTTTCGACCAGCCGCGGGAGAAATCCCGGAACGGCGTATCGCGGATCAGATCCGTCAATATCTGCGCCAGAAGCCACATGAACGCCATGATCAGGAATGTCCGCGGCAGCGGGTCCGCGAGCATGGAACCGCGGGTCAGCAGCAGGAACGGCAGCAACCCGATCAGCAGCAACTCGGGCGCAAAAATACGGCCGACCGCATTCACCTCGATCCAGATGACGGTCGGAATCAGGAACGCGGCGAACGCCAACACCGGCTTGTCGTCCGTCTCGGGTACATCCGGATTGTAGCTCGCGGAGGGCTTGAACTGGCCTTGCGGCGCATATCCCATGAACGTCATCGAGTGTGGCCCGGACGCTTCGGTGTGCGCGCTCTGTTTATCGATCGCATCGGCATCGCGCAGACACATTAGCCCCGGGACAAGCGTTCATACAGTTCAAACAAGCGTGTCCCGTACCCCGTCTGTCGAAAATCGCGCGCGACCAGCGCGGCGTTCTCCCGCCCGATCTGTGAAACCCGTGCACGATCGGTCGCCACCTCGCGCAACGCCGCCGACAGCGCATCCGGATTACCCGGCGGCACGAGCCGGCCATGTACGCCGTCTTCGACGATCGAACCCGCATTGGCTGTGGTCACGATATAGCAACCCGCCGCCATGGCCTCGAAGATGACCCGGGCCGAGCCCTCGGCCAGGGTCGGGAACACGAAGACATCCGCCGCGGCCATCCTTGCCGCCAGCTCCGCCGGCAACAGGTTGCCGTGATGGATCACCCGCGGATCGGTCTGGAAACGCTCGTAGGCCGCATTTCCGTCACGATCCACCGCACCACAGATGCCGAGTTCGAAATCCACACCTTTCAGCAACGCGAGCGCATCCGCCAGATCATCGGTTCCCTTGCGCCGGCGCACGCTGCCCGCGAACAAGAGTTTCAACGGCGCCGGCGGCGTCTCGGCAGCCGGTGGTCGGTTCGGCAGCCAGGAAAAGAAGCCGTCATCGATCCCCCGGTAGATGACATTGACCCGCTCCGGCGCCCAGCCCTGATGGATGAAGGTCTCCTTCACGAAATCGGAATTCGCCAGGACCTGATCGGCGAGGTTTAGGTCGTCGAGGATCGCCTGCCAGTTCACATCGATCGGACCCGCCTCGCCCGGCGGCGGCATCCGTCCGCCATTGCGCACCAGATACTCCAGCACCGACGGGTGGGCGATCGAATACTCGCAAAGGCAAAGCCACCCGCGCGAGCGTGCCAGCGCGACCGACGCACCCCCGAAACCGGCGCGGTAATGGTAGATGCCCGGGCCGGACGGGTCGGCCTCGCGGCGAATGACACCCGCCGCACCGCGGGCATACAGCGCGCGCGCGAACATGTGCAGGCGATCGCCCAACGGATCGCCGACCCCCGGCACGCGCCGCAAGCGGCTGGCAAGCTGGGAGAAGGGCTCTCCCGCCCACATCGCGCGGACCCGTGTGCCCGGAATCGAATCCTCCCGCCCGAGAAAACGCCCGATGGGCTTGAGCCGTGCCAGGCCAATTCCCGATAGCGCGCGTGTCAGGCCGGGGGTCGGATATGCGCCGGTAATGAACGCCGTCAGCGCGCCACGGCTGGCCGCTTCCGCCGCCGCAAGCCGCAGGCTAAATCGGCCGAACCCGTTGGATATGATCACATTCGGGGCCATGGATGCGGCTATGAACCCCGCCGCAGCAGGCGCAGCGCATCCGTCGGGGGCGTGAGCGCGGCGAAGACCAGGGACGAGAATCGCTGGTCGAGAAAGGCCATGGTCCGGCCCATCACCAGGAAAACGACCGCGACTTCCGAAATCGCCAGCACCGCCGCCGCGCCGATGATGCCGAGCCCGGGGGTCACCAGCGCCAGGACCGCCAGGCCGGACGCCGCTGCGATACCGTAGATCGTGGCGATCGCGCGGTTGTTGTTGGTCGCATACAGCGCCGTTGCAATACCGTTCCACATCATTGTCGAAAGGCCGGCGATCAACAGCAGGCCGAGCAACGTACGCGGCGCGGGAATGCGACCGACCGTCCAGAAATCGACAATCGCCGGGCCGAAGATCATCAATCCAACGAACGCGCCCATTGACAGCCAGGTCGCAAACTGGACCGCCCGGTTGTTGAGCCGACGCACAAGATCAATGTCATCCCTGCCGTAGGCGATCGCGATCTCCGGCCGCACGGTGGTGAAGGCGAGGTTGGCAAACAGGACAACCGCGCGGGCCAGCATGCGCAAGGTGGCAAACACCGCGACGGCGGACGGGCCGAGAATCGCGCCGAGAACAATAATAGGCCCCTGAATCGAAATCGCATTCGCGACCGTCACCCCGACAAAGCCGAGCGAAGGTGGCGCCAGCTGACGCCAGGTCTTCCGCGAGGCATGCGCGATGCCGTAGGAAAGCCACGGACTGTGCCGATGCGCGAAAATCGCAACAACGAGGAACCCGACCGCCTCGACCGACGCGACGACGACAGCGACCCCCAGCGGGCGCGCGCCTGCGATCAGCGTGGCGGCGATCAGCACCAGCGACACAAGCCGGATCAGGGCCGTGAGGTAGCTCTGCAGGCCATACTGGCCCGCGCTCATCAGACCGACGGCGGCGAGCCCGGTCTGGATATTGAACAGGATCTGGATCAACAGCAGCGCCAGCACGGCGGCGGCGTCATGGTCGGTCAGTGTGGTCAGGTTGAACCAGCTGGCCAGCGGGGCCAGAAACAGGCCGAGCATGAGAAGCCCGGCCACCGCGAGCGAAATCAGCGTGACGAACACCCAGCTTGTTTGAAAGGCCCGCAACGCGCCGGCCGTGTCGTCGCGCGAGACGCGCATCGTCACCTCGTAGGAGGTCGCGTTGGTAAAGCCCAGATTGCTGATCACGAGATAGGCGGGAAAGGCCGCGAGAATCAGCCACTCGCCGTAAAGGCTCTTGTCCCAGAAATGCAGGAACAGGGGCACACTACCGAACTGGAACGTCAGGTTCACGACCTGGGAAAAGGCCTGCCCACCGAGGCCACGACGCAAGCGCCCGCGAATTGTCTCATTCATGTCCTGCGCACGCCCAGCAATCCATTCTCCGGCGCAAGGGTAGAACGTTCGGCGCGCGGATTGAAGGGATTCGGCGAGCCTTGTTTAGGTTCTGATGGCAATCCAACGCCTTCTGATCTAAACAGAATCCCGGTCAGTCGGCTGTATCAACCACGTCCCGGAATCAAAATGAGCTCAAGTCAGGCGAATTCGCCAAAGCGCACGGGCATGTTCCCTTATATCGGGCGCGTGGAGGGGCACTCGTTTCTGCAGGGTTCGCTGAACGCCGAATCGGTGGTGGTCGATCTGGGCATCAATCAGGCCAACTTCGCCCGCAACATTCATGCGCTGACCGGTTGCCGGGTCCTCGGGGTCGAGGCGGTGCCCGATCTCGCCGCAAAGGCGCCAGTGCATGACTGGTTGCAGGTCGTGAATGTGGCCATCGCCGGCGCCGACGGCACGGTCACGATGCACCTCAATCAGACCGGGGACGCCACCCTGCGCCCCGACATGTCCGAAGACGACGTGACGACGGTTGAAGTTCGCGGCACGACGCTCGAAAGCTTCCTGTCCGCACATGAGGTCGGCACGGTCGATCTGCTGAAGGTCGATATCGAGGGCGCCGAGTTCGCGTTGTTCGACAGCGCGCCGGATGCGTTGCTGCAACGGCTGGTCCAGATCACCATCGAGTTCCATGACTTCAAGAACGCGGCCCTCACGCCCGACGTGGACCGCGTCAAGGCGCGGATGCGGGCGCTGGACTTCATCTGCCTCACCTTCTCGGGCAACAACACCGATGTGCTGTTCGTGAACCGGCGTTATCTGCACGTCGGCGCCGTGGCCCGGGCCTATATGCTCGCGCTGTACAAATACGGTCGCGGGATCGGTCGGCAGATCGCCGGACGCCTGTAAGGCGCGCCTTCACGACAGGCCCGGGACATCCGGCACCCCGTCATCGCGGCGGACCAGGCCCTTGATTCGCGCCCACATGTTATGGGCACCGACCGGAAGCTCGGTGCTCAGCAGAAGCTCACGCCGCAGGGTCGCCAGCAGGCCTGGCTCATCAGGATAGAAACGCAGCGTCTCGGCCAGCATGCGCGCGTATTCGCGCGCGGCGCGCGGCGGCGGGTCCGCGACGGGCGCATCGAAACCCTCCGCGCGCATCCCCAGATCATGCAGCAGCCGGAGAAACACCCGGTAGGGTCCGGCATAACCGCCGGCCGACGCCAGTCGATCGAGCCCCGGCCAATCGAGATCGTAATGCCGGGCCAACCGCATCGCGTCGGCGATCTTGCGCGCCGCAAACAGGCCGAACTTGTCCTTGGCGACGTTGGTCGCACATAACAGAAAGGCGTGATCGGCGCAGGCGGCCCGGAAAGACAGCCCGTCCGCATCGATTGAGATGGCCCGCGCGAAGACCGCATCCGTGGTCAACGAACGATAGGCGGGAAAGCAATCGGGATGAATATGAACGTCGAGATTGCACGTCGCGTCACCCGAGACAAACGGCGCATAGCTCGCCGCAGAAATGAAACCCCAGGGCGGGCGGGGCAATGGTTCGAAGACATAGCCGTTTTTGTCCAGAAACCGAACCAACCGGTCGCGATCCGCCGGGCGCACCAGCACATCCAGATCGCCGACGGCGCGAACTTCGGGATCGTCATAAATCATGTGGGCCAGTGCGAACCCCTTGATGACGACGATCTGGACGCCGGCGGCGGCAATCAGGCGCAGGCAATCGCGCTGGGCCGACAGTCGAAAACGATTGTTCAGCCGGCTCTGGTTGAGGGTTTCGGGGTCGACGTCACTGCCGCCCAGCAGGGTGTCTGTCAGAATCGGCGATGCGAGGGCGGAAAGCCGGGCGACAACGGACGACGCGATCGCAGGCGTGGATGCGGTCTCACCCCCCGCGACATTTGCCATACGCGCCCAGGCCGCCCGTCCCTGCTCGACCGTGATCGCTGTATCGATCGCAGCGGTCGCCATTGCGTCAGGTCGACATGAACGTGCGCCGGTCCCCCATCAGGACAGCACAGGTCAACCGGCTCGACGCGTAGGCGCCTGTGTCCACACCGATACGATTCGGTCGGTCGACAGGATGTTCGGTGATCGTGTGGCCATGCACGACGACGACACCGAAGTCGCGCTTGTCTTCCAGAAAATCGCTGCGAATCCAGTGCATGTCCTCGACGCTCTGCTCCTCGATCGCCACACCGGGGCGAATGCCCGCATGCACGAACACATAATCGCCCTCGCGATGCATCGACGGCAGACCGGCCAGGAACGCCTTGTGATCGTCCGGCAGGGCGGCGCGGAACTCCGACTGGACGCGGGCAAGATCGCTATCGGTCGCACCCGACCCGCCGGCGATCACGCCGTAGCTCATCAGGGTCTCGATGCCGCCATTGGCGAACCAGCCGCGCGCCTTGCTGGAATCGTCAAGGAACCGGATCATGTACTCCTCATGATTGCCCATCAGGAAAACGCGCTCGAAACCCTCGAATTCGCTGCCCATCAGATGCTCAATCACCGCGCGGGATTCGTAACCGCGGTCGACATAGTCGCCGAGATACACGATCACCCGGCGGGTGACATCGCGCGCGCGAGCATCGGCCACGATGCGCTGTTCGAGCGTCTCGAGCAGGTCTATCCGCCCGTGCACATCGCCAATCGCATAGACGACCGTGCCATCGGGGACGCTGTAATCGGGAATCGGGGCGCGATCCTTGCGGCCAAAAAGCTTCTTGAACATACGCCGATACTAACACGCGCGAATCGGCTGGCGCGGGTGCAAACGTGACGCGGATAAAACCTTTGGTGCGCCGCTAGCCGACGACCCCGCGGATGCCCGGCGGCGGGACGGAGAAATTCGACCAGTTGCTGCGGCCGCCATGATTGTCCAGGCGGTTGATCAAGGCCGCCACGACCCTCAGGTCGAACTGCGTGCCCGCCCCGTCGAGCAGGTTCTGAACCGCCGCATCGAACGTCAGGCCTGGACGATGCGCACGCGGGCTGACCATGCCGACGAAGGCGTTGGCGACCGCGACGATCCTTGCGGTGACCAAAATCTCGTCGCCGGCAAGCCCGGCAGGCTCGCCGTTGCCATCCACATGCGCGCGCGTCTGGCGCAATGTCTCCACCACCGGCCCTTCGAATTCGACACCTTCGAGGAGATCCACCCCCGCAGCCAGCGCATGGCGAATACGCTCGATCTCGTCATCCGTAAGTTTGCCATTCTTCATCAGCAGTGCGCGCGGCACGAGAATCTTGCCGATATTCATCACGCTCGCCGCCTTGTCCACCGTATCGACGAGGACCGCATCGAGGCCCATTTCATCCGCGATCGCCGCGGCCACCTGCGCCACACGGGCCGACTGATGCGCGGCGAACGAATCGCGACGATCGACGACGGCCAGCAGGGTTTCGGCCAATTGCTGCAGCAGGCGCTCGTTTCGCTCACGCTCGGAGATCGCGGCGCTGATGTCCTGCTCGACAATCAGGATTCCGGCGCCGACATGATCGGTGGCGGGCAGATGGACGAACTGGTTCTGCAACACGCGGTCTTCGCCGGCCTGTCCTGTCCGTTCCGAACCTTCGACCCGGTCAACGGACAGAAGATTGCATTCCTCGTCGAACGCATCGCGCACATATCGCGCATAGCGGCGCGCGGCGGCGGGACCGAAAACCCCCGTCAGGGTTTTGCCGACCAGTTCATCCGTATCGTGCGCGCCGATCGTCTGGGCGAGACGGGCATTGGCAAATGTCAGCCGGTCATTCCGGTCGACGATAAAGATCGCGTTGGGCTGCGTGTCGGTAAGCTTGCGAATGAACTTCGCCTGTTGTTCGAAACGGTCGGCCATATCCCGATAACGGGTCGCGGCGCTCTCGGCCCGGCGCGAGGCGCCGTGGCGCCAAGCCGCAACGATCCCGAGCGCGGCCAGACCAATCGCGAGGAGCAGGATCAACGCCAGCCTGGTCAGGCGACGGTCCGCCCCGCCCAGGGCCTCCTCACGGTCGACCTTGTAGGCCAGCACCCAGTCCACACCCGGGACGGGCCGACTCGCGATCAGCACCGGAACATCGCGATAGTCGTGATAGAGCCCGAACCCGCCGGTGTTCTGAATGGCAAAAGCAGCGGCGAGCGCGGGTGTATTCAGGGCGCGCGTGCGCGTCATCGCGGCCGTCCCGTCGGCCAGCGGCGACAGGTAACGCACCCCCGCGCCTTCTGCCGTCAGCAACAGAGTTTCGGCCGTTTCCTCCGTGGTACCCGGTTGCTTCAGAAGGCCGAACAGCGGCATCGCGACAGGCCGGATGCCCACCACCAGCCCGATCTGCCTATCGTCCTGCACCCCCGGGATCGGGGCGGTAAACAACAGGCTCGCGGTGCCGTCGGCGGGAGATGGAAACGGGCCGAACATGGCCGGACCGTCAGCGGCAGCCTGGCCCGCAACGAAAGCGCGCAACGCCGGCGTCAACGGCGGCAGGTCCGGGGTCGCCACGATAATTTCAAGGTTCGGATCGAGCAGCGCGAGCCCCGCGCGCCCCACTCGGGCCACATTCGCACGAACGTCGGGACCGACTGCGGCTGCGTTGAATCCAGTCCGCGCGGCGGTCACGACCAGAAGATTTTCCAGGAACTGGGCCTGGACCGGCACGTCGTCCGCAACCCTGTCCGGTGCCAATGCGGAAATGTCGGAGACATACAAGCGCAACACATCGTCACGTCCGAGGGACGCCACCACTTCGCGCTGGGATTGCAACCAGTCGCCCACCGCGGCCGCCCGGCTTTCGGCAACAATGGCGAGCTTGTCCTGCCAACCCCGCACCGCACGGTCCCGTTCGGTCGAGACCCAGGAGAAGACGAGGCCCACGCCGGTCACGGCCAATGCCAGCAGCAGAATGGCTGACATCCACAGGCGCATCCTCAAGAACGACCGACCCCCGGCTGCCAACGTGTCGGCCGGCGTATCAGCCACCATATTAGCCACCGTGTCGGCGCCTTCCGACCTGGAAGCTTCGCCATCCGGCATCCGGAAATTCGGCGACCCGTTTTCCGCCTTCTCGACCATGCACACCCCTCGCGCGATAATCCCGCGACCCGTGACCGGGGCACGATCGCCCCTTTGATGCCGATCCTAGCGGCGCGCTGTTTGCAAATTCTTAATGGCGGTCGGGTGAAATCAGCCCGTGATGACCACGCACAGAACATTCGGCCGGCCTGCCGGTCTCGCTTGCACGCGGCGCGCGTTACTGACCCGGTTCGCCGGCATGGCCGGGGGCGTCGGCGCGGGCATTCTCGTACCCTCATGGGCCCGGGCCGCCGGGTCCGGCGGCGCCGGCCTGTTCGGATATACCGACGTGAGACGCGAGAATTCGTCCCGGTTTCCCAAATGGAAAGGCGCACTCAACCGGACCTTCAAGGAGCGGGAATCCCTCGCACGGCCATGCCGACCGGGACACATATCCGGATGCCAGATGCATGAATGGCAGTCGCTTCTGGACAGTCTCGGGCAAACGGCACTCCCCGCCCAGCTCGACACGATCAACCGGGAGATGAACCGGCGCAAATACGTGCTCGATCCGGTGAACTGGGGGGTGAAGGACTACTGGGCCTCGCCCGCGCAGTTCTTTCGCAAGAATGGCGACTGTGAGGATTTCTCGATCGCCAAATACATGTCGCTGCGCGCCCTCGGGATACCGGCCGCACGCATGCGCGTGGTCGTCCTCAACGACGAGAATCTGCGCATTCCGCATGCCATACTGGCAGTGCACGATGGCCGAGACGAGCTGGTGCTCGACAATCAGATCAGCCAGGTCGTCAGCCACCGGTTAATACGTCACTACCGTCCGATCTTCTCGATCAACGAAGAGGGCTGGTGGCTGCACCGCTAGATCGACTCCCGCCGGAATCCGCAAAAGTCAAAGTGTTCCCGATATTTAGCCGTTTGCGGTGACACCGCGATTTCGTCTATTTTCCGCCCTTCAAGGTGCGCGAAAGGTAGTGCATGGCCGACGGCAAAAGATTCGCAGGAGACCTCCAGACCGGTGCCTCGGTCATCCTGCGCATGGGCGACATCCTGTTGGTCGGGTTGTTTGCCGTCGGGGCATACTGGGCCTGGCACGGCAATCTGGCGCTGCCCGCGATCTACGGCCAGGGCATCATCGCCGCGATGCTGCTGACCGCGAACTTTTTCCACGTCGCGCACCTCTACGAAACGCCCAATATCGACAGATTCCTCTACCAGTTCGGCCGCATGTCGGTCGGCTGGACGGCGGTCATGTTCACCCTGCTGGCGCTGGCCTTCATCACCAAGACAACGGACAGTTTCTCGCGCGCCTGGGCCTTGATCTGGTACCCGATGGTGCTGGGCGGCCTGCTGGTGCTGCGGATTCTGCTCATCCTGCAGATCGCGCGCTGGCGCGAGCGCGGCGATCTGCGGCAGAACGTGGCCGTGATCGGCGCCGGCGAATATGGCCAGCGCCTGATCCGCGAAATGCTCGCGTCGGACAACAAGAGCGTGAACATCGTCGGGCTGTTCGACCGGCGCGCGTCACGCATTCCCGAAGAAGTCGAGGGGGTCCCCGTGCGCGGCGGGATCAATGATCTCCTGAACTATGTCCGCGCAAACCGGGTCGACGAGATCATTGTCGCCCTGCCCTGGCGCTCCGGCGGCACCCTGCTGGACCTGGTGCAGTCGCTGAAGAGCGCGCCGGCGAACGTCAAATGGTGCCCGGAGACGATCGCTTTTCAGCTCCCGGTGCGCAGCCTGTCGAGTATCGCCGGCGTGCCGATGATCAACATCTTCGAACGCCCGATTACCGGCCGGAATCTGGTCCTGAAGATGATCGAGGACCGGGTCGGCGCATTTCTCCTGCTGATCGCGCTTTCACCCTTGCTGTTGTTGGTCGCCCTCATGGTCCGGCTGACCAGCCCCGGCCCCGCGCTGTTTCAGCAAAAGCGCTACGGGTTCAACAATGAAGAATTCACCGTGTACAAGTTCCGCACCATGCGGGCCGAAGCCGCCCAGCCGTCGAGCGCGCCCGGCAGCGCCGTGGACCAGGCGACCCGGGGTGATCCGCGGGTCACATGGATCGGCCGGTTTCTGCGCAAGTCGAGCCTGGACGAGTTGCCCCAGTTGATCAATGTCCTGCAGGGCGACATGTCCCTGGTCGGGCCGCGGCCCCATGCGGTCGCCCACAATGAGCAATTCGGCGCGGTGATCGATGAATATTTCGCCCGCCACCGCGTCAAACCCGGAATTACGGGCTGGGCGCAGGTCAACGGGCTTCGCGGCGAGACCGATACGTCGGAGAAAATGCGCCGGCGCGTGGAGTATGATCTGCACTACATCGACAATTGGTCGATCCTGTTCGATATCCGAATCCTGTTCCTCACCTTGTTTGTGGGATTCGTTAACAAGAACGCCTACTAGGGCTCGGCTTGCGCCGATTGCATCGGGATTTCTGATGGCACGCGAATCCACCAAGACCCCACGCTCGCTGCGTATCGCCTTCTTCGGCCTGCTCGCTGTTCTCGTGCTGGCACCCCTGCCCTTCGGCAGCAACCGCCTATGGGCCTGGAGTTTCCTGTCGCTCATGGTCGGGATGCTTACGCTGTTGTGGGCATATGGCGTCGTCCGCATGCCCGGGTCCATACGCATACCCTGGCAGCGCCACCTGCCCGCAACGATCATGTTCGGACTGGCCATCATCTGGTTCCTGGTCCAGGCGAGCGGTTTGACCCCGGCCGCCTGGGATCATCCGATCTGGGCCGACGCGGCGACGGCACTGGGACAGGAAAAGACATTCGGTGCCATCAGTCTTGACCCGAACGCCTCCTTCGATGGCGCCATGCGCTTGCTCGCCTATGGCGCGGTATTCTGGCTGGCGCTGCATTTCGGCCGCTCCCGACGCCTCGCCCGGCGTATCCTCTGGGCGATCGTTATCTCCGGCAGCATTTATTCGCTCTACGGGCTGGTGGTCCAGTTTTCGGGAACCAATACGATCCTGTGGTTCGAAAAATGGGCGTATGGCGATGTCGTGACGTCGACATTCGTGAACCGGAACAGTTTCGGCACCTATGCCGGGCTGGTGATCATGGCCGCCTTCGGACTGTTGACCTGGGAGGCCGACGAGGCCGCGTCCCTCGGGATCGCAAACCGGGTCGGCATCGTGCACATGATCGACAGTATGGGCGCGCGCGTGTTCGGGCTGCTGGTTGCCTTGTTCATAACCGGCTCGGCGTTGCTCTTCAGCGCGTCTCGCGGCGGCACCATAAGCACGGCGATCGGGATCATGGTGTTTCTGGTCGGACTGGTCCTCTACAAACGTGAACGCGTACGGCGGGCAATCGTGTTCGCCGGCATCATTTTCATAGGTGCCGCGGTGCTGTTGAGTTTCAGCGGCCGCGAACTCGCAACCCGCCTCGGCCAGAGTGATAGTGCAGTGTCAGGGCGCGGAGAAATCTGGAATTTTACCCGGCAGGCAATCGACGAGCGTCCCTGGCTGGGTACGGGCCTGAGCACGTTCCGCGATGTGTCCGTACGTTCGCGTGGTGGGGAGTTATCGCCACGTACAGCACCCTTCTTCCGGGCCCATAACGGCTATCTGGAAATGATTCTCGAGGGCGGCTACGGGGGCTTCCTGCTTATCGTCGGTTCGATCGCCTGGCTCGGCTTGTGGGCGTTCTACGGCATTGTTTCGCGACACCAGGAAGCCATTTACTCGTGCATCGGCCTTGGGGCGATCGGCGTCGTGGGCACCCATGCCTGGGTCGATTTCAGCCTGCAGATTCCCGCCGTCGCCGTGACGTTTGCCGCACTGCTGGCCGTCGCATGTGCACAGGCCAACCGCCATCGGTCTGAATCAAGGCGCGGCCGTTAGGGTTGGCGTCGCCCGTTCGGCCAATCGGACCGGATCAGGTCTGATCGCGGCGCAGGAAATACATCATATTGAAACGGGCGCGGGCCTGGGGATCGTCCGACAATGCGGCCCGGACCTGGGACAGACGGTGGCGCGCGCGCGTATAACGCACCAGGTCCCGCGGGAACCAGTTCATGGCCAGGCGGATCTGATCTTCGGTCTCCGACTTCAGGTCATCCGGCAGGTCATTCCAGAACAGTAATGCGATATCGAGACGCGTCAGGACAACACGCGGGTCGTAGCGTGCCATCGCGTAGGACATGCGCAAAAAGGGCGCGATTTTTTCCGCCGCCGCGGACCCGTCCCGTTCGATATGGGCCTGTGCGAGGCGCAGCCAGGAATAGGACGCGGTCGGCGCAAGCCTGATCGACCGCAGATCGGCCCCGATCGCCTCGTCGATCAATTTGCGGTGGATGTCCGTCCCGCGGTCTTCGCCGCGGGCCAGCGTATAGTTCAGGATACCGAGATCGGACTCGAACCGGGAGAATTGGTACCAGCCCAACGCCGACAACCGGCTCGCCCGGGCAATTCGTAGATCGACCCGGGGCACTTTTTCACCGCGCCCGATCTCGCGCACGGTCTCGTCAAAGGGGCTCGTGATAATGCCGGCCACAAGTCGCGGGACCGCCATTGCGATCAGGGGGAACGCGACGATAAGCGCGATGAGTGCGGCTGTCAGTCTGTTGCGGGACATGGATAAAACCCGGCGCGAATGATTCGAACGAGTATCCTACTCGCTGTAGTACTTCCGGTAACTGCCGTAATAGTAGTAACCCGAATCGCCATAGTCATAGGACGCATGCTTCTTGACGTTGACCTGGGTCAGGACGGTGCCGGCGAGGTTCGCACCCGCCTCCAATGCCTGTTTGACGCCGGCAAGAACGGTCTCGCGACGGGTCTTCTCCCAGCGGACGAGGAACAGCGTGCGGTCGACATCGCGCATCAGAACCAGCGCGTCCGAGACCGCCATCAACGGCGGCGTATCGAAGATGACCATGTCGTACATCTCGCCCAGGCGCGGAATGAGCCGACGCATTTCCTCGGAACTCAGCATATCCGTCGGGTTGGGCGCCCGCGACCCGGCCGTCACATAATGCATGGTCGACGATGGGTGAATTTCAATCACATCCTCAAGCTCGGCCTGGCCGGCGAGCAAGTCGCTCAAGCCGCGCTGGTTGGGGACATCCATGTATACATGCAGGCTTGAATTGCGCAGATCGCAGTCGAGGATACACACGCGCTGGCCGGATTTCGCCGCCGTGATGGCGATCGAAAGCGCAGTCGATGTCTTGCCCTCGCCCGGGATCGACGACGTGATCAGCACAGTGCGCGGCGGCTTGTCGACCGACGACAACATCAGGCCCGTT
The DNA here is from genome assembly GCA_039980135.1 of Alphaproteobacteria bacterium. Classification (NCBI taxonomy): domain Bacteria; kingdom Pseudomonadati; phylum Pseudomonadota; class Alphaproteobacteria; species Alphaproteobacteria bacterium. Next base: position 181,460 of record JBDXCV010000003.1, read on the forward strand.
CGCACCGATCTTATCGCCTCGCCATAAGTCGAGTTTGGTCTCGCCAATGCGAATTCGTGGGGCCGCTTGCCCTCTGCCTGGCTGCGTTGCAGGGCAGGCACCATGCCCAACGCCGCCACGCCGCTCTGGCTTTCGAGCTGTGCGGTGGATCGGAAACCGCTGTCCATGAACTCGGCCACGAAGGCGAGCGCGAAACCGACGACCGCAGAGAAGGCGATGGCGGCCGCGATCATCAGCCGCTTTTTCGGGAAGAACGGTCCGCCGGGCACGGTTGCGCGAGAGATAATGCGTGCATCGGCCTCCTGCTCGGTACCTTCGAGGATGTCGGTTTCCTTCAACCGCTCGAGGAAGGTTTCATAGAGCTGGCGGTTGGCCTGGACTTCACTGGACATGGACTGGAGTGTCGCCTGGGCCTCGTTCTGTTCCTCGAGCGTGCCCTCGATCCGCGACAATTCCGATCGAATATTCGCCTCGCGCACGCGGGCGATCTGCAATTCGTTGCGCATATTCGCAGCGACTTTCGACACCTCGCGCTCGATCGCGCCACGCAGGTCCGCGAGCTCGTTCTCCGCCAGTTGCAAACGCGGGTGCCCGGGGCGCAGCTGGGTCTGGAATTCGGACAGCTTGCGAATAACCTCGGCTTCCTGTTCGCGCAGACGCGAAATGAGTGCGGAGTTGAGCACCGCTGCGGCGGTTTCGAGACCGGCACCCGATTCGAGCAACTCATTGACCTGGGCGAGCCGCGCCTCGGTTTCGGACAATGCGATCCGCGCCTCGGCGAGTTCTTCGTTCACGCGGGCCAGTTGCTGCTGATAAACGGTGATGCCGCCAGCATCGATGATGCCCGCATCGGAGCGGTAGCGCGCAATTTCCTGTTCCTGTTCGATCACCCGCTCGCGCAGCTCATTCACGCGCGCCGACAGGAAGTCGCCGGCCCGCGAGGTTGCTTCGCCCCGGTCCGTCAGCTGATCGAGAATATAAAGCTCGGCGGTCGTGTTTGCCGCCAACGCGGTAAATGCCGGATCCTCCGACGTGTAACTGATCGTGATGACACGGCTGATGTTGGACGGGGTTACGGACAGGCCACCGAGATACTGACCGGCGGCGAGTTCGCGCAGATACGCCTCGCGATCCTCGGGCTCCCACGTCATCAGGGGATGGACCTCGGCCTCGGCCTTCGTTTCCTCGGCCTCGACTTCCAGGATGTCCTCGGGACTGCCGATGATGGAAAGCAGGAAGACCTTCCCGGCCTTGACCAGGCTTTCGAACAGGCTGGGTTCCGGTTCCCACAGGATCGGATTGAAAAGCGGGCTCTTGGTCAACTGCAGTCGATCGACAGCCTGAAAGGCGAGCTCGCGACTCTTGATAACTTCAGCCTCGGTTTCGTTCGTATAATAGTCCGGCGTCAACCCGCTCACGACGGATTCAATATCGACCACATTCTGCCGGTTCGGCTCCACGACGATCTTGGTACTGGCGGAATAGAGCGGCGTGATCTGGTTAACCATCATCACGGTGATCGCGGTGATGATGAACATGACACCGGCGATCAGGAATTTCCGGCGCCGCAGAATCGACAACAGACGCCGAAGGCTGAAGCCCTCGGACTCAGGCGCCGGCATCATGAAGCCCTGGTCGGGCTGCGCGCCGTAATCCTGTGTCGGAAATTGCGAAACCGTGCTCATCGAATCTTTAAACCTGGACGACCAATCTTGTGAATATAAGCGCGCCCTCACCGCTTCCGCCGTCAACGAACGCGGAACTGCCAAACTCTATTTGGCACTGATGAAGGGCACTCTCTATACACAAATTCTTGCACTCCGGATCAAAAAAGATCATCTGCCCCGATAAGAGCAATTTGCATGCCAGACCGCGAACCTGATCCCGACTCTGTCAGATTGCCCCCGCGACGCGCGAAACGGAAATACCCGGCACACGATCAGGCAGCCCGGATTCGGACTACCCTTGGTATTCTGCGCGAGTATGTGGGGGCTTGAGCGACTTGTAAATGTATTTCTAATAATATGTTTTAAAGTCGGCTAACAAACAATTGATAAAACTTATTAAAATCCGTTATCCATACCAGGTTTAGGGTGCCGGATAGGCCCGAATACCGGGCTTGGTATCGCCAGCCCTACCTGTATGATATTCAGTCTAAAACAGGCGTCGGCGCACTTCCAGGGTGTCACCCGGCAGCACCGGTGCATTCGGGGTTGCGGCGTATTTGATATCGCCAACTTCCGTTTCCCGGACGATAACAATCTCAGACTGATCCGCGCGACGGGTAAACCCGCCCGCAATAGCCACCGCCTGTCGCACATTGAGACCGGACAGGAAGGGATAGCTGCCCGGCGCGTTCACCTGACCGAGAATATAAAACGGCCGGAAGTTCAGAACCTCAACGGAGACTCGCGGCTCGACCACAAAGTCCCGGTTGAGGTCGTCCGCGATGATGGCGCGAAGCTCTTCCAGGGTATGACCGCTGGCCTGCACCTGGCCCAGCAGCGGGTAAGCGATCTCGCCCGTACCGTCGACCTCGAATTCGCCGGAGAGATCCGGATGACCGAACACGGATATCGCAAGCCTGTCGCCCCCGCCCATCCGGTAAAAACCGCCGCTTGCGGCGTTGTCAGTCGTCAGGCCGATCTGTTCGGGCGCCAGGGGCAATTCGACATCGGTCGAAATCAGGTCGCACGCCGCAAGAGCAAACATCGCAACAAATAATGTTCCGGTTTTTCGCATGGTCACATTCCTGTTCGCCGGCAGGCGGCGTTCACGCTTGTAATTGATTCTATAGTTCCGCGCCAACACGCAAGGACACCCTGTTTTCGGTCATTTCGTCGGTTGCCAGGTCGCCATCCTGTATTTCACGGGTCAACGACAGCCGGGAGTAGACATTCCGGTTGATGGCCCAGTCGGCGACGAGCCCCAGAATCATGGCCTGACGCGACGTGTTGGTCCCGATACCCTCGAATTCCTCGACCCGGAACGTCGTCTCGGCCGTCAGAATCCAATCGTCTTGCGGCGTCCAGTCCACACTGGTGGTCAGGGACCGGGTCAGCGTGCCCGATACGCCCTCGGCCGCCGCGCCTTCGAAAGTCTGGTTCAACGTACCGCTCAGCGTGGTCACCGAGGTCGGATTCCAGACGAAGGTGCCACGGGAGAGATAATTGACGGTGTCTTCAAACTGCTCGTCCTTGTTCTTGCGCGTGGACAGGCCGGCGAGAAACTCGAGGAACGTGATCGGCGTCGCGTTCAAGCGAACGCCCGCAGTCATCTCATATTCGTTATAGTCCCGGATCGTGCCAAAATCGTCCACTTTGACACGGAATCGGCTGAAGAAGGCCCGTGGTTGCACGAAAACCGTCGTTCCTTCCTCGATCTCCCAGCCAATCCGCGCGCTCCCCTGATAGTCGGTCTCCCAACGGTCCGAGTTGTTGCGCGGACCGTTATTCTCGAAACTGACCTTGGAAACCTGAAGCTGCAGATTGAGCTGCAACCCGTCGGGGATGGCGCGCGTGAAGCCCAGGACAAGGGAGTTTACATACGAAATATCGGGCGAAAACTGTTCGCCCGGATCGTCAATATCCCCGCGCGCGCCGTGACCACGCGTGTGACTGAGGCTCGCCGATGCCGATGTAAAATCGTCAACGACGAGATTCAGCGCCGTAGCAAGGTTGTAATCTTCGAAATTTTCGAGCGGGTGGTTCTTGTGTCGTCCGAAACTCGTGGAGCCCGAGAAGCTCAGTGAATGATTATCCCAGTCTGATGCAATGACGAGACTGGGCCGATAGACCGTAATCAGTTCGCTCTTGCCTTCGGTCGCACGAAACAGGTTGTCGGTGTGCGTAAATTCCACCTCGAACTTCGGAAAGGCGATAAACGTACTGATGATGTCTTCGCGTTCCTCATCGGGATCGTAGCCGCCATCTTCGAGCAGGTCGAACGGCAGTTCGATCAAGCGATCAAGCTCGATTCCTATGGGATTTTTCTCGAAAATGCCGACCCCGCGCACGCTCTCGGCCTGGGCATCCTGCGCGTACGCGTGCAACGGTACAGCCAGTGCGTACGTCGCCGCGGCCGCAACGCACACGATGGCCGGAATCAGTTGCCGCCCAAACCGGAAACCCTGGGTGGGGCGGAATGGGCGGCGATCTGTATACTTCGTTGTCACGCCAGTAAAACTTCCCTGCGGTTATGCGGGGCTCGCCGCGTCCTCATCTTCTACGATCGGCTCCGGAAGGTCGAGCAATTCGAGTTCCGGTCCGGCCGCCGGCTCAATTTCTTCGAGCAGATCCGCCAGCGCCGTTGTGATATCGGCTTCGAGTTCGAGGCATTCCTCGGTCTCGAGAATGGCCTGGGAAGCATCAAGATGCCGGCTGAATCCGCCCTCGCCGCCCTCGGTGATCGGCTCGACCATGGCGCCGGTCAGATATGTCTGGCGTTCCTGCTCGCCGCCGCCCGGCGGGATCAGTTCGACCTCGAGCTGACCGTTGGTCACCTCGACCTCGACCATCAGCGCGCCGCCGCGCTGTTCGGTCACGGAAAGGCCGTTCACCTCGGAAGAGGAAACATTCGGTTGCGCGCCGGGCGCCGACAACACCGCCTGGGGCAGCCACTCGTCGGGCGGATGGTCGCCCAGAGCCACGGAGCGCCCATTTACCACCACGCTGCCGCCCAGGGGCGAAAGATAGGTGCTCTCGTCACCGATATCATCGGTGAACAGCAACACCCGATGTACGCCGTTTTCCATCGGCGTGACGAACTTGTTCACGCCGACAATGCCATTCGACAGCAGGGCCTCGTTGCCCGGACGCTGCAAGGCGCGTGGTTTACCGCCGAGCAGCCGGGAATCTCCCGGTGATACACGATCGAACCCGGCCATCGTGCGCGCATCGGGCGGGCCGAAGTCAAAGCCGCGCGCCGCGGGAGGAAGCGCAAAGCTCTGGTCGACGAAAACCTTCATCACCTTCGGCGGGCACAGGGCCGGTGTCGCCACCTGAGCGATGCGGTCGGCCGCCGCAATCAACGCGGCAGGGTCCGAAAAACCACCCGTTGCCTGCAGCTGATTGATCGCCACGACCGCGCGCGCGGCGATGTCCTGGGGGCGCGGATTGCCGGACAGCAGATAGTTCGAAATCGCCCGCCGCCCTTCGACGGATTGGCCGGACGCGCCCGACAAGACCGCGTCGGGCACCAGCGGGCCATTCTGCTGGGCCTGCGCGGAACCGGCGACCAATGCGGCACACGCCGCACAAACAAGGGCGGCACCACGCAATTTTGATGTTCTGGAGAGTGACAGGGGAGTTTTCATGAATTTAAACCCGGTGTTTGAAACAGGCCAACGAACGGAAACCCTCCCCCGAGTGTTCTCGTGTTGTGTCATTACATATAGCAACGCTTGACCCCCGTATCCAGACTAAATCTCGCCACTCAATCTCGCACGCGTAATCAACACACTCATAGAATCAACTTTGCGCCATGATTCGTTAAGGGTTTGTTAGAACTCGACCCCGGCAATTGAAATGTTTTGAAACGTTTCTTCCATAGTTATTTCAACATGTTCGAATATGTTTCCTCTTGTTAACCATTGTTTGCTAGGTTCCGCCCACTAAATTCATGATTCAACACATGAATCTATTGAATTGCCCATCACGTCCCTGGACGCATGACCGACGCAACTGATTCCCAGGACAACGATCCGGCCGAAGGCACCCCCTCGGGCGAGGTCGTGCGTGTACGCCCGGACGACGCACCACCGCCGAAACCGGGGTCGGGCCGCGTGGACACATTGCTGCGTTGCCTGATCCGTCTGACGCTGCACTATGGCCGCCCTGTCGCCGCACCGGACATCCGCGCGACGGTGCCGATCCCCGACGCCGGCATGCATCCCGAATCCTTCAGCCGTGCGGCAATCCGGCTCGGCTATGCCGTGCGCGAGGTGCCGTTCGATCTGGCCGCTGCGGGTGAGCTGCCGGTTCCGTTCGTGCTGATCGGGCGCAACGGCGGCCCCTCCACGCTGGTGCTGTCGCGCCAGGGTGACGAGCTTATCGTCTTCGACCCGCTGGCCGAACAGACCGTGCGCGTGAAGGCCGGCGGCGCGGTGAACCTTTCCGATCGTGCGATCCTGATCAAACCGGAAGACACGGTCACGCCACGCACGAACTGGCGATCCCTGATCGGCAAACGGGTCCGGGCCATCGCCTGGGAGCTCGTGCTCGCCTCGACCTTCATCAACCTGTTCGCGCTCGCCAGCCCGCTGTTCATGATGACCGTTTACAACAAGGTCATCGGCCAGCGCGCCGTCGATACGCTGCAGGTGCTCGTGATCGCCGTCATCACGGTCGCCATGTTCGATGTCCTGCTTCGCGCGATCCGGGGGTACGTATCGAGCTACACGGGTGCGCGCCTGGATGCGCTGATCGGCTCGGAAGTGGTGCACCATCTGGTGCATCTGCCCTACCAGCATTTCGAGCAGACACCGACCGGCGTCATTACCGAGCGGCTGCGCCAGCTCGATACCGTGCGCGCCTTCTTCTCCGGCCAGATGCCGATCACGCTCGTGGACATGGCCTTCGTCATCCTGTTTGTCGGCGCGCTGTTCTTCGTCAGCCCGCTCCTCGCCTTCCTCGTCGTTGCGGTGATGCCCGTCTTCGTCATTCTCTCGATCGTCTTTCACAAGCAACAGAAAGAACTGATCGAGCAGGACTTCGTCGCCCATGCCGCCAAGGCCTCCGCGCTCAACGAAACCATCAACAACGCCCTGACAATCAAGTCGCTCGGGCTCGAATCGGAAGTCGAGAACCGTTGGAGTCAGCGGCTCGCGCTCGGCGCCTGGACCGGCTTCAAGACCCAGAACCAATCCAACATCGTATCGGTCGTCGGCTCGCTCATGCAGCAGCTTGTCGGCTACGGCGTCGTCATCATCGGCGTGTTCCTGATCCTCGACAACCAGCTGTCGATCGGCGCCCTGATCGCCGCAAATATTCTCGCCAGCCGCGCCATCGCGCCGGTCCGCCAGGTGGTGAGCGCCTGGCATCAGCTGCAGGAAGTTCGCGCGGCATTCACCCGCCTCGACGAGATCATGGAAGAGCCCCAGGACACCGCGCCCGGCTCCACCAGCCCGCTGCCCCCGATCCGCGGCAAGATCGACTTCGAGAATGTCAGTTTTCATTTCGCCGAAGGCCAGCCGCCCATCCTCGACCGGGTGAACCTCTCCGTGCCCCAGGGCGCCATCATCGGCATCGTCGGCCCGTCCGGGTCAGGCAAGTCGACCCTGGTAAAGATCCTGCAGGGGCTCTACACGCCCGATTCCGGCCGCGTGCTGATCGACGACACCGACATCGCACACATGTCCCTTTCCGCCCTGCGCCAGCAGCTGGGCGTGGTCCCGCAGGACGTGCAATTGTTCGCCGGCACGGTCCGCGACAACATCTCGATCGGCATGCCGGTCAAGGATCCCATGCGGGTGGTCGCGGTGGCGCGCTTCGTTGGTGCCCATGACTTCATCCAGCGCCTGCCGAACGGCTACGACACGGTCCTCGGCGACCGCGGCAACGGCCTGTCCTCCGGCCAGCGCCAGCTCATCGCGCTGGCCCGCGCCCTGATCCGGAACCCGCGGCTGATCATTCTCGATGAGGCCACAAGTGCGCTCGATCTGGTGTCGGAAGATATGGCGATGCGCAATCTCCGGCGCGCCGCCGGCGACCGGACCATCGTCATGGTGACCCACCGCACCGCGCCGCTGGCGATCTGCGATCAGGTCACCTTCATGATGAACGGCCGCGTCGAACGCACCGGCACACCGGCCGAGATCATTCCCTATGCGCGCGAACGCATGGCCGAAGATCGGCGTCCGAACCAGCAGGAATCCCCGGGCAGAGATGCCGACTCCGACGGCCGGGGCACCACATCGGGAGAGACGGCCTGATGTTCGGGTTCGCACGACGCAAACGCGGCACCGAAGGCGAAGGCGCCACGACGCGCATGGCGCTCGAGGGGCGCGGACTCTCGGCCGTGATGACCCCGGCGCGCTACGCGGACTTCCTGCCCGACGCACAGGCGATCGCGGCGCGCGAGCATTCGCCGCTGGCGCGCATCCTGCTGGTCGCGATTACCCTCCTCGCCGCGCTCGCGATCGGCTGGGCCGCGTTCGCCGAGGTGGAGAAAGTCACGACGGCGCAGGGCCGTGTCCGGCCCGACAGCCGGGTCAAGATCATCAATCACCCCGAGGGGGGCCGGATACAGGAAATCTACGTCGTCGAAGGCCAGCGCGTGGTGGCCGGCGCGCCGCTCGTGGAATTCGATCCGGAGTTTCTCGACGAGGAAGTCGGCCGGTTGCGTGAGGAGTGGACCACCTTCGCCGCCCAGACCGCGCGGCTCGAAGCCGAATCCGTCCGGTCGAACGTGTTGATTTTCCCCGAAGACCTCGACGCTGCCGCCCCAAGCATACTCTCCAACCAGCGCGCCCTGTTCGACGCCCGACGCGCCGCTTTCGCCGCCAACCGCAGCGCGGCGGAGGACGCGGCCCGCCGCTTCGAACGGGAAGTCGAGTCCCTGCGGGGCCAGCTCGTTTCGCTGAGCCAAACGGCCGAGATTCGCCGTGAGCAGGAATCCAGGACCCGAGATTCGACCGAGCAGGGATACTTCCCCCGCCTGAGATACCTGACCATCAAGAACGAGTTGGTCGAGGCGGAGAGCCAACTCGCGAGCCGGCAGAAGGAATTGGCGGCGCGCGAGGCGCAGCTCGCCGAGGCCCGCGGCCGGGTCAACCAGATCGAGGAGGATTACTTCTCGGATGTGCTGGCGCAGCTGGTCGAATCACGCCAGCAGCGCGACAGCCTGGCCCGGGAACTCGCCCAGACATCCTCCCAACAAAGCCGCCTGATCGTCAGGGCGCCGGTCGACGGCATCGTGCAGAATCTGACCGTTTCCAGCAGCGGACAATCGGTGAGCGACAACGATCCCCTGATGAATCTGATCCCCACCGGCGACACACTGATCATCGAGACACGGGTCGAGAACGACGATATCGGCTTCATCAAGCTCGGCCAGGAGGCCAAGATCCGGGTCAACACCTATGACTTCGTGAAGTTCGGCACCCTTAACGGCACCGTGTCGCAGATCGCCGCCGACGCCACCGAAGATCCGGGCGGCCAGGGCGAAGTCTTCAACTATGTGGTGCTGGTCAAAACCGATCGCACCCATCTGGGCCCCACCCCGGCCGACCAGCCGGTCGTGCCCGGCATGCAGGTGACGGCCGATTTCAAGATCGGCGAGCGGACAATCCTCAGTTTCCTGACCGACAGGGTGGCGCAAACCACCAGCACGGCGTTGCGCGAGCGCTAGTTTCCGCAAATCTACAAGAGCGCAACGATCAGTTCGCGCGCGCGCATATCCGCGACGGCATCGCGCACATCAGCTGACACCTTGTCCGCCGGCTCGTCGGGAAACGCCTCGCGATAGGCCGCCGCCGCGTCGGCAACGCCCGTGGGCGTTGCAAACAGGGTCCACAGGCCGCTGGTCACGGCATTCAGATAGAACACTTCCCCGGTCCCCGGTTCGACCAGGAAGACATCGTCGTCCAGGGTCGTCTCGGTCACCGCCGGGTTGCGCACATACAAACTCTCGCGGCCACCGGCCATGTCCAGTTATCCGTCGTTTCGGTTCGACAGCGCCGCCAGCAGCAGATCAGCTGCGGCGGCCCCGTCTCGGTAGTGCAGAATATAACCCTGACAGGCTTCTGCAAGCCGGCTCATGGCGGGCACGAGCGTCTCCGGTCCGGCCGGCGAGGTCGCCTCCTCGATCAGGGCGCGGGCGATATCCCCGGCCGGGGCCGACTCCAGACGGGGGTCGCCATCCAGACCGGGGTCGCGCCGGGGCAGAATCACGCAGCCGAGCGGCCGGATCTCGCCAAAGCCCAGCGCCTCATCATCTTCCAGATGCAGATAGGCAATCGATTCATCGGTCAGATACCAGCGCGCCTCCACAAGCGCCGCCAGCTCCGGCCCGGGCGGGAGCGGGGTACGTGCCTTGGCGGCGAGCCCCAGTCCGGCCACCCGGTAGGGCGCCGCCCCGGTAGACAGCAGAATCCGATCATCGGCCAGGTGGCGGCAGCCGCGCGCGGCGAGGCGCAGGGCCAGGGTCGATTTTCCGGCCTCGGTCGGCCCGGCGAAAAGGACCGCCGCGCCCTCGAGTTCGACAGCTGACGCATGCAGGCTGCAAAACGCCATCGCGTGGGCGAGGATGCCGTCGATCAGCAATCCGGCCAGGGCGTTCGCGGCATTGTTGAAATCGGCCGCGACCGAGAAGCCGCCGTCCCAACTGACCGCCATGATGCGGAACTGCGTGCCCTCACGGGTCACATCTATATCGGCGGCGGGGATATCGACGACGTCCGCGGCCATCCGGGTCCAGAACGCCCAGCGTGGCAGAAAGACCAGCAGCGCCTCGCGAAACGCATCGGCGTCGACGCCGGGTCCGAGACGCACCGACAGATCGCGCCCGTAGCCCTTGAAGGTCAGGTGGGTATCTTCCGCAACGATGGGCGTGTCTCCCGGCGTCACTCGCGCGGCGCGTGTTTCGCCAGAATGCGCTGCAGCGTTCTTCGGTGCATCTTCAACCGCCGCGCCGTCTCCGAGACGTTGCGGTCGCATTGTTCATACACCCTTTGAATATGCTCCCAGCGGACCCGGTCCGCCGACATCGGCCGGTCCGGCGGCGGTGGCAATGTGGCCCCGTCGGCCAACAGCGCCGCGGCGACCTGGTCCGCATCCGCGGGTTTGGGCAGATAATCCACCGCCCCGGCCTTCACCGCCGCCACCGCGGTCGCGATGTTGCCATAGCCGGTCAGCACGATAATCCGGGCATCGGGCCGTACGCGGCGCAGGGCCTCGACCACCTCGAGTCCGCTGCCGTCTTCGAGGCGCAGGTCGATCACGGCATATTTGGGCGGGCGGGCCTCGACGGCACGAATGCCCTCGGCCACGGACTCCGCCACATCCGCCTGAAAACCGCGCCGGTCCATCGCCTTGGCCAGTTGCAGGCGGAGATTGACCTCGTCATCGACGATCAGCAGCGATGCATCGTCGGGTATCGGCAGCTCGTTCACATCCGCATCAACCATGATCGTCGATTAACCCGTCCCCGCATCAACTTCAAGATCATCGCGCGGCCAAGTGATCGATACTTCCGCGCCATCCGTACGCGCCGCCGCACGCGCATTCGAGAATCGTATCCGGGCGCCGGTGCGTTCGAGCAGGGACTGGGCAATGAAGATACCAAGCCCCAGATGCCCCTGTCCGCGGTTGGAAATATAGGGCTCGCCGACGCGATCGAGAACCGACGGCGGGAATCCCGGTCCGTCGTCACGCACCTCGACCCGTGCCTCACTCTCGTCCCACGAAATATCAACCGAGACATGTCCATCGGCGAACTGCACCGCGTTCTGGATCACATTGCCGAGCCCGTGCAGCAACTCGGGGCTTCGCGTGACCAACGGCTCGGCGCTGTCGTCGATGCCCGCCGCCACAAGATCGAGCACGACATCCTCGTCCCTGTGCCGCGCGGCGGCCGCCGCCACGACATCCGAAAGCAGTATCCTGGCGAACGGATCATTGGTATCCGCCAGCTCGGGCGCGCGGCCCAGTTCGGCCAGGATGTCACGGCACCGCTCCGCCTCGGCCTGCAGAATACGCACATCGTCGGCATATTCGCTGTCGGGCGGAATTTCGCGGGTCAGTTCCTTGGCCGTCACCGCGATGGTCGCCAGGGGACTGCCGAGCTCATGGGCGGCGGCCGCCGCCAGCCCGCCCAGTGCCGAGAGCTGCTGTTCACGCGCCAGCGCCAGCTGGATCGCCGTCAGCGCATCCGACATGCGCCGTCCTTCACCCGCCACGCTGCCGATATAGCCGCCCAGGAAAAGGGTACCCACGATCACGGCGGTCCACAGCCCGCCGATATAGAACACCGGCAGCTCCAGCCCGCCCCCCGACCAGGGCAGCGGCAGATGATGAAAGGCGAGCATACTCGCGCAGCCGATCACCAGGATGCTCAACAGCGCCGTGGCCGCCCGGCTCAGGGTGGTCGCGGAGACCGTCACGGGTCCAAGGAAAAGCAACGAGAACGGGTTGCCGAGCCCGCCGGTGAGATACAGAAGCACGGCCAGCTGCAGGATATCGAACGCGAGATAGGCAGCCGCTTCCCACTCGTTCAGGCGGCCGCGCACGGGACGGCGAAACGTCATCGCCACATTCAGCAACACCGACGCACCGATCGCCGCCAGCGCGGCATCGATCGGCAGCGACCAGTCCAGCCCGAACCGAACGATCAGCAAGGCTAAAAGTTGGCCGGCGATGGCAATCCAGCGAATCAGGACGAGCGTACGCAGGCGGACCTGCGCGGCAGACCGGTTCGGCCGGAGGTCCGCGAACGGCTTGCCGCCGGACAGCTGTGTGCGATCGTCGGTATGCGTCATCGGAGCCGCAATGCGCCTAATCGCCCCGGGGAAACTTCGCCGCGAGCGCCGGGTCGAATTCCCCGTCGAGCAACACGAACATCACCTCACAGGCAGCACCGCTGCGATTGACCCAGGCATGGTTGGTGCCGCACTGGATCACCACATCGCCTGCCTTCAGTTCCACCTCGTCATCGTCGATGACCATCGTGATCTCGCCCGACAGGATCAGCGCATAATCGATGGTCTCGGTGCGATGGCTCGCCGGGTGGTCGCCGCCGCGGCCATAGGTCGAGGCTGGCTCGTTGCCCAATGCGCGGAAGGCGGCGCGGGCTTCCTCGACCGTGCGGTTGCGCACGTCTTCGGTCTCGGGTGCGAAATGATTGATGCGAAACACGCTACCATTCTTCTGGGGCATCTGGCGGCGCGGCCCCAGGGTGGGTTCCTCGTGCCGCTGGACGATCTTCGCCGGGGTCTCGCCGGTCCGCCACAAATCCGTCGACCAGTCGTCGTCATTCTTCGGGTTGATGTGGACGAACGGTGCGGGGCCATCCTCGATCACGACCGCCTTGCCGTTGTCATCGTGGCCCATCACCACGCGCCGGATGGGTGTTGCCATGGTCCTTCCTCCCCCTGTGCTAGATACTGGGTGTTGGTTTCCGAGTGGTCGTTTGCCGCAACAACCATACGAGGACAGGCGACCCCTGCCCAATACGAAGATGAATGCCATGATCGAGAATATGCAGCGCGGCGACTGGAAAGACGTTCGCGCCATCTATGGCGAGGGGCTCGCGACAGGGCTCGCTGCGTTCATGACCAGCCCGCCGAAATGGGGTACATGGAATGCGGCGCATCTGCACATCGGCCGCCTCGTCGCGCGCCGCGACGACGGGCGTATCACGGGTTTCGCCGCCCTGTCGCCCGTCCCCGACACATGAGGGGCGGCCGGGGTCGCTGAGGTCAGCGTCTATGTCACCGACACCGCCCGCCGACAGGGTTTCGGCGCGTCCCTGCTCGCGCGGTTGATCGCCGTCTCCGAAGCCGATGGCTACTGGACGCTGCAGGGCCAGGTGATGGCGGCAAACACCGCCAGCTGCGCCTTGCTGGCAGGTGCGGGCTTCCGCGAGGTCGGCCGGCGCGAACGCTACGGCCATATCGACGACGACTGGCGCGACGTGATCCTGTTCGAACGCCGCAGCGCGCGGGCGGGCGGCCCGGGTCTGCCGACGATAGCCTGCGGCTAGTTCGCCTTGCCGCTGACTTCGGCATCCGCAAACGTCGCCATGCCGGTGTGACAGGCGAGCGCCGCGCGCACGATCTGGATCGCCAGCGCCGCGCCGGAACCTTCGCCCAGCCGCATCGCCAGCGCCAGCAGCGGCACCTTGTCGAGCTTCTCGCACAGCGCACGGTGGGCCGGCTCGGCCGACAGATGCCCGATCATGCAATGGTCAATCGCATGGTTGTCGATGGCGTGCAGCACCGCCGCGGCCGCCGTGCAGGTGTAGCCGTCGAGCAGCACCGGCACCCCTGCGAGCCGCGCCGCGATGATCGCGCCGGCGATGGCGGCGATCTCGTGACCGCCCAACGCGCGCAGCAGCTGCAGGGGGTCGTCCAACAAGTCCCGGTTGGCGGCGACACCGGCCTCGACCACGGCGACCTTCGCCGCCAGCGCATCGCCCGCGACGCCGGTGCCCGGGCCGGCCCAGTCCTGCGGGTTGCCACCATACAGCGCGTGACAAATTGCGGCCGCAGATGTGGTGTTGGCGATCCCCATCTCGCCGAGCGCGATCAGCTCGACCCCGGCCTCGACCGACATCATCCCGTAGGCCAGCGCCTTGGCGCAGTCTTCCTCCGTCAGGGCCGGGCCCTGGGTGAAGTCCGCGGTCGGGGTGTCGAGCGCCATCTCATAGACCCGCAGATCCGCGTCCGCCAATTCGGTGAGCTGGTTCACGGCCGCGCCGCCGGCGACGAAATTCTGCACCATCTGCACGGTGACCTCGGCGGGGAACGCCGACACGCCCCGGGCGGCCACGCCATGATTGCCGGCGAACACCGCGACCCGGGCATGGGTCACGTTCGGCGGGTAGCGGCCCTGCCAGGCGGCGACCCATTCGGTGATCTCCTCCAGCCGCCCGAGCGCCCCGGGCGGCTTGGTCAGCTCGGCCTCGCGCGCGCGGGTCGCCTCGACCGCCGCAATATCGGGGGCGGGCATCTCGGCGATCAGCTTGCGGATCTCATTGAAATCCGGGCCGGCGCCCGCGCCAGCGCCGCCCCCGGCGCCGTTACCTGTTTCGCTCATATCGTGTGACCGCAAGTTCCGTTTCGGAAAGGAAAGCGGTTGTCCTATAAGTCGGGCATGGATGCAAATGACGAAAATGGCCGCACGCAACTCGCCGCGCAGCTCCGTCTCGCGGCCACGTTTCTGACGCGGCTGCCGGTTGAGCACATGCCGGGTGAAGACGACACCAGCGATGCCCTCTTCGAGGACGCCGAAACACCCCCGACGCTGGCCGACGCCATGTGGCTGTTCCCGCTGGTGGGGTTCGGCATCGGCGGCGTTGGCGCGCTCATACTCGGCGTACTGGCGTGGGTCGGCGTGCCCGCCCCGGTCGCGGCCACGCTCGCCATCGGGGGCATGATCTGGCTCACCGGCGCGCTGCATGAAGACGGCCTGTCCGACATCGCCGACGGCTTCGGCGGCGGCGGCGACCGCGAAAGCAAACTCGAGATCATGCGCGACAGCCGGCTCGGCGCCTACGGCACCGTCACCCTGGCCGTTGTCGTTGTCACCAAGATCGCCGCGCTGGCGACCATCGCCGCCCATGATGTGGGGGCCGCCGCCGGCGCGCTGATCGCCGCCGCCGTATGGAGCCGGGCACTGATCGCGCCGACCATGCGCTGGCTCGAACCTGCCCGTGACGACGGGCTGGGTGCCGACGCGGGAAAACCCGGCGAGGGCGACGGCTGGAAGGGGCTCGGCCTTGCCGTGTTGCTGGTCCTTCTGGTGCTGGTCACCCCGGCGGGCTTCGGCGTAATCACGGTTCTCGTTGCCGGCGGGCTGGGCGCGTTCGTGGTCGGCATGATCGCGCTTCGTCAGATCGGCGGCTATACGGGCGACGTATTGGGCGCGGGGCAGGCCATCGCCGAAACCGCCGCACTCGTGGCGGCAAGCGCCGTCATCTCCGGGAGTATTTGATGACCACGCGCACACGCTGGTGGTGGGTCCGCCACGCCCCGGTTCGTTCGACCGGTGGGCGGATTTACGGCAACACCGATCCTCTTGCGGACACAAACGACCCGCCCACCTATGCCGGATTGGCACGGATTCTCCCAAAAAATGCATTGCTTGTGACGTCACACCTGCAACGCACCCATCAGACGGCGGACGCCATCAAGGCCGCGGGGCTGGATTTGCCCGACCCGCATATCGAGGAAGGCCTGGCGGAGCAGGATTTCGGCGCCTGGCAGGGCCGCAAGCGCGAGGAAGTCTATGCCGAACTGGACCCCAAGCACATGTTCTGGCTCGCCCCGGCCAACACCCGGGCCCCCGGCGGCGAGAGCTTCGCCGACCTGATGGTGCGCGTCACCGGCGTGATCGAGCGGCTGAACGTCGAACATGCGGGCCGCGACATCGTCGCGGTCACCCATGGCGGTACCATCCGGGCCGCGATCGGGCACGCGCTCAAGCTCGACCCCGAGGCCGCACTCACCTGCCAGGTGGATAATTGCTCGCTCACCCGGATCGACCATTTCGGACCCAGCGAGAGCCACCCGGACGGCGCATGGGCAATTTTCCACATCAATCAGATCCCGACCCAGGACTCCACACTGGTTCCCGATCACACCGCCATGCTAGCCTTGGTGCAGCGCTGAAACAGGGAAGTCCGGTGCGGAGCCATGCGGTTCCAAGACCGGCGCTGCCCCCGCAACTGTAACGGTCAGGCCGTGCGCAACACCCACTGGCGAACGATCCGCCGGGAAGGATGCGCGCGGGCCGTCGATCCGGAGCCAGGAGACCTCTTCGGCGCGCAACATCCGCGCATACCCTCGGGAGGAGGAACCGCGCCGTGACCGAAGACATGTCGAACGATCGAACCAGACACGGGGCCGCCGTCAACGACGACGACCGGCCCGGCAATTTGTTGCCGGCCCTGACTCTCGTCCTCGGCGGCGCCCGCTCGGGCAAGAGTCATCACGCCGAAACCCTGATCGCCGCCCATCTGGAAGCCGGCGCCAGCATCACGCGACCGACCTATATCGCCACCGCCGAGGCCGGCGACGGCGAGATGGTCAACCGGATCGCGGATCACCGTGCCCGGCGCGGCGATCGATGGCATACGGAAGAAACACTCCTGGCGCTTGCCGACACGATTGTCAGAGCCACCGACGATGGCCAGCCGGCGCTGATCGATTGCCTGACCTTGTGGTTGTCAAACGTGATGCACGCCGAGCTCGATCTCAACGCCGAGACTTCGACCCTGCTCGACGCCTTCGCCCACGCCAGGGGCCCGGTGGTCTGCGTGTCCAACGAGGTCGGCCTCGGGATCGTCCCGGACAATGCGCTCGCCCGCGCCTTTCGCGACGCGGCCGGCCACCTCAACCAACAGGTCGCCGCCCAGGCCGACCGGGTCGACTTCATCGCCGCCGGCCTGCCCATCACCCTCAAAAACGAGCTGTCATGAACCGCATCCCCGCCACCGTCGTCACCGGATTCCTCGGCGCCGGCAAGACCAGCCTGATCCGGCACCTTTTGGAAAATGCCGGCGGTCGCCGCATTGCTTTGGTGATCAACGAGTTCGGCGATCTGGGCATCGACCGTGGCATCGTCGAAGGCTGCGCCATTCCCGGCTGCGAGGACGACGACATCGTCGAACTGGCCAATGGCTGCATCTGCTGCACCGTGGCCGACGATTTCCTGCCGACAATTACGGCGTTGCTCGATCGCGCCGACCCGCCCGACCATATCGTCATCGAGACCTCCGGTCTGGCCCTGCCCAAGCCGCTGCTCAAGGCCTTCGCCTGGCCCGAGGTGCGCGCGCGCACGACCGTCGACGGGGTGGTCACCGTGATCGATGCCGCCGCCGTCGCGTCCGGCCGCTTCGCCGACGATCCCGCGGCCATCGCCGCGGCCCGGGCCGAGGACCCGTCGCTGGATCATGACAACCCGCTGGAGGAACTGTTCGTCGACCAGGTGAGCTGCGCCGACCTCATCATCGTCAACAAGGCCGACCTGGTGGGCGAGGGCGACGGGTCGGTCGAGGCCGCACTGGCACCCCATCGTCGCGCCGGCGTGCGCGCCGTATCGGCGACCCATGGGCGTCTCGACCCCGCGGTCCTGCTCGGACTCGACGCGGAGGCCCAGGACGATCTCGACACACGGCCCAGCGTGCATGACGGCGCGGACGAGCACGACCATGACGATTTCGACAGCTTCATCGTCACGCTCGGCGCGATCGACGACCCCGATGCCCTCGAGCGCCGCCTGATCGATGCCGTGAAGCGCCACGATATCTTCCGCATCAAGGGTTTCGCCCATGTGCCCGGCAAACCCCGGCGGCTTGTGGTGCAGGGCGTCGGTCATCGATTCCAGCGCTATTTCGACCGCGACTGGGCTGACAGCGAGACCCCGCGGACCGAGCTCGTCGTGATCGGGCGTAGCGGCATGGACCGGGCGGGCATTGAAGCGGTGTTGCAGGGCGGCTGATGCATCTGCTCGCCGCCGTCCCGGGAACTGTCGATGATGGTACTGAAGCGATCGATCTGGGTCAGTCGCCGGGGGATATCGTTGTCCTTACGGCCGCGGACACGGAAATCGCCGCGCTCGCGATGGCGAACCGGGCGCGTCTCGCAGAAGACCCAGACGCCCCCAGTCTGCGCCTGGCCAACTATCTGCGCCTCGCCCACAACATGTCGGTGGATCTGTATGTCGACGACATCGTCCGCCACGCGAAGCTCATCGTCTGCCGCCTGCTGGGCGGGCGCGGCTACTGGCCCTACGGCGTCGACGAGATCGTGGCAGCCTGCCGGACGGCGGGTATTCCCGTCGCCTTCCTGCCGGGCGATGATCAACCCGATGCCGCGTTGGCCGGCCTGACATCCGTCGACGCGGGCGACGCCCACCGCCTCTGGCAGTATCTGGTACATGGCGGCATCGAGAACGCGGGCAACTTCCTCGCCTTCGCCGAGAGTCTCGTCGGAAAGGAACGAACTTGGCATGAACCCGCGCCCCTGACGCGGGCCGGGCTGTACTGGCCAAGCGCGAATGACCTCACGCTGGAAGGCCTTCGTGAACACTGGATCGACGGCGCGCCCGTCGCCGGCATCCTGTTTTATCGCGCACTGATGCAGGCCGCGAACCTCGCCCCGGTCGATGCGTTGATCACAGGGTTGCAAGAAAAGGGCCTCAACCCGCTACCCATCCACGCCGCGAGCCTGAAGGACCCGCTGGCCGCCGCGATGATTGCCGAGACCTTCGCCACGGCACCGCCCGACGTGATCCTCAACGCCACCGGCTTCGCCCTGTCGGCCCCCGGCGCGACTATCGAACGCGGACCCTTCGCACACACCGATGCGCCGGTGCTGCAGGTTGTCTTCGCCGGGTCCACCGAAGACGCCTGGCGCGATACCGCGAACGGCCTGTCGGCACGGGACATCGCGATGAATGTCGCCCTGCCCGAGGTCGATGGCCGGGTTCTGGCCCGGGCCGTGTCCTTCAAGGGTTCGGACGTCCGCGACGATCTCAGCGAGACAGATATCGTGGCCCATGTGCCGGTTCCGGACCGGATCGACTTCACCGCCCGGCTCGCGGCCAGCTGGGCCCGACTGCGGAAGACTCCGGTCAACCGGCGCCGGATCGCCATCGTGCTGGCCAACTATCCCAATCGCGACGGGCGGATCGGCAACGGTGTCGGCCTCGACACGCCCGCCGGGGTCGTGTGCGCGCTCGAAGCTATGGCCGCCGCCGGATACGACATCGGCGACGCACCGGCGGACGGCAATGCACTTGTCACCCGCCTGCAGGCCGGCCCGACCAATGCCGGGACGGCGGGGCGCATGATTGAAGAAACACTGCCGCTGCCCGACTACGAGATGTTCTTCGCGCGCCTGCCGGCGCCCGTCCGCGATGCGGTTATCGATCGCTGGGGGCCACCCGAGGCCGACCCGATGTTCATGGCCGGCCACACCGATTGCGGCGCCTTCGCCGTCTCCGTCTTTCGTTGTGGCGAGGTCGCGATCGGGCTGCAGCCGGCGCGCGGTTACAACATCGACCCGGCGGCCAGCTATCACGACCCGGACCTTGTGCCGCCCCACGGCTATTTCGCCTTCTATGCCTGGATGCGCGAAAATTTCGCCGCCGATGCCATCGTGCATTTCGGCAAGCACGGCAACCTCGAATGGCTGCCCGGCAAGGCCGTCGCCCTGTCCGAGAATTGTTTCCCTGAAGCGGCACTCGGGCCGCTGCCCCACATCTATCCGTTCATCGTCAACGACCCGGGCGAAGGCACACAGGCGAAACGCCGGGCGGCCGCCGTGATCATCGACCATCTGACGCCGCCGCTGGCCCGCGCGGAGACCTACGGTCCGCTGAAGGATCTGGAGGCGCTGGTCGACGAGTATTACGAGGCGGCCAACGTCGATCCGCGGCGCCTGGCCGTGCTCGGCCGTCAGATTGTGGAACTTGTCCGGGAGACCGGTCTCGACCGCGACCTCGGCTTCGCCGCCGATGCCGACCTGACAGACACCGACGCCCTCAACCGGCTCGACGGCTATCTGTGCGAACTCAAGGAACTGCAGATCCGCGACGGGCTGCACGTGTTCGGCGAGGCTCCCAGGGGCGCGTTGCGCACGGGGCTTCTGTCCGCCCTCGTCCGCCTACCGCGCGGCACCCAATCGCCGGGCGATGCGTCATTGTCGCGCGCGCTGGCAGATGATCTCGGTCTCGGGTTCGACCCGCTGGACTGCGACTTCGCGGCATCCTGGGACGGGCGGAAACCATCAGAACTGGTCGATGACCAGCCCTGGCGCACGGTCGGCGACACGGTGGAGCAACTGGAGCTTCTCGCCGCCGCGCTGATCGATGGAACGTCCACGCCCGATCCGGGCTGGGCCGCGACGGCGGCGGTGCTGGAGTCCCTCGCGCAGACCATCGCGCCGGCCATCGATATCTCCGGTGATGCCGAACTGGCGGGCCTCCTGACCGGCCTCGACGGGCGCTTCGTCGCGCCGGGCCCGTCGGGCGCACCCACCCGCGGACGGCCGGACGTGCTGCCGACCGGACGCAACTTCTACTCGGTCGACACGCGCACCGTGCCCACGCCCGCGGCGTGGGAACTGGGCTGGAAGTCCGCGCAGCTGCTGATCGAGACCCACGCCCAGACCCACGGCGACTGGCCCCGCGCGGTGGCGCTGTCGGCCTGGGGTACCAGCAACATGCGCACCGGCGGCGACGACATCGCCCAGGCCCTGGCGATGATCGGCGCCCAGCCGCGCTGGGACAGCGCATCGCGCCGCGTGACAGGCTTCGAGATCATGCCCGTGTCCGTGCTCGACCGCCCACGCGTGGACGTGACCTTGCGGGTTTCGGGTTTCTTCCGCGACGCGTTTCCGGGCCTGATCGATCTGTTCGACAGCGCCGTGACCGCCATCGCGGACATCACGGACGAGAGCCCCCGTGACAACCCCATCTCGGAACGTGTCGCCAATGAAGCCGCAAGACTGACCGTCGCGGGCATGGCCGCAGATGACGCACGACGTCAGGCGGGCTATCGCGTGTTCGGTTCCAAGCCGGGGGCCTACGGGGCCGGGCTGCAGGCGCTGATCGACGAGCAGGGCTGGGATAGCGCCGACGATCTCGCCGCCGCCTATATCGCCTGGGGCGGCTGGGCCTATGGTGCCGGAACAGGGACGGGCCGCGAGGAATCCTATGGTGTTGCGGCGCATGACAGCTTCGCCCACCGTCTCGGGCGGGTCGAGGCCGTGATCCACAATCAGGACAATCGCGAGCATGACCTGCTCGACAGCGACGACTATTACCAGTTCGAGGGTGGGCTGGCGGCGGCGGTGACGGCCCAATCGGGCGCAGCACCCAGCGTTTACCATAACGATCACTCGCGGCCCTTCGCCCCCGCGATCCGGACCCTGGAAGACGAGATCTCGCGCGTGGTGCGCGGCCGCGTGACCAACCCCAAATGGATCGATGGTGTCATGCGTCACGGCTACAAGGGCGCCTTCGAGATGGCGGCGACCGTCGACTATCTGTTCGCCTTTGCCGCCACCACCAACGCCGTGCGCGACGATCAATTCGACGCGGTCTACAAGGCGTTCCTCGACGACGACGCGGTGCGCGCATTCCTCGCCGAACATAACCCCGCGGCCCTGGCCGAGATGGCAGCGCGCTTTCTGGAAGCCGCCGAACGCGGCCTGTGGCAGGCGCGGTCCAACTCGGCCTATGCTCGCCTGAGCGAACTCACCGGCCAGCGACTGGAGAACAGCGCATGAGTGACACAGACAGAAACGAAACCGAGGCCGACGACGCCCGCTGGGCGGAGAAGAAGCGCAAGCAGAAGGCCGCCCGCGACCGCATGCTTGCAACGAAGACCCGCGAGAAAGGGCTGCTGATGGTCCACACCGGCAAGGGCAAGGGCAAAACCACGGCGGCCATGGGGCTCGCCATGCGCGCGCTCGGCAACGGTATGAAAGTGGGCATCGTCCAGTTCGTGAAGGGCAAGTGGGAGACCGGCGAACGGGAAATCTTCGAACATTTCCCGGACCGGGTGACGATCCGGGTCATGGGCGAGGGGTTCTCGTGGGATTCACAGGACCGGCAACGGGATATCGCCGCCGCCGAGGCCGCCTGGGAGATGGCGAAGGAGATGATCGCCGACCCCCAATACGGGCTGGTGGTGCTCGATGAGATGAACATCCCGCTCCGCTATGACCATCTGGATATCAACGACGTGGTCGCCGGGCTCCTGGCCAAGCAACCCGACATGCATGTCGTCGTGACCGGGAGGAATGCCAAACCCGAACTGATCGAGGCCGCCGACATGGTCACGGACATGACCATGGTGAAGCACCATTTCCGCGACGACGTGAAGGCACAAAAGGGCATCGAGTTCTGAGAAACACCTGCCCATGACGCCCGCTTCGAAAACACCGGCCATCATGTTCCAGGGCACCGGCTCGGACGTCGGCAAATCGCTGATCGTTGCCGGGCTGTCACGGTTATTCGCGCGGCAGGGCCTCGCGGTGCGGCCTTTCAAACCCCAGAACATGTCCAACAACGCGGCACCGGCCATTTCGCATGAGGCGGGCTGGGGCGAAATCGGCCGCGCCCAGGCGCTGCAGGCGCGCGCCGCCGGACTCACCCCCCATACCGACATGAACCCGGTCCTGCTCAAGCCGCAAACCGATGTCGGCGCCCAGCTGGTCGTGAACGGCCGCGTCCGGGGCAACGCCGACGCGCGGGCCTACCACGCGCTCAAGCCGTCGCTGCTGCCCGACGTGCTCGACGCCTATAACCGGCTGGCTGACGGCGCCGATCTGATGCTGATCGAGGGGGCGGGAAGCCCGGCCGAGGTGAACCTGCGCGCCGGCGACATCGCCAATATGGGTTTCGCGGAAGCCGCCGACGTGCCGGTGGTTCTGGTTGGTGACATCGAACGCGGCGGGGTCATCGCCGCACTCGTCGGCACCTGCGAGTTGCTGCCGGCCGAAGAACGCGCGCGGCTCGCGGGCTACATCGTCAACCGGTTTCGCGGCGACCCGAGCCTGTTCGACGACGCGTTGCCGATCATCCACGCCCGGACCGAAATGAATTCGCTCGGAATTCTGCCCTGGCTCGACAGCGCCCGCGACCTGCCGGCGGAAGACACCGCATCGCTGACCGCGCGGTATGACGGGGCCGGCTGGACGGCCGCCGAAATCCGCATCGCGGTGCCCCGACTGCCGCGGATCTCCAATTTCGACGACCTCGATCCCCTGGCGTCCGAGCCGGATGTGGCATTACGGCTGGTGGAGCCCGGCGACACGCTGCCGACCGATGCCGATCTCGTCCTGCTCTGCGGTTCGAAATCGACTCGCGCGGATATGGCGGCACTGCGCGAAAATGGCTGGGCCGACCAGATCGGTGCGGCTGCCCGGCGCGGCGCACATGTCGTGGGGATCTGCGGCGGCTACCAGATGCTGGGGCATACCATCGCGGACCCGAAGGGCATCGAGGGCCCGCCCGGCAAGACGGCAGGGCTCGGCCTGCTGGAAATCGAAACGGTCATCGCGGAAGAAAAGGTACTGGCACCCGTATCCGGGACTTCGTCCATGACGGGCGATGCGGTCACCGGGTTCGAGATGCATATGGGCGCCACGACGGGGCCCGACACGGCGCGGCCAATGCTGATGATCGACGACCGAAATATCCGCCGCCCCGACGGTGCCGGCAGCGAAGACCAGCGCATCGCCGGGACCTATGTGCATGGTGTTTTCGCTGCGGACGGCTTCCGCCTGAATTTTCTCAAAAGCCTCTACCCCGCGCGAAACAAGGCATTTTCATCGAACCGGCATATAGACATTGCGCTCGACCGCCTGGCGGACCACATAGAAGAGCATATTGATACCGCGCGAATACTGGAGATCGCGCGACGCACCTGATGCCATGAAAGCGATGCGGATTATGCGTCAATTGAAGTCAGGACTGATGATTGCGGCGACGGCACTCCTGGTCGCAACATTTTCGACGCCGGCCTTCGCAGGCGCCATCCATAAGGATGTGCCCGAGAAGGTCGATCCGGATAAACGCTATCTGATCTATCTCCACGGCGCCTGGCTGGAATCCCATGCCCTGTCGGAGCCCCACCCGAAACGCGGGCTCTACCAGTATGAAAAAATTCTCGCGGAACTGGCCGCACGGGATTTCGAAGTCATCTCGGAACTGCGCGTCGGCAAACCCAACCCGCGCAAATACACGCGAACCCGCGTGATTCCCCAGGTCAATGCTCTGCTGGCAAAGGATGTCCCGCCAAACCGCATCACGGTCGTGGGATTTTCCAAGGGTGGGATGATGACCCTGGTTCTTTCGGCACAGGCGAAAATGCCCGCACTGAACATCGTGAACCTCGCCGGATGCGGCAAGGGGCGCTTCCGCGCGGCCTATGACAGTTTTCTAAAGAATGATGCTGCAAAAATGCAGGGCCGCATGTTGTCCCTTTATGACCCGGCCGATCTTATCGCCGGCACATGCGCCGAAGCGGCCATGCTGGGCACGCGGCTGAAGATGACCGAAGAAGCGCTCAAGCCCGGCAAGGGGCATGGAACTTTCTACAGCCCGAATCCCGCCTGGCTCGACCGAATCGCCAGCTGGTCGGCTGCCGCCGGTAAGCCGAAAACGAACTAGCCCGAGTGCTTCGTCACCGCAGAACCGCGGTGGCCAGCAGGGCGACAATCGCCGCCTCGAACAGGCACACCACGACAAACAGGTAAAGCGCGCGACGGATCTCGGTGCTGCCGATCCGCGCGCCGAATTCCCCGCCGACCCAGGGCTCGTCCTCAACCACGCCGTCATAGCTGCGCGGCCCCGCCAGCGCGACCCCGATGCCGCCCGCCATGGCCGCTTCGGGCCAACCCGCATTGGGTGAACGGTGCTTGCCGCCGTCGCGCGCCATCACCCGCAACGCCGAAACCGGACGGCCGCGGGGCACGAACAGGCTGGCGACCACGATCATCGCCGCCGCGATTCGCGCCGGCACATAGTTCATGACATCGTCGAGCCGCGCCGCGACCATGCCGAAGGCGCGATGACGGGGGGTGCGGTAGCCGATCATCGAATCCATCGTGTTGACGGTCTTGTAGACCAGCAGGCCCGGCAACCCGAGAAGCAGGTACCAGAAGACCGGCGCGACAACCCCGTCGGCAAAGTTCTCGGCCAGACTTTCGATAGATGCCCGGGCCACGGCGTGGGAATCAAGGTTTTTGGGGTCGCGGCCGACGATGCGCGCCACCGCTATCCGGGCACCTTCCAGCCCGTCACGGTCGAGCGCACGGGCGACGGCACGCACATGATCGAACAGACTCCGTTGCGCGATCAGAAGCGTGATCGCGGCCAGCTCGATCACCCAACCATAGGCAAGCATGCGGGCGACGTCGGACAGGCCCCAGCCAATCGCGGCCGCGAGCACGACCATCAGCAACACGACGAAGGCGCCCCGCCCGCGGCGCGCGGATTCGCTGCGCCGTTCGCGGTTAAGCCGCCGGTCCAACCAGCCGACCAGCCCACCGATGAGCGCGACCGGGTGGGGAATCACGCGAAATAACGGCCCGAACTCCCCGAAAACGGCATCGATCACGAGCGCCGCAAACAGGATGGCGGCGATCGAAAGACCCGCAATTTCTGGGTTCAGCAACATCGCGGCATCCTGCGAGCGCCGGCCGCGCCGGGTCAATCACGCGCCCGCCGCCACACCGGTTCGACAATTGCGGTTGTCCCCTTGGCCGGGCGGGGTCGGCATGGTCTATTGCGCATTCAGGAGCGATATATGTCCGATGATTTTGGAATAATGGTGTGCGGCCATGGCAGCCGCGACGAAGGTGCGGTGCGGGAGTTCGCCGTCGTCGCGGCGGCGCTGCGCGAACGCTTTTCCGACCGCGAGGTCGAACACGGTTTCCTCGAATTCGCGACACCTATCATCCGCGAGGGACTCGACAAGCTGGTCGCGCGCGGGGTCACCCGCATCTTCGCGCTGCCCGGCATGCTGTTCGCCGCCGGCCATGCCAAGAACGACATCCCCTCGGTGCTGAACACCTACGCGGCGCAGAACCCGAATGTCGAAATCATCTACGGTCGCGAACTGGGCATCGACCTGAAGATGATCCGCGCCGCCGGGGACCGGGTGCAGGAAGCCATCGCACGGGCCGACGCCGAATTCGGTGAGGTGCCCATGGAAGAGACCATGCTCCTGACCGTCGGGCGCGGCGCCTCGGACCCGGACGCGAACTCGAATGTGGCAAAAGTCGCACGCATGCTGTGGGAGGGCCTGGGATTCGGCTGGGGCGAGACAGCCTATTCCGGGGTGACCTTCCCGCTCGTGCAACCGGGCCTGGAACACGCGGTGAAGCTGGGATACCGGCGGATCGTGATTTTTCCGTATTTCCTGTTCACCGGAATACTGGTCAACCGTATCTACGACCATACGGACATGGTTGCCGCCAACCACCCCGACATCCAGTTCGTCAAGGCGCCCTATCTGAACGACCATCCCAAGGTACTCGAGACCTTCGCAGACCGGGTCGATGAGATTCTCAACGGCGCAAACCTGATGAACTGCCAGATGTGCAAATACCGCGAACAGGTGCTGGGCTTCGAAGCCGAGGTGGGCCTGCCTCAGGAGAGCCACCACCACCATGTCGAGGGGATCGGCACGGGGTCAGGCACGGCGCACACACATAATCACGGCCACGACCACGCAGATGGTCACGACCATACACACGCGCACCATCCCTATCCCCACGCCGACCATCCGCACGGACCGCGTACGCTGCCGCCGGAAGGCGACTGACCTCAACCCCGTCATGCGCCGATGAGCAACTCCGACTTCGACTATCTGCGCGACCCCGACGCGATCTACGCGGCGTCGTTCGCCGCCATCGAACACACGGTCAACCTGACCGAAGTGGCGACGGGCCTGCACGACGTGGCGCTGCGGCTGGTTCACGCCGTCGGCGACCCGGACCTGATCGACGCGTTCACCGCCTCCGACGGCGCGGGTCAGGCCGGTCGGGCGGCCCTGCAAGCCGGCGCGCCGGTGCTGACGGATTCACGAATGCTCGCGGACGGGATCATCCGTTCCAGGCTTCCCGCGCAGAATCGCGTGATTTGCACGCTCGGTCTGGGCAGCGTCGCCGGCAACGCCAAACGCGCTGGCACAACCCGGTCCGCCGCTGCGGTCGAGCTCTGGGCACCCTTTCTCGGCGGCGCCGTCGTGGCCATCGGCAATGCGCCCACCGCGCTGTTCCGGCTCCTGGAGGGGCTCGCGCTCGGCTGGCCGAAACCGGCGCTGATCATCGGCCTGCCGGTCGGTTATATAGGCGCTGCCGAATCCAAAGAGGCCCTCGTCGCGGCCGCACCCGCGCCGTTCATCACCCTGCGCGGCCGGCGCGGCGGAAGCCCCCTGGCGGCCGCGGCCGTCAACGCGTTGGCGAAAAGCATGAAACCATGACTGCCTGGCTCAACATCGTGGGGGTCGGTGCGGATGGCCTGTCCGGTCTGCCCGCCGCATCACAAACCCTGGTCGATACCGCCGAGCTGATCGTCGGCGGCGATCGCCATCTCGGGATGGTGGGAAACAGTTCGGCGCGAAAAATCGCCTGGGAGTTTCCCCTCGACGGGCTGGTGCAGGAGATCACCTCGGCGCGGGATAGCCGGGTGGTGGTTCTCGCGACAGGCGACCCCATGGCATTCGGGATCGGGTCCACACTGGCGCGGCATTTCAGCCCCGACGACATGACCATCCTGCCCGCGCCCGGGGCATTCAGTCTCGCCGCCGCCCGCATGGCCTGGCCGCTACATGGTTGCACCTGCCTGACCCTGCACGGCCGGCCGCTGGACCTTCTGAACTATCATCTGCATCCGGGGCGCCGTCTCCTGGTCCTCAGCCACGACGGCACGACGCCCCGGAACATCGCCGGCCTGCTGCGCGCGGCCGGGTTCGGGGCGAGCCGCATGACGGTGCTCGAGAATATGGGCGGCGACAACGAGAACCGCCTCGATTCCAACGCCGATGACTGGGCCGTGGCGCAGGTACAGGATCTCAACACCGTGGCCATCGCCTGCGTCGCCGCAGCGGACGCGCGCATTTCCCCGCACGTCCCGGGCTTGCCCGACGAGGCCTTCGTCCATGACGGCCAGCTCACCAAGCGGGTCGTCCGCGCCGCAACCGTCGCGGCCCTCGCGCCCTTGCCGGGCCAGACCCTTTGGGACCTTGGGGCGGGATGCGCCTCCGTCGCCATCGAGTGGCTGCGCGCCGCCCAGGATGTCCAGGGCCAGGGTGCCAAAGCCATCGCCGTCGAGCGCGACGCGGGACGCCGTGCCATGGCGGCGCAGAATGCCGCGCAGCTCGGCACGCCTTTCCTCGAGATTGTCGATGGCGATTGGGCAACGGCGATACCGGCGCTGGCCGACCCGGACTCGGTCTTCATCGGCGGCGGCCTGTCGGGCGACAAAGATCTGGTCGACACGATCTGGAGTCGCCTGCGGTCCGGCGGCAACCTTGTGGCCAACGTGGTGACGCTCGAAGGCGAACGCGCGGTCCTCGAGGCGCAGGCGAAATATGGCGGTGAGCTGACGCGGATCGCGATCAGCCATGCCGACCCGGTCGGCGGCCGGACCGGCTGGCGCCCGGCGATGCCGGTCACCCAGTGGAGCGTCGTAAAACCATGACCGTGACGCGCACGGCGCCGACCGGTACCGTCATCGGCATCGGCGTCGGCCCCGGCGACCCCGAACTGATTACCGTCAAGGGCGCCCGTCTGCTTTCCGAGACGATGGTCGTTGCCTATCCCGCACCGGAAACAGGCGACAGCCTGGCCCGCGCCATCGCCGCACCCCATCTGCACCACGGCGCGACGGAGATTGCGATCCGGATGCCGCTGTCCGCCAACCGTTTCCCGGTGGAGGCCGTCTATGACCGGGCGGCGGAAGAGATCGGGGGCCACCTCGCCCGCGGCGAAAATGTCGCGGTCCTGTGCGAGGGTGACCCCTTCTTCTATGGTTCCTTCATGTATTTGTTCGCGCGGCTGGCCGAGGACTGGCCGGTCGATGTGGTACCCGGCGTGTCGTCCCTGACGGCATGCGCCGCGGTCACCGGCACGCCGCTCGCGGCCCTGACCGACGTGCTCACCGTCCTGCCGGCTCCCCTGCCCGACGACACGCTACGTGTAAGGCTGGCCGATACGGATGCGGCGGCGATCATCAAGGTCGGACGGCATCTGCCTCGTATTCGTGCCCTCCTCGACGAACTCGGCCTCGCGAACCGCGCGCAGTATGTCGAGCACGCGACGATGGACCGCCAGGTCATCAGTTCTCTCGAGGCCGTTCCGAGGACCGCCGCGCCCTATTTCTCGATGATCCTGGTCCACAAGCGCGGTACGGCCTGGTCATGAGCAAGGATCGTGACATCGCGATTGTCGCGCTCACCCGGGGCGGCGCGCGCCTCGCCCGGAAACTTCAGGCCGACATGCCGCAATCAAGGGTTCATGGCCTCGCGGGCCGGGTCGATGATTGCGACACCCCGTTCACGGAAGCGACCGCCCATCTCGCCGCCCTTTTCGCCACCGGACAGGCGATCGTCGGCATCTGTGCTGCGGGCATCCTGATCCGCGCACTGGCGACCGGGCTCGACGACAAACGAAACGAACCGCCGGTCATCGCCGTATCTCCGGACGGCCAGCATGTCGTGCCTCTCCTGGGCGGCCATCACGGCGCCAACCGGCTCGCCACGCGGGTCGCCGATATCACGGGCGGGTCAGCCGCGGTCACCACCGCGGGAGAGGCGCTGCACGGCATCGCCCTCGACGACCCGCCGCCCGGCTGGGCGCTCGCCAACCCCGAATCCGCAAAGCCGGTGATGGCGGCCCTGCTGGCCGGCGACCATCCGACCATGGTCATCGAGGCCGGGGACCCGGCCTGGCTCGCCGACCTGCCGATCGGGCGCGACGGCGCATGGATGATCCGGATCAGCGATCGGGCGATCACACCGGCGGCCGACGAGTTTCTGATCCATCCCCCGACCCTCGCGCTGGGGGTCGGTTGCGAGCGGGACTGCGATCCCGACGAACTGATCGCACTCGTCGACGACACACTCGCCGGCGCCGGGCTGTCGCCGGCATCGGTGGCGGCGGTCACCAGCATCGATGTCAAAATGGACGAGGCCGCAGTGCATGCGGTCGCCGCGCATCTGGAGGCTCCGATACGGTATTTCGAGGCCGCGCGCCTCGAAGCCGAAACCCCACGACTGGAAAATCCGTCGGAGATCGTCTTCCGCGAGGTTGGCGCTCACGGCGTGGCCGAAGCCGCGGCGCTCGCCGCTGTCGGCAGCGAAGGCAAATTGGTCGTCGCCAAGCGGAAATCCGTGCGGGCGACCTGCGCGGTGGCGCGTGGCACCCATATCGACCCGGCAAACGTCGGAACCGCACGGGGAACATTGTCGATCGTGGGCACCGGGCCCGGCGACGCGGCCCATCGCATACCCGCCACCGACACGGCCGTCGCCGCCGCCACGGATCTCGTGGGTTACGGGCCTTATCTGGACCTGCTGGGCGTCGCGGCGCATGGCAGGCAACGACATGATTTCGGGCTCGGCGCCGAGGAAGAGCGCTGCCGTCATGCGCTCGAACTCGCGGCGGCCGGCCGCAACGTGGCGCTGGTTTCCAGCGGCGACCCGGGCATCTTCGCGATGGCGAGCCTGGTCTTCGAACTTCTGGACCGAGACGCAAATCCCGCCTGGCAACGCATTGCGATTTCGGTCCACCCGGGAGTCTCGGCCATGCAGCTCGCCGCCGCGCGGGCGGGCGCGCCGCTCGGTCATGATTTCTGCGCGATTTCGCTGTCGGACCTGCTGACCCCCTGGCCGGCGATCGAGGCGCGGCTGCGCGCGGCGGCCCAGGCGGATTTCGTGGTCGCACTCTACAATCCCGCCAGCCGCCGCCGGCGTCAGCAGTTCGAGACCGCCCGCGACATTCTCCTGGCACACCGGCCGGACGACACGCCCGTCGTCGTGGCCCGAAACCTCGCGCGCCCGGGCGAGCAGGTGAGCATCGTTCCCCTGGCAGAACTCTCGCTCGATGCCATCGATATGTTGACCATCGTGATCATCGGCAACAGCCAGTCGCAATCCATCGCCGGCGGCGCGTCGCGCTGGACCTACACGCCGCGCGGTTACGCGGCCAAGGCGCAAGACAAGATGCGGACGAAGACGCGCAGCTAGGCAGGACCCGATGCCGCGCCGGAATATTGAGATCAGATACTGTGCCGCCGCCCGATCCGGGCGGCCTCGGCGGGGCTCATGAAACCGAAACTGGCCACGAAGCTCGCGGCGTTCTCGCCGCATGTGAAGCCGACGATGAAGGTGTCGGGGTTTTGCATATCATTGTCGAAGCCGGTGGCGCCCTTGATACGTTTGAAGAAATGAAACGCGATGCAATCCCCGTCCATGGCGACGAAGCCGCGTCCCTGGCCGCGCGGAACCTTCGAAATGACCGGCTTGCCCGTGCGCATGATTGTGCGTCCCAGAAAATCGCGAAAGGCGGTCTCGTCGATCGCGTTCGCGAGAGTCAGATCGCTGAACCAGGCCTCGCTCGCATGCTCCACCACGACGATCGGTGCCTCACCGATGAAATAGGTCTCGACCACCACCGACCCGTTGTCGCGCAACGTGCGCCGCACATGATCGACTTCGGGCAGAAGCGACGGGATATTGAACCGGGCATCCACGATATCGACGACGACGGGGTCGGCGAAAACCGTACGGGCACCCCCGACAGTCGTTCCCTCGCGGCCGGATGCGCACGCCGCGAGCAACAGCGCCACCGCGACAACGGCAATCCGGGACCTCAGGCGCCACATGGTCCGCCTCCTTCCAAATCGATCATAGGTCGATCCACTGACCACTGTAAGTGGGCCATGCCAAGCATTGCACCGGGAATTCGCGGTACACTTCCGGCCGGCCCGGGGGTATGACACCTGCATGACCGTCTACTTCATCGGCGCCGGCCCCGGCGCGCCGGACCTGATCACACTTCGCGGCCGAGACCTCATCGCGCGCTGCCCGGTTTGCCTGTATGCGGGCTCGCTGGTGCCCCGTGAAATTCTGGCACACGCACCGGCGAATGCCGAGATCACCGACACCGCGCCGCTGCATCTGGATGAGATCATCGACCGGATCGCCGCGGCGCATTCGGCCGGGGACGACATTGCCCGGGTGCATTCGGGCGATCCGTCGCTGTATGGCGCGATCGGCGAACAGATGCGCCGCCTCGACGCGCTCGCAATTCCCTATGAGATCGTCCCCGGCGTCCCGGCCTTTGCAGCGGCTTCCGCGGCGCTGCGCCGCGAGCTCACCCTCCCCGGCGTCAGCCAGAGCGTGATCCTGACCCGCACCTCCGTTCGCGCCAGCGACATGCCGGCGGGCGAAGAGCTGGCCAGTCTCGCCACGTCCGGTGCCACGCTGGCCGTCCATCTGTCGATCAACAATCTGGCCAATGTGGTGCGCGATCTGACGCCCCATTATGGCGGCGATTGCCCCGTCGTCGTCGGCTATCGCGTAAGCTGGCCCGACGAACGGTTCATCCGCGGCACGCTGGAAACCATCCGGGACCTCGTCAAGGGATCGGGAATCACCCGCACCGCGTTGATCCTGGTCGGGCCGGTCCTGGCCGAGGATCTCGCCGAAGAATTCGGGTTCGAGGACAGCCGCCTGTATGCAGCCAGTCACCATCATGTGTTGCGGCCGGCGAAGAAATCGGCCGACCGCAGCTAGACAGGGCCGCTAGCGCGCGCCGGCATTCTCGAGAATCTGGACAACGCGCCTCGAACGGCCATCGTGGGCAAGATCGAGCGCCGTGCGACCGGTGAAGTCCGAAATCGTCACGTCGGCGCCCGCGCCGATCAGCAATTGCACGATTTGCGGATGGCCCGCACGGACCGCCGCCATGAGAGGCGTTCGTCCGTCACGGTTCTCCTGGTTTATCAAGGCGTTATAGGTCAGCAGCAGGTCCACGAGTTCGGTATGGCCGTTCTCCGCCGCATGATAAAGCGCGCCGTTGCCCACATCGTCGACCTGGTTCACCAGCACCTTGTCCTCGAGCAGGAGTTCGACCGATTCATAGCTGCCCTGGATCGAGCCCCAGATCAGCGCCGTGCGCCCATCGGTGTCGGCGCGGGATTTGGGGTGTTGGCGCACCAGCAACTCGCGCACCTTTTCCACCCGGTCCTCATAGACCGCCACGATCAGCGCATCGTCGGCCAGAATATTGGTCTGGGCCGCCGCCGGCCCCATCATTCCCGCCGGCGTCAACGCGACAACCGCAAATATCAAAGCGCCGCGCACGAAGGCGCGCCGAGACGCGAGAGCAGTATTTCTGAACATCAGCATGTCACCTATTTCGCGTTCCAACCCGGGCGCGTCAAGTCGCCTGTTCGGCAAACCACGCAACGACCGTATCCAAACTGTCGGCGAGAGGGCCTCCCGGAGCCGGTGGTCGTTCCACCATCAGTACCGGAATTCCAGACCGCCGGGCGGCAACCAGCTTCGCACGGGTCGCCTCTCCACCCGATGCCTTGCACACGAGTACGTCGATTTTATGTTCTTCCATCAACCGCATCTCGGTATCCACATCGAACGGCCCGCGTCCGGAGATCGCCTGATATGCCGGCAGCGGCAATGGCGTGTCGGGAATCTCGATCATCCGGACGAGAAACCAGATGTCCGCACAGGGCGTAAAAGCGTCCAGATCGGTGCGCCCCACCGTCAGGAACGCACGTTTTCCGACACCCGGCAGCGCGGCCGCAGCCGCGGCGAGATCGGACTGCATGCGCCAATCATCGCCGGGGGCGCGTTCCCATGGAGGCCGGACCAGCGCGATACGCGCCACGCCGGCGGCCGTACAGGCCGCGCGCGCATTCTCGGAGATCCGGGCCGCGAAGGGATGCGTGGCATCCAGCACCGCGGCAACACCGCGCTTTTCCAGATACTGCGTCATCGGGGCCACCCCGCCGAACCCGCCAACCCGAACCTCACCCGCCACGCCCACCGGCGCCCGGGTCCGTCCGGCCAGCGAGGTCACAATATCGAAACGGTCTCCCCACCCGGCTGCCAGTCGGTCGGCCAGCCTCACCGCCTCCGTGGTCCCGCCCAGGATCAGCACGGTCTTTCGTTCCGGGGACATCTCAGGGACCGACATGTGCCAGAACCCGCCCGTCCCGCGCCACGACCAGGACATCGATATCCGTGGCACCCGCCACCGACGCGCGGCAGACCTCGCGCGCGCCCCGCGCAACCGCCTCGGCCAGTGGCGCCTCAAGCCCCGCATCGGCCGCAATCGCCAGAACCGCGCCGGCCGAGACCGCCGCATGTGCGCGTGCCTGCAATTCGGCGGGCGCCCCCAGGTCCGCAAGCCGCGAGGCGAGTGCCGCGACATCGACGGACGAGCGGCTCGAATGCAGGTCCATGCACCCGTCCGCGAGCTTTGAAAGCTTGCCGAAACCGCCGGCCACGGACAGGCGCGGCAACGGGTGAGCGCGGACATATTTCAGCAGGGCGCCGGCGAAATCTCCCATATCGATCAGCGCGCGCTCGGGAAGCGCATAATGCGCCTGGACCGCCGCCTCGGACGTGCGGCCGGTGGCACCGGCGACATGCCCGATTCCCGTGGCGCGCGCGACATCGACCCCGCGATGGATGGAGTGAATCCACGACGCGCATGAATACGGTATCACCACGCCGGTCGTGCCCAGCACACTGAGCCCCCCGACGATTCCGAGGCGCGCATTCGCCGTTCTCTCCGCCAGTGCCAGGCCGCCGGGAATGGAGATCGTGACCAGCACATCCGGCGTGACCCCATAGTCTGCGGCAACATCGTGCAGCGCCGCCGCGATCATCTCGCGGGGTTTGGGGTTGATCGCGGGTTCACCCGGCGGGATCGGCAATCCCGGCAACGTCACGGTGCCCACGCCTTCCCCGGCCGCAAAACAAACACCCGATCCCGGCAGCCCCGGTGTCACCTCGCAACAGATGCGCGCGCCATGGGTGACATCCGGGTCGTCGCCCGCATCCTTGATCACGGCTGCATAGGCCCCGGTGTCCGACAAGCGGGTTTCGGCGAGATCGAAGGTCGCACGCAAGCCGCGCGGCAGCCGCACCGCGACCGGATCGGGGAACCGCCGGCTCAGCACGGCTTCATAGGCCGCCTTCGCGGCCGCCGTGGCACAGGCGCCGGTGGTCCAGCCGCGTCGCAACGTCCCCGACGGCGGACGGGCCGAATCTTCCTGGGTGTCGGGCGCATCGCTCATGACCCCATCGTAGCGCCCCGCGAGGTTGCCGGGCCAGCGGTCCGGCGCTAGCTTCGCTGTATGAATATCGACGAACTGAATCTCCCGACGTTTCAGGCCGGCTGGGTCTGGCTGGTCGGCGCCGGGCCGGGCGACCCGGCCCTGCTGACCGTGGGCGCATTGCACGCCCTGCAATCGGCAGACGTCGTGGTCCATGACGCCCTGGTCGACGACCGCATTCTGGCGCTCGCGGCGGCGGACGCCGAGTTGATCTATGCGGGCAAGCGCGGCGGCAAGCCATCGCCGAAGCAGCCCGATATTTCCGCGCGCCTCGTCGCCCTGGCGCGTGAAGGAAAGCGCGTTCTGCGCCTGAAGGGCGGTGACCCCTTCCTGTTCGGACGGGGCGGCGAAGAAGCGCTCGCACTCGTCGCGGCCGAGATTCCGTTCCGCATCGTGCCCGGGGTAACCGCCGCGATCGGCGGCCTGGCCTATGCCGGCATTCCCATGACCCACCGCGCGACCGCGACAGCCGTGACCTTCGTGACCGGGCATAATCTTTCGGGCAAGGTACCCGATGATCTGGATTGGGGTGCGCTGGCCAACGGGGCCCAGGTCCTCGTCTTTTATATGGCGTTGAAACATATTGACGAAATCGTCGCCCGGCTGATCGCCGCCGGACGCGCAGCCGACAGCCCGGCCGCACTCGTGGCCCACGCGACGACGGACGCACAGCAGGTCGTCGAGACCACGCTCGCCGGGGCCGGTCAGGCCGCCGCCGATGTCTCGCCGCCCGCACTTTTCGTCGTTGGCGATGTCGTCCGCCTGCGCCAGGGCCTCGACTGGCTCGGCGCGCTTTCCGGCCGAATTCTTGACCCCGACCCGCTGGGGCATTCGGATATTCGCGATGCGGTCTGACCGCCTTCGCAAAGCCGGGCCAGAGACGCCATCGAGGGTACCGAGGCTTGTCTCGGCGCTTCTCGTGATCGCCTCGGCGATTACGGTCTTTGCGTACCCGGAAATCGTGGACCGGCCGCTCGGACTGCCCGAAAAACTCAACGCCGCGATCATCGGGCTGGGAGCGTTGGCGGGGGTCATCCATATGCTGGGGATCGTGCCGCAACAACGCCAGCTACGCGCATTTGCCGGCCCTGCGGTTGCCTGGCCGGTGATGGCGGCGGGCATCGTGTCGCTGATCACGTCATGAACCAAGCACGATGAACACCCCACATGGCCTGATCATCGCCGCGCCCGCGTCGGGCAGCGGCAAGACCGTACTCACCCTGGGTTTGCTGCGGGCGCTTCGGAATGCAGGGCACGACGTGACCGGCGCGAAGGCGGGACCGGATTACATCGACCCGGCGTTTCACACTGCCGCCTGTGGCCGACCCGCTTTCAATCTGGACTCCTGGGCGATGCGGCCGGAGACGCTGGCAGGTCTCGTCGCAGGCCGCGCCCGTTCGGCGGAGACCCCGTCGACCATCATCGTCGAAGGCGTTATGGGCCTGTTCGACGGGGTCCATCTGCCCGATCGGCCCGACGCGGGCTCTACCGCCGACCTCGCCGCCTTGACCGGCTGGCCGGTGGTGTTGGTGATCGATGCGGCAAAGCAGGCCGCAAGCATCGGCGCGCTGGTCAGCGGCTTTGCGCGCCACCGGGCCGATGTGCGGGTCGCCGGGGTGATCTTCAACCGGGTGGCCAGCCCCGCCCACGAAGCCGTGCTGCGTGACGCCACACGCGCCGCCGCGCCGGAGGTTCAACTGCTCGGCAGCGTCGGTCGCGATCCCGCGCTGACCACGCCCGAACGGCATCTCGGGCTGGTTCAGGCCGGCGAGCATGACGACCTGGAGCGGTTCATCGAAGCGGCCGCCCGCACGGTGTCGGAGACGGTCGATATCGGCGCGCTCCTGGAACTGGCCGGCCCCTGCGAGATTTCACATCCCGGCACGGCGGCGCCCGCGCCGTTACCACCCCTCGATCAGCGGGTCGCCGTGGCGCACGATGCGGCGTTCGCCTTTTCCTATCCCGCGACCCTCAACGGCTGGCAGGCGGCCGGCGCGGAAATACTGCCGTTTTCTCCCTTGGCGGATGACGCACCGGACCCGTCCGCCGGCGCCATCTACCTGCCGGGTGGCTATCCGGAACTCCATGCCGGCACCCTCGCCGCGGCTGACCGTTTCTTGGGCGGCCTGCGCAGCGCGGCAAACCAAAGCGTGGAAATATTCGGCGAGTGCGGCGGCTACATGGTGCTCGGCCGGGGCCTCGTCGATGCGGATGGGGGACGTCACGCGATGGCGGGCCTGCTCCCGGTCGAGACGAGTTTTGCCGTGCGCCGCCTCCATCTGGGATATCGTGTCGCGCGCCTTCAATCCGACGGACCGCTCGGGCCTGCCGGCAGCAACTTTCGCGGCCATGAGTTCCACTATGCCTCCATCGTGAATGAAGCGACCGGGACGCCGTTGTTCACCACGACAAACGCACGCGGCGAGACGTTGGGTCCGGCGGGGGCGACGGCGGGATCCGTGTGCGGATCATTCATTCACCTGATCGACCGGGCGGCCCCATGACCGAGAGCAAACCATTCTGGAAGACCAAGGCGCTCGCCGACATGGACGAGGCGGAATGGGAATCTCTGTGCGACGGCTGCGGCCAATGCTGTCTCTACAAGCTCGAAGACGCCGACACCGGCGAGTTCGCGCTGACCGACGTGGCGTGCCGCTATCTCGATCACGACACATGCCGTTGTACCGACTACGCGAACCGCAGCCGCAACGTGCCCGACTGCGTCAAGGTGAAGCCCGACAACATCGCCGCGCTGCGCTGGATGCCGGCGACCTGCGCCTACCGGCTCCTCGCCGAGGGGAAGGAACTATTCTGGTGGCACCCGCTGGTGTCGGGCGATCCGGACAGCGTGCATGATTCCGGCGCGTCCATTCGCGGCAAGGCGATCAACGAGGATACGGTGGACGATCTGGAAGATCATGTGGTCCAGCAACTCAATGCGCAGTTGGAGAACGGAGTCCCGCCATTGGGCGAAACGCCGAACGACCCGTCGAAAGACCAAGAGACAGACTGAGCCACGCCGGTGTAGAACCAACGGCAAAAATACAGTCGCCTGAGATACGAGGGAGAGAAACGATGACAACCCA
This sequence comes from Alphaproteobacteria bacterium, assembly GCA_039980135.1. Lineage (NCBI taxonomy): Bacteria > Pseudomonadati > Pseudomonadota > Alphaproteobacteria > Alphaproteobacteria bacterium. Next base: position 220,092 of record JBDXCV010000003.1, read on the forward strand.
ACCCGCCGGCGTGTTCGCCGCCTCGCTGACGCCGATGACCGCCGATCTCGAGATCGATGTGCCCCGCGCGGTCGCGCATAATCAGTGGCTGCTCGCGAATGGGTGCAACGGGGTTGCCCCGCTGGGCACCACGGGTGAGGCAAACTCCCTTTCTCTCGATGAACGTCTGGCCCTTCTCGACGCGCTGGCGGACGCCGGCATCACCGGACCGCAACTGATCGCCGGGGTCGGCTGCACCGCGATTCCCGACACGGTTACCCTGACCCGCAAGGCCCTGGCGAACGGGGCGGGCGGCGTGCTCATGCTACCGCCTTTCTATTACAAGGCGCCGAGCGAGGACGGCCTGTTTGCCGCCTATGCCGAGGTGATCGAGCGGGTCGGCGATTCCGCGCTGGAAATCTACCTCTACAATTTCCCCCAGCAGGTCGGTTTCGAACTGCCCCTGAGCCTGATCGCCAGGCTGGTCGAGGCCTTTCCCGATACCGTCGTCGGGTCGAAGGATTCATCCGGCGACTGGCCGCGTATGGAACGCACCTTGGCTGAACTGCCGGGATTCCGGCTGTTCCCGGGTTCGGAAGAATTCCTGCTGGCCGGCCTTCGCCAGGGCGGCGTTGGCTGCATCTCGGCAACCGTCAACGTCACGGCGCCCCAATCGCAGGACGTCTATGCCAACTGGCGCGGCGACAATGCCGACGATCTGCAGAATTACCTGACCGAGCTGCGCATGGCCTTCAAGGGCCTGCCGGCGATTCCGGTGATGAAGGCCTATCACGCCCGCGAGCGGAACGATCCCGGTTTCGCCAATCTGCGCCCGCCATTTACGCCGGCGAGTGACGCCGATCTGGCGACGGTCAGCGAGCGTCTCGCCGCGGCATCTTTCAAACTGGCTGCCTAGCTTGATTTCTTGGGTTCAGGCTTCTTACCCAGATTGACCAGCGCGACGCCGGCGAAAACCAGCGCCATGGCAAGCCAAAGCCAGACGGTCGGTTCCTCGCCATAGAACCAGGCACCCCAGCCGACCCCCATGATCGGCACCAGATAGCCGACCTGCGCGAGGTAGACCGCGCCGGCCAGCTTGACGATCGTATAGAACAGGGCGAACGCACAGACCGTGATCCCGGCATAGGCGATAATCACCCAGTCGCTCGGGCCGAAGTCGATCCATATCGGATGGAACGTCCCCGAAGCCGCCGCCACAATGAGCGCGCCGATTGCGGCCGTGAACATCGTCCCCATCGCCAGCGCAAACGTATCACTCTCCTGGGGTCGCCAGACCTCGGCGATGACATTGCTCGTCGCCCACAACGCCGGTGTCACGAACGCGAGCAACGCGATCGGCAGAAGTTCAGGCGAAGGCAGGCTGCCGTCCGGCAGGACGAGAACCGCCGCGCCGGCGAAGCCCAGCACCACGCCGGCCGCACGCATCGGCGTGAATGTTTCCAGCCGGATGGTTAACGCCACCAAATAGGTGATCACCGGCGACGTGATGATGATGACCCCCATCAACGCAACCGGAATTTCCCGCATGACGAACACGAGATTGGCGTTCGGCAATGCAAGTCCGACCCATCCCATCGCCAGATAGTAGCGGATATGCCTTCCGTTGAAGATCAGCGGCACACGGCGAATGAGGCAGATGCCCAGCAGGATAAATCCCGCCAGGCCGGTCTGCCACACCACCATTCCCAGCGGCGGCACGCCATCGAGCGCGACGAACTTCACGATCGACGGGCCGAGACCCCAGAACAGGCTCAGGGTCACCAGCAGGATGAGCGGCAGCATACGGACGTTCACCATACGCGTATCGGATGCGCTCATTTAGCGGGTCTCTTCTTGCCGAGATTGACCATACCGACACCCAGCGCGACGATCGCAATCGCAACCCACAACCAAACGGGCACGGTCTCGCCGAAGAACAGCACTCCCCAACCGACCCCGGCCAGGGTGACAATGTAGCCGACCTGCCCGAGATAAACGGCTCCGGCCAGCGCAACGATCGCATAGAAAATCAGAAACGCCACCGCCGTCGCGAGCGCGAAGCCGAACAGAATCACCTCGCGCTGGCCGAAGTCAGCCCAGACCGGATGAAAGTTGCCGGCGATGAGCGTGACGATCAGCGCACCACCCGCAGCCGCGAACATGGTGCCGGCGGCCAGCGCCACATTGTCCGCGTCAGCCGGACGGCCCCATTCGGCAAATATGTTCGCCGTCGCATAACCCGCCGGCACGACGAAGGCGAGAAGCGCTACCCCCAGCAGGTCCGGCGACGGCAGGCTGCCCTCCGGTACAACGAGGACCGCGGCGCCCGCAAATCCGACGGCAATACCCAGACCGCGCAGAAGATTGATCCGCTCGAGCCGCAAAAGGATGGCGAAAACATAGGTCAGCAGCGGCGAGAACAGCACCAGCACGGACACATAACCGACCGTCAGATGGCGCACGGAAAAGACCAGCATGATGTAGGCGAGGTCGATGCCGATCACGCCGATCACCAGATAGTAGATGATCGCACGGCGGCCGAGCCTGATCGGCGTACGCCGGACAATACACACGATCGACAGCAGGATGCCGGCGCCGAGGGTTTGCCAGAACACGACCGCCGCAGGCGAAATTCCGTTTGTCACGAGGGCCTTGGAGAAGGACGGATTGCCACCCCAGATCGCGCCAAGCACCAGCAACAGGAACAAGGGCAGCCACCTGACGGCGCCTCCGGCTTCGGCCCAATCTTTCATCGCTTTCCCCCAGAGTTCCCGGAAACCTTCGACGCCCGGGCCCGTCCCTCTTATCGTGTGCATCCGGGTCCGTAAAGGCACCGGACACGCAGCTGCCATTCTCACAAAACATGCAGCGGGGCTGTTCCGGTTCGGATTCGCCGGTATTCTGATAATCCACCGCGCAACGTGCCCCGACCGGACCCACCCCAGATGACACCCAACGCAGACGGTTCCCTGGAACTGCACGATGTGTCGCTGACGCTGAAAGGCGCACAGCTGTTTGCGCCGATCGAGCTGATCGTCCCGGTCGGCGAGGCCGCGACGGTGATGGGACCGAGCGGGTGCGGCAAGTCCTCCCTGCTCGCCCATATCTGCGGCACCCTGGCACCCGCCTTTACGCCCCGGGGTAGCGTCAGTCTTGCCGGAAACCCGCTCGACGCATTACCGCCGGAGCAACGCCATATCGGCATCCTGTTCCAGGACGATTTGCTGTTCCCGCATCTTTCGGTCGGCGACAACCTCGCCTTCGGGTTACCGCCCGAGGTCCGCGGACGAGAGCGCCGCCGCACAGAGATCGACACCGCGCTCGCGGATGCCGGGCTCGCCGGCATGGCCGACCGTGACCCCGCAACCCTGTCCGGCGGTCAGCGCACGCGTGTGGCCCTGATGCGCACCCTGCTGTCGCATCCCCGCGCCCTGTTGCTGGATGAACCTTTCTCGAAGCTCGATGTCGAACTGCGTGATCGCATTCGCGGTTTCGTCTTCGAACACGCCCGCGCCAACGGCATCCCGACATTGCTGGTCACCCATGACCCGGCGGACGCGGACGCGGCCGGCGGCACCACGATCGAGCTTCAATGAGCTTCGCCATGAAACCCGACGCGCCGATGCCGGGGCGACTGGCCATGACCTTGCTGATGGGGCTGCTCGTCTCGTTCGCACCGATGACGATCGACCTGTATCTGCCGGCCATGCCGCTCATGGCGCGCGAGCTGAAGACGGACGCGGAATCGATACAGCTTACCCTGAGCGTCTACATGCTCGGTTTCGCCGTCGCACAGACCATCTTCGGGCCCATTTCGGACCGGTACGGACGGAAACCGGTCATCATGTTCGGCACCTCCATCTACCTCGTTGCCAGCGTCGCTTGCGCCCTGGCAACCAGCGTCGAACAACTCATCGTTTTCCGCCTGTTCCAGGCCATCGGAGCCGCCGCGGGTCCGGTCGTGGCCCGCGCGGTGGTGCGCGACATGTTCACCCGCGAAGAAGCCGCGCGCATGTATGCGGTGGTGATGACGGTGGTGGCCATCGCGCCGGTCATAGCACCGGTGCTCGGCGGATTCATCGTCGTCTGGTTCGGCTGGCGGGCGAATTTCTGGATACTCACGGGCTTCGGCGCATCGGCGATGCTTCTTATCATCGTGATGTTGCCGGAAACCAACAAGGCCCTCGATCCCGGCGCGACCCGGATCGGTCAGATGCTCCGCAATTTCGGGTCCATGCTTTCCAACCGGGCCTATGCCGGATATGTGCTGACAATCATGGGCAATTTCAGCGGGCTGTTCGCCTATCTGCTCGGCGCGTCTTTCGTGCTGGTCGATCAACTCGGCATGTCCCCCACCGCATTCGGCCTATCGTTCGGCTTCGCCTCGGTCGGTTTCATGTCCGGCGCCTTCCTTGGCAGCCGCATCGTCCGCCACATGGGGGTGGAGAGGATGTGCCTGATGGGGACCTTCTGCTCTGCGACGGGTGGCGCGCTTGTCTTCGGCCTCATCTGGTCGGATGTGATCTCCATCTGGTCGATCATCCTGCCCACGGTCGTCTACTTCTTCGGCATGGGTGTGTCCCAACCCAACATCCAGGCCGGGGCCGTCTCCCCCTATCCCCAAATGGCCGGGGCCGCCGCGTCACTGCTGGGTCTCGCACAATATGTATCGGCCGGCCTGCTCTCGACGGCGCTGGCGATCTTCGCCTTCGATCAGACACTCCTGCTTGCCACCGTCATGGGGGTCTCGGGTGTCTTCGCCTTTGTGGCCTTCTTCGCAATGATATGGCGGCCGATGAAGCGCGCCGGCACGGTGTAACCGGCCGGACCGCTCCGGCCTAGTCCGTTTGCCGCTCGATGAATGTCGGGTCGAGCCGTTCGCGCGCCGGGCGCGCGGCTTGCGGTAAGGGCGCTTGGGCACGGGCCGGGGCCGCCACCGATGCGGCGAGCGGTGTCGACATGAAATCCTTCCAGACCGCCGCGGGAACACTCGAGCCGGTGATGCGCCGGGTCGGCGTGTTGTCATCATTGCCCACCCAGACGGTCACGACAAGATCACCGGCATATCCGACGAACCAGGCATCCCGAAAATCCTGGCTGGTCCCGGATTTTCCCGCTGCGGGTCGGTCGATTTTCGCCTGCCGTCCGGTCCCCCACTCAATAACGGCGCGCAACATTTCCGTCGTATGCGCCGCGGCTTCGGCCGTGATCACCCGACGCGGCGCGCGGCTGGACCGGCGGAACACCACCTCCCCGCCCTGGCGCACTTCGGAGATACCATAGGGCGCCACCGCGAAGCCGCCATTGGCAAACACGGCATAGGCGGCTGTCAGTTCAAGCGGCGTTACCTCGCCCGCACCCAGCGCGATCGACGGATGGGGCGTCAGCGGCGTCGTGATCCCCAACCGCCGGGCGGACTGAATGACACGGCCACGGCCGATATCCTCGGCCACGCGCACGGCAACCGTGTTCAGGGAGCGCGCGACGGCTTCGCGCAGGGTCACCTCGCCGCGAAACCCGCCGGAGAAATTCTTCGGGGTCCAGCCATCGACGGTAATTGGGGCATCGATTACCGGGCTATCCGGGGTCATGCCGGATTCGAGCGCCGGGAGATAGACAATCGGCTTGAAGGCGGACCCGGGCTGGCGCAACGCCCGGGTTACCCGGTTGAACTGGCTTTCGCCGTAGCGCCGCCCGCCAACCATCGCGAGCACCGCGCCGTCGGTCCGCATGGCGACCAGCGCCACCTGGGACCCCTTGGTGTCCGCACGCGCGATCGCCGCCTCCGCGCGCGCCTGAAGCTCCGGGTCGAGTGTCGTCTCAACGGCGAGATCGGTGCCGGTCGCCCCGGCATATCCCGCGGCACGCTCGAGCACCCAGTCCGCAAAATAGCGCCGCGTCTCGCCCGTCACGCGTGGGCGTGGCAGCGCTGTGTCGCCGCGACCGGGACGACGTGTCCCGGCGGCTTTCTCGGCGACGTCGGGCCGCAGGAATCCCGCCGCGACCATCGCCTGCAACACTGTCTGCGCCCGCACGTGTGCCGCAGCCTCGCTGTTATCGGGGTTCAAACGCGACGGCGCGCGCAGCAGCCCGGCCAGCACCGCCGCCTGATAGATGTCCACATCACGCGCGGATGTGCCGAAATAGCGCTGCGCCGCCGCCTCGACGCCATAGGTACCGGCCCCAAGATAGACCCGGTTGAGATAGATGGTGAGCAACTCGTCCTTCTCGAACCGACGTTCCAGCTGAAGGGCCAGAATCAGCTCGCGAATCTTTCGGTCGAACGATCGTTCGGGGGTCAGGAACAGGTTTTTCGCGAGTTGCTGGGTCAGGGTCGAACCGCCCTGCACCACACCGCCCGCGCGCAGATTGGCGACGGCCGCACGCAGCACACCGCGCACGTCGACACCGGGATGTTCGAAAAAGCGGCGATCCTCGATGGCGACGACCGCCTGCACCAGTTGGGGCGGCAACTCGTTGACCGTCAGCCGCGCGCCGTAGAGATCCCCATAGCCGCCGACCAGCGATCCGTCCGCCGCGACGATCGTGACGCCGGGCCGCCGCGCCTTGTCAGCGCTCGGACCCAGCGCATCGACGGCAGGCAGGTTCCAGGCAAACCAGACCAGCACCCCCGCCAGCGCAATACCGCCCCAGATGCCAAGCACCAATGTCCATTTGGTCACGCGCCATGCCAGGCTGGAACGCGCCTGTGGCGTCGTGTCCGCCTTCGGCGTCCGCTTCTGCGGGGACGTCTTCCCCGGCTTTCCGGTTTTCTTTTTGGGCGACTTGCTCATGGACGCAGACAGTGACGCACGGGATTGGCCGAATTATGGCAAAACACGCGTGGCGCGCTAGACGTCGAGATTCGCGACCTTGAGCGCATTTTCCTGAATGAAGTTGCGCCGCGGCTCGACCTCATCGCCCATCAGGGTCTCGAAGATGTTACCGGCCGCATCCGCCTGCGCGACGCGGACCTGCAGCAATGCCCGGGCATTCTGGTCGAGCGTGGTCTCCCACAACTGGTCCGGGTTCATCTCGCCGAGCCCCTTGTAGCGCTGCATCGAGATACCCTTGCGGCCCGCCTCGAACACCGCCTGAAGCAACGTCAGCGGGCCGGTGATCGTGTGTTCCTGATCCTTCGCCTGGAGGCGCGAATGCTCGATATAGGTGTCGCGCAGATCAGCCCAAAGCTCGTTCAGGCGGCGCGCCTCCGACGAGTTGATGATCCGGTCGTCGATCACCAGCGTTTCGGTGACCCCCCGCAGTGTGCGCGAGAATGCCAGCGCGCCATCCTCGCGCTGGGAGCCCTGCCAACCGCGTTCGAGCCGGTCGGACAACCGATCAAGCATCCAGGCAATGGCCTGCGCGGCCTCGCCCGCACGTTCCCGGTCGGCGATCAGTTCGGGATTGAGCGCGCCGGCGATGGCCGCCTGTTCCACGACCGTGGCGTTCGGCAAATACACCGTCAAAGGCTGGATCAGCTTGCGGGCCTCCAATGCGACACCAAGCAGGCCCCGCAGGTCGGCGCCGGAGCGCTGGGTTCCATCGCTCAGATTGAGCACGGCATCACCCAGCCCGGTGTCCATCAGATAGTCTTCCATCGCCCGGTCGTCCTTGAGATAGACCGCCGACTGACCGCGCTGCACCCGATAGAGCGGCGGCTGGGCAATATACAGATGCCCGCGTTCGACAATTTCCGGCATCTGGCGATAGAAGAAGGTCAGCAGCAGGGTCCGGATATGGGAGCCGTCCACATCGGCGTCGGTCATGATGATGATCTTGTGGTAGCGCAGCTTCTCGATGTTGAAGTCGTCGCGAATTCCGGTACCCAGGGCTGTGATGAGCGTGCCTATTTCGGCCGAGGACAGCATCTTGTCGAAGCGGGCGCGTTCGACGTTCAGAATCTTGCCTCGCAGGGGCAGAATTGCCTGGAATCGACGGTCACGACCCTGTTTGGCAGAGCCGCCCGCGCTGTCGCCCTCGACGATGAACATTTCAGCCTTCTCCGGATCGCGCTCCTGGCAATCGGCGAGCTTGCCCGGGAGGGACGCCATGTCGAGCGCGCCCTTGCGGCGGGTGAGTTCACGCGCCTTGCGGGCCGCCTCGCGGGCCGCTGCGGCTTCGATGATCTTTTCGACCACCGCACGGGCCTCATTGGGATGTTCTTCGAACCATTGACCCAGCCGATCACCGACCGTCGATTCGACGATCGGGCGCACCTCGGACGAGACGAGCTTGTCCTTGGTCTGGGACGAGAATTTCGGATCGGGCACCTTGACCGACAACACGCACGTCAGACCCTCGCGGGCGTCATCACCCGTGATGGCGAGTTTCGCTTTCTTCGCCAGCCCGCTTTCGTTCGCATAATTGTTGATCGTACGGGTCAATGCGCCCCGGAATCCGGCCAGATGAGTACCGCCATCGCGCTGCGGGATGTTGTTCGTAAAGCACAGCATCGTCTCGTGATAGCTGTCGTTCCACTGCAGCGCACACTCGACGACCACGCCTTCCTTCTCGCCGATGATATGCATCACCTCACCCGCAATGCCCTGGCGGTTGCGGTCGACATACTCGACGAATGCCTTGAGCCCGCCCTCGTAGAACATCTCCGAACGTATGGGCTCCACGCCGCGTGCATCGGTGAGCACGAGGGTCACGCCGGAGTTCAGGAAGGCGAGCTCGCGCAGCCTGTGCTCCAACGTGTCGCGGTCGAACTCGATCATGGTGAAGGTTTCGGTCGAGGGCTGGAACGTGATTTCGGTGCCGGTAAGCGGTTTGCCATCCGCATCCGGGGCGTCCCCGATCACTTCCAGCGAATCTGTGGGCTCACCGTGGGCAAAGCGCAGCTTGTGTTCCTTGCCTTCGCGCCAGATGCGCATCTCCAGCCATTCCGACAGCGCGTTCACAACCGACACGCCGACCCCATGCAGGCCGCCCGACACCTTGTAGGAATTCTGGTCGAATTTTCCGCCCGCGTGCAGCTGGGTCATGATGACCTCGGCCGCCGACACGCCTTCCTCTTCATGAATATCGACCGGAATGCCGCGCCCGTTGTCGACGACCGTTACGGAGCCGTCGGGGTTGAGGGTGACATCGACCGTGTCGCAGTGCCCGGCGAGCGCTTCGTCAATCGCGTTGTCGACCACCTCATAAACCATGTGGTGCAATCCGGACCCGTCATCCGTGTCACCGATGTACATGCCCGGCCGCTTGCGCACCGCATCCAGGCCGCGCAACACCTTGATCGAATCGGCACCATATTCGGCGTCTTCCCCTTCCGGGGTTTCGATCGGCTCGACCGTCTCGTCGTCCGTCTCGGGGGCTTCGGGGGTGTCGCTCATGGCGAGTCTCCTGTGACCGGCGCCACGGCACCGGCATTCACGTCGAATATCTGGGCGTCCGGGCCGAAGGCCTCGAAAAGCCGCCGGTCGGTCCCGGTCAGCCAGGCCTGCGCGCCGAGCGCGTGGATGCGTTCCGCGAGCGCGGCACGGCGTTCCTGATCGAGATGAGCGGCGACCTCATCGAGCAGCAGCACCGGCGGGGCACCGCGGGTCAGGCCCAGCAAATGCGCATGCGCCAGAACGATGGCGATCAGCAACGCCTTCTGCTCGCCCGTCGAGCAAAGCGACGCGGCCATATCCTTGTCGTGATTATGGGCCATCAGGTCGCTGCGGTGCGGGCCATGCAACGCACGACCGGCATCCGCATCGCGCGCGCGCCCCGCCGCGAGCGTATCGCGCAAGCGGTCCTCGGCCTCGAGCGCCGGTCCGTCGGCAAGCCAGGTTTCAACCTCGCCGGCGAATGTCAGGCCGGCACGCGGAAAAGACATGGCGCGGAGATCGGCCTCCGCGGTGATCGCCGCGTCGAGGCGCCCGACCACTTCGCGCCGCGCCGCGGCGATCGCGATGCCGGTCGTGGCCATCGTTTCTTCCTCGGCCGCGAGCCAGACACTGTCTCCCGACCCGTCGCGCAAGAGTTTCTGGCGCCCGCGTGTGGCCTGTTCGTATACCGCGATACGTCGGGCATGTTCGGGGTCGAAACCATAGACCATGCGATCCACGAACCGCCGCCTTGCGCTGCCGCCTTCCATGAACAGGCGGTCCATATCCGGCGCCAGCCAGATCATGCTGATCCGTTCGGCGAAGGCCGCCTGTCCCCGCGCCGGCTCACCGTCGATCCGCACCGCGCGACGGGCCGGTCCGCCGCCCGTGCCCGCCTCCATCCCGGTGCCGAGCACCACCGTGCCGTCCGCGCCCTCGACACGCGCAGCCACAGCCCAGGACGTCGCTGTCGCCCCGGCATGAACGCGCGCCACATCCGGCAGTGCGGCCCGACGCAGGCCGCGACCGGGGGCCAGGAACGACAGGGCTTCAAGCAGGTTGGTCTTGCCGGCCCCGTTGGCGCCGGTCAGCACGACCGGCGACGGTCCGACATCCAGGCGCAATGCCGCATAACTGCGAAAATTCGTCAGATCCAGACGTGCGACATGTCCCGGCGTCCGTGATTCGCCGCCCGTTTGGGCTTCTGATCCGGAACCGGGCCTGTCATCGAGGGTCATTGTCACCACGCGCGGCTAGACGCGCATCGGCATCAGGACATAAAGCGCGCTCTCGTCTCCGCCGTCGCGAACGATCGTCGGTGACGACGCATCCGCCAATACGAATTCCGCATTGTCGTTTTCGATCTGGGCGGTGATATCGAGCAGGTAGCGCGAATTGAAACCGATTTCGATCTCGGTCTCGTCATATGCCACCTCAAGCTCTTCCGACGCGCTGCCATTTTCCGCACTCGTGGCCGACAGGGTCAGTTGCCCCGGGCCGACCGCCAGCTTGATGGCACGGCTTTTCTCGGACGAGATCGTCGAAACGCGATCCACGGCCTGGGCGAAGACGCCGCGGTCTACCGTGAGAATCTTGTCATTGTCCTTCGGGATCACCCGCTCATAGTCCGGGAAGGTCCCGTCGATCAGCTTCGACGTCAGCACCGCATCATCGAAGGTCATGCGAATACGCGTATCGGACAGCGCGATCTCAATCGGGTCGGTGGTTTCCTCGATCAGCTTGCGCAATTCGCCGATGGCCTTGCGCGGCACGATGACGCCGGGAATGCCATCGCCGCCATCGGGCATCGGCAACTGGACCCGGGCCAGGCGATGCCCGTCGGTCGCCACAGCGCGCAAGACGTTGGTCCCGTCCTGATCGGCGGCATGCAGGAAAATGCCGTTGAGGTAATAGCGGGTTTCCTCGGTCGAAACCGCGAAACGCGTACGATCGACCAGGGCGCGCAACTCTTCGGCCTCAAGGGTGAAGGTGTGGGGCATGTCGCCACCGCTCATGGTCGGGAAATCCTCGACCGGGAGCGTCGCGAGATTGAACTTCGAACGTCCGGCCCGGATCAGCATCTGGCCGGCGGCCGCATCGGTCTCGATCTCGACCTGGGCGCCATCCGGCAACTTGCGCACGATATCGTAGAGCGTGTGCGCCGGGGCGGTGGTCGAACCCTCCTGGGCGGTTTCGGCCGGCACGGTCTCGTTGATCGCGAGATCCATGTCGGTCGCGCTGAGCGTCAAGCTGCCATTCTTCCCGTCCAGCAGGACATTGGCGAGAATCGGGATCGTATTGCGTCGCTCAACAACGCTTTGGACATGTGCCAATGCCTTCAGGAACGTCGCGCGCTCGATGGTGAGTTTCATTCTTCGTCGGTCCTTTTTGGCTCCGGATGCGGCGCCCCGGAATGGGGTGTAACGCACGATGCGACGCGGTTTGCCTGACTTGTCGCGAGCGCCGGAAATCCGGGAAATCTGAGCAAAATCTAAAGTGGGGAAAGTATAGCAAATACGGCCTGATTCGTCAGGCAAATCAGCCGCCGAACGCTTACGCGTACAGCCTGAATAATGGTTCTATTTCAATACGTTGCCAAAAGGCCCGGAATGCGGAGGCGCTCAGATTTCCAGCATCCGGCGCAGCAGTTCGACATCTTCGTTGAATCCGACGTCGGCCGAGCGTAACTCCTCGACCTTGCGAACCGCGTGCATGACCGTCGTGTGATCACGCCCGCCGAACTTCCGGCCAATCTCCGGCAGCGAACGCGACGTCAGTTGCTTGGCCAGATACATCGCCACCTGCCGTGGCCGCGCAACGGCGCGCGCGCGTCGGGCCGAGTGCATGTCCGCGAGGCGGATGTTGAAATGTTCGGCCACCCGCTTCTGGATTTCCTCGATCGTCACGCGCCGGTCGTTGGCCCGCAGCAGGTCGTGCAGGACATCCTGGGTGGTCTCGAGGGTCACCGGCCGGCCGACGAGCGTGGTGTGGGCGACGATGCGGTTCAGCGCACCTTCGAGCTCCCGCACGTTCGAGGTGATCTTGTGCGCGAGGAATTCGAGTACCTTGTCGGGAATTTCGGCGCCGATATGCTCGGCCTTGGCCTGCAATATGCCCAGCCGCAGCTCGTAATCCGTCGGATGGATATCGGCGACAAGGCCGCAGCCAAGGCGGGATTTGAGCCGCTCTTCCATGCCTTCGAGATCTGACGGCGACTTGTCGGCCGAGACGATAATCTGCCGGTTCTGATCCACCAGCGCATTGAAGGTATGGAAGAACTCTTCCTGGGTTGAGTCCTTGCCGGCGATAAACTGGATATCATCGATCATCAGCACATCGACAGAGCGAAACTGCTCCTTGAAATCCATGATCGTGCGGTAGCGCAGCGCCCGGATGAACTGATACATGAACTTTTCGGCGGACATATACAGGACCCGGCGCTGCGGCTCGCGTTCGGTCAGGTGCCAGGCGATCGCATGCATGAGATGGGTCTTGCCCAGGCCAACACCGCCATACAGGAAGAGCGGGTTGAACGGGACCGTCTTTGCCTCGCCGACCCGGCGCGCGGCCGCGTGGGCCAGCTCGTTGGAGCGGCCGACCACGAAATTGCCGAACTTGAACCGGTCGTCGAGAAACCCGCGAATGTCGCCGAAGCCGTTTTCCGCGGCGCCGGACCCGGCGTCGGCGGACGCCTCGGAATCCCGGGGCGCAGCCTCGGATTCGATGCGCTGAGCCAGCGGCTGGCGCGGCGGTGCGCCGGCCTGAACGATGGCCTGCGCCGGCTCGACGATGATCTCGACCGACTGGACCGCATCGTTCTCGTCCGTCCACAACTCGGCCAGGCGCGTGCCGTAATTCTGGTCAATCCAATCGCGCATGAAGCGCGTCGGCACGGCCACCCGGATGCGGCCGCCATTGAAATCCCCGAGCGTCAGTGGCTTCAGCCAGCTGTTGAACGCTGCTTCCCCGACATCGGTGCGCAGCTTCGCGCGCACCCGGGTCCATTGCTCGGTCAGAGTTCCGTCGTTCTGCCCCCACTGCTCACTCATCTGGCGTTACTCTCCGCAAACTCGACCAACCAAATATTCACCGCACGCCCTCCGCCAGGATCAGTCACACGGCACCAAATTCATTGCCCCTCAACAGCGCCAACACACACCATCCGCAGCAACTCGACGGACCAAACAATGTCATGGGAGACCCCCACACACACGCCAACGTCCACCCCGGGCCGCACGAGCATCAGTGAAGGAACCGGATAGAAGCGTCGAAACGACGACAGGATCGAGAAAGAATTCGCGGTGACGACGAAACCGTCAAACCCCAAACCAAAAGCCAATTTTACTTGTATTTATTACTTATAATCGGCTTTTTACTACTCCCAGACACGATCTTCCTGCGTGAGACTTAGTTGTATTAGTTCCAACCTAGTCTCCCGAAATCCTCTTCTGTATTTATCCGATGATCCACTGGCCGAGTCTTTATATTTACTGCGTCCTCGGTCCCGTGAGGCAAGATGGAACATAGCGTGAGAGGCCGGGACTAGCAACTGGTCAAAAGGTCGAATGCGTAAAAAAACACGAAAATTTCGCGCGCCGGTCAGCGACCGAGCACGCAAACAAAAACCGCGCCTCGTGGGCGCGGTCGACAAAAATGCTGACAGGTTCGTTGGTTACGCCAAGGCCTTTATACGAGCCGACAAGCGAGACAGCTTTCGCGACACCGTGTTGGCGTGCATCACACCTTTTTGAGCCCCGCGCTGCATTTCCGGCTGCGCTGCGCGCAACGCGGCCGTCGCGGCCGGCTTGTCACCCGCGGCAATCGCGGCTTCGACCAGTTTCACATGCGTGCGGATACGCCCGATCCGGTTTCCATTGATCGTGGTGCGGCGCTCGTTGCGACGAATGCGTACTTTTGCCGAATGATGATTGGCCATATTGGTTCTCGAGATCGATTGCGGGTTTGGGCGCGGTGTATAGACGGGGTCTGGAGGCCCGTCAAGGCCGCAACGGCCTGAAAATGGAAGGAATTTGGCCGCGTCTGGCGCGGCCTCATCCCACCGGGCTATTCAGGTCGCTACTTATTCCTGAAGTTGGGTTGCCGCTTTTCTGAAAACGCCGCCATGCCTTCCTTCTGATCCTCGGTCGCGAAGGTCGAATGGAACAGGCGACGCTCGAAACGCACCCCCTCGGCAAGGGTAGTCTCATAGGCTCGGTTGACCGCCTCTTTCGCCATCATGACGACCGGCCGCGACAGGCCGCTGATGGTGTTCGCGGCCTGCATCGCCTCGTCCATCAGTGATTCCGCCGGTACCACGCGACTGACAAGCCCCGCCCGCTCCGCTTCCTCGGCATCCATCATGCGTCCGGTCAAAACCATTTCCATCGCCTTCGACTTGCCGACGAATCGCGTCAGGCGCTGGGTGCCACCCGCCCCGGGAATGGTGCCGATCGTGATCTCGGGCTGGCCGAACTTCGCATTGTCGGCCGCAATGACGAAATCACACATCATCGCCAGCTCGCAGCCGCCACCCAGGGCATAACCGGCCACCGCCGCGACGACCGGTTTGCGACAGGTGGTCACGCGCTCCCATCCCTCGGTGATGAAATCGGCGAGATAGGCATCCATGTATGATTTCTCCGCCATCTCCTTGATGTCGGCGCCGGCCGCGAAGGCCTTCTCGGAACCCGTAAGCACGATGCAGCCGATATTCTCGTCGGCCTCGAAAGCGTCGAGCGCCTGGCCAAGCTCACCGATCAGCGCATCGCACAGCGCGTTCAGCGCCTTGGGCCGGTTCAATCGGACGACGCCGACATGGCCCTGGGTTTCAACTTCTATATTTTCATAGGCCATGATGGGCCTCCTCGGTCTGACAAATGGTTTGAGTTTCGATATCCGTGATTCCGGCGCCCGGTGCGCGCATTTCGTCGGACGCCCGCTTATGGCGTTCCCGGTGCGATGGCGTAGCGGACGACGGCGCCGCCGTCCTTGGTTTCCACATTCACGCGCAACACCTCCGCGCCGCGTGCCCAGGTTCCGTCGGCCCCGGGCTGCCAGCCCAGCGCCGGCAGTGTCTCGGCATAGAACGCACGCACCCCTGCCGGGTCCACACGCCCGCTCGCCACCGCCTGCACGATGCGACCTTCGGGTTTGTCGAACGCAACCCCGGCGTCCATATCCTCGATCAGCCCGGGCGCCAGGGGCAAATCATCGACATCCGCGAGATAGGACGGCCCTTGTGCTGCAACCGGGCCGGCCGGCATGGCCAGCACGAGCAACGCCGACATCAGCGCCGCCGCAACACGCGGGAGGGTTATTGTGCAAAGCAACATAAAGCCGCTCTTAGCTCACCGTTGCTGCCGAGAGCAATAGAAAGTGGACCGACCGGATTGAACGATTCGGGCGATGCGGCAGTCCTCAAACCCCGCATCGGCGCATTTGGCGCAAGTCTCACCGGCCCGGTCATAGACCGCCCAGCGATGCTGGAAGTATCCGAGCTCCCCATCCGTGTGGACATAATCGCGCAACGACGACCCGCCGGCCTCGATCGCCTCGGCCAGCACATCACGGACCGCGCCGACAAGGCGTTCGGCACGGCCGCCCGCGACCGTGTGTGCGCTGCGCCGGGGACTGATTCCGGCGCGCCAAAGGGCTTCGCAGGCATAGATATTGCCGATCCCGGCAACGACCCGCTGATCGAGCAATGCCGCCTTGATCGGGGTCCGTTTGCCGCGCAGCATCCCGGCCAGATAACCGCTGGAGAACGCCTCCGACAGGGGCTCCGGGCCGAGTGTGCGCAGATGCGGGCTCGCCGCCTCGCCGCCGGGGGCGATCAGGTCCATGAAACCGAACCGGCGCGTGTCGTTATAAACGACCCGCCCGCCATCCTCGGCCTCAACCAGAACATGGTCGTGTTTCTCCGCCAGTGCCCAGCCGGAATTGTGCCCGGCCTGCCCCGACGAGGCAGCCGCACCGGGTGTCACCGTGAAACGACCGGACATGCCGAGATGGGCGAGCCACGTCTCACCACTGTCGAGCCGGATCAGAATGTATTTCGCCCGCCGCACGACTTCGGTCACTTTCCGGCCGGTCAACCGGTCGGAAAAGCCTTCGGGAAAGGGGAATCGCAGGTCGGGCCGGCGCAGCTCGACCCGTGTGAGGCGCTTGCCCTCGAGCGCGGGACGCAGGCCGCGAACGACAGTTTCGACTTCGGGCAATTCAGGCATATCGGCATCCGGCGGCGGATCTCAGGCGTGCCTGTCTTATCACGCAGATGGTCGCAGGGCGGCTTTTCTTTTGCCGCCCGAGGCCCTCGTCCGATATGTTCGCCCGGCTATGCGCGAACCTGGCCCCAAATCGCCGCACGACACCACGCATTTTGGCTTCGAAGACGTCCCCGTCTCGGAGAAGAGCGGACGTGTGCGCGATGTCTTCTCCTCCGTCGCCGGCAGCTACGACCTGATGAACGACCTGATGAGCATGGGGGTCCACAGGCTCTGGAAATCGGTCTTCGTCGGCATGGTCGCCCGGCGGCCCGATCTGCGGACCGTCGATGTAGCGGGCGGCACGGGCGACATCGCATTCCGAATCCGCGAAAAGGCGCGCCCGGGCACGCGTATCACGGTCTGCGATATCAACGCCGACATGCTGGCGGTCGGCCGGGACCGCGCGATCGATCGCGGGATTCTCGATCGTGACGACGGCATCCGCTGGGTCTGCGGGGACGCAGAAGCGCTGCCCGCACCGGATTCGAGCTTCGACGTCTATACGATCGCCTTCGGCATGCGCAACGTCACCGACATTCCGGCCGCTCTGGCCGAGGCGCGCCGCGTCCTGCGCCCCGGCGGCCAGTTCCTGTGTCTCGAATTCAGCCAGGTTGTCCTGCCCGTGCTGGACGAAGTCTACGACCGCTACTCCTTTTCGGTCCTTCCCTGGCTCGGCAAAAGGGTCGCGCGCGACGAGGCCGCCTACCGCTATCTCGCCGAAAGCATTCGCCAATTCCCCAATCAGGATGCCTATCGCGAGTTGATCCGCGAGGCGGGGCTGGAATCCGTCCGGGTCCGAAACCTGTCGGGCGGTATCGCGGCCATTCACACAGCCCGCCGGATCTGAACGGCGATGCTGCGGGCTCTGCGAAACATCTTCAGGCTGATCGCGATCGCGCGCACCCTGGCGCGCTATGACGCGCTGTTCCCCGCCGACTGGCTGCCCGCCACAGGCGGCCTTGTGTTTGCCGCGCGTGTCCTGTCGGGTTTCCGCACCGCCCCGGGCATCCGCGACCTGCGGCCCGGCGAACGCCTGGCCCGCGCGCTGCAGGATCTCGGCCCCAGTTTCATCAAGTTCGGCCAGATGCTCTCCACACGCCCCGACCTGGTCGGCGAGAGCATCGCCAATGATCTTTCGAGCCTGCAGGACAGGCTGCCGCCCTTCTCGAGTGCCGCGGCACGCGCCGCCATCGAGGCCGAGTTCGATCGGCCGGTCGCCGACATGTTCGAACATTTCGAGGACACGCCCGTGGCAGCGGCCTCGATCGCGCAGGTTCACGCGGCCCGTGTTCGCCTGCCGGCGTCCGATGAGGACACAAACGCCGCCGAGGACCGCCCGGAAACCAGGGACGTCGCGGTCAAGGTCCTGCGACCGGGCATCGAGCGCGCCGTTGAGCGCGATCTCGACCTGTTCCGCTGGATCGCCGACATCGCCGAGACGACCCAGCCGCGCCTGCGCCGGCTGAAACCGGTGGTCGCGGTCGAGACCTTCGCCGAAAGCCTGCGCTGGGAAATGGATCTGCGCATGGAAGGCGCGGCCGCGTCGGAGCTGCACGGCAATTTCGAGGACGACCCGATGTATGTCGTCCCCATGATCGACTGGGAGCGGACCGGGCGCCGGGTCCTGACGACCGAGTGGATATCCGGCATCCCGGTGAATGACGTGGACGATCTGGTCGCGGCCGGACACGACCGCGAAGCGATCGTGCGCAAGGCATCGGAATCCTTTTTCCTGCAAGTCTTCCGCGACGGCTTCTTCCACGCCGACATGCACCCGGGCAACGCCTTCGTGCGCGACGATGGGGCGCTGTGCGTCGTCGATTTCGGGATCATGGGCCGGATCGACCGGCGCACGCGCTATTTCCTGGCCGACATGCTGCTCGGCTTCGTCACCGGTGACTATGAACGCGTCGCGGATGTTCACTTCCAGGCGAACTACGTCCCGGCCGGCACGGACCGTCAGGTGTTCCACCAGGCGATCCGCGCGATCGGAGAGCCGATCTTCGACCGCCCGCCGAGCGAGATATCCATTGCCCGGCTGCTGGCGCAGCTGTTCCAGGTCTCCGAGCGGTTCGACATGGAAGCGCAGCCCGAACTCCTGCTGCTGCAGAAGACCATGTTGCTGGCCGAAGGGGTCGGCAGGCGCCTCGCGCCGGAACTGAACATGTGGCAACTGGCCTTGCCCCTGGTCGAGGAATGGATGCGCGAACATCGCGGGCCCGAGGCGCGGCTGGCCGAGATAACCGCCGATGTGATCCATGCCGCCACCCGGTTGCCGAAGGCCGTCGAGGCCGTCGAGCAGGCCGCCACGCGCATTGCCGATGGCGAGGTCAAACTCGACCTTGGGCGCAGCGGTGCGCCCCAATGGCCACTATGGGTGGCGGTGGCCGTGCTCGCGGGCCTGATTCTCGCGGAGCTCCTGACATAGGTCCGAGCCATAAACCGCGCTCACGCCGTTATTGCCGCGATCTTGCAGCGGACTTGCTGCGATGCGGGAAAAACCTATCTATCTACATACAATCTTCGTAGATTAATCGCTCGCCCCCCGGTCGGGGCTGTATGTGGAGATTCTCCCGATGTTGCATGGCAAACGTATCCTGCTGATCGTCAGCGGTGGCATTGCCGCCTACAAGGCGCTGGAGCTTGTACGCCGCCTGCGCGAGCGCGGCGCAGCCGTACGCTGCGTCCTGACCCGCGGTGGTGCACAGTTCGTGACGCCGCTGTCGCTCGCGGCGCTGAGCGAGGACAAGGTCTATACCGAGCTGTTCTCTCTCACCGACGAGGCCGAGATGGGCCATATCCAGCTTTCCCGCGATGCGGATTTGCTGGTCGTGGCCCCCGCCACCGCCGATCTGCTGGCCAAGATGACCCACGGACAGGCCGACGATCTGGCCTCGACCGTGCTGCTCGCCACCGACAAGGACGTCATGGTCGCGCCGGCGATGAATGTACGGATGTGGGAACATGCCGCCACCCAGGCCAATCTCGAAACCCTGCGCGCACGCGGCGTCCATGTGGTCGGCCCGACGGAAGGCGACATGGCCTGCGGCGAGTATGGCCTCGGGCGGCTTTCGGAACCCGATGACATCGCCGCGGCGGTATCGGATTTTTTTCAAACTAGCGCACCGCTCTCGGGCCGGCGTGCGCTCGTCACCAGCGGCCCGACCCATGAGCCGATCGACCCGGTGCGCTACATCGCCAATCGCTCGTCGGGCCGCCAGGGCCATGCGATCGCCGCGGCGCTGGCCGGCCGGGGCGCGGAGACGACACTCGTATCCGGCCCGACCAGCCTGCCCGACCCGCCCGGCGTGACCGTTGTCCGCGTCGAGAGCGCGCGCGACATGCTGGCCGCCTGTGAGGCCGCCCTGCCTGCCGATGTTGCCGTATGTGCCGCCGCCGTCGCCGACTGGCGGGTCGCCAGGATGGCCAACGAGAAACTCAAGAAGAACGGCGCCGGCCCGCCGGCGCTCGAGATGGCGGAGAATCCCGACATTCTCGCGAGCCTCGCGGCAGCGGCCAACACCCGGCCCGGTCTCGTCATCGGTTTCGCGGCCGAGACCGAGCAGGTGGTCGAGCACGCCCGCGCCAAGCGCGAACGCAAGGGCTGCGACTGGATCCTCGCCAATGACGTATCGCCCGAGACGGGCACATTCGGCGGCGCCGACAACACGATCCATCTGGTCAGCGCCGAAGGGGTCGAGGACTGGCCGCGCATGTCAAAGACCGATGTCGCCAACCGCCTGGCTGATCGCATTGCAGAGAAACTGGAGACAAGCGAATGAGCGGACCGGTCAACGTTGCGGTCACGCGCCTGCCCCACGGGGCCGATCTCGAACTGCCCTCCTATGAAACCGCCGACGCCGCCGGCATGGATCTGCGCGCCGCGGTGACGGAAGATGTGGTGCTCGCGCCCGGCGAACGCGCGCTGATCCCGACCGGCGTGGCGATCGCGCTGCCATCCGGCCATGAGGCCCAGGTGCGGCCGCGCTCGGGCCTGGCGCTGCGCAACGGCATCTCGCTGGTGAACGCGCCGGGGACCATCGATGCCGATTATCGCGGCGAGGTCGGTGTGATTTTGATCAATCACGGCACCGAAGCCTTCACCGTGGACCGGGGCATGCGGGTCGCCCAGATGGTGATCGCGCCCGTGACCCAGGCCCGTTGGGTCGAGACCGACAATCTGTCCGACACCGCGCGCGGCGCGGCCGGCTTCGGCTCGACAGGTACGACGGGCGCCGCCGACAAGAACAAGAAGAGCTGATCGATGTTCCGTTTGTCGCGAAAGACCCTGTTTGCCATCGAGGCCGTGCTCGACATCGCCTATCACGCCGGGCCGGCACCGGTGCAGAGCCGCGAGATCACACGTCGCCAGGGCATTCCGCGGCGCTATCTCGAGCAGGTGCTGCAGAACCTCGTCCGCGCCGGCGTGCTGACCGGCGTGCGTGGCCCGCGCGGCGGCTACCGGCTGGCCCGCGAACGCCGCCGCATCACATTGGCCGACATCGTCCGGGTCATCCTCGAAATGGAGGCCCGCGACGACCCGACCGACGCGGACGATGGCTCACCACTCGGCCTCAAGGTCGTGCGGCCCCTGTGGCGCGAGATGGCCGACGATTGCATGGAACAGCTTGAGAAAATTACCATCCAGGATCTCTGCAACCGCGCCCGCGACGCGGGGGTCGAGAGCGAAGAACCGGATCGGATCGATTACACGATATAGTCGCCAGCCAAACCCGAATTCACGGAATCCAGCTTCATGTCCACTGCCAACCAGAACCCGCCCGCCGAATTCCGCGGCCGCATCTATGATTCGGTCGTCGACACGATCGGCGCCACCCCGCTCGTCCGCATTCCCCGCTTCGCGGCGGACGCCGGCTGCAAGGCCGATCTCGTCGCCAAGCTCGAATTCTTCAACCCGCTTGCCTCGGTCAAGGACCGGATCGGCAATGCGATGATTTCCGCCGCCGAGGCCGAAGGAAAAATCGGCCCCGGTTCGGTGATCGTCGAGCCCACCTCGGGCAACACGGGCATCGCGCTGGCGTTTGTCTGTGCGGCGCGCGGCTATCGCTGCATTCTTGTCATGCCCGATTCCATGTCCCAGGAGCGTCGCAAGATGCTGGCCCTGCTCGGCGCCGAGCTGGTCCTGACCCCGGCCGCCGACCGCATGCCCGGCGCCATCGAAAAGGCCCAGGAGATCGTCGACACGACCGACAACGCGGTCATGCTGCAGCAGTTCCAGAACCCGGCGAACCCGGAGGTTCACCGGCACACCACGGCGGAGGAAATCTGGAAAGACACCGGCGGTGCGGTCGACGTGTTCGTGGCCGGCGTGGGCACCGGCGGCACCATCACCGGCACCGCCGAGGTGCTGAAGGAACGCAACCCGAACCTGCATGTGATCGCCGTGGAGCCCGAGGACAGCGCGGTCCTGTCGGGCGGCCCGGCGGGTCCCCACATGCTCCAGGGGATCGGTACCGGCTTCGTGCCGGACATCCTCAACACGAAGATCTACGACGAGGTGCTGCCGATCGCCAACGAGACGGCCTTCGTGACGGCGCGCAAACTGGCGAGCATTGAGGGCATCCCGGTGGGCATCTCGTCGGGGGCCGCACTGGCCGCCGCGATCGAGGTGGGTGCGCGCGACGAGATGGCGGGCAAGCTGATGGTCGTGATCCTGCCGTCCTTCGCCGAGCGTTATCTTTCGACCGCGCTGTTCGAGGGGCTTTGAGCACGGCTTATGGAGTTAAACGACGAGCAGTTTCACCGCTACGCCCGCCACCTGATCCTCGACGAGGTCGGTGAGGAGGGGCAGGAGAAGCTGCTCGAGTCCCGTGTGCTGGTGGTCGGCGCGGGCGGACTGGGGGCGCCCCTGCTCATGTATCTCGCGGCCGCCGGTGTTGGCACATTGGGCATCGTCGATGACGACGAGGTCGACCTGACCAATCTGCAGCGCCAGATCGTCCACGCCACCGGCTCTGTGGGCCGGCAGAAGACCGACTCCGCCAAGCAAACGATCGCGGCCCTCAACCCGGGCATAAATGTGATCACCCATGATGTACGCCTCGATGCGGACAACGCCGCCGACATCCTCGCCGGGTATGATCTGGTCGCCGACGGGTCGGATAATTTCGACACGCGTTACCTGCTGAACGAACTTTGCTACCGGGCAGGCATACCGCTGGTCGCCGCCGCGATGCTGCGCTTCGAGGGCCAGCTCTTCACCTTCCGGCGCAACGACGACAGCCCCACGGCATGCTACCGCTGTATCTTCCCCGAAGCGCCGCCCGAAGATTTGGTGCCGCGCTGTGAGGAGGCGGGGATTCTCGGCGCGCTGGCGGGCGTCATGGGCTCACTGCAGACGACCGAGGTGCTCAAGGAACTGCTCGGGCTGGGCGAGAGCCTGGCCGGGCGGATGCTGATCTACGACGCGCTCAACACGGGCTTTCACACGATCAACGTGCCGCAAGACCCGGCCTGTAAGGTCTGCGGCACCCCGCGCGCCTAGTACGCCCTAGAACATCGTCTCCAGCACCCGGTCGGGCGGCGTGTGGCCGTCGACGAAGGTGCGGATGTTGATCACCACCTTCTCGCCCATCTCCTGGCGGCCCTCGATCGTGGCGGAGCTGAGATGGGGCAGCAGCAAGACGTTGTCGGCGGCCATCAGGCGCGGGTCGACGGCAGGTTCATGCTCGAACACATCCAGGCCCGCGCCGGCGATCTGACCGGCTTCGATCATGTCACCCAGCGCGCGCTCGTCGATCACCTCGCCGCGCGACGTGTTGACGATAAAGCTGTGCGGCTGAAGCAGGCCGAGCCGGCGGCGCGACAGCAGGTGATAGGTCGCCGGGGTACGCGGGCAGTTGACCGACACGATATCGACCCGCGCCAGCATCTGGTCGAGAGATTCCCAATAGGTCGCGTCGAGCTCGTCCACGACATCCGGATGGGCCGGCCGGCGATTGTGATAGTGGATCTTGAGGCCGAAGCCCCGGGCCCGGCGGGCCAGCGCGGTCCCGATCCGGCCCATGCCGATGATCCCCAGGCGCTTGCCCCAGATCCGGCTGCCCGGCAGCAGGGTCGGCGACC
Organism: Alphaproteobacteria bacterium; assembly: GCA_039980135.1. Taxonomy (NCBI): domain Bacteria; kingdom Pseudomonadati; phylum Pseudomonadota; class Alphaproteobacteria; species Alphaproteobacteria bacterium. Next base: position 243,742 of record JBDXCV010000003.1, read on the forward strand.
AGCCCTGCCAGTCGCCCGAGCGGATCAGCTGGGCGCCCTCATGGAGCCGGCGCGGCACCGCCAGGATCAGCGCCATGGTCATGTCGGCCGTATCCTCCGTCAGAACACCGGGCGTGTTGGTGACGGTGATGCCCCGTTCGCGCGCGGCGGGCAGGTCGATATTGTCGATGCCGTTGCCATAGTTGGCGATCAGCTTCAGGCGCTCACCCGCCTCGCCGATGACCCGCGCGTTGATATGGTCGGTCACGGTCGGCACGAGCACGTCGGCATCGCGCATTGCGTCCACCAGTGCGGCCTCGCTCATTGGCGTGTCGCTGTCGTTCAGGCGCGTGTCGAACAGCTCCTTCATCCGCGCTTCCGCGGTCTCCGGAAGCCGGCGCGTGACGATGACGATGGGCTTGTTGTCCGACATGTCCCCCCTGACAGGCGCCCGCCGGTCCCGGTCTCCCGTTCACCCGCCGACGCCTTCTCTCCTCAACCTCGATTATCGCGGAAGGCACGACCTGCGCAAGGGGCAGCGCAAGCGCACCGGTATTTTACACCGCCATTTCGCGCGCTTGACCGCCGCGCGCGCCTCGGATAGACGGCTAGGCATGCTGTTTCGGTCCCTCTCCGTCCCGCTGGGCATCTTCGTGATCATGGTCTTCGTCATGTCCGCGCCCCGACCCGTGACGGCGCAGCAGGCGGCGAATCCGACCGCCAGGACGGAAAATCCGTCCGGGCTGCCGATCCCGCGCTGGGTCAGCATCCGCGCAAAAGAGGCCAACCTGCGCACCGGACCCGGTGCGCGATATCCGATCGACTGGGTGCTGCAGCGCCGCTCCCTGCCGGCCGAAGTCGTCGGCGAGTTCGAGAACTGGCGCCAGATCAAGGTCCAGGACGGCACCGTGGGCTGGGTCCACAAGTCGATGCTTTCGGGCAAGCGGATGGCCACGGTAACCGCCGCACGGGTGCGGGTCCTGCAGGCACCGGGGGGCGACGCGCCGGTGGCGGCATTCGTGGAGGATGGCGTGATCGTCGCGCTCGACGGATGCGAGGCGACCTGGTGCCGAATCGCGATCGCGAGCCACGGGGTCGAAGGCTGGATCGCCCGGTCCGCACTCTGGGGCATCTACGACGGCGAAACCGTCAAGCGCTGAACGTCGGCCGTAAACCGACGACACAATCAGCCGTCGAAGTCGCCCGCCAGTTCGGTACGGACGTCATCGGTCAGGATCGTCATATGGGCATAGTCGGGATGGGTGAAGCCCAGCGTCACCTCCGCGCCTGACTGCCGGAACGCGGCGATCTGGGCGTCGGTAAACGGGAAGTGTATGAACTGCACCGAGCTCGCCTTGCCGTCTGCGTTGGTGCGGTCCACATCGGCCTCGGGCACGCCCTCGATCGTCTCGCCGGCGAATTTCAGGAAGGCGGTCTCTTCCACGCCACCCAGCTTCGACAGCACCATCTTGCGCCGCACCTCGTCATCGATCTCGAACATGACCGTGGCGACCAGCTCATGGCCGTTGGGAATAAGCGGGTTGTAGGCCGTCAGCTCATCGTCGATCTGTTCCTCGCCACCGCGCTCGATGAAAAGCATCTCATGGACCTGGTGCCACATGGTCGCGTAGCACTCGAAATAGGCCGTCGCATACGGCCCCAGTCCGACGCGCCGGTTTTTCTTGCGAGCCACGAGCGCGGCACGCCGTTCCTTCCGGGTCCGGCCATATTCTTCGATATCGATGAGGTCGGCGCGCGTGATCGCGCGCGGCGTCGCTGATGCGGTGGCGGACATTGTTCGTCTCCGGCTTAGGAACTGAGCTCGGGCGCAAGCCCATAGGCGAGCGCGAGCAATTCGACGGGGTGATAGCTGCGCGCCGGGGCGGTCTGGCCTTCGTCGAGCTGGCGCTCGATGCCCTGCAGGATGTGATCCGCCGCCAGCGGGCATTCCGACACGATGTAGCGGCTCTCTTTTGCCTGTCGCACGACGGGGCGACCGACCTTGAGCGCGGTCTCGAAATTCTCCTTCATGATTCCCCATGACCCGCCATGGCCGGAGCAGCGCTCGATCACCTTGAGGTCGGCATCGGGGATAAATCGCAGCATTTCCGCGGCTTTCTGGCCCATATTCTGGGCCCGCGCATGGCAGGCCAGATGCAGCGCCACCGGTTCGGGCAGGGCCGAAAGCCCGTCGACCAGCCCTTCGTTCTTTGCGATATCGACGATGTATTCGGTGATGTCCCGCGTCGCCGCCGACAGCGCCTTCACGTCCGCGTCGTCGGGTAGCATCAACGGCCATTCGAATTTCATCATCAATGCGCAGGACGGGGTCAGCGCGATGATGTTCTTTCCGGCATCCACATGAGGCCTGAACGCCGCCGCCACGGTCTTCGCCATGGCGGAGACCTCGTCGAGTTGCCCCTGTTCGAGCTGGGGCATGCCGCAGCAACTCGGATGCAGGGCGCTGGTCGCTACGCCGTTATGGGCGAGAATCCGCTGGGCCAGGACGCCCGTGTCGGGCTTGTTGTAGTTCACGAAACAGGTGGCATAGAGCACCGCCTCGCGACCGTAGGCAGGCGCCGCCGTATTGACCTCGGGCGGTGTGTTGTCGGCCTGGCGGACGAAGGTCTTGGAAGCCGGGGCATATTTCGGCAGGTCGGCGTCGCGATGTACGCCCGCGATCTTCTCAATGAGCGGTCGGGTCAGCTTGTTCTTCCGGTCCAAGCCCCAGTTGGCGAGGCCCGACACCTTGCCGGCGAGCCGGCCATTCCGGTCGGTCTGGATCAGCTGCTTCTCGTTCCATCCGACACCGCCCTTTTTCGCCTCGATGGCGCGGGCGCGCAGCATCAGATGGGGGAAATCCAGGTTGAACTCGTGGGGCGGCACGTAGGGGCACTTGGTCATGTAACACATGTCGCACAGCGTGCAGGCGTCCACGACGGGCGTGAAGTCGGCGCTGTCCACGCTGTCGAGTTCGCCCGTTTCCGACTCGTCGATCAGGTCGAACAGGCGCGGGAAGGAATCGCAGAGATTGAAGCAGCGCCGGCAGCCGTGACAGATATCGAAGACCCGGCGCAGCTCCGCGTCGAGCTTCGCCTCGTCGAAGAAATCCACTTCCTGCCAGCCGAGCGGGTGACGGGTGGGTGCATCGAGACTGCCTTCGCGTGGCGTGGAACCGGTGCTCTCGTCCGTCATCGTTTCATCTCCGCGCATGTGCCGGGGCGCAACTTCCCCGCATCCCGCCCGCCATGTTCGCGCGGCAGGTCATCAAATCCACCCAAAACGTGAAAGCCGGGGCCACCGCAGTCTTCCGCGGCCCCGGAATTAATCAGTCGAGCTCGTCGAGCGCCTTCTGGAAGCGGCCCGCATGGCTCTTCTCGGCCTTGGCGAGGGTCTCGAACCAGTCGGCGATCTCGTCATGACCCTCTTCGCGCGCGGTGCGCGCCATGCCCGGGTACATGTCGGTATACTCGTGGGTCTCGCCGGCAACCGCGGCCTTGAGGTTGTCCGAGGTCGGGCCGATCGGCTCACCCGTGGCCGGGTCACCCGTCTCTTCGAGGAATTCGAGATGACCATGGGCATGGCCGGTCTCACCCTCGGCGGTCGAGCGGAACACCGCGGCGACATCGTTGTAGCCCTCGACGTCCGCCTTCTGGGCGAAATAGAGATAACGGCGGTTCGCCTGGCTTTCGCCCGCGAACGCTTCCTTGAGATTGTCTTCGGTCTTGGAACCCTTGAGCGACATCACGCGCCTCCTTGAAGTTGGTTTGTCCATCCACCCGTTTGCGCCGGATGGTTTTTCTGTACGGGACGACGGATAAACCACCGCCCGGGAAAATTCATACGCCGCCAATATGACAAGGTTTCAGGTGTGAGTCAATATATTGGAATATTTCCAAACTATATTTCATCACACTGGGAACATGCAATTTATTGTGAACGAGTATCGTTTGCGCGGCGCAGCCGGACGATCACATCGACCCGGGACACTTCCGCGTTGGCAGGCGCTTGCGGCATCGCGGCGAGCGCGATCTGGTCGCCCGGAATATCCTGCAGCGCGCCGTCGTCTTCATAGAAGAAATGATGGTGATCGGACACGTTCGTGTCGAAGTAGGAGCGGCCCGGCGCCACCACGACCTCCCGCAGCAGGCCGGAGTCCGTGAACTGGTTGAGGGTGTTGTAAATCGTCGCGAGGGAAACCTTGATGCCCTGAGCGCCCACCTCGCCATGGAGCTGCTCCGCGGTCACATGACGATCGCCGGCGTCGAACAGCAGCTTGCCCAGCGCGAGCCGCTGCCGGGTCGGGCGCAGGCCCGCCGCCTTCAACCGCCGCAGCGCATCGGCATAGGGCCGCTCTTGGGTATCATCATGTGCGTCACTCATGGACCCAATATGGGTTTTTCACGTGATATGTAAAGAGGAATGTTTCGAAGAAAACGTATAACGCACTATAAATCATGGATGTTTCACTAAACCGATTTGTCTGCCGAAAGATAGTCCGGCCTAGTACGCCAGTAGGTTTTCCCGGAGAGTGGAGCCCGTGTACTGGGTTCGATAGCGGCCCCGCCGCTGAAGTTCCGGAACGACATAGTCGGCAAATTCTTCGAAACAGCCCGGCGTATAGGTTGCAGCCAGCATGAAGCCGTCCGCGCCTCCTTCATCGAGATAGTACTCCATCTGATCGGCAATATCCTTTGCCGTCCCGACCGCCACAGGCATCCCCATCCCCTGCGCATATATCAACGCGGCCTCTTTTACCGTCACGGGCACCTTCCCGGCAGGATCCTTCGCATAAAGGATCGATTCAAAAAGGCCCTGAATACCCGGCACTTCGATATTCTGAACATGGTCGTCCAAATCAAAGGAGGAGAAATCGAGTCCAAAGTGACCCGAAATCCATGCCAGGGCACCTTCGAGGGGAACGCAGGACTTGATCCTGTCGTACTTTTCTTCCGCTTCGGATTTCGTATCGGCAACGACCGTCTGCATGCCGTAGATGAGCTTCACGCTGCCTTCGGGGCGCTCGAATTTTGATTCCAGTCGATTGTTGATATCGTCAGCATAGGCACGCATCCGTTCCACACCAGGGTGAACTGCAAAAATGGCCTCCGCGTGCTTCGCGGCGAAGTCCCGTCCGCGGTCCGAAGAACCCGCCTGCCAGACCACCGGACGTTTTTGCGGCGACGGCGCACAGAAGTGTCGGCCGCGACATTTGAAGTACTGCCCATCGTGATCGACGATCCGCACCTTGTCGGGATCCGCATAGATACCGGATTCCTTGTCGGCGAGAATTGCGTCATCGTCCCACGAATCCCAGAGTTCGTAGCAAACCTCCATATACTCTTCCATGCGCTCATAACGTTCCGCGCGCGGCACCATATCTTCATATCCGTAGGCTTCCCACTCGCTCTTGGAATAGGAACTGACCACGTTCCAGGCGACCCTGCCATCGGAGAGATGATCGAGACTGGAAAGCAGACGACACATTGAATAGGGATGTACGAACATCGTCGAAAGCGTCACGCCAACCCCGAGATGCTTCGTTGCACCGGTGATAATCGGAACGATTGTCGACGGCTCGTGCGTCGGACACTGAACAGCGTACCGGACGATGGCATCCGAAGTGTTCTTATGGGTCGTGTAGGGCGCGAGTTCATCCGCGATGAACATCGCGTCGAACAATCCGCGCTCCATGGTCCGCGCCATATGTTGCCAGTATTCCGGCCGTGAAAAGTGATAGCCGATCTTGTCGCGCGTATTGCGCCACATGCCGGTGGCATGACTATTGACTCCGTGCTGGATGAATCCGAGCAAATGCGCTTTCTTCTTCTGGGACGAGGGCATTCATGTCTCCTTAGTGGGACGGGACTTTGTGTCAGGGGATAAATTCGACCTTCCGGGCATGGGATCGCGGCCCGCAACATGCCGGAAGGCGTCCACGCGTTCCGCGAGTTCAACGCGAAGCGGACGTATGACCTGTTTCATGAATGGCCCGGCATCGCGCATCGGGTCGTCAAACTGGCAAACGATGGTGTCCACACCGAGTTCGGCAAGCTCGACCAGGCGTTCACGTACATCTTCAAAACTGCCGATCAGGCCGGCATCGAAACCCGAGTTGGAATCGACCATCTGGAGATCGTTCAAGCCCGCCCAGGCCGAAGAATCCGATTCCTCCATGACGTCCCGAAAAAAGGCGATTTTCTCTATATCTCTGTTTTCAATCACCATTTCGCGGCGCCGAAGCGCCTGGTCACGTGTCTCGGCGGCAATCACGTAGGCGTTGAGGGCGATCGAGACCGTGCGGTTCCATTGCCGGGTGACTTGCTGCACCGATCCGATATGCCGGACGAGCGCATCGTCCGACATGCCATTGAGGAAAAGGTGCCCGCACCATTCCGCAGCCAACCGGGTCGCTTCGGCAGAATGTCCGCTGGCCCAAATTTCCGGGAATGCATCCACGTCCAGCCCGTAGGATGGCCGCGAATAGGCACCCCTGTCTCCCGCCAGCTCGTCACTTTCAGCCGGGCGCGCGGCGGGCGGGTTGAAAAAACCGCCAAACGCCTGAAGAAATGATTCAGCCCGGCGATAACGCTTTGCATGATCCAGCCATTCGACGCCGGACAGGTCAAACTCCTGTCGCCACCACCCGCAGACCACATTCATCCCGAGGCGCCGCCCGGCAATCCGGGTCAGCGTGTCGATCATGCGCGCAACCAGCAAGGGGGAGCGGAAACCCGGTTTCACGGCGCCGACAAGATTGATATGCGAAGTGCCGGCAGCGATCGCAGCCAGCAACGTCCAGGCGTCCGCGACGGATTCCTGTGGACCATGAATGCAGTTCAGAAGGTTTTCGGACGCATACAGAAAATCGAAGTCCATGGCCTCTGCCTGCTGCGCGATTGCGAGGCAGGCAGAAACATCAGGTTCGGCGGGCTGATCGATTGTTCTCAGCCAACCACCATAGACCGGCAACCAAATACCTATTCGCACGCCAGCGACTCCCGGTATCCGTCACCGTCTAGTCGAGGGCCTTCACCGAGGTCCGTTCCATGAAGAACGCAATGCCGTTTACGGCGGCGGTCACAATAGCGAGGGCGGGGCCGACATAGATGAAGGCCGGAAACACGCCGACCAAACCAATTATGGCCGAGGCGGCCACCACGGCCGCAGCAATCTGCCAGCCGAATGACTGGACATCACCGTGTTCGTCTATCTCCATGCCGGCAGTGTCGTAGGTGGCCATGGCCGTCTTCGCCCCACGCGCATATCCGACAACAAACAGCGCGGTCGCGGCGACCGCGGAAAACAGGAAAACAAGTTCAATGGTGCTCATAATCAGGCTCTCTTTCTAATCGTCAGGAGTTGATCCGCCCTGGCCTCTGCTGGACGGTCGGGGGAACCTCCCGCCCGGCAGGACCAGGGTTTTCTCAGGCCGTGGCACTTTCCGTTGTCACGATTGGGTCTTCTTCTTCCAGCGCTACATCACCCGTGAGAGTGTCCATGTTGAAAGTCTCGTTCTTGAGAAGGCCCGTAACGATGACAGCCGCGCCACTGATGCCCAGGATCGACAATGTGCCCACGAGTTCTCCGTACATGGACCGCAGGGGCATCCCGATCAGAATGGCGAGACAAATACCGCCGACGAATCCCACCGTGGTCGTCCGTGACCAGAGAATCGCGAGGACCAACGGCAAAAGAATCGACGTTTTCAGCGCATAGGTCGTCAGGACCAGCGACGTGAAGTCGACCCCGGAGAGAACTATGATTGCCGAGACCACACCGCCGGCAAACATCGACAGCTTGGTGATGTAGAACAGCTTTGATTCGGCCACGTTCGGCGTGAACCGCTTGACGATATCGACCGCCACAATGGACGACAAAGCCGAACTCGCACCGTCGATCGTGGAATAGCAGGCCGCCAGAATCGCCAGCACATAGGCGATGACCAGGACCGTCGGCAAACCGATATGGCTCACGACATAAGGACCGACGGCAACGATATCGCCGCCCACATCCGCTGCACTGAGGCCGAAACCCAGCGCAACCAGGCCCAGCATGCCGAGACAGATCGGGATCGGATAAAACAACGCGCCGGCCCATAAGAATGTCCGGCCCACCTGGTTGGGGCGAATCGCCCAGACCTTCTGCCAGAAGGTTTGATCCGCCACAGTCGCGGCCAGAAGACCGAACGCGAGCGTGATGCCGAACCCGGCCGCGGCGTCTGCCTCGAAGATCGACAGGTTGCTCGAATCCGACGCCTTCACCGCGTTGAATACCGTGGTGGCACCGCCATCGATCATGCCGAATACAAACACCACAACCAGTGCAGCCGGTACGGTAATCATCCATGTGTTGATCGTCCCCGTCATCACGCTGGTCCACAGACCCCCGAAATACGAGTAGGCGAGCACAACCACGACGGTCAGGATCGTCGCCACCTTCCAGTCGATCGGGAAGACCGTCGACATGACGACGGAGGTGCCCTTCAGGTTGATAAGAATTTCCAGCAGGATTCCAAAGATCATCGTGACCGTCACGACGCCCGCCGCAACGTTGGAATGATTGAACCGATTGAAGGCAAATTCGCTGATCGTGTAGCCATTCGGCATCTTCTTGCGAAGAATTTTGGCGAGCGGCACCACGGCCATTACAGCCAATCCGTTCGGTACGACAAACCAGAACAAGCCCGAAAGACCCCACTGAAAGGTCATCGCGGTACTCATCATCACCGCCATCGCCCAGGTCCAGACCGAGATCACGGAACCCACGCCAAAGCCAAGGCCGACGCGACGATTCGAGATGATGAAATCGTGAGTGTTCCGCACGAGTTTATTCCGGATGACATACGCAATCACCAGGAAGACGATGCCCGTTCCCACCATGAGAACGAGACCCAGCCCCAACGTCATATCCGCCGAAGGAATCAATGCCGACTTGTCCATGAACAGCACTCCTTGTTCTTGCGCAAACAGCGCAATTGAAACGGCGCCACCCCGAAACGGGATTTCTGCGCCCTACAAGGAAGATTGCGAATTACATGCCATGTGAAGTGAGTCGACTGTCATCGCCCGATATTTAGCCACAACGACCGGTCGATGCTCTTTCATGCAGCAACGCGCCGGTTCTGGAACATCCAACCGGCCGTCATTCATCAGTTTGATTAATGCATCGAGCGGGGTGTTTATGAATGAGCCGACCTCCACCACCCTTCCATCTCGACTCATAAGTTTGATTAATTCGAGATAAGAATTATGCACAACTGTTTTGCAGTGCAGCATTCGAGAAGTGCACTTCATGATTCGGGCCGGCATTCAACACCCACGCGAAGCTGCGCGTGATAGACGGAAACGGCCGGATTTTCGGTCGCTTTCACGGCATACGACCGCTTCCGGGAACGCTGGCATGGAACTTGCTGATTTTATACTAACCGCTGCGGCAGGCCGTTCATTTGCCCCGGCAATGGAAATGTAGACAGGGTCTTCATTGATCCGCGCGAACTGCGGCACGACGACGACATGACGCTCGAACAGCTGAAGATATTTCTTGAAGCAGCCAGATACGGCAGCTTCACGCTTGCTGCGCAGCGCCTGGGCATAACCCAATCTGCCGTGAGCAGTTGCATCCGAAAACTGGAAACCGAACTTGAGTTGCCGCTGTTCGAGCGGCAAGGACGCCGGGTCGTCGGCACGGAGGCCGGACAGATCCTCCTGGGCGAGGCCGAGCGGATCATTGGTGATGTGGACCTCATGATCCGACGCGTCGAAAGTTTCCGCGATTCGGGGCGGACGCGGATGATCATTGCCTGCACCCGCAATGCCTATGACCACTGGATGCCCCGCATTCTGTCTCAGATGGACGATACGACCGAGTTCGACAACATCGACATCATATCCGGAACGCGGCACGAGGTTTCCGCTTGGGTGATGCGCGGCACCGCCGATGCAGGGGTGAGCGAGAGCACGCCGGGACACGCAGAGTTTAGCTACTTCAGTGTGTTCGAAGACGCGATGTTGCTTTGTGCGACCCAAGATTGTGCGAGCACACTTGATCTGCCTCCGGACGGCACGGCTTCGAATTATGATGTTCCGGCGGTTTGGGAGTCAGGCACGGATCTGGAATCGTTTGCCAACAATGTACTGAACCCGCTTTCGGATGAGCGGCAATCGGCCGTGCCGTCCGGACTGACGCTCCACTCAACCGCTGCGGTACTCTCCGTGATCGAAAGTGGCCGGTTTCCCGGCGTTGTGCCCCAACGCGCAGCGCAGCGGCTGATCGAAAACGGAAAGCTGATCCGCCTTACCCGCACCGCGGTTCCCATCTCCTACTGGATGTTTTCCCTGAAGCATAAGGGGATCGAGAAATTCGCAGCCCAAGTGGCACATACGGCACAAGAAATCGACGCCGGCGCCTAACTGTCTCAACCACATCTCAGTCCCGATAAGTGGCGGAATGACCGCCCTTTTCCCTGCTGGACAAGGCAGGAGGGGCAGAAATATGGTTCCGAATACGGCGCGTAAATTGCGGACAGTTCGGGGAACAACTGTTAGAACGGGCCAAGTTCCACATTCAGAGCGTTAGAAGCGAAACCGGCATGAATGATTTCACCCAGAAATCCAGTTTCTCCTACGAAGACCTCATCCAGTGCGGACATGGCGAGTTGTTCGGGCCGGGCAATGCGCAATTACCCCTGCCACCGATGCTCATGTTCGACCGCATCACCGAGATTTCCGATGATGGCGGCGCCCACGGCAAGGGCCTGATCACCGCCGAGCTCGATATAAAGCCGGCGCTGTGGTTCTACGAATGCCATTTCGAGGGCGACCCCATTATGCCGGGCTGCCTGGGTCTCGACGCGCTCTGGCAGCTGCTCGGCTTCTTCCTCGGCTGGCAGGGCCTGCCGGGCCCGGGCCGCGCGCTGGGCGTCGGCGAGGTCAAATTCGCCGGCGAGGTAAAACCGGAAGGCAAGCTTCTGCGCTATCAGATCGACGTCAAGAAGGTCATCAAGCGCGGTGTGGCGCTGGCCATCGCCGACGGACTGGCCGAACTCGACGGCGAAACGGTGTACACCACGGCCGGTCTCAAGGTCGGGCTGTTCCCGCCGAGCAAGGAGTAGGCGCATGAGCAACAACGGATTACGACGCGTCGCCGTCACCGGGCTGGGCATCGTCTCGCCGATCGGCGCCAACGCCGCCGAGGTGACCGACAGCCTGAAGGCCGGCCGCTCCGGCATCGTCCACTCGGACGTCTATGCCGAGATGGGCTTCCGCTCCCATGTACATGGCGCGCCGGACGTGGACTTCGACAACCATATCGACCGCAAGCTGCGCCGCTTCATGGGCGACGGCGCGGCCTATAACTATATCGCCATGGCCGAGGCCATCGCCGATTCCGGCCTGACCGACGCCGACATCCACGACGAGCGTACGGGCCTGGTCATGGGTTCGGGCGGACCGTCCACATCGGCCATGGTCGAAGCGGCCGATACCGCGCGCGAGAAAAGCCCGAAACGCGTCGGCCCCTATGCCGTGCCCAAGGCCATGTGTTCGACCCTGTCGGCCAACATGTCCACCGCGTTCAAGACGCGCGGCCTCAGCTACTCGATCAGCTCCGCCTGCTCGACCAGCGCCCACTGCATCGGCAACGGTGGCGAGCTCATCCAGATGGGCAAGCAGGACATCGTCTTTGCCGGCGGCGCGGAAGAGCTCCACTGGTCGCTCACCGTTCTGTTCGACGCGATGGGCGCGTTGTCGTCCAGATATAACGACACGCCCGGGCGCGCCTCGCGGCCCTACGACGTCAACCGCGACGGGTTCGTGATCGCCGGCGGCGCCGGCGTGGTGGTGCTCGAGGAGATGGAACGCGCGAAGGCACGCGGCGCGAAGATCTATGGCGAGCTCGTCGGCTACGGCGCGACGTCGGATGGCGTCGACATGGTCGCCCCGTCCGGCGAGGGCGCGGTGCGCTGCATGCGCATGGCGACCGCCGGGCTGGGCAACCAGACCGTCGACTATATCAACGCCCACGGCACCTCGACCCCGGTCGGCGACATGATCGAGCTGGGGGCCATCAACGAGGTTTTCGGCGCGCAACGCCCGCATGTCGCCTCGACCAAGTCCCTGACCGGCCATTCCCAGGGGGCCACCGGCGCCCATGAGGCGATCTACTCGCTGTTGATGATGGAGCACGACTTCATCGCGGCTTCGGCGAATATCGAGGAACTCGATCCCGACGCCGGCGACGCCTTGATCGTCACCGAGCGGATCGACAATGCCGGGCTCAACTGCGTGATGTCGAACAGCTTCGGCTTCGGCGGGACGAACGCCACGCTGGCCTTCCAGCGGCACGAGGGCTAGCCCATGGCCGACGCACACGCGCCCACGCCTGAACCCAGCCCCGCAACCCTGAAACAGGCCGACGCCATGGACGGACAACCCGCCACCGGAAGCCTGATGGCCGGCAAACGCGGCCTCATCATGGGGGTCGCCAACGACCATTCCATCGCCTGGGGGATCGCGCGCGCGGTCGCCGCACAGGGGGCGGACCTGGCCTTCACCTATCAGTCGGACTCGTTCGCGCGCCGGGTCGGCCCGCTGGCGGAATCCGTCGACGCCGCCGCCATGGTCCAGTGCGACGCGTCGGACACGAAGAGCCTCGATGCCGCCTTCAACGCCATCTCCGACACCTGGGACGGGATCGACTTCGTGGTCCACGCCATCGCCTACTCCGACAAGGAGGAACTCAAGGGCCGGTATGTGAACACGTCCCAGGAGAACTTCCTGCAGACCATGAACATCTCCTGTTACTCGTTCACGGCCGTGGCCCAGCGCGCCGCGGCACTGATGACCGACAGCGGATCGCTGCTGACGCTCACCTACCACGGCGCCCAGGCGGTCATGCCCAATTACAATGTCATGGGGGTCGCGAAAGCCGCGCTGGAAGCCAGCGTGCGTTATCTCGCCTCGGACCTCGGCCCGGACGGGCTGCGGGTCAACGCCATCTCGGCCGGCCCCATGCGCACCCTTGCCGGCTCCGCGGTCGGCTCCGCGCGGCAGGTCTACAACTACAACCGCGAGACCGCACCGCTGCGGCGCAACGTCGTGCTCGACGATGTCGGCGGCGCGGGGCTTTATCTGCTGTCGGACCTGTCCAAGGCGGTCACGGGCGAGATCCACTATGTGGATTGCGGCTTCAATACGGTCGGCATGCCCGACCCGGCGGCGCGAAACGGCGACTGACGCACATCTGCAATAAACGCATGAGAAACGGCCCCTCCGGGGGCCGTTCTCGTTTCGGCGTCGGCGTTTCGCCCTAAACCACCAGCGACAGCCCGAAGAAGACCAGCGCCGACATGATCGCCGTGGCCGGCACCGTGATCACCCATGCTGCGATGATTGTCAGGAAGTGGGAACGGCGGACCAGCCGGCGATGCCGCAACACCTCGGGCGGCAGCGGCGCTTCCTCCGCGTCCACGTCCGACTTGCCCGCGCGCGTGACCATCTCGCGCCGCCGTTTGGAACGCCTGGTGTAATGCTCGCGAAAAAAGCCGACGCCGAACACAGCGCCGACCGCGATATGGGTCGAGCTGACCGGCAGGCCGAGCCAGGATGCGATGATCACCGTGATCGCCGCGGAAAGCGCCACGCAATAGGCGCGCATCGGGTTCATCTTGGTGATCTGATCGCCGACCATGCGGATGAGTTTCGGCCCGTAAAGGAACAGGCCGAGGCTGATGCCAAATGCGCCGATGGTCATGATCCAGATCGGCACCTCCACCTTGCTGGCGATGTCGCCTGACTGAACCGTCGAGATGATCGCCGCCAGCGGGCCGATGGCGTTGGCCACGTCGTTTGCACCATGGGCAAACGACAGCAGGGCGGCCGAACAGATCAGCGGTATCCGGAACAGCACCCGGAGCGACTGGTTTCGGTTCTCCATGCCCTTGGATTGGCGGCGGATCAGCGGGCGCATGATCACCCACACGGCCGCGAATGTGACCAGAGAGACGATGATGACGGTCTGTATGTCCGGCCGCCAGATACGCTTGAAACCCTTGACCGCCAGGTACCAGGCAAACGCGCCGGCCATGATCGCCACCAGCATGGGCACCCATCGCCGGGCTGCGGCGATCTTGTCGTCCCGGTAGATCAGGTTGATCTTGATGAAGGCGAGAAACCCGGCGGCGATCACCCCGCCGAGTACCGGTGAGATGACCCAGCTCGCCGCGATTGCGCCCATCGTGCCCCAGTTGACGAGCTGGAAACCGACGGCGGCGATACCCGCGCCCATGACCCCGCCGACGACGGAATGGGTCGTGGACACGGGCGCGCCGACAAAGGTGGCGAGATTGACCCATAGCGCCGCCGAGATCAGCGCCGCCATCATCGCCAGCACGAAGATGCTCGAATCCTCCACCAGCGACGGGTCGATGATCCCCTTGGAGATCGTGTTGACCACGTCACCGCCCGCCAGCAGCGCGCCCGCGCTTTCGAAGACGGCGGCGATGACCAGCGCGCCGAACATGGTCAGCGCGCGCGATCCCACCGCCGGGCCGACATTGTTGGCCACGTCGTTGGCGCCGATATTCAGCGCCATGTAACCACCGAGGATGGCCGCAACGACGACCATCGCCGTGTCCGACGACAACCCCACCAGGGCCGCGGCCAGCAACGCGGACAGGCCCAGGAAAATCACCGCAATCCCATGCGAGCGAAGGCCGCCGGCCATCGAACGGGTCGCCGCCTCGACATGAACGAGCTTCTCCAGGTCCTTGTCGAGGGTTTGCTTGGTCAAGCTCATCGGTCTTCCTTTCGGGTCACCCTGATACCGGCCATCAGACGGCCGGGCCCGGTGCCGGCGTATCGCCGCACCCGGTCTCCATTTCGGCAAGAATGGTGTGCAGCGTCTCCCCGCCGCGCGCGGACAGGCGCGTCAGGAGGCGCGCTGCATCCCCGTCACCGACGGTTTCAGCCGCCTCATCGAGGGTGAGCCAGCGGCGATCACGTTTCTTGCGCTCGCGCCACTTGTCTCGCACCTCATGGACGTGCAGCGCGAAAACAAACACATGGGCATCCACCGAATAGCCGGCTCGCATGGCCTTGCTGTATCTGTATTCGCCGACAGGCATGGGATGGATGGCGCCGGTGACCCCGGCCTCCTCCTGCGCCTCGCGCATCGCGGAATCGGCCAGCGTCTCGCGGCCCTTCGGCCACCCCTTGGGCAGAATCCAGCGCGACCCGTCTTCGTGGCTTTCCCGTTTCCGGCGCGAGGTCACAAGCAACACCTCGAAACTCCCGTCACGCAGGGCGAACGGCAGGGCAGCAACCTGTTGAACGGGTTTCAGTGACTTGAACACGGATGGGCCGATGCGCTTCCTGTTTATTGCACTTTCGTGGCAACCCACATTAGTCCGACCCGGCCGATTCAGACGAGAATACAAGCTTCCGGGTTGGGGACAGAATCCGGCGGCTATTTTCCCCATCGTCGGGCTGTTCCTGACCGCCCGAGCCGTGTAGCCTTTGGATATCTGCGGTCCATCGAAATTCTGCCCTCCAGAGCAGGACGGCCGCGGGTGGGGAAAGAGAAACAATTGCGGAATTCAACATGACAGATATCCAGTATCTGGCGCCGACGTCGCTCGACGACGCGATCGGTGCCTACGCGGGCGCCGGTGGCGCAGGGCGCATCCTGGCCGGCGGCACCGACCTCCTGGTCCAGATGCAGGCGGGCATGGTCGCGCCCGGCCTGATCGTCGACATCAAGAACATCGCCGAGGTGACGGGCATCGAGGAGACCGCCGAGGGCGGCTTCATCGTCGGCGCCGCCGTCTCCGGTGCCGCGCTCGAAAAGCATGCCGGCTTCGCCGCGGCCTGGCCCGGTGTCCTGGAGGGGTTGAACCTGATCGGCTCGACCCAGATTCAGGGCCGCGCGTCGCTGGGCGGCAATCTGTGCAACGGCTCACCGGCCGCCGACAGCGTGCCGGCCATGGTCGCCGCCGGCGCCATCCTGACGGTGCAGGGCCCCGACGGGCGCCGCGAGATCGCGGTCGAGGATGTGCCCACGGGTCCGGGCAAGACCAGCCTGAAGCCCGGCGAGATCGCGGTCAGCTTCGCCTTCCCGCCCCGCGCGGTCGGCCAGGGCGACGCCTATCTGCGGATGATCCCGCGCACCGAGATGGATATCGCCGTCGTCGGTGTCGGCGTGAACCTCACCCTCGAAGGCGGGGTCTGCACCTCAGCCCGGGTCGGGCTCGGTGCCGTCGCACCGACGGTGCTGCTCGTCGAGGACGCCGCCAAGGCGCTGATCGGCACCAAACTCGAGGACAGCGCGCTGGAGGCCGCCGCTGCGGCATGCAGTGCGGCCTGCAACCCGATCGACGACAAGCGTGGCACGATCGCCTACCGCACCCGGGTCGCCGGGGTCCTGCTGAAGCGCACGGCCGCCATCGCCGCCGAACGCTCGCTGCGAACATAAGTCCGGATAAAAGAGAGAGCCTGAACCATGGCAAAACTTCACATTTCCACCACCATCAACGGCGAGCCCGAGGAATTCCTGTGCACGCCCGACGAGACGATGCTCGACGTGCTGCGCAACCAGCTCGACCTGACCGGCGCCAAGGAAGGCTGCGGCTCGGGCGACTGCGGGGCCTGCTCGATCACGCTCGACGGCACGCTCGTCTGTTCCTGCCTGATGCTGGCCGCCGAGGCCGAAGGCAAGGCGATCACCACCATCGAGGGGATGGCCGAGGGCGAGACCCTGCACCCGCTGCAGCAGAAATTCCTGGAAGAGGCCGCCCTGCAATGCGGCATCTGCACCCCGGGCATGCTGATCGCGGCCAAGGCGCTGCTCGACGAGAACCCGGACCCGACGGAAACCGAAGTCCGGTTCTGGCTGGCCGGCAATCTGTGCCGCTGCACGGGCTATGACAAAATCATCCGCGCGGTGCTCGACACCGCCGCCGACATGCGGGGGGCAAGCTAATGAGCGATTCCAACAACAAGTGGATCGGCGAAAACACGATCCGTCCCGACGGCGCCGACAAGGTGACCGGACGCGCAGCCTTCGCGGCCGACACATCCATGCCCGGCATGATCTGGGGCAAGGTGCTGCGCAGCCCGCACGCCCATGCCGTAATCAAAAGCATCGACACGTCGAAGGCCGAGGCCCTGCCCGGCGTGAAGGCAGTGATGACCGCCGCCGACATCGTCGACTTCCCCGTCGACACGCCGGTGGCACTCGGCATTCAGGACATGCGCTGGATGTGCCGCAACGTGATGGCCCGCGAGAAGGCGCTGTTCCACGGCCACCCGGTCGCCGCCGTCGCGGCCATGACCGAGGCCATCGCGGCCGAGGCCTGCAAGCTCATCGAGGTGGACTACGACGTCCTGCCCCACGCGATTGAAATCGACGACGCGCTCGCCGACGATGCCCCCATCCTGCACGACTGGATGGAGTTCGACGGCAAGCCCTCGAACATCGCGGGCACCATCGAGCACAGCAAGGGCGATGTCGAGGCCGGCTTCGCCGAGGCCGATGTGGTCATCGAGCGGGACTTCACGACCCGGCCGGTGCATCAGGGCTATATCGAGCCCCATGCCTGCCTGGTGAGCGTCGCGTCCGACAACAAGACCACCATCTGGTCGTCGAGCCAGGGCCAGTTCATGGTCCGCGCCATGGTGGGGCTGCTCACGGGTCTCACCCAGAGCGACATCCGTGCGATCCCCGCCGAAATCGGCGGCGGCTTCGGCGGCAAGACCATCGTCTATCTCGAGCCGCTGGCGACCATCCTGTCGAAGAAGTCCGGCCGGCCGGTGAAGATGACCATGACCCGCGAAGAGGTGATGCGCGCATCGGGACCCACGTCGGGCTCCAAGTCCACGATCAAGATCGGCGTCAAGAAGGACGGCACGATCACTGCGGCGGAAGGCCTCTACTGGCTGCAGGCCGGCGGACTGCCGGGCGCGCCCGTGCGCGGCGCGGTCGGCTGTGCGCTGGCGCCCTACGACATCCCCAACGGCCACACGCTGGGTTACGACGTGGTCTGCAACCGCTCCAAAGTCGCGGCCTATCGCGCCCCGGGTGCGCCCATCGGCGCCTTCGGCGTCGAATGCGTGCTCGACGAGCTGGCCGAGGAAATCGGCATGGATCCGCTGGATCTGCGGCTCAAGAACGCCGCGAAGGAAGGCACCGAAGCCGTCCACGGCCCGGTCTATCCGGTCATGGGTTATGTCGAATCCCTCACGTCGGCCAAGGCCCATGAGCATTACAACGCGCCGCTCGGCCCCAACCAGGGTCGCGGCGTGGCGAGTGGTTTCTGGTTCAACGCGGGCGGTGAATCCTCAGCGCAAGTGAACATCACCGAGGACGGCAATGTCGTCGTCACCACCGGCCATCCGGATATCGGCGGCTCGCGCGCCGGCATCGCCAACATCTGCGCCGAGCTGCTCGGCATCGATTACAAGCGGATCTCGGTCCTGATCGGCGACACGGCGACCATCGGCTTCTCGAACCTGACCGGCGGCAGCCGCGTCCTGTTCGCCTCGTCCATGGTGGTCACGGAATCGACCCGGACGGTCATCCGCACCCTGTGCGAGCTGGCCGCCAAGATCTGGGATATCGACCCGGATGCGGTGACATGGGAAGACGGAGAGGCCCGCCCGGCCGGTGCCAACGCCGGCAAGTTCGACCCGCTCACCCTGGCCGAGCTGGCGGCCCGCGCCAACGAGACCGGCGGGCCCATCGGCGCCGGCGCCCAGGTCAACACGACGGGCGCGGAAGGCGGCTTCGGCACGCATATCTGTGATGTCGAGGTGGACCCCGAGCTGGGGATCGCCCGGGTGATCCGCTACACCGTGCTCATGGATGTGGGCCGGGCGGTCCATCCGGCCTATGTCGAGGGCCAGATGCAGGGCGGTGCTGCCCAGGCCATTGGTTGGGCCCTGAACGAGGAATACCTCTACGACAAGGACGGCAAGGTCGATAATCCCGGCTTCCTGGATTACCGCATGCCCGTCGCGTCCGACCTGCCGATGATCGACACCCACATCATCGAGGTCCCGAACCCCAAGCACCCGCAAGGCGTGCGCGGGGTCGGCGAGGTGCCGCTGGTGCCCGGCCTGGCGGCCGTGCGCAACGCGGTCCACAACGCCACCGGCATCCGCTTCAACGACCTGCCGCTATCGCCGCCGCGCATCCTCGCGGCGCTGGATGTGCGCGAGGCTGCGGAGTAAAAAGAGGAATGGTCAAGGTGTCTTTTGATTGGAGATGGCACAAAACCAGCCGATTTTTTCGGAGCTATATTGTCAAGTTAACAATATTGGCTCCTGCGATTGGTTACCTGATCATACTCAACCAAGAGTTTTCTTCTTTTTTCACCCTTGTATTTGATTCAGGAGCTCCCGAAGATTCTTTGAATCGCGTTTATTATATTTTCTTTGGGCTGACCTTTATCGGTGTGTCTGCTGGAATTTTTGAAATGTTCTGCCCCGCAGAAGTAAAATTGAATCATACAGATAAAGGTTTTGTCGAGTCGGAAAGGCCAATAATTACACCAGCCAGACTTCGCAAGTATGCTGCAGATATTGGGATGGTTTTATCTAAGGAGGCCGGGCGAGACGGAGCAGAAAGATCTTCAACGACCGGAATATCTTTCTCTAGCTGGAGAAACCGAAACGAAGAAGAGATAATCGATGTGCTCACAAAGCACTTCTACACACTGTCCGAATCTAACCGGAAAACCAGGATTGCCATGAGCCTGTTGTATGGACTCGGCTGGTTCTTCTTACTTCTACCTTCGACGCTCACGTTTATCGACGTCGCGAATATTACTTACGTGAACCAATTTTCCGGGCAATAGAAGACACTATGCAATGTTTATCGGGTATTCATTTTCCGCGATTTCTACGAACATTTGGAAAATAGATATTAATGCGTCTGACGGCAAATCCCGATACTTAAAATCATAGACGAAATCCCAAATCTTTTCTTCTGTTAGATCCAAATCTCTGCCGCAGTAGACGGTCAGGTTTGAAAGCGCCACTCGTATGGCCAATGCTTCGTTGGCAAGAACCGGGGGGCCAAACGGATTTCCATCTTCGCCGGAATATAGAGGTTTCTCACGAATAATCCATTTTACGAGGAACGCAGACCGCTTAATTGCATCTGAAAGGTCGGCGCGTGGGTCTTCAAGATGATAAGCTTTGAACCTTGCGACGTCGTCATAGGCACTTACCACAACGACGTACAACCGCGACCAATCAACAGTTAAAGGTGCCTCGGTTTCACTCTCATATTCGTCGACGAAGTTCTGAACAATTTCTCCCAAGTCTTGAAACCGGGACGCCATCTGCTCTTCGGAGAATAAGTACTCCGTTTCATCGTCATGCATGGAATGTGCTTAGCCGCTAAGGTCGCTCAAACGAAGATTTTCTAAACCGTGCAACAGCCGATAGATACTTCTTCGTAAAGTTCGGACCAATTCGCTTATCTGCGG
Source organism: Alphaproteobacteria bacterium (assembly GCA_039980135.1). NCBI lineage: Bacteria > Pseudomonadati > Pseudomonadota > Alphaproteobacteria > Alphaproteobacteria bacterium. The sequence goes on from JBDXCV010000003.1 coordinate 264,209, forward strand.
CTATGAGTTTCCCGCTATCGTAAGGCTCGTCACTATTACGCTTTCGCGCATGCGCGATGTGATAGAGATCACCCTCTCGATCAGAGAGACTCCCGTACAATTCCGCTAGTTGCTCTCTACTTTTTCTCGACATCTTCTGAGACTTCCTCAATCGAAACTTTTCGTTTCAGCTCCCCTGAGAGCGCAGCCACTAAACGGACAACAGAGAGTTCCTGAACTCTCTTCCCAGTTTCAGCTTTGCTAACAGTTGCACGATCAACTTCAGCCTTTCTCGCCATCTGATTAACGGAAAGTTTTGCTTCCAATCTCAACTCTTTCAGGAGTTTGTTGCACGTCTTGAGCGCCATTTCGGAAAAACCAGTGCGTACTTATCCACGACATTCTCATTCCAATAACAATTGTGACCAACTTTCTACTGATGTCAACCACTATCAGCAACTATCAGCAACCATCAGCAACCATCAGCAAGACTCGGCTGCTATGAGATAAGCTTGGCGCTAGTCTGTTTAGAAATGGAGAAATCAGCCGACCACCATCTATTGTGGGGCCGGCTGATTAGCCTGTTACTCGGCGGCGTCGCGGCGCGGGCGGCGGCGGCGCGGACGATCGTCCCCGTCTCCGTCTCCACGGGGCTCACGCGGCGGGCGCGTGTCCTCGAGTTCCTCGCCGGTCTCCTGATCGACGACCCGCATCGACAGCTTGACCTTGCCGCGGTCATCCATGCCGATGACCTTGACCTTCACCTCGTCGCCCTCGTTGATCACGTCGGTCACCTGACCCACGCGCTCGTTCTTGAGCTCGGAGATGTGGACGAGGCCGTCGCGCGACCCGAAGAAGTTCACGAAGGCGCCGAAATCGACGACCTTCACGACCTTGCCCGTGTAGATCACGCCGACTTCCGGCTCGGCCACGATGGAGGTGATCCAGTCGATCGCCTTCTGGGCGGCTTCACCGTCGGACGAGGCGACCTTGATCAGGCCCTCATCGTCGATGTCGACCTTACAGCCGGTCACTTCGCAGATTTCACGGATGACCTTGCCGCCCGTGCCAATCACTTCCCGGATCTTGTCGGTCGGGATGTTCATGGTGGTGATGCGCGGCGCATGCTCGGACAGTTCGACCCGGCCCGAATCGATGGCCTTGGCCATCTCACCCAGGATGTGGATCCGGCCGTCGCGGGCCTGGTCCAGCGCGATCTCCATGATCTCCTTGGTGATGGACGTGATCTTGATGTCCATCTGGAGCGAGGTGATGCCTTCGTCCGTGCCGGCGACCTTGAAGTCCATGTCGCCGAGATGATCCTCGTCACCGAGAATATCCGACAGGACCGCATAGCCGTCGTCTTCCTTGATCAGGCCCATCGCGATGCCCGCGACCGGCGCCTTCAGGGGCACGCCCGCATCCATCATGGCGAGCGACGAACCGCAGACCGTGGCCATCGAGGACGACCCGTTCGATTCGGTGATCTCGGAGACCACGCGGACCGTGTAGGGGAAGTCTTCCTTGGCCGGCAGCAGCGGACGCAGGGCCCGCCAGGCAAGCTTGCCGTGGCCGACTTCGCGACGCCCGGTGAAGCCGATACGGCCGGTCTCACCAACCGAATAGGGCGGGAAGTTGTAGTGGAGCAGGAAATGCTCGCGATACTCGCCCTCGAGCGCGTCGATGATCTGCTCGTCCTGGCCGGTGCCCAACGTGGCCACGACCATCGCCTGGGTCTCGCCCCGGGTGAACAATGCCGAACCATGGGAGCGCGGCAGGATCGAGATCTGGCTCTCGATGGCACGCACCGTCTTGGTGTCGCGGCCGTCGATGCGCTCACCCGTGTCGAGAATGGCGCGGCGAACCACGTCCTTCTCCAGCGTCTTGAGCGGACCGCTGGCAATCGCGGCTTCCTCTTCGGAGAGCTGCGCGATCACGGCCTTCTTGGCGGCCGAGACCTTGTCCTGACGGGCGAGCTTCTCTTTCTCGGTGTAGGCCTCGCGGATGCCGGCTTCGCCGAGCTCGCGAACCTTCGCTTCGAGATCGATGATCTCCTGCGGGGTCTCGCTGACCGGGCGCGGCTCTTTCGCCGCACGCTCGGCCATGTCGATGATCGCATCGATCACCGGCTGATAGCCCTCATGACCGAACATCACCGCACCAAGCATGACCTCTTCGGTCAGCTCATTGGCCTGTGATTCGACCATCAGCACGCCTTCGCTGGTGCCCGCAACGATCAGGTCGAGTGCGGATTCTTCCAGCTGGTCGGCCGTCGGGTTCAGCACATACTCGCCGTCGATATAACCGACGCGCGCGGCGCCGATCGGGCCCATGAAAGGCATGCCCGAAATCGTCAGGGCCGCCGACGCACCGACGAGTGCCGCGATGTCCGGATCATTCTCCAGATCGTGGCTGACGGTGGTGCAGATCACCTGGGTTTCGTTGCGATAGCTCTTGTGGAAGAGCGGCCGGATGGGCCGGTCGATCAGGCGCGAGGTGAGAACCTCTTTCTCCGTGGGGCGCCCTTCACGCTTGAAGAAGCCGCCCGGGATCTTGCCCGCCGCATATGTCTTTTCCTGGTAGTGAACGGTGAGCGGGAAGAAATCCAGCCCTTCGCGCGGCTGGTGTTCGCCAACCGTGGTGCAGAGCACCGAGGATTCACCGTATGTGACGAGGACGGCCCCGTCGGCCTGACGGGCGATATGCCCGGTCTCCAGGATGAGCGGACGCCCACCCCATTCAATTTCCTTACGTACAATGTCAAACATCGCTTATCTCTCAACCTGCGTCATCCGTTCGGGCCAACCCCAAACGAATGCCCCGTGCCATCGGGGTCTTCGCGCCGTCACGCAATAGAGTTTTGACGGCGTGTGCACGGATGGTCCGTGCGGGCCAGGCCGGGGACACCGGATTGTGTCCGTGGGCCTGTCTTGTTGGCGCCGGGCCATGCCCGCGCCGGTAACAAAGGCAATCGCGACTAGCGGCGAATGCCCAAACGCTCGATCAGGGTGCGGTAACGCGCTTCTTCCTTGCGCCGCGTGTAATCGAGCAAACGACGCCGCTGGCCGACCATCAAAAGCAGGCCGCGGCGCGAATGATGATCCTTGGCGTGGGTCTGCAGGTGCTCGGTCAGGTTTTTGATGCGCTCCGTCAGGATCGCGACCTGAACCTCGGGCGAGCCCGTGTCCCCAGCCTTGGTCTGGTATTCATTGATGAGTTCGTTCTTACGCTCAGGCGTAATCGACATGCTTTTCTAGCTCCCGGTATCGAGATTTAAAACACGGACCGGACGAATCTGGATGCCGTCGACACGAACGAGCGCCACCGGCGTCGTCGCCTCGAGGGCCAGGACGATACCATCGTCCCCTGCCGTCGCGATCCGTTCCCTGTCTTGCGGTCGCAAGACCGGAACCGCCTGCCCATTGCGAAGCATTTCCGCTTCCCTGTCAGACAAGGCCAGTGCCGGGATACCGTCCAGCACGGTCTCAATCGGTAACAATATGGGTGAGGCGGCGGCACTATGGCCAAGTTCCTCCAGCTTTTCCAGCGAAATCGAAGCCGATTCTTCGAACGGCCCGACGGCCACCCGGCGCAGATCGGACAGGTGCCCGCAGGTGCCGACCACCACGGCCAGGTCGCGGGCGAGCGCGCGCATGTACGCGCCCTTGCCCGACGTCACGGCGAACCGCGCGCGGTCCGCGTCGAGAATCTCGACCAGATCGAACGCATTGATTTCGATGGTCCGCGCCTGCAAGACCACATCCTCGCCGGCGCGCGCCTTGGCATAGGCCCGCTGGCCGTCGATCTTGATCGCCGAATAGGCCGGCGGGACCTGCTCGATCATGCCGACAAAGGCCGGCAGCGCGGCTTCGATGGCCGCGCTGTCCGGGCGTATGTCGGAGGTCTCGACCACTTCGCCGTCGGCATCGTCGGTCTCGGTCCGCGCGCCCCAGTTGACCGTGAAGGTGTAGCTTTTCGAACTGTCGGTCACATAGGGCATGGTCTTGGTCGCCTCGCCCAGCGCGATCGGCAGAATGCCCGTCGCCGACGGGTCCAGTGTCCCGGCGTGGCCCAGCTTGGCCGCCCCCGTGGCGCGACGCACCGCGTTGACACAGCCCGCGGACGTCATGCCGGCCGGCTTGTCGAGATTGATCCAGCCGTTGATCGCCAGGCCCTTGCGCCGACGCCCCATCAGCCGCCCTCTTCGTCCGTCTGCACGTCTGTTGCGTCTTCGTCCGCAACGCCGTCGCCCGCCAGATCACGCGCAACCTCGGGCCGGTGCATGATGGACTCGATCCGCGAGGCCTCCTCGAAGCTCTTGTCGAACACGAAGCTCAGGGCGGGCAGATATTTCAGGTGCACGGCCTTGCCAAGCTGGCCGCGCAGATAGCCACTGGCCCGGTTCAGGCCCGCGACCATGGGTTCGGCGGCGCCCTCAAGCGGCAAAACGAACACGGTCGCGTTGCGCATGTCGGGGCTCACACGCACTTCCGTGACGGTGATCGTCAGGTTGGCCAGTTCGGTATCGCGGAACGCCGCCCGGCGCAGGATCTCCGACAGGGCATGACGGATTTCCTCGCCCACGCGCAACTGGCGTTGGGACGGCGCCTTGCTCCTGCCGGCGTTCCCGCGGGCATTTTGCGCATTCCGGTTCATGGGCGGGCTGTCTTCAATTCCGTTCCGGCCGCGCGCAACCGCGCAACGGCCCTGTTACGCGGCGACGTTCAACTCGCCTCGAGTTGACGCGCGATCTCCTGCACCTCGAAGCACTCGATCACGTCACCCGGCTGGATGTCGTTGTAATTCTCGAGCGCGATGCCGCATTCGTAGCCGTTCTGGACTTCGCGGACATCATCCTTGAAGCGCCGGAGCGTGCCCAAATTGCCCTCATGCACGACCACAGAATCGCGCATCAGGCGGACTTTCGAGTCCCGCCGGATCAAGCCGTCGGTCACCATGCAACCCGCCACCTTGCCGACCTTCGAAACACTGAAGACCTCGCGGATTTCGGCAGAGCCGAGCAGATTTTCCTGCAGGGTCGGCGTCAACTCGCCTTCCAGCATGCCGCGCACATCGTCCACCACATTGTAGATGATGTTGTAGTAGCGGATCTCGACCCCGTCGCGCTTGGCCTGGTCACGCGCCTGCGGGATGGCCCGTACGTTGAAGCCGATGACCAGCCCGTTGTTGACGGTCGCGAGCGAGATATCGGATTCCGTAATACCGCCGACCCCGGCATGCAACACCTGGGCGTTGACCTCATCGGTCGACAGATTGTTCAGCGCACCGACGATGGCCTCGACCGAGCCCTGCACGTCGCCCTTGATCACCACGGGGATCTGGGCGGCCTCACCGGCCTTGATCTGCTCGAACATGTCGTCGAGGCTGCCGCGTGCCCCGGCCGCCGCGCGCGCATCGCGCATGACGCTCTGGCGATATTCGACGACCTCGCGTGCCCGCGCATCGGAATCCACGACCGCGAACTCGTCACCCGCCTGGGGCGCGCCGTTCAGGCCCAGAACCTCGACCGGCGCGGACGGGCCGGCCTCGTCGACATTCTCGCCCCGGTCATTGACCAGCGCACGGACCCGGCCCCATTCGGCGCCGGCAACGAAGATATCGCCCACCTTGATCGTGCCGCCCTGAACAAGAACGGTTGCAACCGCGCCGCGGCCGCGTTCGAGTTGCGCCTCGATCACCGCACCGAAAGCGGCGCGGTCGGGGTTGGCGGTCAGTTCGAGAACTTCCGCCTGCAACACGATCGCCTCGGTCAGCGTGTCGAGCCCCGCACGGGTCTCGGCCGAGACCTCGATAACCTGCGTGTCGCCACCCATTTCCTCGGGCACGATCTCATGCGACAGGAGTTCGTTTTTCACCCGCGACGCATCGGCCGCCGGCAAATCCATCTTGTTGACCGCCACGATGATCGGCACCTCGGCGGCACGCGCGTGATTGATCGCCTCGACCGTCTGCGGCTGGACGCCGTCATCCGCCGCGACCACCAGGATCACGATGTCGGTTACGTGGGCGCCACGCTGGCGCATCGCGGTGAAGGCCGCATGGCCCGGCGTGTCGATGAAGCTGATCTTGTCGCCGGATTCGAGCACCACCTGATAGGCGCCGATATGCTGGGTAATCCCGCCCGCCTCGCGGCTGACCACATCGGTGGCGCGCAGCGCGTCGAGCAGGGACGTCTTGCCGTGATCAACATGGCCCATGACGGTGACGACCGGCGGTCGCGACACTTGCGTGCCTTCATCGTCATCGACCGTGGCGCCGAGATTGAGCTCCACATCGCTGGCCGAGGTGAGCTTCGCCGCATGGCCGAATTCCTCGACCACGAGCTGCGCCGTTTCCTGATCGATCGTCTGATTGATCGTCGCCATGACGCCCATTTTCATCAGGGCCTTGATGACTTCGGCGCCGCGCTCGGCCATTCGGTTGCCGAGCTCGCCAACTGTGATGACGTCGGGAATGGAGACCTCGCGCACCACTTTCGATGCCTGGCCGCCGCCCTTGTTGTCCCCGGTCGCCCGCTGACGCTCGCGCTCCTGGCGGCGCCGGAATGCCGCGACGGAACGCTGGCGCGCGCCGCCCTCCTCGTCGAGCGCCTCGGAAATGGTGAGCTTGCCGCTGCGGCGCTTGCGTTCGTTCGCACGCGGCCGGGCATTCGGCTTCGCCGCCGTCCCTTCGGCGCGGGCGGCCTTGCCTTTGGCCGCAGCCGGGGTGCCGGGATCACCCGGGTCACCGAGGTCGATATCGTCGTCTTTTGACTTTTCCTCGAGAGCGGCGAATTTCCGCTCGGCCGCCGCGGCGCGTTTTGCCGCCTCATCGGCCATCTTCTGCGCCTGGGCCTCCGCCTCACGACGCGCCTCTTCCTCGATCTCTCGCCGGGTCCGGGTCTCGACCGGGGCCGGTTCGGGCTCGGCGGATGTCTCGGGCACGTCCGCATCCGCAGCCGGGGTCTCGACAACCGGCGCCTCGGCATCCGGTGCCGCCTTCGCTTCTTCCTCCGAAGCCTGGCGCGCCTCTTCCAGCGCTGCCTTGGCTTTCTCGCTTTCGATCGCAGCCTCTTCGGCAGCCTTTCGGGCCGCCTCAAGCGCGCGCAGCCGGGATGCCTGCTCGGCATCGGTCAGGGTGCGTTGCGGGGGCGTTTCGGCCTCGGGCGCGACCTCGGGTGCCGCAGCCGGCGCCTCGGCGGCCTGTTCTTCCGGGGCCTCCTTGATCTCGGTCATTTCGCCGGTGGCGCCCTGCTGGAACGTCCGCTTCTTCTTGACCTCGACCGTCACCGTCTTGGTCCGGCCATGGCTGAAGCTCTGGCGCACCTGGCCACCCTCGACGGTCTTCTTCAGCTCGAGCTTGCCCGGCTTGGAAAGCGTCAGCGGCTTTTTCTTCTTCTTGTCGTCGTTTTCGGTCGTATTCGCCATGATCTCAATCCATCAAATCAATATCGGTCGCCAGGGCCGTATCACCGCGATAGGCGGTGTAGGCCCGGACCGTTTCCAACACATGCTGCGCGGCGCCACCCGGCAACACGACTGCGTGAACCGTACGCTCACGCCCGGATGCGGCACCCAGTACGGACGCCTCAAAAATATCCACGCGCGTGACACCGCCCACCCGATCAGCGAGCCGCGCAATCTTGTCGCGGCCATCCTCGCCGGCATCGGACGCACATAACAAAACGGTGTCACCCGCGTCTGCGCCCTCATTTTCATCGCGCCCCGACAGGGCGGCACGAACCTTCTCGAAACCCGACACATACGCGCCGGCCTTGCGGGCCATCGTCAAGGCGTCCACCGCCCGGCGGAACAACGCGCCCTCGACAAACAGCTCAAGGCTTTCGCCCTCGGGCCCGGTCATCGGCACCACATTCCGCTTCGCACCGCGCGCAAACGCGCGCTTGGCGCAGGCTTGCGCGACTATATCCCTGCGGCCGGTCAACCACAATCCGCGCCCGGGAAGGCGCGCATCGAGATCGGGAACCACCAGATCATCGGGGCCGACGACAAACCGCATCAACTCCGACCGCGGCCGCACATCGCCCGTCACCAGGCAGCGCCGGGTTTGGCGCCGCGCGGCATCCGCGCGCCGACCCGGTCTGGCCGTTTCGACCTGGGTCGTTTCGATATGGGCCTGTTCCACCGCGATCATCGTGAGGCGCCTCGGGTCCTATTCCCCGGCCGGCTGGTCGGGCGCCGGCGCAAAAACGGCTTCCGCTGCCGCCAGATCCGACGGCGCCTCCGGCGCCGCCTCGGCCTCGGCCGCTTCGTCCGCTTCGGGGTCCGGCTCGGGTTCCGGCGGGATCACGTCCTCACCATAGATCGCGACACGCGCGGCCATGATGATGGCGTTCGCCTCTTCGCTGTTTACCGGGCTCGGACGTACCAGTCGGCTGATCTCATGGTCGGCCATGTTGAACAGATCGTCGAGCTTCACCTCGGTCTCTGTGTCCATGAAAATGAACCGGTACTCGTCCGGCATCAAACCCGCCAGATCCTCGACCGTCCGCACACCATGGGTGCCCAGGCGGACCGACTTTTCGAGCGTGACGCCGGCGACATTGAGCACGGCGTCCTCGACCCCGAGCTTCTTGCGCTCGATATCGAGATTTGCATCGCGCTCCTCGAGCCAGTTCCGCGCGCGGGCCTGCAGCTCCTCGCCGATCTCCTCGTCGAACCCTTCGATTGTCGTCAGGTCCTCCATGGGCACGAAGGCCACTTCCTCGATGGTCGCGAAACCTTCGGTGACCAGCAGATGCGCAATCACATCCTCCACGTCGAACGCCTCGATAAACAGGGTGCTGCGCGTGTTGAACTCGTCCTGACGACGCTGGGATTCCTCTTCCTCGGTCAGAATGTCGATGTCCCAGCCCGACAGCATGGAGGCCAGGCGTACATTCTGGCCGCGGCGGCCGATCGCAAGCGACAGCTGCTCGTCGGGGACGACCACTTCGATCTTGTTGGCGTCCTCGTCCAGCACGACCTTGGTGACTTCGGCCGGGGCCAGCGCATTGACCACAAAGGTCGCCGGGTCATCGGACCAGGGAATGATGTCGATCTTCTCGCCCTGCAGCTCGCCGACCACGGCCTGAACCCGGCTGCCCCGCATGCCGACGCAGGCGCCGACGGGGTCGATCGAGGCATCCCGCGAGATGACGGCGATTTTCGCCCGGCTCCCCGGATCGCGCGCGGCGGCGCGGATTTCGATGATGCCGTCGTAAATCTCGGGAACCTCCTGCGCGAACAGCGCCTTCATCAGTTCCGGGCGCGTGCGCGTCACGAAAATCTGCGGGCCACGAGGTTCGCGGCGCACATCGTAGATAAAGGCCCTGATCCGGTCGCCGGGGCGGTGATTCTCGCGTGGCAGCGCTTCGTCGCGGCGCATCACACCTTCGGCGCGGCCGAGATCGACGGTCACATTGCCATACTCGACACGCTTGACCAGGCCGTTGACGACCTCGCCCACGCGGTCCTTGTATTCCTCGAACTGGCGCTCGCGCTCCGCGTCACGGACCCGCTGGACGATGACCTGCTTGGCCGTCTGCGCCGCGATCCGGCCGAAATCAATCGGCGGCAGTTCGTCGACCAGGAAATCACCCACCTTCGCATCGGCTTTCTCGGCCTGCGCCTGTGCGACCGTCAGCTGGGTGTTTTCGTCCTCGACCTCTTCCACAACCTCGCGGTGCCGCGCCAAGGAAATATGCCCGCCATCGCGATCGATGATCGCGCGGATATCGTGCTCGGGACCATATTTATTGCGGCCGGCCTTCTGAATGGCCTGCTCCATCGCGGTGATGACTTCCTCGCGCTCAATGCCCTTTTCCCGTGCGACGGCGTCGGCAACGGCGAGCATCTCAATGCGGCTGGGACCTCCAGACTCCATATTCTCTATCCTTCGTTTGTCCGGCCCTTTTGGGCCGCGGCAATTAGTTCATCGTTCAATACGAGCTTCGCCTTGGCGATCTCCGCGAACGGCAGGATGAATTCGTCATCCTCGCCATCCAAATCCGCCAGGCGCACCCGGTCATCTTCCAGACCCAGCAACCGCCCGCGAAACCGCCGGCGGCCGTCAACGGCCTGTTTCAATTCGACCTTCGCCTCGTAACCGGCAAAGCTCTCGAAATCCTTGGGCCGCGTCAGCGGCCTGTCGATACCCGGCGAACTCACCTCGAGCTCATAGGCGTCCCGTATCGGGTCGGCCACATCGAGCAACGCGGATGACGTGCGGCTTGCCAGGGTACAGTCTTCGATTGTCACGTCCTTGCCGTCCGCCCGGTCGATCATGATCTGCAGTGTCGGTCGGCCGCCGCCGCCATAATTGACGCGCACCAACTCGAAGCCGAGATCGGCCAGCGAGGGTTCAATGACGGAAATGATCTTGTCCGTCTGGATATTTTCGCTGATCAGGTTCAATCCTTGACCAAGCTCCTGCGCGGCGCCCACCGAAAATCAGGTAACAAAAAAGGCGGCGCCGGGTTGTCCGGGCCACCCTTAACTGTCTGTCACCAGACGTTGGGCCTTGTTGAGCGGGAATATAGGGAAAACAGCGGAAAAGGCAACCCGCGCGTTAGCCGGTGCGCGGAATGCGTATATAGCGCAAGAATGTCGGCCCGGGTCCGCCGCTGCGGTTCTTGTCCTCGTAACGCGTATCCGGCCAGTCGTCGGGTCGGTGGCGCCAATCCACCGCACGCCGTGCCGCCCAGGAAAAATCCGGATGGGCCTGCAAATGCCGCAGGATCCAGACCAGATAATCCTGATCGTCCGTCGCCACCCGCAGTTCGGCCCCGTCGCGCATCAGCCGCGCCAGCGTATCGAGCAGCTGCGTATTGATCAGGCGGCGCCGGTTGTGGCGCAGCTTGGGCCAGGGGTCGGGAAACAGAATGAACACCCGCGCCAGGCACGCATCGGCAAAGCGCGGCAGCAGGGGGCGCACATCGTCGGGATGGATGCGGATGTTGCCGGGCCGCTCGTCGATGATCTCGGACAACAGCCGCGCCACCCCGTTCAGATAGGGCTCCGCACCGAGAATGCCGACATCCGGGTTGCGCGCCGCCTGCCATGCCAGATGCTCGCCCGCGCCGAACCCGATTTCGAGCCAGACCTCGCGCATACCCGCGCGGAACAAGCCGGCCGGATCGATGGCGTCGCCAGCGGCGGGCACATCCACCCTGATTTCGGGCAGATAGCCTTCGAGAAGACGTTCCTGACCGGGCCGCAACTTGCGCCCGCGGCGCCGGCCGTGAAACCGCGGGTCTTCGCCCGCCATGTTCGTGTTGTCGTTCCCGGTCAAGGCGCGCGGGTCAATGCGCCCCGATCAGAGGGCGTTGTGAAGCGCGTCGACGAGGTCGGTCTTTTCCCACGAAAACCCACCATCGGCATCCGGCTGGCGGCCGAAATGCCCGTAGGCCGCGGTGCGCGCGTAGATCGGCTTGTTCAGGCCCAGATGCTCGCGAATGCCGCGCGGGGTGAGGTCCATCGCCTTCTGGACGCCCTCGGCCAACGCGGACTCATCGACCTTCCCTGTGCCGTAGGTATCGACATAGACCGACAGGGGGTGCGACACGCCGATCGCATAGGCAACCTGGATCGTGCAGCGGTCCGCCAGCTTGGCCTCAACCACATTCTTGGCCACATAGCGCGCGGCATAGGCGGCCGAGCGATCGACTTTCGTCGGGTCCTTGCCCGAAAACGCGCCGCCGCCATGGGGCGCTGCACCGCCATACGTATCGACGATGATCTTCCGGCCGGTCAGGCCGGCATCGCCATCAGGTCCGCCAATGACAAACCGGCCCGTCGGGTTCACATAGAACTGCTCTTCCGGGCACATCCAGCCCTCGGGCAGGATATTGACCACATGGGGGCGCACAATCTCGCGCACATCATCTTGGCTCAGCCCCTCGGCATGCTGGGTCGAGACGACCACCGACGTCGCACCGACCGGCTTTCCGTCTTCGTAGCGCAGCGTCACCTGGCTCTTGGAATCGGGCCCAAGGCCGGGCTCCGCACCCGAATGCCGCGCCTCGGCAAGCGACCGCAGAATGGCGTGTGAATAGTGGATCGGCGCCGGCATGAGCACATCGGTCTCGCGGCACGCATAGCCGAACATGAGGCCCTGGTCACCCGCGCCCTCGTCCTTGTTGCCGGCGGCGTCGACGCCCTGCGCGATATCGACCGACTGGGCGTGCACATGGCAGTCGACCGCGGCATTCTTCCAGTGGAAGCCGTCCTGCTCATAGCCGATGTCCCGGACTGCGGCGCGGGCAATTTCTTCCATCCGCGCGCCATCGATATCCGCCGGCCCGCGAACTTCGCCGGCCATGACGATGCGGTTTGTCGTGGTCAGGGTCTCGACCGCCACGCGGCTCTGCGGGTCGCCGGTCAGGAAGGCGTCGACAATGGCGTCGGAAATGCGATCGCATACCTTGTCGGGATGTCCCTCGGAAACGGATTCGCTGGTAAAGAGATAACTGCTTTTGGACACGGGGTCGGTCTCCCTGCAATCGGATTGTTATGCTGCAGCGGGCAGCCCGCAGCCTTATGAGTTGAATATACATCTTGAACGCCCGGCGCCGGTCCGGCCAGGCGCCCCGGTTGTGCAGGAAGGCCCCCCGGCCCGTCAAGGGGATTTGCGGTCGCGCGAAAGGACCAGTGCGAAGCCCAAAAACAACACCGCCAAAATCATGGGAATCATCGCGCCCCACCGCGCAAAGAGTGTCGCCGGCAATGCTGCCGGGAGCCCGCTATCGAGGACGCCTTGCGCACCGATACCGAGCCGGGCAATCACCCGGCCATAGGGGTCGACGACAGCCGATATGCCGGTGTTCGCCGCGCGCACCAGCGGCAGTCCTTCCTCGATCGCCCGCGTCGAGGCGATCGCAAAATGTTGCTGCGGGCCGGCGAATGTCCCGAACCACGCGTCGTTGGTCAGGTTCAGAAGTACGCCCGGCCTTTCGCCACGCGGGGTCACACGGCCGGAGAAAATGGCCTCATAACAGATCAGCGGGCTCACCGCCGGCAACCCCGGTATTTCGAGCAGCCGCCGTCCCGGCCCGGCAACAAAATCACCCTGGCCCGGCACGATCCTGTCGATCGGCAGCACCCCGCGCAGCGGCACATACTCGCCGAAAGGCACGAGATGGGACTTGTCGTAGACCCGGCGCACATCCGCCTTGTCATCGATCACCAGCAGCGCGTTGCGCAGTTGTTGCGTGTCGTTGTGAAAGACGCGGCGCACCGAACCCGTAATCAGGGCACCACCGGGCGGCGCGGCGGCCGCGCTTTGGACCCGCGCCAGCACATCGTTCGCCAACAAGAACGGCACGGCGGTTTCCGGCCAGATCACATGGGTTGGTTCGACGCCGGCGGGGCTGCGGCTCAACGCGAGGTGACGCGCCATATGGGAGGCGCGTAAATCCTGATCCCATTTGTCCCGCTGGGCGATGTTCGCCTGAACAATCCGCAGGCGCACGTCCGGTACCAGCGCCTCATCGACATCACCGGCGCCGGCGAGCCGGGCCTGCCCACCGGCCCAAAGCGCCAGCGGCAACCCGATCGTCACCGCCACGGCCAAGGCCCGGCGGCGAGGCGGCGGCAGGGTGTCATCCGCGAGTATCACGGGCATCCCCGCAGCAAGAATCGTCAGCGCGCTCAGCCCCAGGACCCCCACCAACGCCGTGATTTGCATCATCGACGGCGCCCCGGCCCAGACATAGCCCATCAAGTTCCACGGAAATCCCGTGAAGACGATGCTGCGGGCGAATTCGGCCAGCGTCCAGAGCGCGGCCAGCGCAAAAACCTGCGCCAGCGGCGCGGCCCGCAGCGGCAAGGCCATCAGCGCCGCGCAAGCCAGCGCGGGGAACACCGCCAGCGCCGCCGCAAGTCCCGGCAGCGCAAAGGGGATCAGCCAGGCCGTGCGGACCGGGTCCACCAGCAACGGCTCCGCGATCCAGTGCACGCCCACGATGAAATGCCCGAAGCCGAACCAGAACCCGACCCACAGGCCGCGCCGGCGCCGCCAGGGTGCGTCCGCCACACCCTCGAGAATCCAGAGCAAGCCGACAAACGCCGGGACCAGGATCGGCACGATGTGAAAGGGCGGCAACGCCAGCGCCGAGACCGCGCCAAGAAACAGACAAACCGCGACGCGGCGCCAGCCGCCTGTCGCGCGCAGACGTTCAGCGACAGTCGGCAACATGGGCGCGCGGCACACTCATGACGACGTGGGTTCGACCGGATCGTCCGGTCGCTGGTCGCGGACCCGCAACCGCTTGATCCGGCGCGCGTCGGCGTCGACGACCACGAACTCGATGCCCGTCGAATGGGTCACGACCTCGCTGCGCCGCGGCACCCGGTCCACCAGCGAGAACACGACGCCCCCCAGCGTGTCGATTTCCTCGCGCTCGTCGTCGGTCACGAAGGTGCCGATCATGGCCTCCAGCTCCCCGATCTCGGCGCGCGCATCAGCGAGGATCGAGCCGTCCGGATCTCGCGTGATCAGCGGGCCGTCCTCGTCATGCTCATCCTCGATCTCGCCGACAATTTCCTCGACCAAATCCTCGATCGTCACGAGTCCGTCGACCCCACCGAACTCGTCCACGACAATCGCCATATGGGTGCGCTGCGCCCGCATCTCCAACAGCAAATCGAGCACCCGAATTGACGGTGCGGCGAACAGGATTTCACGAGTCAGCTCGCGCACGGCCAGTTGCGGGCTTTTGCGCAGGGTCGAGAGGACATCCTTGATGTGGACGAACCCGACCACCTTGTCGAGATGCGATTGGTAGAGCGGGATTCTCGAATGGGCCTCCTGCGATATCAGGTCCGCGAGGGCCTCGAGTTCACACTCCTGGTCCGCGGCAACAATATCGGCGCGCGGGATCATCACATCCTCGGCCGTCAGATCGTGCAGCTTCAGGATGTTGGCGATCAGCGCGCCCTCATCGGGATTGATCGGCGTCACCGCCGCGCCGGTATCCTCGATCAACTCGCCGATCGTCTCGCGCACGGAGTTTTCGCCGTTCCGGCTGCCGAACAGCGCCCGCAGCCAGTTGGCGAACTGCCCCAAGCCGGATGTCTCGGCGCCCGGTGCCGGTTTGTCGTTTCGTGAAAGCTCGGTCATGGGGTCAATCCATCCCGTCACGCGGCTTCGCTGCCGTGATACGGATCGGGCACCCCGATCCGGGCCAGCACGGCGCGCTCAAGCGCTTCCATGGTCTCGGCCTCGTCGTCGCTCGCATGATCAAAGCCGAGCAGGTGCAAGGTACCGTGAACGACGAGATGGCTGAGATGGTGGGCCAGGGTTTTACCCTGATCCTTCGCCTCGGCCGCGCAGGTTTCGTAGGCGACGACGACGTCGCCCGGCATTGCCGCGCCTTTCTCCCCGCCGCGTGCCGGCGTGGAATCCCCTAGAGGCTCATCCAGTGCGAACGACAACACGTTGGTCGCCGCGTCGCGGTCGCGCCAATCCCGGTTGAGGGTTCTGATTTCCGCGTCATCGGTCAACCGCACACCCAGTTCAACCCCCGCGGCGAACGGCATGTCGGCGCCCGCCAGGGCCGCGCGCGCCGCAGCGTCGACCGTCGCGTCAGGGTCAAAACCGGCCTCGCGCCACGCCGGGCTCACAACATCCACAATCACGACAATCTCGCCGCCACTGCTGTCGGTCATCGGTTCCGATCCGTGCCGCCGGCGTCCTCGCCATTTCCAGCACCCTTCAGTTTATCGCGGGCGTTATAGGCGGTCACAATCCGGGTCACCATCGTGTGGCGCACCACGTCGGATTCGCCGAAGCGCACGGTGCGCACACCGTCCACCCCGTCGAGCACATCCAGCGCATCGGCCAGTCCCGACCGGGTCCCGCTCGGCAAATCGATCTGGCTCATATCCCCGGTCACCGCCATGCGCGACCCCTCGCCAAGACGGGTCAGGAACATCTTCATCTGCATGGCCGAGGTGTTCTGCGCTTCGTCCAGAATAATGAAGGCGCGCGACAACGTGCGTCCCCGCATGAAGGCCAGCGGTGCCACTTCGATTTCACCGCCGCTCAGGCGCTTGGCGACCTGGTCGCCGGGCAGCATGTCGTACAGCGCGTCGTAGAGCGGGCGCAGATAGGGATCGATCTTCTCCTGCAAATCACCCGGCAGAAACCCGAGCCGCTCCCCGGCCTCGACGGCCGGACGCGAAAGAATCAGCCGGTCGACCTTGCCCTGGATCAGCTCCGAAACGGCCATCGCCACGGCCAGATAGGTCTTGCCGGTGCCCGCGGGGCCGAGGCCGAATGTCAGATCCGCCTGGCTCAGCGCCTCGAGGTAGCGCGCCTGCATCGGCGAGCGCGGGGTGATTGTGCGCTTGCGCGTCCGGATCGCGATGCGGCTGTCGTCCCGATTTCCGGCCGACGCCATGCGAACGGCGGCCTGCACATCGCCCGGCGCGACCTCCTGCCCGCCCTTGAGGCGCCCATAGAGGTCCCCGATCACCTGGTCGGCGATTCCGCGCGATGTTTCCGGGCCCTGGATTTCCAGCTGGTTGCCGCGATAGCGCAGGGTCACATCGAGCAACTTCTCGATCTGCAGCAGGTGCTCGTCGTGATGCCCGAACAAAGCCGGGAGAAGCGTGTTGTCGTCGAACTGGATTTGCACCGGTCGTCCGGCGGCCGTGTCAGTCGATGTCAAGCGCTCAACCTCTCCTCGGATTCGTCGCGCGTTCGCGCGGAACTCGGGCCAACAATATGTCCCTCAAGACTGTGCGGCTTGCACGAGTCGATGGCAACCTTCGCAATGTTCCCAACTCGAAATTCATCGGTGGTGACATGCACCGCCTGATTATAGGGCGACCGCCCGACCAGCTGGCCCGGGTGACGGCCCGGGCGTTCGAACAACACGTCCAGCGTGCGCCCGACCGTGGCGGCATTGAAGGCCTGCTGTTGTTCCTCGAGCAGGGCCTGGAGGCGCGCGAGGCGCTCATCCTTGACGTCTTCCGGGACCTGGCGCGGCATCCCCGCCGCCGGTGTGCCCGGACGCGAACTGTATTTGAAGGAATAGGCCATGGTGAAGCCGACGGTGCGCACGAGATCGAGCGTGGCCTCGAAATCCGCATCGCTCTCGCCGGGAAACCCGACGATGAAATCACAGCTCAGGGCCAGATCCGGCCGGGCCGCACGCAAACGCGCGACGATATCCAGATATTGCGCCACATCGTGACCACGATTCATCGCCTCGAGTATCCGGTCGCTGCCGGATTGTACGGGCAGATGCAGGAACGGCATCAGCGCATCGATATTGCCATGCGCGGCGATCAACGCATCATCGACGTCACGCGGATGGCTGGTCGTATACCGGATGCGCGCCAGACCATCGAGCGCCGCAAGCCGCTCCACCAACGCGCCCAGTCCGGTCTCGCCGCCGGCCTCGTCCCTGCCGTGATAGGCATTGACGTTCTGCCCCAGCAGGGTGAGTTCACGAACCCCTCCGCCGACGAGCTGCCGTGCCTCGTCGACGATCTGGGCGACCGGGCGGGAGAATTCCGCACCGCGGGTATAGGGCACCACGCAGAAGGTACAGAACTTGTCGCAGCCTTCCTGGATCGACAGGAAAGCGGATACCCCATTCGCCTGCTGGCGGTCGGGCAGGTGATCGAATTTGCTCTCCGCCGGGAACTCGGTGTCGAGCACGCCGCGTCGACCGGCCATATCCGCGCCGGTTTCCATTCCCGCACGGTGGGCGCGGGCCACCATTTCCGGCAGCCTGTGGTAGGTCTGCGGGCCCAGCACAATGTCGACATAGGGCGCACGCCGCAGCATTTCCTCGCCCTCAGCCTGCGCAACGCAGCCGGCGACCGCAATGACCATGGGCGCGCCTTCTTCGGCCCGGCGGTCCTTGGCTTTGCGCAGACGCCCGAGTTCCGAATAGACCTTCTCACTGGCCTTCTCGCGGATGTGACAGGTGTTGAGAATCACCATATCCGCGTCTTCGGGATCGTCCCCCGGGGCATAGCCAAGCGGCGCCAGGATTTCCGCCATGCGTGCGGAATCGTAGACGTTCATCTGGCAACCATAGGTTTTGATGAAGAGTTTCTTGGCCAAGGGCCCTTACGCCGTTTGCGGTGCGGACGCGGCTCCGGAAGGCCCCGATGCCTCCCTCACTGCCGCCAACGCGTTGTTGTTTATCAATAATCTCACGGCCTAAGCCTTCGCTGACTTCGAGTCAACCCGCGCCGAATCTCGCTTCGCGCGGGGGCTGGCAAAGCCCTTGTTGGCGCGCCGCAGTCCCTTGAGGTCGTTCAGGCGCGGGCGCAGGCGCCACCGGATCCAGTCCCACTTTCCCGACGTTCCCACTTTCGGCTGTATCCGGCCCGACAGGGCATCCGAATGGCTGCGCACGATCTGGTCGTAACAATGCTGCGCCAGCGCCTTGCGCGAACCGAATTGATCGATCGTGACGGGCTGGTGGAAGGAGACCGTCACGGTCAGCCGCCCAAGGCCCACGAGTTCGGCGGCATGCCCCAGCAGATCCATATCGCCGTACCAGGCATAGAAGGGGCGCAAGTGCCGGCCGATGGGCACACCGTCGACCCGCGAATAGGTCAACGACACCGGCTGCACCGTAAGCGGCTCACCCTTCGCGCGATACTCGGCCACGGACAGAAGCGCGCTCTTGAAGGGCAGAATGTGATTGCCGTCGTCGCTGGTGCCCTCGGGAAACAGGATCATGCTGTCCCCCGCCTCGAGCCGTCGACCGAGTGCGGTTGCCTGCAAGTGCGATGTGCGGACCCGGCGATCGACGAAGACCGAGCGCTGCAACTTCGCCAGCATCCCGAACAACGGCCATTCGGCAACCTCGGCCTTGGCCACGAATGAGCCCGGGATCAGCGCGCCGTAGATCGGGATGTCAAGATAGGAGGTGTGGTTGGCGACAAACAGGGTCGGCCGGGTGCGCGATCGACGCCCGAAAACCTCGAGCCGTATCCCCAGAAGCCGGCAGCAAATCCGGTGGTACCAGAGCGGGATTCGCCGCGACAGGGGCAGGCGCAACAGCAGCGCAACCGCCTGAACCGGAATGAGCGCGACGGTGAAAATAACATAGAGGCCCGCCCGTGCGACGGCCGTTTCCCTGGCGTTGTAGATGGTCGGCCCGCTCACGCGACGCCCTCTGCACCGTTCCCGGGACCGGTCACGTCCGGTTTCTGGTCGCGCCCATAATGGCGATAGTAACGGCCTGTCACGAGATCGGTTTTGACGACGATGCAAACATCGGTGGTGTTGAACTGGTGATCCACGACAGCGCCGTCGCCGACAAACCCGCCCAGCCTGAGATAGCCCTTCACCAACGGCGGCAACGCGGTCAGCGCCGCCTTCTTGTTGATCTCGTTGGCCGGCAGGAAGTCCATGTTCACATACAGGTCCGGCAGGGCCACGGGCCGCATGTCCTCGGGTGCCAGGTGAAAATGGTGCAGGTAGCTGAGCGGCAGCGCGAGGCTTTCGGGCTCAACGCCATGCAGGCTGGCGCAGCCGAACATCACGGAAATATCGTGATGGAAAACAAACTGGGCAATCGCCGCCCAGAGCAGCTGCATGGTGGGGCGGCCGCGATATTCGGCATCGACGCACGATCGACCGAGCTCCAGCGCTTCACCGGAATAATTCATCAGCGGGGCGATGTCGTATTCGCCTGCGGAATAGAACCGCCCGAGCTTGCGCGCGTTCTCGCCACGCAGCAATCGGTAGGTCGCAATGATCGATTCCGCGCCCTGTCCGCGTGTGGTGTCGCACACAAGCAAATGCTCACACACACCGTCAAAGGGGTCGATGTCGCGCCGAACACGCGCCATCTCCGCGTCCGGCTTCGCCTTCATTTCATCATAGAACACGCGGTACCGCAGCGCCTGCGCAGCGACGATGTCGTCCTCATCACGGGCCAGGCGCACCACGAGTGAACCGGATCCGAGCGCCGCCAGCGCCGCACCGAGACTCTCTGCGCCGCCGGGAGTCGGTTCGCCGCCGTCACCGTCAGGGAAGTCGTTCATTCGGATTTCGCCCGCATGGGTTCACGACGGTCGGTCAATCGGTGCTGTCTTTGTCTTCGTCTGCGGATTGAATCGGTGTCGCGAACAATTCAAGCCGATGATCGATAAGCTCATAGCCGTGATCGCGCGCGATCTTCGTTTTCAGCGCCTCGATCTCTTCATTGAAAAACTCGATCACCTTGCCTGTCTTCACATCGATCAGATGATCGTGATGATCGTCTTGCGCCTCTTCGTAACGCGCCCGGCCGTCGCCGAAGTCATGCTTCTCGAGAATGTTCGCTTCTTCGAACAGGCGCACCGTCCGGTAGACCGTGGCAATCGAGATGCGCGAATCGAGATGGGTGGCCCGGCGATAGACCTGGTCCACATCGGGATGGTCATCGGCCTCCGACAAAACGCGCGCAATCGTGCGGCGCTGGTCGGTCAGCTTCAGCCCACGATCCGTGCACAGCTGTTCGATCCTCGACGACTTGTTCGCGCTCACGCCCACCCCCGACCGGTCGACCAGCTCTCTGGTTCAGATACTCTCACCTGCGCAATATAGGCCAATTATCGACTCACGGCGAACATAGCCCTGCACCGTCCGGGCTATTTCTTGCCGCGTTTTCCCAGGCCGATCTTTTTCGCCAGCTGGCTGCGCTTCTTTGCGTAGTTCGGCGCGACCATGGGATAGTCCGCGGCCAGGCCCCAGCGCTCGCGATATTGATCCGGGGTCATGTCATAGGACGTCTTGAGATGCCGCTTCAGCATCTTGAGTTTCTTCCCGTCCTCGAGACACACGATATGATCCGCCGTCACCGACTTCTTGATCGGCACCGCGGGGGACGGTCGCTGCTGGGTGCTCGCCGGGCCGCCGGTGTCGGCAAGGCTGGCATGCACCTGAGCGATCAACTGGGGCAGATCATTCGCCGGCAACTTGTTGTTTGACACATGCGCCGCGACAATATCGGCCGTCAACTTCAACAATTCTGCGGAACTAACCTGTTCACTCATTTGGTTTGCCTCATAAATGCCAGCAACTGCGACTATACAGTCGAGTATTTAGTCTTTGCTCGGCGTTTGTCCAAGTTTTTTCGGTCCACAGCATTGATCAAATGCTTACGCCGTGTCCGCACCACGCGCATATACCAGCGCATCGACCCTTCTGCTCCCGCCAGAATAATAGTCGGGGCGAAGGCCGGCCGGCCGGAATCCGGCCGATTCATATAGTGCGATCGCCGGCGCGTTGTTCACCGCCACTTCGAGTACGATCCGCGTCTGCGGGCCGACATGTCGGATACAGACATCGAGCAATCCGCGCGCCAGGCCGGACCGGCGCGCCTCCGGCGCCACGCACAGGGTGAGAATCTCGGCTTCCTCCCCCGACAGCCGGCACACGAGAAGTGCGGATGCGTCGTCCCCATCCTGATGCGCGAAGCGCGCAAAAGTCGTCGACAGCCCAAGGATTGTCCGAAACGCGCTCTCTGGCCAGGGCGTCTCAGGCAGGGGGGCGAAGCAAAGCCCGTGCAGCCGCGCGAGATGCGCTGCGATGGCCACCGGCGGCGCCTCGATCTTCCAGCCCGCTGCCCCTGCCTGCTTCATGGCCAGGAACTAACTGCGAAGCCGCTGCCGGTCGGACGCCGGCGGGCTGGTGTCCGGCGCGCGCAGATACATGGGACGCGGTGGCAGTATGTCCATGGTCCCGGGTCCGGCAAACGCGATCGCCGACAGCGCCGCGACAATCGCCGCATCCGCAGCCTGGGTCCGCGCTGCCAACCCGGCGAAAAGGGGATCGGCCACCTGTGCAACAAAGCGTTCAACGGCGTCCCCCGCAAGCGTCACGGCGCCCGGCGTCGCGGCGCCATGGGCCACGAGTTGCCGCTTGGCCTCCGCCGCGTCGACCACCCACGGTTCGGTCAGCGGGGCATCATCGGCACCGAACATCTGGAGATAGAAGTCTGCGCGCTTGGTCTCCAGGAGAACGGCCACCGGGCCCGTCACACCGTCACGCCGTGCGTGGTGACGGTGCACGTCGAGACTGCCCACGCCCATGACCGGTATTCCCAGCGCGAGGCCGAGCCCGCGCGCGGCAGCGATGGCGATGCGCAATCCGGTGTAGCCGCCCGGCCCAATGGAGACGGCGATGAGGTCCAGGCCCTGAAAACCCGTGTCGGCCACAACGTCGCGTGCCATCGGCATCAGCGCCTCGGCATGGCCGCGCGCCATCGCCTCCCAACGGTGCCGCCCGACCGCGCCGTCGGTCCAGAGTGCCGCGGAACAGGCGTTCCCCGCGGCGTCCAGGGCCAGGATGGTCGAAGTGGAAGTCGGGTACATTGTCCTGCTTTACGGCGAATCCGTACAACGATCTACCATCGCGCGGCGGTCGCGGCAAAGGCGGCCTGCCGGAGGACATGCCCATGACTGACACCCCGACCTTGCCCGCGGCATATGTTGAGATCGACCCGCAGACCTATGATGTCGATATTCAACTGGCCTATGCGACGGTCGACAATTTCACCGGGCGCCCCGTCTACGCAAATGCCCATTGCTTCCTGCATGCGGACGCGGCGGCGCATCTGGCGCGCGCGACCGAACTCGCCGGCCGCCTCGGTTATCGGATGCTGATATTCGATGCCCTGCGGCCGAGCGAGGCCCAGTGGGTCTTGTGGAACCACACGCCCGACCCCGACTTCCTGGCCGATCCGCGGCGCGGGTCCCCGCACAGCCGGGGGGTCGCGGTGGACCTGACACTGATCGACAACAGCGGCGTGCCTCTCGACATGGGCACCCCGTTTGATGCGTTCACGCCCCTCTCCCATCACGGCGCCGAGGTGGCGCCCGAGGCCCAGCGCAACCGGCATCTGCTGCTCGGCATCATGTCGACCGCCGGTTGGGATTTTTATTCCAAGGAATGGTGGCACTTCCAGTTGTTCGACCCGCGGCGCTATCCGCTGGCGAAGGATCGCGACCTCGACAAGCCGATGATGGGGTCACAATGATACCGCGACGGCGGAAGACACGGTTTTTCACGGACCTTGCGGCGCAATTCCGCGGGACGGTAACGTTTCGGAAAGACGACATCCGGTCTCATGGTGCAGTGATTGTGGGGACACGCGTGACCAGACGGGCGATCGATTTGTACAAGCAACGCGCGAAAGCTGCGATTTCCTCGATCGTGGTCGCCGCAGCCCTTTGGCTGAGCCTGTCCGTGCCGGCGAGCGCGGCCGATTCGGCCGTCATCCTGATGTATCACCGGTTTGGCGAGAACGCCTTTCCGTCGACCAACATTCGCATCGCCCAGCTCGAGGCGCATATCGCGGAACTGACGTCCGGTCCCTACACCGTCATGTCCGTACCCGACATCGTGGCCGCGATCCGCGAAGGCCGGGAACTTCCCGACCGAACCGTCGGGATTACCATCGACGACGGGTATCGCTCGATCTACACCGAGGCGTGGCCCCGGTTCCGGCGCGCCGGTTTTCCGTTCACCGTCTTCCTCTCGACCGATCCCATCGATCGCGGGTTCCCCGACTTCATGACCTGGGATCAGGTGCGCGAGCTGCAGGCAGCGGGCGTGACGATCAGCGGGCACACCTCGACACATCTGCATATGGCCGCCAACTCGGTCGAACGCAACGAGACAGATATCGCCCATTCGAATACGCGATTCGTCGATGAACTCGGCGCCGTGCCCAAGCTGTTCGCCTATCCGTTCGGAGAAGCCAGTAGCCGGGTCGAACAAATCGTGCGCGCGGCGGGTTACACCGATGCCTTCGGCCAGCACTCCGGCCCGCTCGACGCCTCGTCCGGGCGCTATTACATGCCCCGCTTCGCATTGAACGAAGCTTTCGGCGACATGGACCGTTTTCGTCTCGTGGCGAATGCCTTGCCGATACCCCATAGCGACATGACGCCGGCCAACCCCACACTCACCCAGAATCCACCCATCTTCGGATTCACGCGCACTGCGGACGCACCGCAGATCAACGGCCTCGCCTGTTACGCCGCAGACCAGGGACAGGTCAGTGTCGAGGAAATCGGGCCGCGGGTCGAAGTCCGGATGAACGGTCTGTTTCCGACCGGCCGCGCCCGGATCAACTGCACCGGACTGGGCCGCGACGGGCGCTGGCATTGGCTTGGAATGCTGTACTACGTGCCCCGGTCCTAGGCCCCCGGGACGGCAGGATTCCTGGCGGCAGGCACCTCACAACCGGTACCTATCGCGATTCGATCCCCTCGAGATCGAACGGCTCGGTCGATAATTGTGCGACCTCGAAATCATCCAGCCGGTTTGTCCGGATCAACCCGAGCAGGGCATCGACATAGGCTTCGCGGCGCTCGGAATAGCTGACAAGTGTCTGCGCAAGTTCATGGGCATCGAGCTGCGTGTCACGTGCGCGCATCTGCGCGCGGACGACCCGATAGTCTTCGTAGGCATAGTGACGGTTGAGATTGAGCACATAGCTCCGCACGCTATCGAGCAGGCTCTCGAACGCACGAACCTCAAAACGTTCGCCATCCGCGCGTTCCTCGGGCACGAAGCCGGCGCCCTCGCTCCAGGCCCGCTGACCGTAGAGCGCATTGCCGTCCCGCGCGAAGCGCGACCGACCCCAGCCGCTTTCCTCGATCGCCTGGGCCAGTGCCAGCGTTGGCGAAACCGTATCCACCCGGCGCAACAGCGCGGCGAAGTCACCCGGCGCGGCGTCATACTTCTCCGCGAGCCGGTCGAGCCAGTTCTGGTCTTCGTCCGACAGCTCATGGCCCGACAGGATTTGCTCTTCCAGGTCGATAAGGCGCCGGCGCTCCTGCCGGACTTCTTCATTGGCTTTCAGAATCAGCGGGAGGACCGTGCGAATAAAGGTCTTCTTGCGCGCCTCCACGACCATCTGTTGGTCAAAATCCGCCGGCAGGGATTCAACCAGCAGGCGCGGCACACGTGAATCGCCACGCCGAACCTGCCGCAACGCAAACCCGGTCTCATCGAGCACGTTGTGCAGGGTCGCGGCGGATGCGACCTCAACCATATCGTCGTCGATGTCGGCGAATTGCGGACGCGTGAATGCGAAATCGACCTGCGGCAGGGCGACCCAGTCCAGGGACGCGCGCGCGGGTTGGTCGACCGAAAATCCGGCCACGGCACCATACAGCAAGGCGGCGGCGACAGCCGAGACCGTGAACGCGGTGCGCTTATGTTTACGGAAGTTTCGAATAATGCCCCTCATCTCACACGTCCCCCCACGGTGCCGCGGGCCAGAGGCGTGTTAACTTTTATGTGTATTAAATCTGTTCGGCAAGCCGCGTTTTCACGCCGGCCCGCACAACCAGTTCTCAATTTTCCCGTGATCGCCGCTAGGCGACGGCCTGTACCTCGTCCACTTCCGGCACGTAATGCCGCAGGAGGTTTTCGATACCCATTTTCAATGTCGCCGTTGAACTCGGGCACCCGGCGCATGCGCCCTGCATGGTCAGGAAAACCACGCCATCCTCGAAGCCGTGAAACACGATATCGCCGCCATCCATGGCCACCGCGGGTCGCACACGCGTGTCGAGCAATTCGACGATCTGTGCGACCACTTCCTTATTCTCGCCGTCGTCGACCGCATGCGCCGGGCCCGCAGCCTCGCGCATCACCGGGTCACCGGACGTGTAATGCTCCATGATCGCGCCCAGCACGGCCGGTTTCAGGACCTGCCAATCGGCTTCCGGCGCCTTCGTCACGGTGACGAAATCGCTGCCGAGAAAGACCGCTGTCACCTCGGAAACCGCGAACAGCCGCACGGCCAGCGGCGACGTTTCCGCGCTTTCCCGGTTGGGGAAGTCGGCGGTGCCCGACGCGAGCACGTCGCTACCCGGAAGGAATTTCAGGGTGGCGGGATTGGGCGTTTCTTCGGTCTGGATAAACATCCGGCACCTTGCCTCGTAGCCTGTTGAAACCACATTCATCGCGCGGCCCGGAGCCTGTGTTAACGAATCCAATCGGGTTTGTTAACGAATTACACGGTCCGGGCCTTGTTGGAGAGGGAATTTGGGCCGTTTTTCGGAATAATCAAGCCCTGATTTTCGACCCGAATGGTTAACGCGAGCGCCGGTTAAGGCTAGTATCCCAGCCCTGAAAGTGGCGAACACAGCAAGAACATCCTATGTTTGCTGCACTGCGGCGAACGCCTCGTCGAACCGGAACGTTGGAAGTCCCCCTGTGGATAGCGAAACACTTGTGTCTGAAAATCGCATAGCCGAGAGCCCGACATCGCGGTTGCCGGGTCCGAATTACGACTGTCCCGTGTTCGAATGGATCGAGAATTTCGGGCGCTACGCGGATTCGCTGCCCATCCTGATCGGCGAGGTCGGGCGGCGTTTCCAGGATTGCGGCCTGCCGCTGGCCCGCCTCAGCATCGTAATCCGTACCCTGCACCCCCAGATCGCAGCGGCCGGATTCGCGTGGAACGGCGAGACGGGCGAGATGGCCGAGTTCAGCGCGGACCATCAATCCCAATCGAGCGAATCCTATCAGCGCAGCCCCGTGCGCGTCGTCTTCGAGGGCTCCCCGGGCCTGCGCCGCCGGCTCCTTGATCCCGACTGCCCACGTGATTTCCCGATCCTCGAAGATCTCGAAAGGGTCGGGGTCACCGACTATGTGATCCTGCCGATCCCTTTCTCCACCGGTCAGACCTACGCCTGCTCATGGGCGACCAAGGCGCCGGACGGTTTCTCGGATGCGGCGATCGCGCGCATCTCCCAACTCATGCCCGCCTTCTCACTGGTGATGGAAATTCTTGCTGTCCGCATGATCTCGCGCAACCTGATGGACACCTATCTGGGCCACAGCGCGGGCGAGCGCGTACTCCAGGGCGAGATATATCGTGGCGTGAACGAAACCATTGAATCCGTCGTCTGGATCTCCGATCTGCGAAACTTCACCCGGATGTCCGACGAATTCGCACCGCCGGTGATGCTCGGAATTCTCAACGATCATTTCGAACGCGTGGTCGGCGCCATCGACGATCACGGCGGCGAGGTGCTGAAATTCATGGGCGATTCGGTGCTCGCCATCTTTCCCGTCAGCGCCGATCAGGGGCCCGGGCCGGCGGTCGACGCCGCCCTCGCCGCCGCCCGCGAAGCCACCGATCGAATCGCTGCGGGGAACGCCGCGCGACGTGAAAAGGGGCTGCCCGAGATCGGCTTCGGCATCGCGCTCCATCACGGCAACGTCGTCTACGGAAATATCGGCGCGCCCGACCGGCTCGACTTCACGGTCGTCGGACCGGCGGTCAACCAGACCGCCCGGATCGAGGCCATGTGTCGCAAACTCGGACGGCCGGTCCTCGCCTCCCAGCGGATCGCCGACGCATCCGGTGAGAATCTCGTCTCGCTGGGCTTCCATGCGTTGCGCGGCGTGCGCGAGCCCCAGGAAATATTCACCCTGCCCGAACACGCCTGACGCGCGCCGCCGATGTCGCCGTGCGGCGTCGCGTCGGCCTATGCGCCGAGGAAGCCGACGATCTCGTGGACGTCCTTGATGACCGGCGCGGCGATGGCCGCGGCGCGCTCTGCACCGTTCCGCAGAACCTCGTCGACATGATCAGGCGCGGCCATCAGGCGCTGCATCTCTTCGCCGATCGGGCCCAGCTTGGCGACCGACAGATCAACGAGCTCGCCCTTGAAGGCGCTGAACTGCGCGCCGGCGAACTTATCGAGGGTGACCGCCATCGACTGACCGGAAAGCGCGGCATAAATCGACAGCAGGTTGAACGCCTCGGGCCGGGCGCGCTCGGCCTCGCCCTCGACATGCAGCCCATCCTCGGCGAGTGAATCCGGCCCCGGGAGTTCCCTCGGGTCGGTCTTGGCCTTGCGGATCTTGCCGGCGATATCGTCGGCACCGTCGGTGAGATTGATGCGCGAATATTCCGACGGGTCGGACTTGGACATCTTCTTGGTGCCGTCACGCAGGCTCATCACCCGGGTCGCCTCGCCGAAGATCAGCGGCTCGACCACGGGGAAACAATCGGTCTCGAAATCGTTGTTGAACTTGATGGCGATATCACGGGTCAGCTCAAGATGCTGCTTCTGGTCCTCGCCGACAGGCACATGGGTCGCCTTGTAGGCGAGGATATCGGCCGCCATCAGGTTCGGATAGACATACAGGCCGACACTGGCATTCTCGCGCTGCTTTCCCGCCTTCTCCTTGAACTGGGTCATCCGGTTGAGCCAGCCCATCCGGGCCACGCAGTTGAACACCCAGGCAAGCTCCGCATGGGCGGCGACCTGGCTCTGGTTGAAGATGATCGATTTTGCGGGATCGATCCCCGACGCAATGAAGGCCGCCGCCACCTCGCGGGTATGGGGCGCGAGCTGTTTGGGGTCCTGCCAGATCGTGATCGCGTGCATATCGACCACGCAATAGATGCATTCGAAATCGGCCTGCAGGCCGACGAAATTCCGAATGGCACCGAGATAGTTTCCGAGGTGAAGATCACCGGTGGGCTGTACGCCCGAGAATATGCGGCTCATCGCAAGTTCGCTCCAGGGGGTGTGGACGCCCGAGGGTGTCAGGGAAGGCGCGGGTTATGGACCGCCGGTGCGCGACAGGTCAAGCGGTGCGGCATCTATCCGCGTCGAAACATCGCCCGCAGTTCGGACAGCGACGACGCGCGAACCACCTGCGCCAGCACGCCGTAGATCACCATGCCCGAAACCACCAGCAACACCAGCGCCGCGACACCCGCTGGATCGCTTCGTTCGAGCGGCGAGGCGAGCGCGCCGGCGAGCAGCCAAAGCGCGACGGCCATCAACATGGCCGCGAATGAAATGCGCCCGAGCCGCATGACCAGCCTGCGGTCGGGCTCGAGCAATTTCCGCCGGTACAACAGGGCAGCCAGCAACCCGGCGTTCAGCCAGGCCGATGCGGCCGTCGCCAGGGCGATTCCGACATGGGCGAAACTCGGCATCAACGACAGCGCCAGCGCCACATTCACTACCAGCGCCAGCGCGGCGATCTTCACCGGTGTCACCGTGTCCTCACGAGCGAAAAAGCCGGGGACCAACGCCTTGATCAACACATATGCCGGCAGTCCCAAGGCGAACGCCGCCAGCGCAGCCCCCGTGGCCGCCGCGTCCGTCGCGTCGAATGCGCCGCGCTGAAACAAGACGGTGACGATCGGGTCGGCGGCGACCAGCAGTGCGGCGGCAGCGGGCAGGGTCAGCAGCATCGCAAACTCGATGGCCCGGTTCTGGCTGTCACGCGCCGCATCCGTCTCGCCGGCCCGGAGCTGGCGCGACAACAATGGCAGCAGCGCCACGCCCACCGCCGCACCGACGACACCCAGCGGCAGCTGGTTCACGCGGTCGGCGAAATACAGGAACGACACCGAACCTTCGGGCAGTTCCGAGGCGAGGCGCACCCCGACCAAGACATTGATCTGATAAACGCCGGCGCCGAGGATGCCTGGCCCCATCAGCATGAACAGTCGCTTCACGCGGGGGCCGAATACCAGGCGCGGCACGACCGGCATCAGGCCGGTGCGCGCGCACACGACGGCCAGCCAGACGAACTGTCCGATGCCGGCGATGAGCACGCCCCAGCTCAAGGCCAAACCCGGGTCGGGCAGCCAGCCCAGAGCCACACCGGTCAGGGCGGCGATCAGAACAATGTTGAGCAGGATCGGCGCAGCGGCGGCGGCGGCGAATTTCTCGAGCGTATTGAGAATGCCGCCGAGCATCGCGGACAACGAGACAAACAGGAGATAGGGAAAGGTCAGGCGGGCGAAATCTACCGCCATTTGAAACTTCGCCGGCTCGTCCGCAAACCCGCCGGCGACCACGCCCATCACCGCGGGCATGAAGATTTCGACCAGCACGCTGAGCACGATCAGGATCGCCAGCATGACCCCGAAGACACGCTCGGCAAATTCCCGTGCCGCCGCGCGGCCCTGCTCGGTCAGCTCGCCCGCGAACAACGGCACGAAAGCGGCGTTGAAGGCACCTTCGGCGAACAGGCGGCGGAATATGTTGGGAAACTGCAGCGCCACGAAGAACGCGTCGCTGACCTGTCCGGCCCCGAGGAACGCGGCGATGAACATGTCGCGTATGAAGCCAAGAACACGGCTGCCCATGGTCCAGCCGCCGACCGTCGCTATGGCTCGAATGAGTGGCATGTAGCGCTCTTAACGGGAAACCGGGGCGAAGGAAAGGCGGGCACGTCCGAATTGGGGCGGCGGGCCTACAGGGCACAGCCTGGTGATCAATCGAGAGGTCGACCGGAACACCGCCGGACAGATCAGCGCGGCGGTTCGACGCGGGGATCGAGCAGGGTCGATGCGGGGGCGGGGACGATCGGCTCGAAACGGGACTGCTCCGCGCTCGGCACCGGCGGGTTGTCGCGCATCCGGAGCAACACGAACAAGAACAGAAGAACGCCCACCCCGGCCATGAAGGCGAACAGGCCGTGGTCTCCCAGATAACGCATCGCCAGCGCCCCCAGGACCGGCCCGATGGTCGCGCCGACACCCAGTACGAGCAACAGGGCGGCGCTCGCACTGACGCGGTCATTGTCGGAAATCCGATCGTTCAGATGCGCCGAACACAGCGGATAGACGACAAAGCTCATCCCGCCGAAAACGAAGCTGACGATCATGAACAAACGCAGGTCGCTAGCGGATATCAGGGCCAACGCCACACAACTCGCCGCCAACAGGAAACACGCCACCGCAATCACGGCGCGGCGATCCAGACGGTCCGAGGCCCAGCCGGTCGGCCACTGAAACGCCACACCCCCGACAACGATCACGCTCATCAGGAAAGCGACGGTGGAGGTCGAGAATCCGAGATTTATCGCGGCCAGGGGCGTCAAGCCCCACATCGCGCCGTTGACGAGCCCCATCCCGAACGCCCCGAAGACGCCGAGTGGCGACAGGGCAAACAATGCGCGCAGGCCCATACGCTCGGTGGAAATGGCGCCGGGGGCGGTCGAAGTTGTCAACGAAACAGGCACGACGGCCAGCGAGATCAGCACCGACGACAGGACGAACAACTCGAACCCGCGCGGGTCCGAAAGGAGGAGAAGTTGTTGCGCGGCGGCAATTCCGCCGAGATTCACGATCATGTAGAGCGCCATCACGGTGCCGCGCCGTTCGTTCGTAACCTGGCCGTTCAGCCAGCTCTCGATCACCATGTAGAGACCGGCGAAACACGCCCCGGTCAACGCCCGCAGAACAAACCAGGAGTAGGGGTCAACAATCGCCGCGTGAACGACGGCAGCCGCTGACGCCGTCGATGCAAACGCGGCGAAGCTGCGGATATGACCGACCCGCTCGATGACCTGCCCCCCGAAAAGGCAGGCGATGGCGAAGCCGCCATAATAGGCCGACATCATCAGCCCGATCTCGACGCGCGAGAAAGATTCGATCGCGCCGCGGATGCCGATCAACGTGCCCTGCAAGCCGCTCCCGAGCATCAGAAGCAGAACTCCGAGCAGGAGCGCGGCGACGGCAAACAGAACAGATTTCATCGTGGGCAAGGCCGGCTGTGTGTCGTGTTCTACTCGGCCGCCGTCTTCGCGACGGCCTTGTCTTCTTCGCGGATCGCATCGAGCAACCGCTTTCGGATTGCGGCGATCCGCGACTCATGGCTCACCTTCATGCCGAACCCGTCCTTGACATAGAAGACGTCGATCGCCCGCTCGCCGAAAGTCGAAATCTTTGCCGACGATATCTGCAGCGACAGGTCATACAGTGCGCGCGTAACCAGATAGAGGAAGCCCGGGCGGTCCCGGCCGTTGATCTCGATCACGGTGTGAGTCGCGCTCGCCTGATTGTCGACGATCACCCGCGGCGCCACGGTGAAAACCTTCGTACGCGCCGGGATGAACGTCCGCTCTGCCTCGGGCTCCGACCGATCCATCTCGCCGGCAAAGGCGCGTTCGATCTGGACCGTAAGCTTGGCCAGCGTACCCGACGCCGACAAGGCCGTGTCGTCCCGGTCCTGTAGCCAGAAGGTGTCGAGCGCCATGCCTTGCGGTGTGGTCAAAACCTTGGCGTCAACGATATTCGCATCAACCGCCGATATGGCCCCTGTGATCCGTGAAAAAAGCCCGGGATGATCTTGCGTGTAGACCGTCAGTTCGGTCACATCGATGTCGGCCCGCACCCGGGTGCGGATCGAAAGCGGCAGCTTCTCCTGCTCCGCGGTGCGCATCAGGCGGGCCTGGTGGGCCAGTGTATCCGTGTCGAAGGTCAGCCAGTAGCCGGAGTAGCCCCGGTCGAACTGGGCCTCGATATCCGCGTCCGTCCAATCTGCCAGCGCTTCGCGCAAATCATGTTTGGCGGCCTCGACCCGCGCCCCGCGGGCGTGCGTGCGCTGCCCGCCCGACATCACGTCTTCGGCCGCGTGATACAGCTCGCGCAGAAGCTCGGCCTTCCAGTTGTTCCAGACATTCGGCCCCGTCGCGCGCATGTCGACAACCGTCAGGCACAACAGCAGACGCAGGCGTTCGGGTGACTGAACCTGATCCACGAAATCCAGAATGGTCTTGCTGTCGTTGAGATCGCGCTTTTGCGCGACGTCGCTCATCACGAGATGCTCCCGCACCAGCCATTCGACCGTCTCGCTCTCCTCGGCATCGAGGCCGAGGCGCGGACAGACCCGCTTGGCCACACGCGCGCCGAGCACGGAATGGTCGCCGCCGCGGCCCTTCGCGATGTCGTGGAACAGGACCCCCAAATAAAGGGCACGCCGCGAGCCGATCTTGTGGATCACCTCGCTGGCCACCGGGTGCTCGTCTTCAAGTTCGCCGCGCTCGATCTTGGCGA
Source organism: Alphaproteobacteria bacterium (assembly GCA_039980135.1). NCBI lineage: Bacteria > Pseudomonadati > Pseudomonadota > Alphaproteobacteria > Alphaproteobacteria bacterium. Next base: position 296,991 of record JBDXCV010000003.1, read on the forward strand.
GCAGGCCGATCGCCTGGATCGTGTGCTCGTCGACAGTATAGACGTGATACATGTCGTGCTGGGTCTGGCCCACGACGCGGCCGAAGTCCCGAAGGAACCGGCCGAACACACCCGCCTCGTTCATCCGCGTCAGCGCCTGTTCCGGTGAGTCGATCGACGATGCCATCTCGACGAACATGCGGTTCGCCTCCGGGTCTGCCCGGACGTTCTTGTCGATCCGCTTCAGGTTCTGGGTCACCAGGCGCAGCGCATGGGGGTGGATATCCAGCCCTTCATTATGCGCGACATGGAAAAGCCGGATCATCGACACCGGGTCGCGTTCGAACTGATCGTCGTCGGCGACGGTCAGGCGATCACGGTCGATCGTGAAACCCATCAAATCACGCGGGCGGCGCAGACGCGGCAGCCGGATGATCGGCCGGCTCATATTCTCCGCCTCGATCGCGGCGCAGAAGATGCGGGTCAGGTCGCCGACATCCTTCGCCACGATGTAATAATGCTTCATGAAGCGCTCGACACCCGACGCGCCGGCGCGGTCGGCATACCCCATGCGTTCCGCAATCGGCGTCTGCACGTCGAAGGTGAGCCGTTCTTCGGGCCGCCCCGACAAATAATGCAGGTGGAAACGGACGCTCCAGAGGAAATTCTGGTCCTTCGAGAAATTGCGTGCTTCGGCTTTCGTCAAGACGTCGCGTTCGACAAGGTCGCTTACGCTGTCGACCTCATAGGCGAATTTAGCGATCCAATAGAGGGTCTGGAGATCCCGGAGTCCGCCCTTGCCGTCCTTGATGTTCGGCTCGACGTAATACCGGCTGTCCCCCATCTTCTCGTGGCGGCTGTCGCGCTCGTCGAGCTTGCCCTTCACGAACTCCATCGCCGCGCCGGAAATCACCTGATCGCTGAAGGTCTTGCGGAACTCCAGATACAGCGCCTGATCGCCCCAGAGGTAACGCGCCTCCAGGAGCGCGGTGCGGATGGTCAGATCGCTCTTGGCGAGACGCACGCAATCATCGATCGACCGGGTCGAATGCCCGACCTTCAGTCCCAGGTCCCAGAGGAAGTAGAGAACATACTCGACGATCTGCTCGCCATGGGCCGTCTGCTTCCAGGGAAACAGGAACAGCAGATCAATGTCCGAGAAGGGTGCCAGTTCGCCGCGGCCATAACCGCCCACCGCCACGATCGCCATCCGGTCGGTCGCGGTCGGATTGGCCGAGGGATATTCGCGCAACGCAGCGTCGTGCACGATCCGGATCACCTGATCGAACAGAAAAGCGAGCTCGCCTTTCGCCGCATTACCATCAATCTCAACAGCCTCGAAGCGGGTTTGCACCTGCGTCCGGCCCTCTTCGATTCCCGCCTTGAGCAGTTCAAGAGTGACCCGCCGGCGTTCCGCAGCCGTGGCGATATCGGCGCAGGCCTCGAGGATCCGAGCCTCGAGCGCCGCGCGGTCAATTACGTCGCGTTGTCGTTTTCGTTTGGCCATACCCGTGCCGTTTTACACGGTCCGGCGCTGATTGAATATGGCGGGTATCGGATTGCGTTACGCCACGCGGGGTTTCCCCTCCAGCGCCGCCCGCAAACGCGCGCGTCTCGAGTAAGCGTAGGTGTAAACCGCCAGGCCGATCAGGGACCCGACAGTCACCGGCCAGCCCAGCCCGACCGCGTCACCGATGCGCCCCATGGCCAGCGCCCCGAGCGCGGGTCCGGATCGGAAGATCATGCCGAACAGGCTCAGCACACGCCCGCGCATCTCGTCGGGAACGGCAAACTGGACGACCTGCTGGATGGCGATGCCGCCGCTGGTCATCGTGAACCCCAACACGGCGAGGCAGACCAGCGCGAAGGGCAACCAGGTCACGTTGACGATCAGGAACACCGCGGTCCCGCCGACGAGGCCCGTCAAAAGTGCGATCTCGGTAATCCCGTCCTTGTTGCCGCGCCGCAGCATCCATATCGCGCCGACCATGGCGCCGATCCCCAGCGACGACGCCATGATCGAGAAACCGGTGACGTCGAGCAGGAACACGGATCCGGCCAGCGCGGACAATAATTCCGTCAACGGCCGAATCATGGTGCCGAGCGCCAGCAAGAGCAGCAGCATGGGCCCGATCCCGGGATGGGACGCGCCATATCGGACGCCGGCCAGCGCATCCCCGAGGAACGTGCCGCGCGGCGCCTTGCTGGCGGCCTGGAAGGGTACATCTATGCTCGCCAGCGCCCAGACCATGGCACCACCCGCGAAAATATTGAAGAAAAAGGCGAGGCCCGGTCCGCCCAGCGGAAGGAGAATCGCCGCCAGCGCAGGGCCGACAAACTGGGCTGCATTGAAAGTCGAGGAGTTCAGCGCGATCGCTGTCGAAATTTCAGACCGCGGCACGAGGTTCGGCATCAGGGCCAATCGAACCGGTTGCCAGAACGAGAAGGTGGCGCCCCGCGCAAGCGCCATGGCCAGCAGGAGCCAGATCGTCATCAGGCCGCCAAAGGTAAACAACGTCAGAAGAATCGAAATCACAACCAGGGAGGCCTGGGTGACGATGGCGATTCTCCGCCGGTCCATTCGGTCGGCCAGGACGCCGCCGATCGGACCGAAAACGAGCACCGGCAACGCGTCGGCGGCCGCCACGGCCCCGACCCAAAAGCTCGACCCGGTCAATTCCCAGGCCAGCCAGCCGATCGAGATCCGCACGACCCAGGTGCCGACGACATTGGGAATATGCCCGATCAGGTAGACCCGGAAGTTGCGATGGCGCATCACGTCGCCGACGGCGCCGAACCCCGCAAACGCCAGGGCGCGAAGAAGCAAGCTAATCATCCATCGCCGCTTTCAGCCGGTAGAGCAGTTCCAGCGCGGTCCTGGGTGTCAACTCATCGGGGCTGACCGACGCCAGGAGTTCCCGAACCGGATCGGTGACCGGTGCCACGGCGCCGGTATCGCCGGCAACCGCCGCCTGGAACAGCGGCAAATCGTCTGCCAGACGGGTCAGGGCGCCGGCCTGGTCGCCGGCCTCGAGCAGGCGCAACACCGCTTCAGCCCGCCCCACCACGGCGGGCGGCAGCCCGGCAAGCTTCCCGACATGGATACCGTAGGACCGGTCGGCGGCACCCGGTCCGACCTCGTGGAGAAAAACGATATCGTCGTTCCATTCCTTCACCCGCATCGTGTGGCAGGACATATCGGGCAGCCGCGCGGCGAGCCGGGTGAGTTCATGGAAATGCGTCGCAAACAATGTCCGGCAGCGATTCTGCTCGTGCAGATGTTCCACCGTGGCCCAGGCAATCGACAGCCCGTCAAAGGTCGCCGTGCCGCGCCCGATCTCATCGAGGATGACCAGCGCGCGCGGGCCCGCCTGATTCAGGATCGCCGCCGTCTCGACCATCTCGACCATGAAGGTCGAGCGGCCCCGCGCCAGATCGTCGGCCGCGCCAACCCGGCTGAACAACCGGTCCACAACCCCGATCTGGGCCGCGGCGGCCGGCACGAAGGAGCCGATCTGGGCCAGAATGGCGATCAGGGCATTCTGGCGCAGAAACGTCGATTTGCCCGCCATGTTCGGGCCGGTCACGAGCCACAGGCGGCCGGCGGCCGCGTCTTCGCCCGACAGATCGCAATCATTGGCAACAAAGGCGCCGGGTCCGTCATCGAGCATCGCCTCGACCACCGGGTGCCGGCCACCGGTGACCAGAAAACTCTGGTCTTCCGACAACACCGGCCGGGTGAATCGCGCGCCCACAGAAAGTTCGGCCAGCCCCGCCGCCACGTCGAGCTCGGCAAGCGCGCGGGCCGCGCCGGCAATATCCTCGGCCTCGGCGAGCGCGGCATCGGTCAGGGATTGAAAAAGTTCGAGCTCGATCGCGAGCGCGCGCTCGCCGGCGCGCGAAATCCTGTCATCGAGTTCGGACAGCTCGACCGTCGTGAATCGCACGGCATTGGCCATCGTCTGGCGATGGATCAGGCCGTATGTCTCCGCGGCGGCTTCCTTGCCGCCGTCCATGATGCGGTCGGCATGGGCTGACCCCAACTCAACGAAATAGCCGAGGACGTTGTTGTGCTTGACCTTGAGGTTGGCGACGCCGGTCTTCTCGGCATAGTCGGCCTGAAGGCCCGCGATCAGTTTCCGGCTCTCGTCGCGCAGTACCGTCTGCTCGTCGAGCGCGGCGGAATATCCCCCGGCGATGAAGCCGCCATCGCGTGCGGCGAGCGGCAGTTCGGGCGCGAGCGCCGATCTCAAAAGATCGATGAACGCGCCGTGATCGCCCAGCGCCTCGCCGACGAGATCAAAAGTCTCCGGCGCCCCCGTCATCGCGTCGAGACGCGTGCGCAACGCCACGGCGGCCTCGAGCCCGGCGCGCAGCGCTGCCAGGTCGCGCGGGCCACCCCGGCCAAGCGCGAGCCGCGAAAGGGCACGTTCCATGTCCGGGGCCGTGCGCAATGTAGCGCGAATATCCTCGCGCGCAGCCCCGTCATCACCCAGATACCCGACCGCATCGAGACGGGCCTCGATCGCGGGGACATCGGTCAATGGCGCGGCCAGCCGTTCGGCCAGGAGCCGCGCGCCAGGGCCGGTAATCGTGCGGTCGATCACCGAGAGCAGCGAGCCCTTGCGTTCACCCGACAAGGTCTGGGCCAGCTCGAGGTTGCGCCGGGTCGCGGCGTCGATTTCCATAACCGCGCCCGCGCTGCCCGGCGACGGCAGGCGTCGCGGTCGGGACAGACGCGGCATCCGGTCGACCTGGGTCAGGGCGAGATAGTCGAACAGCGCCCCCGCCGCCGCGATCTCGGCCCGGCCCGGCTCGCCGAATGCATCCAGTGTCCCCACGCCATAGGTCTCGGTCAGCCGGGTCTCGGCGTTCCCCGAATCAAACCGGCTGGCGGGTAGCGGCGTCAGCGTGTCGCGCAATTCGTCCCACAGGCCGGCACATTCCGGCGCGTCGAGAAGCCTGTCCGGCAGCAGGATCTCGCCCGGCGCAATCCGCGCCAGCGCCGCCGCCAGCAGATTGGTACCTCCGGCGGCCGGTATCGGCTGCATCCACACCTCACCGGTCGACATGTCGAGCCAAGCCAGGCCGTACGCGCCCCGTACGTCGGCACAGGCCGCCAGATAATTGTGGCGGCGCGAATCCAGCAGCGTGTCCTCGCTCAGGGTGCCCGGCGTGATCACCCGCACGACATCGCGGCGCACAATCGATTTCGACCCGCGCTTCCTGGCCTCGGACGGGTCCTCCATCTGTTCGCACACAGCGACCCGATGGCCCGCGCGAATCAGGCGCGGCAGATACTGTTCGGCGGCATGGACGGGAACGCCGGCCATCGGCACAGGCTCGCCATTCTGCTGTCCACGCGTGGTCAGCGCGATATCCAGTGACGCGGCGGCGGCAACAGCATCATCGAAAAACAATTCGTAGAAATCGCCCATGCGAAAGAACAGGAGGCAATCGGGATAGGATTCCTTGGCCGCATGCCACTGCACCAGCATCGGCGACGCGGGCGCGGCGGCTTTGGGGCGGTCTTCAGAAGCGGGGGCAGAACCTGGCATGACGATCCCCCATCATATACGCCGCCCGTGGCCGGTCCAAAAGCCCCCCGACCATCTGCGCGGTGGGCAATTTCTCCGGTCGTGGGGCGCATCCGATCCGGTGTCGCTTGACGCGCTGCGGGCGCACGGTTCAGGCTCAATTCGCGGGCTTATGTTTGCACACCAACCTCAGGCGAGAATCATGACCGACAAATCCAATGGCGAAGAAAAGAAGCTGTCGCAACTCGATATCGATTCCCTGCACATGCACAAGACCGGCAAGCCCGGCAAGATCGAGATTATCGCGACCAAGCCGCTGACCACTCAGCGCGATCTGTCCCTCGCCTATTCGCCCGGCGTCGCAGCACCCTGCATGGAAATTTACGCCGACCCGGACGATGCCTATGACTACACCTCGCGCGGCAACCTCGTCGCCGTGGTGTCGAACGGGACCGCGGTTCTGGGGCTGGGAAACATCGGCGCGCTCGCCTCGAAGCCCGTGATGGAAGGCAAGTCGGTTCTGTTCAAACGCTTCGCCGACATTGATTCCATGGACCTCGAAGTCGACAGCGAAGATGTCGACGAGGTGGTCAATTGCGTGCGCCTCCTGCGGCCGACATTCGGCGGCATCAATCTCGAAGACATCAAGGCGCCGGAATGTTTCATCATCGAGCAGCGCCTGCGCGAGACCATGGACATTCCGGTCTTCCACGACGATCAGCACGGCACCGCCATCGTCTCGCTGGCCGGACTGATCAACGCACTCGATCTGACAAACCGTGACCTCAAGGACATCACGATCGTGGTCAACGGCGCCGGCGCCGCCTCGATCGCGTGCATCGAACTGATCAAGGCCATGGGCCTGCCCCATGATCAGGCCATCCTTTGCGACAGCCGGGGCGTGATCTACCAGGGCCGCGAAGACGGCATGAACCAGTGGAAGTCGGCCCATGCGGTGAACACCAAGGCACGCACCCTGGAAGAGGCCATGGTGGGCGCGGATGTGTTCTTCGGCCTGTCGGTCGCGGGTTCGGTCACCAAGAAGATGGTCAAATCGATGGCCGACAAGCCGATCATCTTCGCGATGGCCAATCCGGATCCGGAGATCACGCCCGAGGATGTACGCGCCGTGCGTGACGACGCCATCGTCGCCACCGGCCGGTCGGACTATCCCAACCAGGTCAATAACGTGCTCGGCTTTCCGTATATTTTCCGTGGCGCGCTGGACGTGCGCGCACGCACGATCAACGACGAGATGAAGATCGCCTGTGCCGAAGCGCTGGCGGAACTCGCGCGCGAAGACGTCCCCGACGAAGTCGATGCGGCATACCCCGGCGACCATCTGATCTACGGGCCCGACTACATCATCCCGGTCCCGTTCGACCCCCGGCTGATCGAGCATATCCCGCCGCGAATCGCCCAGGCGGCGATGGATTCCGGCGTCGCGCGCAAACCGATCGAGGATATGGACCAGTACCGCCTGGAACTCGCCGGCCGGCTCGACCCGACCTCGTCTGTGATCCAGGCGACCTTCGAGGCGGTGCGCTCCAGCCCGCGCAGGATCGTCTTCGCCGAGGGCGAGTCCGAACGGGTCATCCGTGCGGCGATCGCCTATCGCAATGCCGGGCTGGGCGAGCCCATCCTCATCGGCCGCGAGAATGTCGTGCGCCAGCGTATCGAGGAGCTCGGGCTGACCGGGGTCGATGAGCTGCGTGTGCACAACGCCGCCCTCGAGGAAGACCGGGAGGCGTATATCGAGTTCCTCTACAGCCGTCTGCAGCGCAAGGGGATGATGCATCGCGACTGCGCGCGGATCGTCAACCAGAACCGCAACGTGTTCGCGTCCTGCATGGTCGCGCTGGGCGCCGCCGACGTGATGGTGACCGGCCTGTCGCGGCGCTTCTACACTTGTTTCAACGATGTCCGCCGGGTCTTCGATTCCGTGCCGGGCGAACAGATTTTCGGCCTGTCGATGCATGTCTTGCGCCACCGCACATTGTTCATCGCCGACACCTCCGTCCACGAGCGGCCCGACCCGGAAGTCATGGCGGACATCGCGACCCAGGCGGCGGCCAAGGCCCGGCAGATGGGCAGCGAGCCGCGAGTCGCGTTCCTGAGTTATTCGAACTTCGGCAACCCGCCGGTCGATCTGACCGAGCGTTCGCGCGAAGCCGTCCGGGTGCTCGACGAACGCGGCGATGCGGATTTCGAATATGAGGGCGAGATGACCCCCGACATCGCGCTCGATTCCACATTGCGCGAGCGCTACTACCCGTTCAGCCGCCTGACCGGCCCCGCCAATGTGCTGATCATGCCCGGGCTTCACTCCGCGCATATCGCCTCGCGCCTGATGCAATCGGCGGACGATGGGACCGTGCTTGGTCCGATGCTGATGGGCCTCGAGAAACAGGTCGAGATCGTACACATGAATGCGACCGTGAACGAACTTGTGACCGCCTCGGCGTTCGGCGCTTACGAATCCATCCGCCGCGAAACAAATGCGAAATCAAAACCCGCGCGCAAATCTTCCCCGAAAAAGGCGGCGGAATAACGTCATAGGGAATTGCCGGGCCGCCTCGCGTCAATTGCGTGCTCGGTAGGCGCGAACACGTTCACAGACTTTTCGGCAAGACCAATCCATGACACCCAAGGCCAAATATCTGATTGCCGCGGCACTCATATTCGGTGCCCCGGGCTGCATCGTGCTGGTGGCTCTGGCACAGCTGGACCTCCTGTCGCGCGGCGTCGCGATTATCGGCGCGGGCCTGATTGTCATTGGTGTGGCCGTGGTCGCCTTCCGGCCTTTGGGTCGTCTGCGACGAATCACAAGGCGCATGGATTTGTTGGTCAACCAGCCCGCCGAAACGGAGACCCCGGCCAGGTTGCCGGACGGTTTCGGGCCGGCGGGAGATATGGCCGCCACGTTGTTCCGTCTCGAGCGCAGCTGGGCGCGCGACCGCAAACAACTGAGCGATGGCCTCCGGGCCGCCCAGGATCTTTTCGATGCATTGCCCAACCCCCTCGTCACGCTCGACGCCCAGGCACGGCTGGTCTATGCGAACGCCGCCGCGCGAGCGCTCCTCGAAGGCCGGCATGGCGTCATCGACCTCGCGGGGCGGGATCTTTCCGCCGTCATCCGGCAACCCGGCATTCTCGAGGCCGTCGCCGAGGTCCTGGATGGCATGTCCACACGCACCGTGGAATTCACCTTCACAGACCGGGGTGACCAATCCTTCGAGGCGCGCGTCGAGCCGATCCGCAGCGAATCCACCAGCAATAACGATGCGCGCGCGCTGATTCTGATGCGCGACGTCACGGCGTTGCGCCGCGGCGAACAGATGCGCGCGGACTTCGTGGCCAATGTCAGCCACGAATTGCGTACCCCGCTCACCTCGCTCGTCGGTTTCATAGAAACCCTGCGCGGGCCGGCGAAGGACGACCCCGAGGCTCAGGCGCGCTTTCTCGATCTGATGGAAACCCAATCGACCCGCATGACCCGGATCGTCAACGACCTGCTTTCCCTTTCGCGCATCGAGATGAACGAGCACACGCCGCCGAACGACACCGTGAACCTCAGGCAAACGATCGCGACCGTCACCGATCTTCTGGCCCCGCAATCGCGTGCGCGCGATGTAAAAATCGAACTGGTGCTCGGCGCGCTCACCGAGCCCGTGGTGGGCCAGGCGGACGAACTTACCCAGCTCTTCCAGAACCTGATCGAGAACGCCATCAAATACGGGCGCGCCGGCAGCACGGTGCGGGTGGAAGCGACAGTCCGTAACGACGTCGTCAGCGTGTCGATCGTCGATCAGGGCGACGGCATTTCGCGTGAGCACATCTCGCGCCTCACCGAGCGGTTTTACCGGGTCGATACGGCGCGCTCGCGCGAACTCGGCGGCACTGGACTCGGTCTCGCCATCGTCAAGCACATCGCCAACCGGCATCGCGGCGAACTGACCATTCAGAGCGAACCCGGCGTGGGCAGCACCTTTACCGTGACCCTGCAGATTAGACACGATACCGACGCAACGGTCTGACGCCGCCACCCACGACGCGCCGCGCCTTCAGGACCTCGACGGGCCGGTTATCCGCTGCCGCCGACCGTGTCATGAAACTGAAACACAACTGTCATACACCCATCTTGCAGCGGCCATAAGTTCACGCCTGCGAACGAGATCGGGATGACCCCGCCGGGCGCATGAAACAACTCCAACCACGCACCACCCTCAGGAGAGGCATCCGTGAAAATCAAAACTTTGACCCTCGCAGCCGCGATCACCGTGGGCATGGTCGGCGCCGCCGAAGCCCGCGACCAAATTCGCATCGTCGGCTCATCCACCGTCTTCCCGTTCTCCACGGCGGTCGCCGAGCAGTTCGGTAAATCCTCCAGCTTCAAGACTCCGGTCGTTGAAAGCACGGGTACCGGCGGCGGCATGAAGCTGTTCTGCTCCGGCGTCGGCGAAGGTCACCCCGACATGACCAACGCGTCACGCCGCATGAAGAAGTCCGAGTTCGCGGCCTGCACGACAAACGGCATCGACATCACGGAAGTCAAAGTCGGCTTCGACGGCATCGTGATTGCCAACGCCAAGAGCGGCCCGGACATGAGCCTCTCCCTGGAGCAGGTTTTCCTGGCCCTCGCCGCGGAAATCCCTCAGGACGGCAAGCTGGTCGCAAATCCCCACAAGATGTGGTCCGACATCGACCCGTCGCTTCCGGCCCAGAAAATCGAAGTGCTTGGCCCGCCGCCGACGAGCGGCACGCGCGATGCCTTCGTCGAAATTGCCATGGAAGGCGGTTGCAAGACGCTGGCTGGTGCCGCCGATCTCGGCCTCAAGAAAAAGGCCTGCCACGCCGTGCGTGAAGACGGCGTCTTCATCGAAGCGGGCGAGAACGACAACTTGATCGTCCAGAAGCTCGAAGCCAACCCGGCGGCGTTCGGCATCTTCGGGTTCAGTTTCCTCGACCAGAATGCCGACAAGCTCAAGGGCGCCTCGGTCAACGGCACCGTGCCGGAATTCGAGGAAATTGCCGCCGGCAACTACCCCGTCTCGCGCTCGCTCTTCTTCTATGTGAAGCAGCAGCATGTGGGCGTCATCCCCGGCATCAAGGAGTTCGTCACGGAATTCACCAGTGAGAATGCCTGGGGTCCTGACGGTTACCTGATCGACAAGGGCCTGATTCCGCTTCCCGACACCGACCGGGCCGCGATGGCAAAGCAGGCGCAGGGCCTCCAGCCCCTGTCCATGTAAGCTTCCCAAGCCAGCCCCACCGGCGGCCTTCGGGCGCCGGTGGCCTTTCTTCAAACAGCCCGACAGCCCAGCCACACAGCAGTACGCCGGACCATGAACGCCCTTATTCTCATCGTTGTGCTGCTCGGCCTTAGTGCATTTGCCTATCAATATGGTCGCCGCAAGGCGCTTTCGAGCGTCCGCGGCAGCGCCGAAAACCTCCACTCGCTGCCGTCCTATCACGGTGCTTATGTCGCACTCTGGTGCGGGCTGCCGGCGTTAATTGTCGTCGCACTGTGGCTGATGCTGCAGACCGATTTCGTCGAGCGCATGGTCCTGTCCAGCCTGGCCGACAGCATTTCAGGCATGTCCGAGGGCCAGATAAGCCTTCTCCTCAGCGATATTCGGAACCTCGCGACCGGCGACATCACGAGCCGGACGCCGAGTCCGATGGTCCAGGCGGCCGCCGCGCGCTATGGCGAATTCCAACAACTCGGTTTTACGCTCATGACCGGGGCGGCGATCCTGCTGGCCAGCGGCGGTCTCTTCTTCGGACTCAAGGCCATCCAGCCCGCCCTGCACGCCCGCCCACAGGTCGAGCGGATCGTCCGGGCGCTTCTGCTCATCGCCTCGGTCATCGCCATCCTGACGACCATCGGGATCATTCTTTCCCTGATTTTCGAATCTATCCGCTTCTTCGGGCAGGTCAATCCGCTGGAATTCCTGTTCGGCTTGAGCTGGAGCCCGCAGACGGCCCTGCGCGCCGATCAGGTCGGCGGATCCGGCGCGTTCGGCGCAGTCCCCGTCTTCGCCGGCACATTGTTGATTACCGTCATTGCCATGATCGTGGCCGTACCCATCGGGCTGATGGCGGCCATCTACATGGCCGAATATGCGAGCCCGACCACCCGGTCCCTGGTCAAGCCGGCGCTCGAAATTCTCGCCGGCATCCCCACGGTGGTCTACGGCTTCTTCGCCGCCCTGACCGTCGGGCCGCTGTTTCGCGGCGCGGGCGAATCCATCGGCCTTTCGGTGGCCTCGGAGAGCGCACTTGCCGCAGGTCTGGTGATGGGCGTGATGATCATCCCGTTCGTGTCGTCCCTGTCGGACGACGTGATCAACGCCGTGCCCCAATCCCTGCGCGACGGCTCCTATGCCCTGGGCGCGACACAATCGGAGACCATCCGCCAGGTCATCCTGCCGGCGTCGCTGCATGGCATTGTCGGCGCGGTCCTGCTCGCCGTCAGCCGCGCCATCGGCGAGACGATGATCGTGGTCATGGCCGCCGGCCTGTCCGCCAATCTCACAGCCAACCCGCTCGAAGCCGTCACGACGGTCACGGTCCAGATCGTGACCCTGCTGGTCGGCGACCAGGAGTTCGACAGCGCCAAGACCCTGGCCGCATTCGCCCTGGGACTGGTGCTGTTCCTGGTCACCCTGGCGCTCAATATCGTCGCCCTGCGCGTGGTGCGAAAGTATCGGGAAGAATATGACTGATTTCACCGCCGAACGGCCGATCACCCGGAAGCCCGATTTCTCGGACGCCCATTTGCGCAAACGCTATCGGGCCGAAGCGCGATTCAGGCTGTATGGCATTGCCGCCATCTTTGCCGCGCTGGCCATGCTCACCATCCTTTTGGGTTCGATCGTCTCGGCCGGATCGAGCGCATTCACCCAGACAGAGATCGCGCTGGACGTGAGCCTGGACCCGTCGCTGATCGACCCTGACGGCACTCGTGAGCCCGCCGCACTCGCCAAGGGCAACTACCGCAAGATCGTGCGCGACGCAATGCGCAGCCAGTTCCCCGACGTCTCGGGCCGGCGGAACCTGCGCGCGCTCTACAAGCTTGTCTCCACCGGCTCCGATTTCACACTCCGGAAAATCGTGGAGGCCGACCCCACGTTGATCGGCACGACGCAGACCATCTGGTTCAAATCCTCGGCGGACATCGACCAGCTGAACAAGGGGTCCATTTCACGCGACGTGCCCGAAGGCGACCGCCGGGTAAATGACGCGCAGATCGGCTGGTTCGACACACTCGGCGAAGACAACCGTACCCGGCGATCCTTCAACACCACTTTCTTTACCGCCGGCGACAGCCGCGAGCCCGAACAGGCCGGTGTCTGGGGTGCGGTTGTCGGCACCATGCTCACGCTTTTCGTGACCCTCATTCTTTCCTTCCCGATCGGCGTGATGTCTGCGGTCTATCTCGAAGAGTTCGCGCCGAAAAACCGCTGGACCGACCTGATCGAGGTGAACATCAACAACCTGGCTGCGGTGCCGTCGATCGTCTTCGGTCTGCTCGGTTTGGCCGTGTTCCTGAATTTCTTCGGGCTGCCCCGCTCCGCACCGCTTGTCGGCGGCCTCGTGCTGGCCCTGATGACCCTGCCGACCGTGATCATCGCCGGGCGCGCGGCGTTGCAATCCGTGCCGCCCTCCATCCGCGAAGCCGCGTTGGGTGTCGGCGCATCGCCCCTGCAGACGGTCTCGCACCATGTCCTACCCCTGGCGATGCCGGGCATCCTGACCGGCACGATCATCGGTATGGCCCGTGCGCTGGGTGAGACCGCGCCGTTGCTCATGATCGGCATGGTCGCATTCATCGTCGATATCCCGCGCGGCTTCACCGATGCGGCGACGGTGTTGCCCGTCCAGGTTTTTCTCTGGGCCGATGCCCCCGAGCGCGCCTTTGTCGAACGCACATCGGCCGCGATCATGGTGCTGCTGGCCTTCCTGATTCTGATGAACCTCGCCGCCGTACTTCTGCGGCGGAAATTCGAAAGGCGGTGGTAGTATGACCGAGGCGTTTCATGTTGAAGGCAAACCACAGTCGGGCGAAGAAGGCGTAATTGGAATGAGCGAAGTAATCGAAGCGGGGGCGCCCGAAATCGAACCGACGCCCGCCCCCACAAAGGTGAAGGCGGACAAAGTCGACGTTTTCTATGCGGAGAAACAGGCGCTGTTCGGTGTCTCGCTCGACGTTCTGGAGAACCAGGTCACCGCGCTGATCGGGCCTTCGGGCTGCGGCAAATCCACCTTCCTGCGCTGCATCAACCGTATGAACGACACCATCCCGATCTGCCGCGTGACCGGCGACATCGCGATCGACGATCAGGACATTTACGACCCGGCCATCGATGTCGTGCAGCTGCGCGCCCGGGTGGGCATGGTCTTTCAGAAACCCAATCCGTTTCCGAAATCGATCTACGAGAATGTCGCCTATGGCCCGCGGATCCACGGCATGGCCCAGGGCAAGGCCGACCTCGATGATCTCGTCGAGTCGAGCCTGCAGCGCGCCGGCCTGTGGAACGAGGTCAAGGACCGCCTGGGCGAGCCCGGGACGGGCCTGTCGGGCGGCCAGCAACAGCGCCTGTGTATCGCCCGTGCGATCGCCGTGAACCCCGATGTCATCCTGATGGACGAGCCCTGCTCGGCGCTCGATCCGATCGCCACCGCGCGTATCGAGGAACTGATGGACGAGCTGCGCCAGAACTACACGATCGTGATCGTGACCCATTCAATGCAACAGGCAGCCCGGGTCAGCCAACGCACCGCTTTCTTCCATCTCGGCTATCTCGTCGAGTCTGGTGCCACCGAAATGATCTTCACCAATCCGGCAGACGAACGCACCCAGGACTACATCACGGGGCGGTTCGGCTAGTCCGGCCCCGGCCTTCAAACGGAGCGCATCTGATGAGCACCGACCATATCGTGACGTCCTTCGACGAGGAGCTCAGCCGGCTGAGCGACCTTCTCAGCCGCATGGGCGGTCTCGCCGAATCCCAGCTCGAGAATTCCATCGAGGCCCTGCAAAAACGCGATTCCTCGCTAGCAGAATCGGCCATCGAGAATGATCGCCGGATCGATCAACTCCATGTGGAAGTCGATGAGCTGGCCATTCGGCTCCTGGCCCTGCGCCAGCCCATGGCGACCGATCTGCGCCACATCGTGACCGCGCTGAAGGTCGCGCCCATTGTCGAGCGGATCGGCGACTATTCGAAGAATGTGGCCAAGCGCACCATCGCGCTCAATCAGATGCCGCCGGTCAAACCGCTTTTCACCATCCCGCGCATGGGTCGCCTGGTGCGCGAGATGATCAAGGACGTGCTTGACGCCTTCTCGAACAATGACGTCGCGATGGCGCGCGAGGTCTGGGTCCGGGACAAGGAAGTCGACGATATGTACGACAGCCTGTTCCGCGAACTTCTCACCTACATGATGGAGGATGCGCGCAACATCACGGCATGCACCCACCTGCTGTTCGTGGCACGCAACATCGAGCGGATCGGCGACCTGGCAACGAACATAGCCGAACTGATCCATTACCAGGTCGAAGGCCGCGCGCTCGATGAGGATCGCCCGAAGGCGGACGAGGCGAGCGTGACCGTCGTCGAGCCCAGCTGATCGCCCCCCAAACGTCGCGCCAGGCAAGGAACCCCGTGAACAACCTGCAACCCAGCGTCCTGATTGTCGAAGACGAGCCGCCGCTCGTCGAGCTTCTCTCCTACAATCTGGAGAAGGCCGGTTTCCAGGCACAAATCGCCCGTGACGGCGACGAAGCCATGCTGGCGGTCGAGGAACACAAACCCGACCTGGTGCTGCTCGACTGGATGCTGCCCTATGTGTCGGGCATCGAGATTTGTCGCCGCATCCGGCGCAACCCCGAAACCCGCGACCTGCCGATCATCATTCTCACCGCGCGCGGCGAGGAAGACGACCGCATTCGCGGGCTCGACGCCGGGGCCGACGATTATGTGGTCAAACCCTTCTCGCCGAGCGAGCTGATCGCACGCGTGCGCGCCGTCCTGCGCCGCACCCGGCCGGCCTTCGACAAGGATCAGCTGACCTATGGCGACATCGCCATGGACCTGACGACCCACCGGGTCAGCCGCGCCGATGCGCCGGTTGATCTGGGGCCCACGGAATTCCGGCTGCTGCGGTTCATGATGGAGCATCCCGGCCGCGTCTTCTCGCGCGAGCAGTTGCTCGATTCGGTCTGGGGCCACGACGCCTATATCGAGCCGCGCACGGTCGATGTGCATATCCGGCGACTGCGCAAGGCGATGAACCTGCCCGGCACGGATGACCTGATCCGGACGGTGCGGTCCGCGGGCTACGCCCTCGATCTCAAGAACGAATACGCCTAGACAAGAATCTCTTCCGCATCGGTGAGCGGCAGGGCCAGCGCGTCGGCGACGGCACGATGGGTCACCGCCCCACTTGCCACGCTCAGGCCGCCGCGAAGTCCCGCATCGTCGCGCAGCGCCCGGGAGAACCCCTTGTCCGCCAGCGCCAGCACATAGGGCAGGGTCGCGTTGTTCAACGCCGCCGTCGACGAACGCGCCACCGCGGCGGGCATATTCGTCACGCAGTAATGCACCACCTCATCCACGATATAGGTCGGCGCGTCATGGGTGGTGGGCCGCGAGGTCTCGAAACAACCGCCCTGGTCGATCGCGATATCGACGACGACCGCGCCCCGGCGCATACCCCGCACCGTGTCGGCCGTCAGCAGCTTCGGCGCCGCGGCTCCCGGCACCAGGACCGCACCGATCACCAGGTCGGCATTCAGCGCGAAGCGCTCGACCGCATCGACCGTCGAATAGATCGTGTTGAGGGTGGGGCCGAACTGCATGTCGAGTTCGCGCAACCGGTCGAGGGACCGGTCGAGCACCGTCACCTTCGCCTCCATGCCCATCGCCATGCGCACCGCGTTGGTGCCCGATACGCCGCCGCCGATGACCAGCACATCGGCTGCCTCGACACCGGGTACACCGCCCATCAAGACCCCACGTCCGCCCGCTTCCTTTTCGAGATAATGCGCGCCGACCTGGATCGACATGCGGCCGGCCACCTCGCTCATCGGCGCCAGCAGCGGCAGCCCGCCATGCCGGTCTGTCACCGTTTCATAGGCGATGGCCACCGCGCCCGCGTCGATCAGGGCCTGGGTTACGTCTCGCTCGGCGGCGAGGTGCAGGTAGGTGAACAGGATCTGGCCCTCACGCAGCAGGCCGAATTCCTCATGCTGGGGTTCCTTCACCTTGACGATCATCTCCGCCGCGCCGAACACCGCGGCCGCGTCCGGCGCGATCTGCGCCCCCGCCGCCATATAGTCTTCGTCGGCGAAGTTCGCACCCAGCCCCGCTGCGGACTCAACCATCACCTGATGCCCGTGATGCACCAGGTCACGCACCGACGCCGGCGTCAGGCCCACCCGGTACTCACGATTCTTGATTTCACGCGGCACGCCGATCAGCATCTCGCCACCCCATCACGTCTGTTTTCGGTTCGGTCGTAATTTCGACTCATGTCCCGCAGTATATTTGGGGTGTCGTATCAACACCCCAGTAAAGATCGCTTGAGCCATGCGCCAATTCCGCCCCTCCCCGTGCCGCAGATTCGCCGCCGCGCTCTTCTTGCTGACCGGGACGCTCGCCGCAAACGGCCATGCCGCCGCCGCGCCCGAAAGCGCCATCGCCATGCTGGGTACGACGAAATATGCCGCCGATTTCGCCCATTTCGACTATGTGAACCCGGACGCGCCCAGGGGTGGCAGCTTGCGTCTGCATGCCATCGGCAGCTTCGATTCCCTCAACCCCTACATCATTCGCGGCAAACCGGCGGCCGGCCTGCATCACGGTTTCGGAATATATTTCGAGACCCTGGCGAAACGCAGCCGCGACGAACCCTTCTCCCTCTACGGACTTCTCGCCGAGACCATCGAGACACCGCCCGACCGCGCCTGGGTGGAGTTTACGCTGCGCGCAGAAGCGCGCTTCTCCGACGGCGCCCCGGTCACGGTCGACGATGTCATCTTCAGCTGGGAGACCCTCAAGGCCAAGGGCAGCCCGAATGCGCGGGCGACCTGGGCGCGCGTGGTCACGGCCGCGGAAACCGGCCCCCGGCGCGTCCGCTTCACCTTCGTCGACAACTCCGACCGGGAGTTGCCGTTGCTCATCGCCGGCTTCATGCCGATCCTGTCGAAGAACTGGTGGGCGGGCCGCACCTTCGACGCGACCACATTGGAGCCGCCCCTGGCGAGCGGGCCCTACACGATTGCCGCCGTCGATCCGGGCCGGGGTCTGTCGTTCCGGCGCAACCCTAACTACTGGGGTGCGGAACTGGCGGTAAACCGGGGGCAGTATAATTTCGACGATATCCGGTTCGATTATTTCCGTGATGCCGCCATTGCGCTCGAGGCCTTCAAGGCCGGCAACTATGATTTCCGCTTCGAGGGCGACGCCGCGCGCTGGGCCACCCAGTATGACATTCCCGCCGCGCAGACCGGCGCGGTCGAACTGGACGTGCTGCACACCGGCACCCCGTCGGGGCTGAGTGCGCTGGCGTTCAACCTGCGGCGCGACAAGTTCGCCGACATCCGGGTGCGCGAGGCGCTGACCCTGGCCTTCGATTTCGAGTGGCTCAACAAGACGCTGCTTCATGACGGCTATACCCGCACCCGGAGCATGTTTTCCGGGTCCGACATGGCGCCGACCGCCCCGCCCCGGGGGCCGGAGCTGGCGTTGCTCGAACCCTGGCGGGGCAAGGTCCCCGATACGGTGTTCGGACCACCCTACGTGCCGCCGGTCACCGACGGTTCGGGCCGCCCCCGGGCGAACCTGAAACGCGCGGCCGAGCTTCTCGCGGCGGCCGGATGGCGAATAGAAAACGACACCCGCGTCGACGGCGACGGCAACCCCTTCCGGATCGAAATCACCATCCGCCGGCCATCCAACGAGCGCATCGCGCTCGCCTATGGGCGCAACCTGAAGCGCCTCGGAATCGCGACATCCGTCCGGCTGGTCGAATCCGCTCAGTTCCAGGGACTGATCGATTCCTATGATTTCGACATGGTCTTCGGCTTCTGGGGCGTGACCCTGTCGCCGGGCAACGAGCAGCAAAACTACTGGAGCGCGCAAACGGCCCGACAACCCGGCGGGCGCAACTGGGCCGGCGTTTCGGACCCGGCCGTCGACGCCATGATCGCGGCCCTGGGTGCGGCGCGCGACCGGGCAGAACTGGTCGCCGCGGCGCGCGCGCTTGATCGGATCCTGATGTGGAATCACTATGTGATGCCGCTCTATCACGATGCGGGCCAGCGCATCGCCTACTGGACGCGTATCCGGCGCCCGGCGACGGTACCCGTCTACGGGCTCAGGCTGGAAACGCTCTGGTTCGAACCCGGCGCGCGAAACTAGGCGGCCGCTACAGCCAGAGTGCGACCAGTGCCATGACCGCGAGACCCGCCGTCAGCGCCCCGAGCTTGGCCCCGCTCCGGTCATTCTCCCGGAACTCCGGCCCGATAATCTCCAGGGTCGCCACATAGACGAATGTCGCCGCCGCGAAAGCATCGAACAGCGCCTCGCTGACCCTGGCCGCATCCCCGTCGAGGATTTCCTGCAAACCGGTCCCGAGTAAAATCCCCAGCGGCGTCATCAACGCGAACACGACGAGAAGGCCCCAGACCGAACGCGCGGACGCTGAATCCCCGGCGGGCGTCCGCAGCAAGCCCGACGTCAGCGCGAAGGCCGCGCTTCCCTTGTGGGCCACGACCGCCAGCAACAATATGATCGAGTTCGCCGCCGAATCCTCCGCGCCCAACGCAGCGCCCGCGAGAATCGAATGAAACGACAGGACGACGAGCAGGATCATCGCCGAGGTGCCGCCCGCGTCGGACATTTTGCCATGCGTTCGCGCCTGCAGCCGGTGGCCCAGCCGGTCCACGGCAAGCACCGCGATCAGGCCCAGGGCGGCGATGCCGAACGGGGCCGGATAGTCGAGTTCGGGATAAAGGCGCGCAAACAGGTCGACCGAGTCCGGCAATACATGGATCAGACCGGCACCCAGAAAAACACCCGCGCCGAACAATGATCCCAGCGCGAAAAGCCGGTCGGCATGGCGGGATTGCTTGGTCCGCACGGCCGCAAAACTGCCGAGGAGCGCGGTCAACAGGATGACCAGAATGGCGACCGCCTTGATCGCGAGCAGGCTCATGTCCGAAAGATCCTCGTTCTTTGCCCCGCCACCCTATCCGGCGAGGCGCGCCGTCACCAGTTCCGCGAGACTGACCCGCGGTCGCGGCCCGACATGATCGATCACCTCCGCCGCCGTGATCGCGCCAATCCGCGCGCAAGTGGCCAGATCGCGCCCCTGAGTCAGGCCGAACAGGAAGCCCGCGGCAAACTGATCCCCGGCACCCGTCGTATCGACAACCTGCGCCACCGGCACGGCATCGACCACATGCACCTCGTCACCCGACACGACCACGACACCCTTCTCCGACCGCGTCAGCGCGGCAATGCGGCAGTCTTCCCGGACATGCTGGAGTGCATCGTCGAAGCTTCCGACCTGATAGAGCGACATGATCTCGTCTTCATTCGCGAACAGGACATCGACATGGTCTCGTATGAAGCCGCGAAATGAATCCCGATGCCGGTCGACACAAAACGGATCCGACAGGCTGAGCGCGACCAGCCGCTCGTTCGCGGCGGCGAGCGCGGCAGCCTTCAGGAAAGCCGCCTTGGCCTCGTCCCGGTCCCAGAGATAGCCCTCCAGATAGGTCACCTGGGCGCGCGCAATCATGTCACCGTCGATATCATCAGGATCCAGGTTGACGCTCGCGCCGAGAAACGTGTTCATGGTGCGCTGGGCATCCGGCGTGATCAGGATCAGGCAACGCGCGGTCGGCGGGCCGTCGGTCGCCGCCGGGGTATTGAACTCCGCGCCCACCGCGCGGATGTCATGGGCGAAGATATCCCCGAGCTGGTCATCGCGAACCTTGCCGATAAACGCGCAGTCCGCCCCCAAAGAAGCGAGTCCGGCCGCCGTGTTGCCGGCGGATCCGCCCGAGGTCTCGATCCCCTCCGGCATCGCCGCATACAGTGCCTCGGCCTGACCGGCATCTATAAGGGCCATGGTGCCTTTTACCATGCCGTGCGCCTCGATCACGGCATCGTCGGCCTGGGCCAGTACATCGACAATCGCGTTGCCGACGCAGACAACATCAAGCGCGCCTTCGGCGGGATGGGATTCGGTCATGGGAACTCCTGGCCAGACTTGGCGGCGGGATAGATCTGGGATGAAGCGCGCGAGTATAGCGACGCCAGAGGCTCACGCAATCCGCCGGCGCGGTGGATTTGGCGCTTTTCGAATGGTGTTCACGAACCCGAGACGTTATGACAAAGCACCATGATTTCAGCATTCTTCAAGGCACTCGGCGACTTCAGCGACCCGCGCATGCGCGCGGTTCTCTGGCAGTCGATCGGCCTCAGCATCATCACCGCCATGCTCCTGTGGGGCGGCCTGTCCTGGCTCCTGTCGAGCACCCAGTTGATCGGCAACGTACCGTTCGTCGGCGGCTGGCTCGAGACCGCCGTGGACTGGCTTGGCTCCATCGCCGTCTTCGTCCTCGTTATTCTGCTGCTGCCCGCATTCCTGGGTATCTACGCAAGTCTTTACATCGAGACCATCTGCCGGGCCGTCGAGGCCCGCCACTATCCGCATCTCGCACCGCCCCGCAATCAGTCGATCGTGGAGGCGGTGATCATCGGCCTCAAATTCGGCGGGCTGCTGATCGTCTTCAATCTGCTGCTGCTGGTGTTGATCTTCTTCCCGCCGATCTACTTCATTGCCGGCTGGGCGGTGAACGGCCACCTGCTCGGCCGCGAGTATCTGGAAATGGTCGGGTTCCGTCGCATGGACCCCACACAACTGCGCGACTACCGGCTCAGAAAGCGCACCCCGATCTTCATGTCCGGCCTGATGTTGGCGGTGGTCGTCTCGATCCCGGTCGTGAACTTGATACTGCCTTTGTTCGGAACGGCCATGATGTTGCACGTTTTCGAAGCAACCCGAGACCATGATTCTGTTAATATCGTTGTATAACAGCGCATTAAACAACATTGTGGACATTTTAATATAAATGCGCTATCCAAGCAATTGAGAGTCGCAATAATCTCGGGTGTGGGCTTCGAATCCCAGACCCGTTTGACGATTCTGGGGTCCAAACAGGGGGCAACCATGAGCGCAGATGCCGAAGACACCGGCGAGGATGCAGGCAAGAACAAGGCCGGTAACACCGAACCGCGACCGGAACTCGATCTGAGTTTCCTCGACCGCCAACCGGCGCGGGCAACCGATATTCCCAATTTCGGGGACCATCTCGAGCGGACAGACGACAACGAGCCCCGCCGCGTATCGGAGACCAAAACCCTGACGGTCGGGCGCGACATTTCGCTCAAGGGCGACATCACCGAATGTGATTCCTTGATCGTCGAAGGACGGATCGAAGCAAAACTCGATAGCGCCCGCGCGCTGGAAGTCTCCCGCGGCGGCCGGTTCGACGGCAGTGCCAAGGTCGAGACCGCGATCATTAGCGGGCGGTTCGACGGCGACCTCGACGTGGCGCGCGCGCTGCGCATCACCGCGTCGGGAAAAGTGACCGGCACGGTGTCCTACGGGCGCCTCGAGATCGAAAACGGAGGAGAAGTCGATGGCGATGTTTCGATACATCGCTAGGCTCGCCGGCAGCACAAGCAGCACGCAGACCACGGACGGACCGTCCCGTGTGGCCGTTCTGTCCGCGGCCGGCATCACATTCCTGGTAACGATTTTCGTCTTCTCGGCCTGAGTTCATGGTTTTTCGCGGCGCATTCATGCTGGCGGCCATGCTTGCGCTCACCGCTTGCGCCGACGCATTCGCACCTGCGCCTGCAGAGCGACAAACCACAACCGCGCCGCCACCCGCCCGCACGGCACCCGGGGCTACCGGGGTCGCACCGGCGCGTCAGGCACCATCGGCACCGGCACCCCGGATATCGGATTTGATCGGGCTTGCGACCGCGCAGATCGATGCGCGGATCGGGACCCCCGAACTGATCCGGCGCGAAGGCGATGGCGAGGTCCGGATTTACCACAACGCGGCCTGTATCCTGCATGTCTTCGCCTACCCGCGCCGCGCCGGCAGCGCGGACCGCCAGGCAACCCATATCGAGGCGCGCACACCCGACGGCCAGATCGTCGGCGACGAAGCCGACGACTGTCTGGCGCGCTTCACGAAAAGCGGATGAAACCGGCCGGATACGCGGCCGCCTGAAGGCGCCGAACTCTAGGCGGTGACCTTCGCCTTGTAGCGGCACAGATCCTCAACCGCACACGACATACAGTCGGGCTTGCGCGCCTTGCACACATAGCGGCCGTGCAGGATCAGCCAGTGGTGGGCGTGACGCAGATAGTGTTCCGGCACCCGCTTCATCAACCCATCCTCAACCTTGCGGACATCCTTGCCCGGCGCCAGGCCCGTGCGGTTCGACAGCCGGAAGATATGCGTATCCACGGCCATTGTCGGCTCGCCGAAGGCCGTGTTGAGGACAACATTCGCCGTCTTCCGGCCCACACCCGGCAGCGCCTCCAGCGCTGCCCGGTCCGCCGGGACCTCGCCATCATGCTCGGCCAGCAACCGTTCGCTCAGCGCGATCACGTTCTTCGCCTTGTTCCGGAACAGGCCGATCGTGCGGATGTGGCCGATCAGCGCGTCTTCGCCCAGCGCCACCATTTTCGCCGGCGTATCGACGGTTTTGAACAATTCGGCCGTCGCCTTGTTCACCCCGACATCCGTCGCCTGGGCCGACATCACGACGGCAACCAGCAGGGTGTACACATTGGTGTATTCAAGCTCGGTGGTCGGATGAGGATTCGCGGCCGACAGGCGGGCGAAAAACTCCTCGATCTCGTCTTTGGTCATGCGGGCCATAAAATCTCATCGTCGATCATGCAAGGCATGATGGGAAATTACCCTGTTTCCGGTCGCGGGGCAGCCACAGAACGCGGAACAATAACCAGGCCGATCACAAAGCGGCGACTGCGACAAAGCGTATCTTTTCGTGTCCCTTCCCGCAGCCTAGACTTCGGCCATGGATCATGTCCGTTCGGAGCCGATCTTCGATGCCGTGCTCACCCCGCACCGCAGCCTGAGCCCCCAGGGGGTCCGGTATCTGCTGTTCGGGCTGGCCGGGATGCTGAGCCTGGTCGGCCTGTTCTTCGCCGCCCAGGGTGCCTGGCCGGTGCTGCCCTTCTTCGGCTGTGAAATTCTGCTGTTCGCGTGGGCCTTTCGCGCCAATGCACGCGACGGACGGCGGTTCGAGCATCTGTGCCTCACCCCCGAGGCCATGACGGTCGCCCGCGTGCGCCCGT
The DNA here is from genome assembly GCA_039980135.1 of Alphaproteobacteria bacterium. Classification (NCBI taxonomy): domain Bacteria; kingdom Pseudomonadati; phylum Pseudomonadota; class Alphaproteobacteria; species Alphaproteobacteria bacterium. The sequence goes on from JBDXCV010000003.1 coordinate 320,930, forward strand.
CGGGACAGGCGCATGAGCATAAATTCGCACCGCCCCACTGGTTGTCCGTGGAACTTTCACCGCGCCCCGGGGGTGACAATGAATTACGGCTCGCGAGCCATGGGCGGTCACTGTCGGTCGGGGGCTTCCTGACGCCCGAAGAACGTGGCGATCTGGCGAATGCACTGCGCGACGCCCTCGGAAAACTGCGCGCGTCCCGGAACGCCTAGCCGCCGCCCAGCCCCAGTACATCCATCATCGAGTAGAGACCCGGCTTCTGCCCACCGGTCCAGTTCGCCGCGCGGACGGCACCACGCGCGAAAATCCCCCGGTCGGTCGCCCGGTGGGTCAGCTCGATGCGCTCCCCCGCGGCCGCGAACACGACGCTGTGCTCGCCCACGACATCACCGCCGCGCAAGGTGGCGAAACCGATATTCCCGCGCTGGCGCTCCCCGGTGATGCCCTCGCGCGAAAGCACTTTCTCCGTGTCGAAATCGACGCCGCGTCCGCGCGCCGCCGCCTCGCCGAGGCTCAACGCCGTGCCGGACGGGGCATCGACCTTGTGCTTGTGATGCATCTCGACGATCTCGATGTCGAAGTCAGGATCGAGCGCACGTGCCACCTGCTCGGTGATCGCGAACAGGAGGTTAACCCCGCTCGACATGTTCGATGCCCAGACGACCGGAACCTTTGCGGCCGCCGCGTCGAGCGCGGCGCGATGCGCTGCCTCCAGGCCGGTCGTACCGGCGATCAACGCACAGCCCGCCTCGGCTGACATGGCGGCATGGGCGGCGGTCGCCGCGGGGACCGTGAAATCAATCACGGCATCGACACTGGCAAAAACGGCCGCCGCGTCATCGGTGATCGCGACACCGCTCTCGCCGACACCCGCCAGCAGGCCCGGGTCGGCCCCGAGATGCGTCGAGCCGGCCACTTCGCTCGCGCCGGCGAGCACGCAGCCGTCGGTTTCCGCCACGACGCGCACGAGCATCTGGCCCATGCGCCCGCCGGCGCCGACAATGCCAATTTTCCGTTGATCGACCATCTTCATCCACCCTCAACCGGCGGCATGCCGGAACGGCGGCGACCATAGCATTTCACGCGCCCGGGTAAACGCACCCCGGCGCAAAAGCGCTAGTCCTTCAGGTCGTCCCAGAACTCTTTCACCTTGGTGAAAAAGCCTTCGGATTCGGGGCTGTGTTTTGTGGACCCGCCGCCCGCATCCGAGAATTTCTTGAGCAGGTCGCGCTGCTCCTTGGTCAGGTTGACCGGCGTCTCGATCTGCGCCTGCACATACATATCACCGCGCGAATTCGCCCGCAGGACCGACATGCCCTTCGAGCGGAGCCGGAATTGCTGGCCGGTCTGGGTGCCGGCGGGAATGTTCACCCGTGCGCGTGCGCCATCAATCGTCGGCACCTCGATCGAGCCGCCCAGCGATGCCGTCGTCATCGGGATTGGCACCCGGCACTGGATGTCGGCCCCGTCGCGCCGGAAAAACCGATGCGGCCGGATGGTAACGAAAATATACAGATCGCCCGGCGGCCCACCGCGCAGCCCCGCCTCGCCCTCGCCCGCGACGCGGATCCGGGTGCCATCCTCGATCCCCGCCGGCACGTTGACCGACAGGGTTTTCTCCTTGTTCATGCGCCCCGCACCACCGCAGGAGCCGCACGGGTTGTCGACCATCCGGCCCGCACCATGGCAGGTCGGACAGGTGCGCTCGACGGTGAAGAAGCCCTGCTGCGCCCGCACTTTCCCCGCGCCCTGACAGGACGGGCAGGTGACCGGCTCGGCCCCGCCAGCCGCGCCCGAACCGTGGCACGAATCGCACGCTGCCGAGGCATTCACCCTGACCCGGGTTTGCTTGCCGGCGAAGGCATCCTCAAGACTGACGTCGAGATTGTATCGCAGGTCGGAGCCGCGGGTGCTGGCCTGCCGACGCCCGCCGCGGCCGCCCATGCCGAACATTTCATCGAAGATGTCCGCGAAACCGCCGCCCGAGAAATCGAACCCGCCGCCGCCTTGTCCGGCACCCGCACCGCCTTCGAACGCCTCATGCCCGTAGCGGTCATAGGCGGCGCGCTTGTCGTCATCCTTCAGGATGTCATAGGCCTGATTGATTTCCTTGAACTGGCGCTCGGCGTCCGCATTGTCGGGGTTGCGGTCCGGGTGCAGCTCCTTGGCGAGCTTGCGATAGGCGCTCTTGAGCGCCGCGGCATCCGCGCCGCGGTCTACACCCAGTGTTTCGTACAAATCTTTATCAGCCATGGACGTTCCCCACCCCTACACCGAATGAAGAGGGACGAACCCGCCGGCGGCCGGCGTTTCGGCGCCGGCCCCGGGTTCGAACCCCTCCAGGCCCCGGTTACGAGGCGGACGACTGATCCTTGCGGTCGTCGTCGTCTTCATCGTCGACTTCTTCGAAGTCGGCATCGACGATGGTCTCATCCGGGCCATCCGGGCCTTCGCCATCCGGACCCGCTTCCGCTCCGGCGGCGTCGGCCGCGGCCTCGTCCGAGCTCTCCTGCTCGGCCTTGTAGATCGCCTCGCCGAGCTTCATCGACGATGTCACCAAGGCCTCGAGCTTGGTCTGGATCAACTCGCCATCCTCGCCCTCGAGCGCCTCCTTGAGTGCCGCCACATCGCCTTCGATCTCCGCCTTGACCTCGGCCTCGACCTTATCACCATGCTCTTCGAGGCTCTTCTCGGTCTGGTGAACGAGGGTCTCGGCCTGGTTCCGGGCCTCGACCGTCTCGCGCCGCACCTTGTCGTCCGCGGCATGCTCCTCGGCGTCCTTGACCATGCGGTCGATGTCATCGTCGGACAGACCGCCCGATGCCTGGATGCGGATCTGCTGTTCCTTGCCCGTGCCCTTGTCCTTGGCCGACACATTGACGATGCCGTTCGCGTCGATGTCGAAAGTCACCTCGATCTGCGGCACACCGCGCGGCGCGCTGGGAATACCCACCAGGTCGAACTGGCCCAGCACCTTGTTGTCGGCAGCCATCTCGCGTTCGCCCTGGAACACGCGGATCGTCACGGCCTGCTGGCTGTCCTCGGCGGTCGAGAACACCTGGCTCTTTTTCGTCGGGATCGTCGTGTTGCGATCGATCAGGCGGGTGAAGACACCGCCCAGGGTCTCGATGCCGAGCGACAGCGGCGTCACGTCGAGCAGCAGCACGTCCTTCACGTCACCGGCGAGTACGCCCGCCTGGATGGCCGCGCCGATGGCGACGACCTCGTCGGGGTTCACCCCGCGATGGGGGTCGCGGCCGAAGAAGTTCTTCACCGTCTCCTGGATCTTCGGCATGCGGGTCATGCCGCCGACCAGGATGACCTCGTCGATCTCGCTCGACTTCAGACCGGCGTCTTTCAGCGCGGCGGCACAGGGATCGACGGTCCGGTCGACCAGATCCTCGACCAGCGCCTCGAGCTTCGCCCGGGTCAGCTTGATGTTGAGATGCTTCGGCCCGGCCTGGTCCGCCGTGATGAACGGCAGGTTGACCTCGGTCTGGGTGGAGGCGGACAGCTCGATCTTCGCCTTCTCGGCGGCTTCCTTGAGGCGCTGCAGGGCGAGCTTGTCCTCGCGCAGATCGATGCTCTGCTCCTTTTTGAATTCGTCGGCGAGATACTCCATGATCCGCGCGTCGAAATCCTCGCCGCCCAGGAACGTGTCGCCGTTCGTCGACTTCACTTCGAAGACGCCGTCGCCGATTTCGAGAATCGAAATATCAAAGGTGCCGCCGCCGAGGTCATAGACCGCGATGGTGCCCGCTTCCTTCTTCTCGAGACCATAGGCCAGCGCCGCCGCGGTCGGCTCGTTGATGATGCGCAGCACTTCGAGGCCGGCTATTTTGCCCGCGTCCTTGGTCGCCTGACGCTGGGAATCATTGAAATAGGCCGGCACCGTGATGACGGCCTGCTCCACTGTCTCGCCCAGATAGGTCTCGGCCGTTTCCTTCATCTTCTGAAGGATGAAGGCGCTGATCTCCGACGGGCTGTATTTCTCACCGCTCGCGCCGACCCAGGCATCGCCATTCTCGCCCTCGACAATTTCGTAGGGGACCAGGCTCTTGTCCTTCTCCGTCAGCGGGTCGTCGAACCGGCGACCGATCAGCCGCTTGACGGCAAAGATCGTGTTTTCAGGGTTGGTCACCGCCTGGCGCTTCGCGGCCTGGCCGACAAGGCGTTCCGAATCGTCGGAGAACGCCACCATCGACGGCGTCGTGCGCGCGCCTTCGGAATTTTCGATCACCTTGCCCGTGCCGCCGTCCATGACAGCCACGCAGGAGTTGGTGGTCCCGAGATCGATACCGATTACTTTCGCCATGAGTTCCTCACTTTTCAGCAGACCTGCCCGGCCCAAACGGCACCGGCACAGGCCCCTGTATTTCAAATGGGTGGGCCCACATCACGAGCCCTGTATTGTTCGACGCACATATAGGGAGGGCGCAACCCGTGTGCAACCGCTAGGCTGTGGCGTTTTTCAGGTTTCCGACCGCGATATTTGCCCCGACACGCCATGACGATCATCTCCGCGAGCTACAAGACCGATATTCCGGCCTTCTACGGCGACTGGTTCCGGGCCCGACGCATGGCTGGGTCGTGCGATGTGCGTAACGTGTGGAACGGCAAAACCTTCCGGGTTTCATTGCGTGACGCCGATTGCAGCGGCTTCGTGTTCTGGACCCGAAATGCCAAACCGTTTCTCGCGGAACTCGCACGAACCGCACAAACCCGCCCCTTCGTCGTCCAATACACGGTCACGGGCTATCCCCGCGCGCTCGAACGTGCGGTTGTGGCGCCGGACGCGGCCATCGACAATCTTCGTTTTATTTCAGATGTTTATGGATCACGCGCGGCGGTCTGGCGCTATGATCCGGTGGTGATAACCGACGCGACCCCGGCCGCCTGGCACATCGACAATTTCACCCGCATCGCCGGCGCGCTCGCGGGCCATCTTGACGAGGTCGTCGTCAGTTTTGCCCAGATTTACCGCAAGACCCGGCGCAACCTCGACCGCGCGGCGGTTGAAACCGGAAATAGCTGGGCCGAGCCCGACGACGCGGCAAGACGGGAATTGCTCGCACAGCTTCGCGATATCGCCGGACAAAACGGCCTCAACCTCACGGTCTGCGCGCAGCCTGCCCTCGAAATCGATCACGAACCGGCCCGATGCATCGACTCGGCACGCCTCGATGCGGTCGCCGCATTTTTGGGCCACCCGCCCGTGAGCGCCCGCACACCGCCGGCGAACAGAGCCGCAAGACCCGGCTGCCTGTGCGCCGAATCCCGGGATATTGGCGCCTATGAGACCTGCCCCCATGGTTGTGTTTACTGCTACGCGGTGAGCCGGCCCGAAAAGGCCAGACAGGCCCACAAGACCCACGACCCGAACGCCGCGATTCTGGGCCTCGCGACGGTAACCGCCCCGAAAGAGAATCTCCCGGCATGAACGCTCCCGCGACACCCCCCGCCCATCCGGTCGACATCCTCGATTTCCTCGACAAACAGGGCGTCATGTTACCGCCGCTGAAGATCGTCGATGTCGGGGCGATGGATGTCGGCGAAGGCGAGCCCTGGGCACGTCTGGTCGAATCCGGGGCTGCCCGCCTCGTGGGATTCGAGCCCAATGCCGACGAGTACAGGAAACTCACCGCGGCGGGCCGGCCCAACACGGACTACCTGCCCCACGCGCTCGGCGACGGCGCGGCCCACACGCTCTATGTGGGTGCGGTACCGATGACGTCGTCCCTGTTTGCACCCGACCCGAAGGTGATGCAGCAATTCCACAGCCTTTGGGAGTTGTGCGAGACGGCCGAGGAAATCCCGGTCGACACGGTCCGCCTCGACGATATCGCCGATGTGCGGCCGATGGATTTCCTGAAACTGGACATCCAGGGCGCCGAACTCATGGCGCTCGGGGCCGCCACATCGGCGCTCGCCGACACCGTTGCGATCCAAGTCGAGGTCGCCTTCCTGCCGATCTACAAGGACCAGCCGCTGTTCGCCGATGTGGATACATTCCTGCGGGCACACGGGTTCGCGTTCCACACGATGGTCGGCGTGGGATCGCGACCGTTCCGCCCGCTGATCAAGGACGCCAATCCCAACCGCGGCTTCGCACAAGTCATCTGGAGCAACGCACTGTACTTCCGCGACACGACCGATTTCCCGCGTCTGGTACATGAAAACCCGGACGCCGTGCTGAAAATCGCGATCCTCGCCCACGAGATGTATGGCGCCTTCGACCTCGCGGCGGTCGCCCTGCAGCATTACGGTGCCGCGCAAAAACAGGGCCTGGCGACGGCCTACATCCGCACGCTGACGGCGGCCGACCCCACGATCACCGCGCAGAAATAATCAGGAACCGGGTTCGGCGTTCGGGTCGGGTGCCGCTTCGGGTGCCGGCGCGGCCGCCGGCGGGGCCGCCGATTTCGCGACCCCGACCCGGGCGGGGCGCAGCAGCCGGTCGTGCAGCCTGTAGCCCGCCTGCATCACCTGGGCGACGCTGCCATTGGGCAAGTCGCTGTCCGGCACTTCGTACATGGCCTCATGCAGGTTGGGGTCGAACGGTTCGCCCGTCGGGTCGAGGCGTTCGATCTTGTGCGCCGCAAGTGCGCCCTGGAAATCATTCTGCACCGCGATTACACCTTCAAGCAGGGTCTGCAGCAGCTCATGCTCACCACGCCGCTCCTCGGGCACCGCGAACAGCGCGCGTTCCAGGTTGTCGCCGATGGACAGGATGTCCCGCGCGAACCCGGTCACCGCATAGCGGTGCGCGTCCTCGATCTGGCGTTCGGCGCGCTTGCGCACATTCTCGGTCTCGGCCATAGCGCGCAACAACTGGTCACGCAGCTGCGACACCTCGCCCTCGAGCTCGACGATGCGCGCGGCATGCTTGCCGCCGCCCCAGCGGTTGCCGTCCGCGTCGGTCGGCGACGGCTCGGCCGCCTCCGCCTCGCCGGGCGCCGCGGGTGCCGCGTCATTCGCAGGGGCGCCGGTCTCCGGGCTCTCGGGGGTACCGTTTTCGTTTTCTTCGCTCATCTGTTCGCTTTCTTTCCAGCGTGCGTGCCGGTCGTTGTAATTCGAAACCAGGGGATTGTCGCGCTTATCCGACCAGCCGGCCGACGATCTGCGCCGTGTAGTCCACCACGGGAATGATCCGGGCATAGTTGATCCGGGTCGGGCCGATCACGCCGACCGCCCCGACGATTTGTTGCTCGCTGTTGTGATAGGGCGCGACGACGACCGAACATCCGGCGAGCGAGAACAGGTCGCTCTCCGCCCCGATGAAGATCTGTACGCCCTCACCGCCCCGCGCCATGTCCAGGAGCTTGATCCAGGATTCCTTCGTCTCCAGCGCATCATAAAGGCTGCGCACATGGGCCAGGTCCTCGACGGCCTGCACGTCGTCGAGCAGGCGTTCCGCGCCGCTCACGATCAGGGCGGCCTCGGCACCGTCGCCGGTGGCGGTCGCCATCCCGGCCTCGACAAGCTTCTGGGTCACCACATCCAGGTCGCGGCGATGAAGCTCCAGTTCCGCCGCGATTTGCCCCTGGGCCTCCTCAATGGTCTTGCCGACCATGCGCGCAGACAGGAAATTCGAGGCCTCGACCATGGCCGACGCCGGCATGTCGTTCGGCATCTCGATGACCCGGTTCTCGACGCTGCCGTCTTCCGTCACCAGGACCACCAGCGCCCGGCCCGGCGCCAGCGAGACGAACTCGATGTGGCGCAAGGCCGAATCACTCTTCGGCGCCACGACGAGCCCGGCACAGTTGCTCAGGCCCGAAAGCACGCGGGTGGCCTCCGACAGCGTCTGCTGCACACTGCGGCCTTCGGCGGCGCATTGCGCCTCGATCGTCTGGCGTTCCGCCTCGGTCAGGTGCCCGACCTCGAGCAGCCCGTCAACGAACAGGCGCAGGCCTGCCTCGGTCGGAATACGCCCCGCCGATGCATGCGGCGAGAACAGCAGGCCGGAATCCTGAAGGTCGGCCATCACATTGCGGATCGTCGCCGGTGACAGCTCCATCCCCAGATTGCGCGACAGGGTGCGCGATCCGACCGCCTCACCCGTTTCCAGATAGGCGTCGATGATCTGCCGAAGAACTTCGGAGCTGCGCTGGTTGAGCTGTGGGATCGCCCGGCTCATCGACGTTGAATATCCGCTTTTGCGCGACCGGAATCGACGGTCGTCAGGTCCGCAGAACTTAGGCACGCCCCGGCGCCTAATCAAGAACGACGGCGACAGGAGATCAACGTCGGGCCGCCACGTGATTCCGCGTCTGGACGCAACCCCACCGCAAAGACTAACGTCGCCGCCTCACAACCGACCCTAGCCGCACTGGAACCCCGATGCCCAAATCCTCGATCCGCCCGTCCCGGCGCGCACCCGCCGAAATGCGCAAGGTGCGCCTCAAACCCGGCGCCGCCAAATATGCGGAAGGGTCCTGCCTGGCAATGTTCGGCAACACCCATGTGCTCTGCGCCGCCAGCATCGAGGAGCGCGTGCCGCCCTGGATGCGCGGCAGCGGCGAGGGCTGGGTCACGGCGGAATACGGTATGCTGCCCCGCTCGACCCACACCCGCACGGGCCGCGAGGCCGCACGTGGCAAGCAATCCGGCCGCACCCAGGAAATCCAGCGCCTGATCGGACGCTCCCTGCGCGCGGTCACCGACATGGAGATGCTCGGCGAACGCCAGATCAGGCTCGACTGCGACGTCCTGCAGGCCGACGGCGGGACCCGGACAGCCTCCATCACCGGCGCCTGTGTGGCACTGCACATTGCCTGCCAGGGCCTGGTCAAGTCCGGCGCCATCGCCGAGAACCCGGTGCGCGAGCTTGTCGCCGCCGTGTCTTGCGGCCTGTATCAGGACACCGCCGTGCTCGATCTCGACTATCCGGAAGATTCCAATGCCCAGGCCGATTCCAACTTCGTGCTGACCGAGCGTGGCCAGATCGTCGAAATTCAGGGCACCGCCGAGGAGCGCCCCTTCTCGCGCGCGCAGTTCATCCGGCTGCTCGACCTGGCCCGAGACGGCACCGAGGAATTGTTCGCCCATCAACGCAAGGCCCTCGGAATCAAATAGGCGTTGTCCTAAAAAAAGGCCCGCGCATCATGTCCCGTCGCTTCAATGACACCCGGCTGGTAATCGCCAGCCACAACGCCGGCAAGGTCCGTGAAATCGCGGATCTGCTCAAGCCGTTCGAGGTGACGGTGCAGAGCGCCGGCGAACTTGGCCTTCCCGAACCCGAGGAGACCGGCAGCACCTTCGCGGAAAATGCCATCCTCAAGGCCCGCGCATCGGCCGACGGCAGCGGGCAAGCGGCATTGGCCGATGATTCCGGGTTTTCCGTCGCGGCGTTGGGGGGTGCCCCGGGCATCCATGCCGCCCGGTTTGCCGAGCGCGCGGACGGGGTGCGGGATTTCGACTGGGCCATGGAACAGCTGCACGAGGCGAGCGTTGACGCCGCCGACGATCTCGCCTGGTTTACCTGCGCGCTCGCACTGGCCTGGCCCGACGGGCATGTCGAGGTCTTCGAAGGCAGGGTCGACGGCAGCCTGACCTGGCCGCCGCGCGGCGACCGGGGCTTCGGCTATGATCCGGTTTTCTTGCCGCAGGGCGCCACCGAGACCTTCGCCGAGATGGACCCGGACGCCAAACACGCGATATCGCACCGGGCGATTGCTTTCCGCGCCCTTATCGACGCCTGCTTCGCACCGGCCTGATGAACGACAGCGCGGGTGATATTGCGCTTTATGTGCACTGGCCGTTCTGCCTCTCGCTCTGCCCCTATTGCGACTTCAACAGTCATGTCCGCGACACCATCGACCAGGGCGCATGGCGCGACGGGCTGCTGCGCGAGCTCGAACATTATGCCGCCCGCGTGCCGGGGCGACGGCTGACCAGCATATTCTTCGGGGGCGGCACGCCGTCCCTGATGCCGCCGGAGACGGCGCGCGCGGTCATCGCCCGGGCCCGGGAGCTGTTCGCGCCCGACCGGGACATCGAGATCACCCTGGAGGCCAACCCGACCTCCGCCGAACTGGCGTCTCTCGCCGGCTTCGCCGATGCCGGCGTCAACCGCCTCAGCCTCGGGGTCCAGGCGCTGGACGACGCGGCCTTGTCCGCACTCGGCCGCACCCACGCGGTGGCCGATGCTCGCGCGGCGATCGCGAGCGCCGCCGACATCTTCGCGCGCTTCTCGTTCGACCTGATCTATGCCCGCCCGGGCCAGACGCCGGAGGGCTGGATGCGCGAGCTCGAGGGCGCATTGGCGCTCACGCGCGGGCATATTTCGGTCTATCAGCTCACCATCGAGGCCGGGACCCCCTTCTTTCTTGCCCAGGCGCGCGGCGATCTGCAACTGCCCGACGAGGCCGACGGCGCCATCATGTTCGAGCAGACCCAGGACGTGCTGGCCGCCGCGGGCCTGCCTTCCTATGAAATCTCGAACCATGCCGCGCCGGGCCAGGAATCGCGCCACAACCTCACATATTGGCACTACCGGGACTATCTCGGGGTAGGGCCTGGCGCCCATGGCCGCATCACAATCGACGGGGAAATTCGCGCCACCCGGCAACACCGCGCCCCGGAAATCTGGCTAAAACAGGTGCTCAAGGATGGCCATGCCACCCGGGAAAATGCGGTACTACCGCGTGATACCCGAATCGGCGAACTGGTGATGATGGGGCTGCGTCTGACGGCTGGCATCGACGCGGGTGAATTCGCCCAACGAATCGGCGCGCGCCCGGATGAAATCTTCGCCCCGGCGGCGGTCGAACGCCTTGTCGGCGCTGGCTATCTGGACTGGCGCGATGACGGGTTCAACGCAACCCCGGCCGGGCGTCAGCGCCTGAATGCGGTCGTCGACGCGCTTCTGAACTCGTGAACCGCCCCGGCAGAAACCGTCGCTAACGCCTAGTTCGTAACCGGCGGTGCAAAGCTGGTCGGCGCCGGGTCGATCTCCTGCGGCGCGTCGCGGCGCACTTCCAGCACCGCCAGTCCACGCTCAACCGCGCCGTTGTCCCGCAGGCGGAAAATCCCGTCCACCCCGGCAAACCCGTCGGGGTTTTCCAGCCGCGCGCGCCCATAGGGCTCGGGCACATCGCCGCGCGCCAGCACGGCCGCCAGCGCCACACCGTCATAGGCCAGTGTCGACAATCGGTCCGGTTTGCGCCCGAACAATTCGGCGAACCGCTCCACGAAACGCGCGCGCGCACCGGGCGGCGGCGCGGCAAACCAGGCGCCGAGCATCGCCGGCTCCTTGCCCAGCGCGGGGTCGTCCCAGACCCATGTGCCGAGCAGCTTGACCTGTTGCGGGTCCACATCGAAAAAGGCGAGCAGCGGGGCGATCTGGAGTACCTCCTCGCCCCCGGCCGGGAGCATCAGCGCCTCGAAGCCAACTTCGCCCAGGGTGTCGCGCGTCGACAGCCTTTCGAGCGCACGTTTCGAAAACGAATCGTCCCGCTCGGCGAGAAGTTGCCGCTCGGCCTTGAGCGCCTCGACCCGTTCGTCATAGCGCGCCAGAATCCGGACGGTCTCGGTCAGCGCCTCGACCCCACCGGGATAGAATGCGGTCGCCGCCACGCCGGCGCCGCGACGGGCCACAACGTCCGAGAGGATCCGCGACATGCGGCCCCCGAACCCGTCATCGGGCACCAGGGCCGCGAACTGACGCAACCCGCGGCGCGTGGCAAAGGCGACAACCCGATCGATCTGAGCCTCGGGTGAAAATCCCGCCGCATAGACCCCGTTGCCGGCGATCAGCTGATCATTCGAGAACGCGAACACGGGGATACCGGCCGGGCGGCTGACGCTCGATGTACCCGCAACCGCCTCCGAGAAAAGCGGGCCCAGCATCACGCGCGCGCCTTCGGCCTGGGCGCGCGCCGCAGCGGTGCGCGCGGTCTGGGCATTCCCGCCGGAATCGTATATTCGCAGCTCGAATTTCGGGACCGCAAAGTCGAACAGAGCCATCTGTGCGGCATCCGCAAGATCCCGGCCGATCGCCGCGGCCGGGCCGCTCAGGGGAATGATCAGCGCCGCACGCGTGATGTCGGGTGCCACTGCCGCCGGCGGCGGCGTCACCGGGACCGGCGTCACGTTCCGCGGCACGGCCGGCGCGGCGGCGGACGGCGCAGGTGCCGGCGTGGCTTCTTGCGTTTCGGCCGGTGGCGCCGCTACGTTGGATTGCGCGCACGCGGCCAGCAACAGGCCCGCCGCCGCGAATACGGCATACCGGCGAAAACCGGTAAAAAGAGGTGCGCGGGGGCGCAGAAGGACAACCGGTCGTGGCACGAAAAATCCTTCCTCAAACATCCCAAACGGATTCAGACGCGCGCGAACCTAACCGCGCGGACCGGCATGGACAAGCGCCGGATACGGCGCGGGCCGCACCGGGCCTCCATCTTGTCGCCACGCCGATCGGAAATCTGGGCGATATTACGCTGCGGGCTCTCGATGTCCTCACGGGCGCGGACGCAATCATCTGTGAGGACACCCGCGTCACCCGCAAGCTGCTCTCCCGATATGCCATCGCTACCTCCGCCCTCGCCTACAATGATCACAACGCGCGGCGCGTGTTGCCGGGCCTGATGGAACGCCTGAAAAATGGCGATTCTCTGGCCCTCGTGACCGATGCCGGCACGCCGCTTGTTTCCGACCCGGGTTATCGGCTGGTCGCGGCCGCCATCGAGGCCGATATTCCGCTTCACACGCTGCCCGGGGCGAGCGCCGCGCTCGCCGGACTTGTCCTGTCGGGTCTGCCGACCGATGGCTTCTTCTTCGCCGGCTTCCCGCCCCCGCGCCAGGCCGCCCGGCGGCGGCGATACGCCGAGCTGGCCGCCGTCCCGGGAAGCCTCATCTTCTTCGAATCGGCAAAACGCCTCACGGCGAGCCTGTCGGACCTGCACATCTCGCTCGGTGACCGCCCCGCCGCCATCGCGCGCGAGATCACGAAGCTGCACGAAGAAGTCCGACGCGGCACCCTGTCCGAACTCGCTGAACACTATGCACAAGCCGGCCCCCCGCGCGGCGAGATCGTCATCATTGTGGCCCCGCCCGTGGCGCAGAAAATCGATACCGAAACCCTCCGCGCGGCCCTGACCGATGCGCTCGGCGAGGTCAGCCTGCGCGACGCCGTGGCCCGGGTCGCTGCCGACACCGGCCACCCGCGGCGGGAAATCTACCGCCTGGCGCTCGAAATCACCGGCGACGGGGCCGATCGTTGAGCGCCCGGCCGTGACTGCAACAAACCACCGGCAGGCCGCCGAGCAACGCGGCCATCGCGCCGAACGCCGGGCCGCGCTTCTCCTGCGCCTCAAGGGATTCCGGTTGTTGGCGCGCCGCTACCGAAGCCCCGTCGGGGAGATCGACATCGTCGCGCGGCGCGCGCGGCTCTTGATTGCGGTCGAGGTCAAGGCGCGCAGCACCCTCGAGACCGCGGCCGATGCCATCGACAAGCGCCAGCGCGCCCGCATCGCGCGCGCGACCGACCATTTTCTTGCCGCAAACCCATCCTATTCTGATTTTCAAATTCGATTCGACGCGATTCTGGTCACACCCGGTAAACTGCCGCGCCATATCCCCGACGCATGGCGAATCGAATAGTCTGTGGCCACGCGCCTGAAAACCTTCGCCCCGCAGCCGGCGCCCGAACAACCGGCGCCAAGGAGCTCGACATGTCGACAGACAATACCCGGACCCCCCGCACAGACCCGCGCGCGGGCCGATCGCAGAACGGCCATCTGGCTGTTGCACTCGTCGCGGGGCTTCTTGCGCTCGTCGCCTGCACCCCCGCCGGAGTTGTCGTCGGCGGGGCCGCATCGGCCGGCGTCGCCGCCTCCGAAGAGCGCGGGATCAAGGGCGCGGCGAATGACACGCTGATCCGGGTCAAGATCAACGAAGCCTGGGTGTCGGAGGATTTTGACACCTTCAAGCGGCTCGAATTGCAGATCTACGAAGGCCGGGTGCTCGTGTCCGGCCGCCTGCCGAACCAGGCTCAGGCCGACAAGGCGATCCGGGCGGCCTGGCAACCCGAGGGGGTGCGCGAGGTGATCAACGAGATCGAGATTGCCGAGGGCGGCGGCATCAAGGACTTCACCAACGACACGTTGATCAATGCGCGCCTTGACGCCGACCTGCTGTTCGACGGCGAAGTGAACTCCATCAACTATTCCACCCGCTCGATTGGCGGCACGGTCTATCTTCTCGGCGTCGCCCAGGACCGGGCCGAACTCGACCGGGTGTTTCGGATCGCGCGCGACATCCCGAATGTAAAACGGGTGATCAGCCATGTGATCATGGTCGACGACCCGCGCCGCATCGCCTCTCCCGGCGGAACGTCGGAGAGCGGCAAGCCGGCCGCGAGCCAGTAGACATCCCTGTGGCCGGCGACACGGACCGGTTGCTGCGCGGCCTCGCCGGCCTCGACGATGCCCGGATCGATCTTGCGGATGCAGCACTCGCCCTGGCCGCGCGGGAGCGGCCCGGCGTCTCGGCTGACCGTTACCGCGCGCACCTCGCCGAGGTTGCGGCAGCCGTGGAAAAAGAATGTGCGGACGACAGCCTCGCAGCGAGACTTAACGCCCTGACCGGTGTCCTGCACGAGCGTTTCGGCTACATCGGCGACGCCCAGTCCTATGACGATCTCCAGAACGCCAACCTGATGCGGGTCATCGACCGGCGAAAGGGTCTGCCGATCGCTCTCGGAATCCTCTACATCCAAAGCGGGCGCGCCCTCGGCTGGGATATTTGCGGGCTGAACTTTCCCGGTCATTTCCTCGTCCGCCTCGACGACGGCCCTGCACGCCTGATCCTCGACCCCTTCGCCGGCGGCAAAGAGATCGACGCAGCCGGGCTGCGCGCCATGCTCAAATCGACCCTCGGATCCGATGCCGAACTCAGCCCCGCACACTATGCGCCCGCCAGCAACCGGGACATTCTCATACGCCTGCAGAACAACCGGAAGATCCGCCTTCTCAAGGCGCAGCAGTTCACCGAAGCGCTGGCGGTCGTCGAGGACATGCTTCTCTTCGCCCCGGGCGAAGGGGCGCTCTGGCACGAGGCCGGATTGCTCAACACTCATGTCGGCAATCTGCGCGCCGCCCTGATCGCCTTCGGGCATTGCCGCGACCTCACCGCCAATCCCGCCGACCGGGCCCGGGTCGACCAGCTCATCAGCGATATTCGTGGCCGCCTGAACTGAGCCGCCCGCAATGGCCGGCCCGGCGTTTGCCAAACGGGCGAAAACACTTAGATTAGCGGCGATCAGCCACCCGTATTCATCTCGCCGGAGCGCGACCCCCATGAGCCTAGCCGTAGCAATCCAGATGGATCCGATCGACGCCATCGATATCGAAGGCGATTCCACCTTCGCCCTGGCGCTCGAGGCCCAAACCCGCGGGCACGGCCTGTATCACTATTTGCCCGAGGATCTGTCCCTGCGCGACGGGCGCGCTGTCGCCAAGGCGCGGCCGCTCCTGGTACGCCGCGAGGCCGGTAACCATTTCAGCTTCGGCGCCGCCGAGACCCTCGATCTGGCCGGGGTCGATGTGGTCCTGATGCGCCAGGACCCGCCGTTCGACATGGCCTACATCACCGCCACCCACATCCTCGAGCATATCCACCCCCAGACCCTGGTGGTGAATGACCCGGTGTCGGTCCGCAACGCGCCGGAGAAGCTGTTCGTCACCCATTTCGACGGCGTCATGCCGCCGACCCTGATCACCTCGTCGCGCGAGGAGATCGCCGCGTTCCGCGCCGAGCACCAGGACATCATCGTCAAGCCGCTCTACGGCAATGGCGGCGCCGGGGTCTTCCACATCAAGCCCGACGACGAGAATCTGAACTCCCTGCTCGAGATGTTCGACGGCATCCATCGCGAACCGGTCATCATCCAACGCTACCTGCCCGAGGTGCGCCTGGGCGACAAGCGCATTATTCTGGTCGACGGCGAGGCCGTGGGCGCCATCAACAGGGTGCCTGCGGAGGGCGAGGCCCGGTCCAACATGCATGTCGGCGGCCGGGCCGAGAAGATCGGACTCACATCACGCGAGCAGGATATCTGCGCCGCCATCGGCCCCGCTCTGCGCGAGCAGGGGCTGATCTTCGTCGGCATCGACGTGATCGGCGACTACCTGACCGAAATCAACGTCACCTCGCCCACGGGTATCCAGGAAATTGATCGGTTCGACGGGGTCAACCTGTCGGCCCTGATCTGGGACGCCATCGAGAAGCGCCGCATCGATATCGCGGACTGACAGGCGCAATCAGGAAACCAAACGCCAGACGACCCAGCCAGAGATGGCCGGGTCGAGCCCCGGCATGACAATCGAGCAAGACGAAGCCGACAACATTAATCGTCATGCGCGGACTTGATCCGCGCATCTCGTTCGCTCCGGCACGGCCGGGTGGTTTGGCCACGAAAGTGAAAAGGCCTCATCCTGAGCGTGCCGCAGGACGAGGCCCTTATTGTTCATGCTCCGACGCGCCCGGCTTGGGGTGGGTCGGCGGTACGCCGGTCAGTTGACAGGGAACTCGCTCAGATCCGGCGGTACACCGTCGGGGCGCTTCAGCAGCACCTCTTCGGGTTCACCCGCCGCGAGGCGCGCCGAGAGCTCATCGGGATCGAACTTGATGCCGATCGGATTGTCCGTGAACTCGCCCGAATCGAAATACTCGCCGAATTTTTCCTCGGGAATGTTGTCGACCTGCAGCTCGATCTGGTTCTTGTCCGGGTCGAAATAATACATCGACGTGGTCGGGCCATGGTTGATGCAGAATTCCGGCGTGATGTCATGCTCGTCCTTCAGCCGCTTGTAGGTTGTCAGCAGATCGCCGAGATTCTCGTAGGTGAAGGCGACATGGTGCAGGCCGCAAACATTGTCCACATGCTCCTGCACGCCCGGCAGCGCCAGCACCGCAACCCGGTGATGCTCGGTATCGTAGGTCACGAAGCCAATCATCGGATTCTCGTACATGGCCTCGCCTTCCAGCACCTTCTTGTACCAGTCGAGGACCAGCTCGACGCGGCCCTCCTGAGTACGCAGCACCATATGCGCGAGTTTCGCTGGCGCAATCTTCCCGCGTTCCCGGGCCGTTTTCGGCATCTTCGCGACAGCGTTCATCTTCATCTCCCCGTTGGTGGCGTCTCATTGGCGAACGCACTTTCACGGGTATTGTTGCGCCGGAGGCGAAAAGATTCAATCGTGATCGCATCACGTCAAACAGGGGGAGAATTCGATTATGACCGAACGCCTGAAGTCACCGCCGCCGCGTCGCGACACCAAGACACCCAAACTCAAGACGCCGCCCGGTGCGACGGACACACATTTCCATCTCTACGGCCCAGGCAAGCGCTTCCCCTATCACCCGGACGCGCCGCTGCTGGTGGAGGATTCGACCCTCGACGACATGCTCAAACTGCACGAAACGCTCGGCATCGAACGCGGTGTGATCGTCCATTCGGTCGTCCAGGGCAACACCTATGAGTACCTGCTCCACGCCCTGTCACGCGAACCCGAGCGGCTGCGAGGCATCGCCCTGCCCGCCCCCGACATCACCGACCGGGAGCTCGAAATCCTCACCAACGCCGGCGTCGTCGGCGCGCGGTTTGCGTTTCGCGCCAACCCCGAGATCAATACCGACATCATCGCGCGCACCCACGAATTCGGCTGGCACCCGCAATTCTGGTTCCGCGGCCCCGACGAGGCGGCGGCCTGGCGCGACACCATGCTGGCCACGCCGGGCAATTTCGTGATCGACCATATGGGCTGGCAGCCCGCCGAACTCGGCATCGATGCGCCTGGCTTTCGGACCGTTCTCGACTGCATCGACACGGGGCGCTGTTGGGTCAAGCTCTCGGGCCCGATGCGGTTTACCCAGGAACCCCGACCCCCATACTCCGATACCGTGCCATTCGCCAGGGCGCTCATCGAACGCAACCCAGACCGGGTGATGTGGGGCTCGGACTGGCCCCACCCGGACCATTTCGAGGAAATGCCCAACGATGGTGACCTCCTCGACCTGCTCCTCGACTGGGAGCCCGATGAGGCACAACGGCAGAAGATCCTGGTCGACAATCCGGCCGAACTGTTCGGGTTCTAGGGCGTATCGGATGTTGAGACACATACTTTTCACGATATCCGCGATAGCCATCCTCGGGGTTTCCCCGCCCGCAATTGGCAATGGCACACCGCCGCCCGGAGTCTGGAAGGAAACCGTCGAACATGGCGGCGGTTGCCGCAAAAGTTCGCCGCCCGGGCAGTGCTGTCACATGGAAACGCGGACCGGAACTGTGCATTGTCATTGAAATTATGAAAATTGACAGCACTACAAAAGTAACCCCAAAAATATCTGTAAAAACAACGCTATAATTAACCGTATACCCGGTATGGCTCTACCGGCATACGGCTGTTCAAGCCGGTTTTTGTTCATTTTTTGTTCTGACCTGCGGAAAGAGGCGTTATAGTCGGCGTCCAAACCGGTGGGGATAATGAGATCATGGTCGCGCATGTCAGTACGGTCGCCTTCCAGGGCGTCGATGTGGTCGATGTGGATGTCCAGGTGCAGATGGGTACCGGCCTGCCTGCCTTCACCATCGTCGGCCTGCCGGACAAGGCGGTGGGCGAATCCCGCGAGCGGGTCCGGGCCGCCCTGCAGGCGCTGGGCCTATCCCTGCCCCCCAAGCGGATCACGGTCAATCTTGCACCCGCCGACCTGGCCAAGGAGGGCAGCCATTTCGATCTGCCCATCGCGCTGGGGCTCATGGCGGCCATGGACGTCGTCTCGGGCGATCTTCTGGCGCCGTACACCGCTTTGGGCGAACTTGCCCTCGACGGCGCCCTGGCGGCCGTCGCCGGGGTCCTCCCGGCCGCGATCGATGCCTCGGCCCGTGACCGCGGCCTGATCTGCCCTGCCGCCCAGGGTGGCGAGGCGGCCTGGGCCGGAGAGATCGATATTCTGGCCGCTCCCGACATGCTGGCGCTGGTCAATCACTTCAAGGGTACGCAATTGCTGTCCCGGCCGGTCACGCGGCGACTCGATCAGGCGCGGTCATACCCGGACCTACGCGATATCAAGGCCCAGGAATCCGCCAAAAGAGCCCTCGAAATCACGGCCGCCGGGGGCCATAACCTGCTGCTCTCGGGCCCGCCCGGGGCCGGCAAATCGATGCTCGCCCAGCGCCTGCCCGGCATCCTTCCGCCGCTTTCGCCCCCCGAAACGCTCGAGGTCTCCATGATCCATTCGATCTCGGGCGCGTTGCCGGAGGGCGGGTTGATGACCGAAAGGCCGTTCCGTGACCCCCACCACTCCGCCTCCCTCGCCGCTCTCGTGGGCGGCGGTGCGCGCGCCAAGCCCGGCGAGGTGTCCCTCGCCCATCGCGGAGTGCTGTTTCTCGATGAACTGCCCGAATTCAGTCGCCAGGCGCTGGAATCCCTGCGCCAGCCCCTGGAAAGCGGCCGTGCGGTGGTCGCGCGGGCCAATCATCACGTCGCCTATCCGGCCCGTTTTCAGCTGATCGCGGCCATGAACCCCTGCCGTTGCGGCCATCTGGACGATCCGGGCCTGGCCTGCTCGCGGGCGCCGCGCTGCGCAACGGACTATCAGGCGCGGCTTTCCGGGCCGCTGCTTGACCGGATCGATCTGTTCGTGGATGTACCGGCGGTTTCCGCGGCGGATCTGGCCCTACCGCCGCCCGCAGAGGGTAGCGCGGAGGTCGCCGCGCGGGTCGACCGGGCCCGCGCCGTCCAGACCGCGCGGTATGGGGATACGGGCGTTCTCACCAATGCGGAAGCTGACGGAAAATTACTCGAAGCCGTGGCCACACCCGACGCGGCGGGGGCGGAATTGCTGGCGCAGGCGGCCGACAAACTGAAACTTTCCGCCCGGGGGTATCATCGTGTGCTGCGGGTGGCGCGAACATTAGCGGATCTTGATGTAGACAATAAAACACCCCAGGAACCGACGATCGGGTGGTACTACATCGCCGAGGCCCTGAGCTACCGCCGGGTAGTGCCCGGGAATTGACCGGCAAGGCGCCGAAACGCGTCGTTTTCCGGTCTCGAAACCGCATTTCCAGCGACATCCGGGTCGGATCGCCGGCACAATTCCGTTTGTGATGCATGGACGTGCGGGCGCGCGACGGATACGATTGCGGGCTTCGTCGCGCGGCGGCCTCGTCGCTCGACCCACGAGATCATCGACATCATTCCCATTCCAGGAGGATAACTTGGCTGAATTGGTCCCAACACGCGCCGAGATCGAGGAAAAATACGTCGCCCGCTACGAAAATGTTGTCCCGAGCGCGGCGTTCTTCCTCGACACGGCACTTCCAGAATACGAACGACAGGTCAAGAACGTCATCGGCGCGGCGGCGGGCGAGGATCCATCCACCAGCCCGGCGATTGCGGCGCCGGCGGGGGTCAACTTCAACTATATCGTCACCGATCCCGGCAAGGGTTCGGCCCTCCATGACCACCCGGTCTGGGAAATCTTCGTGCCGGTCGACGGGCGCTGGTCGATCTTCTGGGGCACCGAAGACCGGCAGGAGGTCGAGCTCGGCCCGCTCGACGTGATCGCCGTACCGCCGGGTGTCATGCGGGGATTCAGCAATATCGGCGACAAGACCTCGATCCTGATCGCCATGCTCGGGGCCGACGATGTCGGCCAGGTGACCTGGGCGCAATCCCTGCTCGACGCCACGAAAGGCAAGGGCATCCAGCTCGACGAGAACGGCCAGCTGGTGACCGATGGCGCCGGGGACTAGTCGGGCCGGCGAGGGCGCTCGCCTGGAGCCCTACCCGCCTCAGGAACCGCTTGACGGACGGATGTATGAGTATCAGGCCGAATTGTTGGCGCGCGGCCTCGGGATCGTCGGCGAGGAACACGCCTATGGCCCTTCGCGGTTGCAACGGATCGAGGTCTTCGCGCCGCGCCGGCCGAACGGGACCATCCTCGTCGCGTTCCCCGGCGGCGGATGGACGAATGCCTACAAGGAGTTCATGTCCCACATGGCGCCGGCCATGGTCGAGAGCGGCGCCATCCTGGTCACCGCGGGCTACCGCCTTGCGCCCGATGATATTTTCCCCGCCTGTGCCGACGACTGCGGTGCCGCGGTCGTCAAGGCGCGCGATGCCGCCGCGAAGCTCGGGGGTGACCCGGACCGGATATTCCTGACCGGGCACTCGGCGGGCGGGCATCTGGCGGCCCTGCTCGCGGTCACGTCTTCCGGCACAGAGCCCACCGAAACCGGGGCGTTTGGTCTATCACCGGGCGATATCCGCGGATGCATGCCGATCTCCGGGAGTTATGACCTGACCCCTGCCGGCGGCTATTCGAACCGGCCGAGATTCCTCGGCCGCCCGGGCAATGAACGGCTCGCGAGCCCGATCCACAGGATCGGGGCGTCCGCGCTCCCCTTCCTCCTCGCAATCGGTGAGAACGACTTTCCGCACCTCGTCGCGCAGGCCGATGCGTTTGCGGCGGCACTCGACGCACGTGGCGTCGACCTGGAACGGATCACGCTGGCCGGCGAGGATCACTTCACCGCCGGCTGGGCGGGCATGCCCGGCAGTGTCTGGACCCGAGCCGCGATCGACTGGATGGCGCGGAAATAGGCCCTGATCCCGTTGCCGCGCGCTATTGGGCGAATACCGCTGCGCGACCACGTGAAAACGCGTCGGCGCCAACCGCGGGAAACACACGCGAATACGACCCCACAGGTAGCGGTACTACTTTTCCATAACCCGTGGTGACAAACGGGTAGTGCCATACAAGTAGTGCCAACGCAGACGGCGCGCAACGGTCCGAGAATACCACGAAGTACGCGTCCGATATGCCCTGATAAAGGGGTCCTGAAACAGCAATTTCGTCGGCGCCCAGAATACACCCTCGAGCGGGGCCATTTCGGCGCCGCAGACCGCGTCCGTTTGGGGCTGGACAACCCGAATTATGGAGATAACATGTCGGCACTACTTTCGCGCAAAGCCCTGGAAACAATAGGGTAGTGCCACAAAAGTAGTGCTTTGAAATTACCGCGCGGAGCCGCCCTAGAAGATCTCGTCTTCGTCGAAGATCGGGTCAGAAATCACATTCTCTTCGAGCGCGTCGATGGCCTGGCCGAGTTTCTTCGGCGCCGCCACGCTGGCCACATGAAACAGCGCATCTCCCTGGTTCACCACCGGCAGGTTCGTGCGGCCGATGATCAGGCCGGAAAGCGCCGACCGCACCTCCGTCTCGACGTCGCCGAAGGGGTCGGATATCAGGCCGAGAACATCGTTCTTCAACACAGAATCGCCGGTCTTGCGCAGCGACCGGAGGATGCCTCCCTCAGGCGCGCGCTGCCACTGGCTGCCGCTCGCCATGGGCGAATCGATAACCGTTTTCTTGATGGTCCGTGACGACGTCATGCCCGCATATTGCAGACACTGCAGAACGCCCTTCACCCCGACGCGTATGGCGATTTCGTCGAACCGCAAAGCCTCGCCTGCCTCATAGACCAGGATCGGCACGCCCTTGTCGCTCCCGGCCTTGCGCAGGGAACCGTCACGCTGGGGCGATTCGATGATGATCGGAGCGCCGAACACGCCGGCGAGCTCACGCGAGCGCACATCATTGGTGTTGATGCGTATCTGGGGCAGATTCACGCGATTCACCGCTGCCGAATGCAGATCGATGCCGAATTCGCAGCGCAACACGACATCGTCCAGGAACCGGTGGGCGAGCTGGCTGGCCAGCGAACCCTTCTGACTGCCCGGGAACGATCGGTTGAGGTCGCGCCGGTCGGGCAAATAACGACTATGGGAGATGAATCCGTAGGCGTTCACGATCGGCACCAGCAGCAACGTTCCCGCCAACCGCCGCAGCGCCGGGGTGCGGGCGATCCGGCGGATGATCTCCACACCGATAATCTCGTCGCCATGGACCGCGGCGCTGACAAACGCCGTCGGACCATCCCGGCGACCATGGATGACCTGCACCGGCAGGGCCATCGGCGAGTGGTTGGAGAGTACACTCATCGGCAGATCGACCGTCATCCGCTCACCGGCGCGAACCGATTTCCCGCCGATTTCGAACGGTTTTCTTTTTTTGACCTTTGCCATCAGGCCTTCCGCCGCTTCCGGGTGCTGCGGGTCTGAGTCCGGCCGGGCTTCGCGTTTTTCTCGATGAATTCGATGATCTTGCCGGCCACGTCGATCCCGGTGGCGTTCTCGACCCCCTCAAGGCCCGGTGACGAGTTCACTTCCATGACCACAGGGCCGTCATTTGAGCGCAGCATGTCCACGCCGCACACGTTGAGGCCCATCGCACGCGCGGACTTGACCGCCGTGGCGCGTTCCTTGGCCGTGATCTTGATCGATTCGGCGGATCCGCCGCGATGCAGATTGGAGCGGAAATCGCCTTCCTTGCCGCGCCGGATCATGGCCGCGACCACCTTGTCGCCGACCACAAGACAACGGATATCCTCGCCGTTGGCTTCCTTGACGAACTGCTGCACCAGGATGTTGGTCTGAACGCCGCCGAAGGCCTGGATTATGGATTCCGCCGCACGGGGTGTTTCGCCCAGGATCACGCCGATCCCCTGGGTGCCCTCCAGAAGCTTGATCACCACCGGCGCGCCGCCGGCCAGCTTGAGGAGTTCTGCGGCATCGGACGTCCGATGGGCGAACACCGTCACCGGCAATCCAATGCCTTCGCGCGACAGGAGCTGCATCGAGCGCAGCTTGTCCCGGGAGCGCGATATCCCGACGGATTCGTTGACCGGATAAACGTCCATCATCTCGAACTGGCGCAAAACCGCCGTTCCGAAGAAGGTCACCGACGCGCCGATTCGCGGTATGACCGCGTCATACCCTTTGAGGGATTCGCCCTGATAGTGAATTTCGGGGTCACTCGAGGCGATGTCGATATAGCAACGCAGGTGGTCGATGACATCGATGTCGTGACCGCGCTCTTCCGCGGCCTCGACCAGACGTTTATGGGAATAAAGATCGGCATTGCGGCACAGCAGAGCGAGTTTCATCGTATTTTCCTTTTGCTGGGACGGCTGCTGGTGATGTCCGCATAGTTGCGGCCGTCGAGGTAGGAGTGACTCGTGTCGATCAGGCAACGGCCCCGGATGGCCTGGCGCCCCAACAACATCCGGAACCCCATGGGATCCCGGTCTGCGAGGGTCAATTCGATCGGCCAGACGCGGCCACCGAGGGACAAACCTGTTTCAATCACGTAACGCACTTGCTTGTGGCCGGTGGAACTCTTTATCACGCGCTCGTCGCGGATCTCGGCAACACACTCGACCGGGGCGACCTTTCCGCGCTGGCCCGGCCGGACCATGAACGCGACGTGGGGGGTGCCCTTCTCGAAGGTTACGCGCTCGCGAAAGGCATGAATGGCGGATGTGCGCGCGCCGCTGTCGATCTTGGCCTTGATGGGGTCGATCCCGAGGTCGGGGAGGCCGACCCACTCGCGCCATCCGACGATGGGAATCTCGTCCGCCAGCCGCAGCCGCAGAACCGGCGACTTCCTTGGTTTGTCGACATGCTTGCTGCGCCGGCGCTTGGGTACATCGCTCACGCGGACCCCTGGGCGGGGTCGCGCGCGTCGAGGGTATGGCCGGGCCCGTCCGGCCGGTTTTCCAGCGCGGCCTCGTTCACGCGGCGATAGTTTGCGAATGTCTTGTGGCTCAGGACCACCAGATAACTATCCATGTCGATCGACACATAGCCGCGCTCGTAGAGCGCGCGGGCGACGGCCTCGATGTCCTCGGGCCAGAGGCGGCGCTTGCCGAGATACTTGCCCAACAGCTTCATGGACACCCGAAAACGACCCCTGGGCTTGCCGCCGAACGGGCAGTCGTAGAGGTCCACCAACTCATCAGCGAGTGTTTCGATCCGCGCGTGCTTTTTCTGGTGCAAGGTTAGTTATTTTCCATATAGAAACTATTATTTATCTATAGTCGAAAATAATCTTTCTTACAAGAACGGCCTTCTAGATCGCCGCCCCCACGAGGCTGCCGATACCCGCCGTGAGTGCCATCGCGAAGGCGCCCCACAAAGTCACGCGGGCCGTCGCGCGCGCCACCGGCGCACCGCCGACCTTCGACGACACCGCACCCAGAAGCGCCAGGCTCACCAGCGATGCCACGGCAACCACCGGAATGGCCTGACTCACCGGCGCCAGGGCGACGGCGATCAAAGGCAGCCCCGCGCCGATGGAGAACATCGCCGCGGAGGTCCACGCGGCCTGCATCGGTCGTGCAGCGCCGGTTTCGTGCATCCCCAGCTCGTCGCGGGCATGGGCGCCGAGCGCATCATGGGCCATGAGTTGGGTGGCCACTTCGCGCGCGAAGTCCTGTTCAAGGCCCCGCTCTACATAGATTTGCGCAAGCTCTTCGCGCTCGGTTTCCGGCGACGCCTCAATCGCCTGCCGCTCGGTCTCCAAATCCGCGCGCTCGGTGTCGGACTGGGAACTGACGGAGACATATTCGCCGGCCGCCATGGCCGTCGCGCCGGCCACCAGCCCCGCAATCCCGGCGATCAGGATGGTCTCCCGGTCGGCCGAGGCGGCGGCCACGCCGACGATCAGACTCGCCGTCGAGACGATCCCGTCATTGGCCCCGAGGACGGCGGCGCGCAGCCAGCCGATCCGGTGGACGAAGTGATGCTCGGGCTGATGGCTTGCTTGGCTCATTTGCATATCCTTTCGCGCCGGAATTGTACGCCCGCAATACCGACCAGACATACCCCGTCATGCCGCGCCAGAACAGCCTCCGGGCCATTTTCCGCTTCGGTCGTATCGGTGGCGGCGCATTCCGTGAGACATCCGACGGCCATTGTGGGCGCACGGGCGCGGGGTCGTTATGGTAGCCGGAACCAAAGCGAGGATGCCCCCATGAGCGACATCTACATCGTCGGCGTCGGCATGACGCCCTTCGGCCGGTATCTCGATCGCCCGATCAAGGAGATGACCCGCGCGGTCGTCACCGACGCGCTGGCCGATGCGGGCGCAGACGTCGCGGACGTCGAGGCGGCATGGTTCTCCAATGCCGCCCAGGCGATCCTCGAGGGGCAGGGGTCGATCCCCGGCGAGATCGCGCTGCGCAACATGGGCATCCAGGAGATTCCGGTCACCAATGTCGAGAACGCCTGCGCCAGCGCATCCACGGCGCTGGACATGGCCGTCACCTGGCTCCAGGCCGGGCGCGGCGGCGTGGCGCTGGCGATCGGGGCGGAGAAGATGTTCCACGAGGACCGGGTGAAGATGTTCTCCGTATTCGACGGCGGCTGGGACGTCCATGACGTCGCGGCGGCAACCGAACGCCTGCTGGCGCTGGGGCAGGGGGTCGCCGACCCGGACGGCGAAGAAGACACCGGCCAGCGCAGCGTGTTCATGGACGTCTACGCCGCGCTCGCCAAGTTCCACATGAAGTCCTTCGGCACCACCCAGGCGCAACTCGCCGCCGTGGCCGCCAAGAACCACGCCCATTCGGCCCACAATCCGTTGTCCCAGTACCGCGAAGCCATGACCGTCGACGAGGTCATGGCCGGCCGTAAGGTGAGCTGGCCGCTGACCCTACCCATGTGTTCGCCCATTTCCGATGGCGCGGCGGCAGCGATCATCTGCCGCGAGGAAGAGCTCGACCGTTTCGACCGGTCCCGCGCCGTGAAAATCCACGCCACCGCCCTGCGCACGGGTTCCGACCGCGAGCCCCAGGACTTCGACCGGCACATCACCCATCTGGCCGCCCGCGACGCATACGAACGCGCCGGCCTGGGACCCGACGACATGGACGTGGCCGAGGTCCACGACGCGACCGCATTCGCCGAGATCCAGCAGATCGAGAATCTCGGCTTCTGCGACTTCGGAGAAGGGGGCGCGCTGACCGAGAGCGGCGCCACAAGTATCGGCGGCCGGATTCCGGTCAACCCGTCCGGCGGCCTCGAATCCAAGGGCCACCCGGTCGGCGCCACGGGCCTCGCCCAGGTGTTCGAGTTGACGGCCCAGCTGCGCGGCGAGGCCGGTGCGCGGCAAGTGGCCGACGCCAAATTCGCGATCGCGGAAAATGGCGGCGGGTTCCACGGCATCGAGGAGGCCGTGGCCTGCGTCACCATTCTGGGGCGAATTTAAAATCGGCACTCCGTTTGCCGCGCATATATTGCGCAGCATTTTTCCGTCAATTTGAAATATTGCGTCGCACAAATTACCTTGTAAGGGTCTGTTCTTCCTGCTATTTATGTTTTGTGCACTGCAACAATATTTATACACAGGTGCACGGAGGCGACGCCGTTATCAGATACGACAACGGAGTCAGCTATGACCACAGACAACAATGACACAACCGACCGCGACGCCGCCGCGCGCCGCGCAGTGGAACTCACACCCCAGGCAATCAACGAAATCTACGAGGAAGCCAGCCGTCTGCGCGCAGAAGCGCTGCATGACGGGACCGTCCGCGCATTTCGCATCGCAAAGCGGGCGATCGTGGCGGTCTACCGCGCGCTCTTCACGAGCGAAGCTCGCCGCCACGCCTAGGCCAACGTAAACGCCATAGAGAAACAACGCGGGGCCGGCCCACCCGTTGGCCCCGCGCCTGTTTTTCCGCGCTACCACTATAAATCAACCGCGCGGCGGGACGCCGCAAATGCGGACGAACGGTCTTGCCTTTTGTGCGCTGCACAATTAGCGTTCGGGTCGTAACAGTGCCGGCGCTTTGGTGAACTCGGGGGCCAACCCGAGGCCGAGCCTGGCCAGTCGAGGATAATCCCGGAAACTGCCGGGCATAAATCCTGTCGGGGGACAGCGACCATGAGCACAGCTTCGCAAGCGAACACGCCGGCGCAGGGCAGGCGCATCGGCGTTCCGGACCTGCGCAATCGCAAGGGCGGGGACCCCATCGTCAGCCTGACAGCCTATACCGCGCCCATGGCCGAAGCCCTCGACCCGCATGTGGATTTCCTGCTGGTCGGCGATTCCCTGGGCATGGTGCTGTATGGCTTCGAATCCACGCTGCCCGTCACCCTCGACATGATGATCGCGCATGGGGCGGCCGTGGTGCGCGGCAGCACACGCGCCTGCGTCATTGTGGATATGCCGTTTGCATCCTACGAAGCGTCGCCCGCCGCCGCTTTCGCGGCCGCCTCGCGGGTGCTGACCGATACCGGTTGCGCCGCCGTCAAGCTCGAGGGCGGGGTCGCGATGGCCGAGACCATCGCTTTTCTGGTCGCCCGCGGCATCCCCGTGCTCGCCCATATCGGCCTGACCCCGCAATCGTCGAACACCTTTGGCGGATTTCGGGTTCAGGGGCGCGACGCGGCCCGCGCCCAGCAGATTCGCGACGACGCCCGGGCCGTCACGCAAGCCGGCGCTTTCGGCGTCGTGATCGAAGGGGTCCCGGAAGCCCTTGGGCGAGAGATCACCGAGGACATCGCCATTCCGACCATCGGCATCGGCGCGTCGCCGGCCTGCGACGGGCAAATCCTCGTCACCGAGGACATGGTCGGATTGTTTGGCACGTACACCCCCAAATTCGTCAAACGCTACGCTGAGCTTAACCCTTTGATCCAGTCCGCCGCCGCAGAATATGCCGGAGACGTACGCGCGCGTACGTTTCCCGGCCCGGAACATTGTTTCGGCGACGCGAAGCCCGGCGCCTGAGCGCGGCCGCCGATATGTCCGATCTGCCCGCGCCCGGCCTGACAATTGTCCGCACCGTCCGTGAACTGCGCGAAACCGTCGCGGCATGGCGGACCGCCGGCGAGACCGTCGGCCTGGTCCCGACGATGGGGGCGCTTCATTCGGCCCACATGGCGCTGGTCGAGGCGGCCCGCGAACATGCCGACCGGGTGGTGGCGACGATTTTCGTCAACCCGACCCAGTTCGGCCCGGACGAGGATTTCTCCAGCTATCCGCGCCGCGAGGCCCGTGATGTCGAGACCCTGCGCGATCACGCGGTGGACCTCCTGTTTGCACCGGGGGTCGAGGAAATGTACCCGGACGGATTCGAGACCGTCGTCAACGTGCCGGAGATCAGCCAGGGCCTGTGCGGCGACCATCGGCCGGGCCATTTCGCGGGGGTCGCGACCATCGTCACCAAGCTGCTCCTCCAGGCGCTGCCCGATTGCGCGGTGTTCGGCGAGAAGGACTATCAGCAGCTCCAGATAATCCGGCGGCTTGCCCTGGATCTGGATATCCCGGTCCGGATCATCGGGCTGCCGACCGTGCGGGAGGCCGATGGTTTCGCGATCTCGTCGCGCAACGCCTATCTGAGCGCCGTCGATCGTGCCAACGGGCCGAAACTGCACGCCACCCTGCAAGACGTCGCGGGGCGGATCCGGGACGGCGAAGCCATATCCGTCGCCTGCGCCGCGGGTCACGAGGCCCTCGCGGCCGCGGGATTCTCGCCGGTCGAGTATCTGGAAGTGCGAACCGCCGACACGTTGCTGCCCGCCGACCAGGCCCCGGCAGGCACGCCCCTGCGCGCGCTGGCCGCCGCCTGGCTGGGCAAGACGCGGCTGATCGACAATATTCCGGTCGCGTGACCGTGCGCGGCCTATTCGTGGGGCACGTCGCCCTGGATGACGATGCGATGCATCAGCCGGTGTTCGGTGTAGTCGAACAGGGCGTAGTGCAGCGATAACCGGTTGTCCCAGACCGCCAGATCGTTGGTCCGCCATTTGTGCCGATAGTTGAACTCCGGCGTGCGCAGATAATCGAACAGGTAGCGCAACAGGAAGTCGCTCTCGCGGCGGTCCATGTCCTTGATGAAGCTGGTCATGGACTCGTTCACGAACAGCCCCTTCTTGCCCGTCACGGGATGGGTCCGCACGACCGGATGGAGTGCGGGCACATTTTCGGCGCGCTTGTTGCGGATGTAATCGGTCCCCTTGTCGCCCTCATACATCTCGGGGCGGACGAACTCGGAGTAGGGCTGATAGGAATCGTGATACGCCCACAGTCCGTCCACGTGGGCCCGCATGCGGTCCGACAGGGCGTCATAAGCGGCCACCATGTTGACCCAGACCGTGTCACCGCCGCGCGGCGGGATGTCCTTGGCATAGAGCACCGTGCCCATGGTCGGCCGCGCGGTGCCGACAAAATCCGTATGCCACAGGTCGCGGGTCACATGGGGCGGGTTGTCCACGTCATATTCGAGGATGTCGATTTCCGGATTGTCCTTGCTCTTCTCGAACCCGGACACGGCGGAGGGCTGCGGCTCGCCGAAGCGGCGCGCGAAGGTGACCTGTTGGTCCGGCGTGATGTCCTGATCGCGGAACACGATCACCGTGCGGTCGAGCAGAGCCTCATGAATCTCGTCGAACTGCCGGTTGGTCAGGTCTTTGGAAAGGTCGATGCCCTCGATGATGCCACCGCACGCCGGCGACATCTCGTGCAGATCAAAACTTTCATAGCTCATGGCGTATCTCCGTATTCCCCACAATTATCTTGTACAAACGAGGCAGGCGGAGCAAGGCCCGCCTATGCTTCGGGCGGTTTGATCATCCGGCCCAGATTCTGGCCACCGAAAATATGGACATGAAAGTGGGGGACTTCCTGGCCGGAGTCCGTGCCGTGGTTGGCCAGGATTCGGTATCCGGGGTCTGCCAGTCCGAGTTCGCGCGCGACCTGCCCGACGGCGCGCATGAACCCGGCGATCTCGCCATCCGACGCGCGCGCCGTGAAATCCTCGTTCGACACATAGGCGCCCCTCGGGATGACCAGCACATGCACGGCGGCCTGAGGGTTGATGTCATGGAAGGCCAGCGCGTGTTCATCTTCAAAGACCTTGTCGCAGGGAATTTCCCCGCGCAGGATTTTCGCGAAGATGTTCTGGTCGTCATAGGTCATGTCATCGCTCATATCGGGGAACGCCTCAGCTCTGCCGGTTGGCTTTCTCGTCCAGCCCGGACATGCCCTGGCGTTCGGCCAGCTTTGCCCAGACATCCTCGGGCCGGATGCCGGCGTCGGCCCAGAGCACACAGAGATGATAGATCAGGTCGGCGCTCTCGGCCGCCAGCGCTTCCGGCCCCTCGCTCAACGCCGCAACAACGGTCTCGACCGCTTCTTCCCCGACCTTTTCCGAGATCTTGCCCGTGCCGCGCGCAAGGAGTTGCGCGGTATAGGACGAGTCCGGGTCGCCGCCGCGCCTCGATTCGATCACCGCAAAGAGCGCGTCGACGATTTCCGCATTCGGTTTTTCGGCCATCAGATGCCTTCCTTCCCGTCTTCAGCCAGCACCGGCCGGACCGGCACACCTGCCGCCGCCATATGCGCCTTCGCCTCGCCAAGGGAGTGCTCGCCGAAATGGAATATCGATGCCGCCAGCACCGCCGAAGCATGACCGTCACGCGCGCCTTCCACAAGATGGTCCAGCGTGCCGACCCCTCCCGAGGCAATGACCGGAATGGAAATCGCATCGGCAATCGCGCGGGTCAATGCGACATCGAAGCCCGCCTTGGTGCCGTCCCGGTCCATGGATGTGAGCAATATCTCGCCCGCGCCATAGGCCTCCATCTTCTGCGCCCATTCGACCGCATCGAGACCCGTCGGATTTCGGCCGCCATGGGTGAAGACCTCCCAGTTACCGGCCACGCCTTCCGATTCCACCGCCTTGGCATCGATTGCCACGACGATGCATTGCGTGCCGAACTTCTCCGCCGCCGCGCGCACGAAATCGGGGTCATTCACCGCGGCGGTATTGATCGAGACCTTGTCGGCCCCGGCGAGCAGAAGCTTGCGGATATCCTCGACCGTGCGCACGCCGCCGCCGACCGTCAGCGGCATGAAGCAGGCCTCGGCCGTCCGTGCGACCACGTCGAAGATGATGGCGCGGTCCTCATGGCTCGCGGTGATATCGAGGAAACACAATTCGTCGGCCCCGGCGCGATCATAGATCTGCGCCTGCTCGACCGGGTCACCCGCGTCGCGCAAGCCGACGAAGTTGACGCCCTTCACGACACGTCCGTCCTTTACGTCGAGACAGGGAATGACACGCACCTTGAGCATCACGCGGCCTCCCGCAAGCGGGCCAGCGCAGCGGTCAGGTCGATCCGCCCGTCATAGATTGCGCGGCCCGAAATGACCCCGGCGATTCCGTCGCCCGCATGGGGCAGGAAAGCCTCGATATCGGCGAGCGACGACACCCCGCCCGAGGCGATGACCGGGATCGAGACGGCCCGCGCAAGCGCCACCGTTGCGTCCACATTCGGGCCCTGCATCGCCCCGTCGCGGTCGATGTCCGTATAGATCAGCGCCGCCACGCCCGCATCTTCGAACCGGCGCGCGAGTTCGTCCGCTTCCAGGTCCGAGGTCTCGGCCCAGCCCTCGACCGCGACCCGGCCGCCGCGCGCGTCGATGCCCACCGCGACCCGGCCCGGATGATCACGGCAGGAATCGATCACCAGCGTCGGGTCCTTGACCGCCGCGGTGCCGAGGATCACCCGGTCCACACCGTCGGCCAGCCAGACGGCGACATGTTCTGGCGTACGGATACCGCCGCCCAGCTGCACCCGGACGCCGGCCGCGCGGGTGACATCGAGGATGCCGCGCACGGCATCACCATTGACCGACTGGCCGTCGAAGGCGCCGTTAAGGTCGACAATATGCAGCCAGTCCGCGCCGGCGTCGACGAAGGCGCGCGCCTGGTCGGACGGGCTGTCGTTGAACACCGTGGCCGCGTCCATGTCGCCACGCAGCAGCCGCACGCAGGACCCGTCTTTCAAATCGATCGCAGGAAACAAAATCATGGTCAGCCCGTTCGAGGATCCCGGTCAGAGATTCTTGGTGTAGAAATAGCCTTCAATATACTCGCCCGCGACCCGCACATATTTGGGGTGGGTGCCCCAGCGCACATAGCCGCTTTCCTCGAAGACCTGGATCGCGCGGTCCTGGGTCGCGCGGACATCCAGATTGAGGACCGTATAGGCCTCGCGCCGGGCCAGCTCCTCGCAGGCGACGAGAATGCCCGGCGCCAGGCCGTGACCGCGCGCCCAGGGCGCGACGAAGAAGGTCGATACATTAACGGCGAAGGACTGGGATTCGCTGCTCGCGCGCGGCCGGTTGAGCTGTGCGGCCCCGGCGATCACCCCGTCGAGCCGGCCGACAAAAACCGTGCGCCCCGGTACCAGAAGGTTGCCGCGCCAATAGGCCTCCATCACGTCGCGCCGCGGCGGCGTCAGCCAGCCAAAGCCGCCGCCGCCCATGATCGCGGCCTCCGCCGCGTCACACAGATCCGCCAGATCGTTGCCCCGCAACTCCGAGAGTCGTTCGACCGCGGTGTCCGTCATGGGGTCCACCTCAGGAATGCATCGATCAGCGCCAGACCCGTTTGCTGGCTCTTCTCCGGATGAAATTGCGTCCCGACCATGTTGTCACGCCCGACCGCCGCCGTGATCGTGCCGCCATAATCAACCGTGGCGAGCAAATCGCCCGCATTCTCCGCCGCCAGTTGATAACTGTGCACGAAATAGGCGTGCGGACTCCCGCCGCCGAATGCCGAAAACAACGGATGGTCGGGCGCGGCGATGGCGAGTTCGTTCCAGCCCATGTGGGGGATCTTGAGGGCGGCGTCCGACGGCGCGATCGGCACCACCTCGCCGGGGATCCAGCCGAAGCCCGGTGCCTCGCCATGTTCGAGGCCACGCGTGGCCATCAGCTGCATGCCGACACAGATCCCCAGAAACGGCTGCGCGCGCGTACGCACCGCCGCATGAATCGCGTCGAGCAGGCCATCGCGCGCTGCCAACCCGTCGCGGCAATCGCGAAACGCGCCGACGCCGGGCAGCACCACACGGTCGGCCCCGGCCACGATGTCGGCATTCTCCGTGACGACGATCTCCCGGGCCAGGCCGGCCTCGGCGGCCGCGCGCTCGAACGCCTTGGCCGCCGAGCGCAGATTGCCCGAGCCGTAGTCGATGATGGCAACGGTCTCCATCGGCCTAGGCCACTCCCGCCATGTGGCGTCGCAGATATCGTCGCTCGGCATCGCGCAGCCGCCGGGCGGCGACGGTCCCGCGCTCCAGCATGGAGCGCCGCGCCAGCACATGGCGGCGCCAGTCATTCGCCCACAGGCCGATCGCCGCCTGCAGCCCCAGCGAGACGGTAAGGTCGCCCGCCTCGGCGAGACCCACGACCAGGCCGATCCCGCTGACGGCACCGGACAGTAGCGCCAGCCCGATCGCCGTGCGCCACATGCCGTGCCACAGGGCCCAGAACGGCCCGAAAAGAAAGGCCGGCCAGCAGAAACCTTCCTTGATCAGGATCGCGTCGCCGTCGGGTGCGGCCGACCAGCTGTTCGTGTGCACCGTGAAGATTTTCGTGCCCATCTCTAGTTTTCCGACTTCGAATCTTCGCGCGCCATGCGCAGCTTCAGTTCCGTGGTGGCGAACAGCCGCAGATCCGGCAGGAAGGATTCCTTCCGCAGGAAGCGCACATCATGCCGGGTCACCGGGCCGACGAACATCAGCTTGTGGCTGACGCTGTAGCGCGCATGCGCGATGCCGAACACCTTCTGCAGGATGTAGAAGGTCAGATAGTGATTGTCGACCACCGCGCGCACCGGCAGGTCCGACCGGGCGACCACATGAATCAGGTCGAGATTGAACAGCTTGTCGCCGTTCACCGGCGAGTGGCGGTCGGGCCCGTCGGAGAAGACGAAGTCAAAAGCCCGGTCGGGCAGGGTTTCATACTGTACGCCCCGGAAACATTTGTAGAAGCCGTCGCGCTTGGGGCTGTGGATCAGGTCCACCACCTCCCGGACCTCGTCGGGAAGGCGCGCGCCGGCGATGTCGAACCAGGCCTTGTCGTCTTCCATGGAGGTCACGCGGCCAGGATTTCCGCCGTCCTCGCGCGCATTCTCCATCAGCGCATAGGCCAGCACGACGGTCGAGATACCGGTCCCGCATTCGAGAATTTCGCGCGGCCGGAACGCCCGCACCTGCTCATACAGGGTGAGGTAGTCCGAAAACGACGCGCCGGTCACCGCCGTGCCTGCGGCGGCCCGGGTCATCAGGTCCCAGAGGGGCCCGTTGGCCCGCAGCACCGCCTCGGCGCGCCGCGCACGTTTGGCGACCATGCGGTCGACCATCCACTTGCGGAAGCGCACGAGCGGGCCATAGGCCGCCGCGCTCACCGCCGTGGGCAGGGCGCCCGGTGTGGATTCGTCGCGCTTTTCCGGGCGCCCATCGCCGCGCCCGTTCTCGTTTCCGCTGTCGCTCATGTCTGCCGCCACATGGCCGATCTAGTCGATCGAGCCGCCCAGCACACCCTTGGTCGACGGCACATCGTCGGCGCGGCGCGGATCGATCTCCACGGCGATGCGCAGGGCGCGGGCGAGACCCTTGTAGCAGGACTCCACCATGTGATGGTTGTTCTCGCCATACAGCGTCTCGACATGCAGGGTCAGCCCGGCCGACTGGGCGAAGGCCCGGTACCATTCCTGGAACAGCTCGGTGTCCATATCGCCCAGCTTCGGGCGCGTGAACGGGACCTTCCACACCAGGAAGGGGCGGTTCGACGCATCGAGCGCGACCCGGGTCAGGGTCTCGTCCATCGGCACCAGCGCATCGCCGTAGCGGCGGATGCCCCGGCGGTCGCCCAGCGCCAGGCTGATCGCCTCGCCGACGGCATAGCCGGAATCCTCGGTCGTGTGGTGGAAATCGATGTGCAGGTCGCCCTTCGCGCGCACCGTCAGGTCGATCAGGCTGTGGCGCGAGAGCTGTTCGAGCATGTGGTCGAGAAATCCGATGCCCGTTTCCACGTCATAGGCGCCGGTGCCGTCGAGATTGACCGCGACGGAGATGTCGGTTTCCTTCGTCGTGCGCACGACGTTGGCTACACGTCCTTCGCCGCGCTCGGCGAGTTCCTGAACACTCATGGTTTTCACTCCTGCAAACCGGCCCGGGGCCGGATTCGGCGCCTAGATAGCAGGCGCGGCCGCCCGGCGCCATCCCGCGACGCATACGACTGCGTGTAATTCGGATTGGCCTACCGGGCGGATTTCGGCATCATACGTCAATTCGGCCCCATCACGCCTCGCTTGACGATGAACACTTTGCCCGGACGCACCCGCGTCTTTACAGATCAGGATTTCCTGCTCCGTGCCGGCGAGAACCCGGACACGGGCTTCGTGATCGTGACCGGGCGGGTCGAGCTGCGCAATGCCGCCGGCACCCTGCTGGGCGACGCGCGCCAGGGCGATGTCATCGGCGCGGCGAGCCTTTTGTTCGGCGGGCGCCAGGATCTGAGCGCCATTGCCGCCGGGCCTGTCGAGGCGGCAATGGTCGACCGGGGCACCGTGGCGGCGCAACTGGCGCGAAATCCCGAGCTGGTCCGCCGCGCGGCCACGCAGCTGCTGGCGGGCCTGGACCTGGTGCCGGCCGCGGAATCGGGTGCGGACACGCGCGTCGATATCTTCGCCGAGGCCGATACCAGCCCTGATTCGAGGGATGAATCCGCCGACGATTCAAACGTCGTCCCGATCACCGGGAAACGCACACGCCGGCCCGCCGCCCATCCGGGCGAGGTCGCCGCGCTGGGCAGCTGGTCCGCGATCTGGCTCAAACCCGCCAGCGACGCGACACGCAGCGGCATGCCCCGGCGCGGCGTCAAGATCAAGGAGACGCCTTTCGGTGTCGGGCGCAAGCCGAAGCGCGGCGAGCAGATCCCGCGCACCGATATCGTCCTGCAGTTTTCCGACGCGCGGCCCTACAATCTCTCGCGGCTCCATTTCATGATCGAACTCGGGCGGCCCGGCCTGATGATCCGCGATGCCGGCAGCCAGCTCGGCACTCTCGTCAACGGCGAGCGGATCGGCCTCGATGAGCCGCGCAACGCCGTGCCCCTTCACATTGGCGAGAACGAGATCGAGGCCGGCGGCTACAACACGCCGTTCCAGTTCATCATCGATATCCGGCCCTGAGCGCGGCTTTTCCGCCGTCAGATCGCCCCGGCGGGGCAGGGTCGCCTTGATCCAAAAGGGCGACCGCCCCACATGGAGGGGTCTCGGCCATTGCGCCCACCGCCCGGATGCGGCAGGACTCGGGGGCCGCCCTGACGGCCCAATGAATCAATCTGGAACGCGACCATGAACAATTTCCAAGCCGACGATCGCATCCCGTCCTGGCACGGCACCACGATCCTGTCTGTGCGCAAGGGCAACGACGTGGTGATCGCAGGCGACGGGCAGGTCACCCTGGGCCAGACCGTGATCAAGGCCACCGCGCGCAAGGTCCGCCCGCTGGGCGACGGCAGCGTGATCGCCGGCTTCGCGGGCGCGACCGCCGACGCGATGACCCTGTTCGAACGCCTCGAATCCAAGCTCGAGCAGCATCCCGGCCAGCTCACCCGGGCCTGCGTGGAGCTCGCCAAGGACTGGCGCACCGACCGGTATCTGCGCCGCCTGGAAGCCATGATGGCGGTCGCCAGCAAGGACACGTCGCTCGTGCTGACCGGCACCGGCGACGTGCTGGAGCCCGACGACGGCATCATCGCCATCGGCTCGGGCGGCAACTATGCGCTGGCCGCGGCCCGCGCGCTTGTCACCCGCGATGAGCTCACCCCGCGCGAGGTTGCCGAGCAGGCAATGGCCATCGCGGCGGACATCTGCGTCTACACCAACACCAATGTGACGATCGAAAGCCTATGAGCAATTTTTCCCCGCGCGAGATCGTCTCCGAGCTCGACCGCTTTATCATCGGCCAGAACGACGCCAAGCGCGCCGTCGCCATCGCACTACGCAACCGCTGGCGACGCCAGCAGCTGACCGGCGATATGCGCGAGGAGGTGCTGCCCAAGAACATCCTGATGATCGGCCCCACCGGTGTCGGCAAGACCGAGATTTCCCGCCGCCTGGCGCGGCTCGCCAACGCGCCCTTCATCAAGATCGAGGCGACCAAGTTCACGGAAGTCGGCTATGTCGGCCGCGACGTGGAATCGATCATCCGCGACCTGGTCGAACAATCGATCCTGATGACCCGCGAGACGCGCCGCAAGGAGGTCGTGGCCCAGGCCGAGTTCAACGCCGAGGCGCGTGTTCTTGATGCGCTTGTCGGCGAGAATGCGGGCGAGTCCACCCGCGCCTCGTTCCGCGAGAAACTCCGCGCCGGCGAACTCGACGACAAGGAGATTGAGGTCCAGGTGGCGGATTCCGGCGCCGGCGGCATGCCGACCATGGACATACCCGGTATGCCCGGCGGTCAGATGGGAATGATCAACCTCAACGATATGCTGGGCAAGGCTTTCGGCCAGCAGACCAAACCCCGGCGTATGACCGTCGCGGAGAGCTACGAAGTGCTGATCGCCGACGAGGCCGACAAGCTTCTCGACGACGAAAAACTGGTCCGCGAGGCGCTCAAATCGGTCGAGGATGACGGTATCGTCTTCCTGGATGAGATCGACAAGATCACGGCCCGCTCGGACCGCCAGGGTGCGGATGTCAGCCGCGAGGGCGTACAGCGCGACCTGCTGCCGCTGATCGAGGGCACGACCGTCGTCACCAAACATGGTGCGGTGAAGACCGACCACATCCTGTTCATCGCCTCGGGTGCTTTCCACCTGGCCAAGCCGTCGGACCTGCTGCCCGAGCTCCAGGGCCGGCTCCCGATCCGGGTCGAGTTGCGGGCGCTCACCCAGGAAGACTTCGGCCGCATCCTGCGCGAGCCGGAGAACAGCCTGATCCGGCAATATGTGGCGCTGATGGGCACCGAAGGCGTCACCCTCAACTTCACCGAAGGCGCGATCGACACGCTCGCGGAGATGTCGGCCCAGATCAATCAGTCGGTCGAGAATATCGGTGCGCGCCGCCTGCACACGGTGCTCGAGCGCCTGCTCGACGAGATCAGCTTCTCCGCCCCCGACCGGGACGGCGAGGAGATCGAGATCGACGAGGCGATGGTCAGGGACCGGCTGGAAGAACTCACCAAGAACGCCGATCTGTCGAAGTTCATTCTGTAGGCGCCAGCAGCCCGCACCCATATTCGTCACCCCCGCGAAGGCGGGGGTCCATAAACACCAGTGCAGGCCCGGGCTACCTCCCGTGACTATGGATGCCCGCCTGCGCGGGCATGACGACCAAAAGAAACACCATGCCCGGACTTGATCCGGGCATCTCATGCTCCCGCTTCCCCACCTGCGCACCGCGTCGTAGACTGGCGCCAACCAACAACACGCTCTTCAGGGGGAGACACCACCATGCAGATACCCACCAAGATCGTCGATCTCTCGATGGCACTCGACAATGAGACCGTCGTCGATCCCGAGATCATGCGCCCGCAAATCCAGTATGTGAGCCAGGCGGAGAACGCCGAGGCGATGGCCGGCTTCTTCCCCGGCATGAAGGCGGTCGATCTGCCCGACGGCGAGGGCTGGGCCTGGGAGATCGTCACGCTCACCACCCATAACGGCACCCATATCGACGCGCCGTGGCACTATCATTCCCACGACAAGGACGGGAACCCGATGAAGACCATCGACGAGCTGCCGCTCGACTGGTTCTACCGCCCGGCCGTGAAGTTCGATTTCCGCGACATGCCCGACGGCTATGTCGTCCAGGTGTCCGACATCGAGGCCGAGCTCAAGCGCATCGACTATGCGCTCCAGCCGCTCGACATCGTCCTCGTGAACACCAAGGCATCAGAGCATTACGGCACCGAAAAATACCTCTCCAGCGGCATCGGCATGGGCAAGGAGGCGACATTGTTCCTGACCCAGGATCACGGCGTGCGCGTGACCGGCATCGACGCCTGGGGATGGGACGCACCCTTCTCGCTGCAGCAGGAAAGCTATGCGCGCGACAAGGACGCGCTCGCCGTCTGGCAGGGCCACTGGGCGGGCATCGAGCAGCCCTATTGTCACATGGAGAAGCTGCTCAACCTCGAGACCCTGCCCGATCACGGCTTCATGGTCAGCTGCATGCCATACAAGATCAAGGGCGCGTCCGGCGGCTGGATCCGCTGCGTCGCGATGATGTTCGACTAGGCGTTCGACATTACAGATTTGAAAAGTTCGTAGGAGCGGGTTTGAAACCCGCCCCTGCTGCTTTTCGGGACAGGACACGGTCACTCAATCAACAATCGTCACCCCCGCGAAGGCGGGGGTCCATAAACGCCGATGCACAATCAGGCACGCGCCTGTGATTATGGATGCCCGCCTGCGCGGGCATGACGACAAAAATATCCCTAATACAAATCGCCCCGCAGCCGGGCCAGGATCGCCGCGGCGTCCTGGTCCGACAGGTCGCGGATTTTTTCGGCGAGCGTGTTGGCCAACTCCGTATGGGTCTCGCTGAGCCCCGACGTGTCGACCGTGATCTTGGGATGGGACAGTGCGGCGAGGCGGTGCATTTCCTCATAATCGTCCCAGATCAGGTTGAAATACTCGCAGACCTGTACCACCAGCGCCTCGGACGGGCGGCCCCGATGGCCGTGTTCCAGCGAGGAGAGATAGGCCTCGGAAATCTCCAGATCCGACGCCATCGTCTTCAGGGTGATGCCCCTGTCTCCACGCAAGGCCCGCACCTTGCTGCCGAACGGCGTCATGCCCCACCTCCCCGGCGGTCGCCTCTTTTCCGGCGCAGCAGCACATAAAACGCCCCGTCGCGTCCGTGCTGTGGGCGCGCGGGCGTAAACGCCAGAACATGCGCGCGACACGGCGGCTGGTTCAGCCATTGGGGCAGGCGCTCGCGCAAGACGCCCGAGCCCTCGCGCGACCCGCGCCCGGTGATCACCAGCACACAGCGGCGGCCCCGCGCCGCACATTCCGTGATGAACCCGGCCAGCGCATCATGGGCCGCATCCTGATAATGACCGTGCAGGTCGAGGCGCGCCTCGATGGGCAGCTTGCCCCGGCGGAACCGTTCTGCCGTGCGGCGGTCCATGCCCGCCGTGTCGCCGGCGGAAATATCCCGAGGCGGCCTGGGCGGGGCGACGGGCACCGGACGGGGGGCCGTGACGGACGCTGCCTTTTTCTTCACGGTTTTTTTCGCCGGAGGCGTCTTCGGTTTCGGCGCGGGTTTTACAGGCTGCGAGCGCCGGCGCTTCAGGGGCTCGGCGTCGGCGAGCGCGCGGCGAAACAAATCCTTGTCGTCATCATCCCTGTCGCCGGATGTCTCCATCGCCGACACGGGCCCGCTCAGTCGTCCTCGACGATGACAATGTGCAGCCGCCGGGGACCATGGGCGCCCAGCAGGAGCGTCTGCTCGATATCCCCCGAGCGCGACGGCCCGGTGATGAAGTTCACCGTGCGCGGCGGCAGGCCGCCCCGACCGGAATCGGGGTCGGCAGCCAGGTCGCGGACCGCGTCGAACACATCCTCGTAGGATTTGACGACCCGGCTGGCCGGCAGCACCACCACATGGGTCTCGGGAACGAAGTTCAGGGTCGAGGGATGCGCCGGGCCGGAATACATCGCCAGGGTCCCGGTCTCGGCCACGGCGGATGGTGCCGAGGTGATGCTCACCTGGTCGGGCTCACCGGGTACACCACGCCGGATGTCGAGCAGCGAATTGTCGGCCCAGGGCGCGGCGTCCAGATCCGTGTCCGGCGCCATCACCACCTCCGAGGGCAGGTTCTCGCCGCGCAGATAGTCCGACACCGCGCCGGGCACCTCGGCCATGTTCGACACCCGCGCGGTGGTCGCGAACACCTTGGTTGCCATGGTCTCGAACAGATCGACGAGGCCGGACTGATCCGTGTCGGTGCGCGCGGGCACGATGTTGCGCCCGTGCCCGGCGATCCTGGCCCGCAGGGTTTCGGCCGTCGCGGCGTCGACCGGCCCGTCCCGCCCCTTCGCCCGGCGAAGGGATGCCAGGATCTGGTTTTTTCCGTTGTCGGGCCCGCCGCTGGCGCTCATCACACACGCTCCCCGGATCGCCAGCGCGACTGGAAGGTCCGGCCCTGGGGCGCGGGCAGCTCGCGATACTTTGTCCAGCCCCCGGCCAGCGGCAGCGACGACAGGCGTCCGCGTTTGCGGCCCATCCAGGCGAGCATCCGCATCTGCAGGCCTGTTGCCAATTGATAGAGCTTCGGCCGGCGGGCGAAGAATGCCCAGACGCCAAGGCCGACCCGCGCGGAGCCCGGCGAGAGATGGCTCTCGAACTCCCGCTCGCGCCAGTGGCGCATCATCTTCGGCAACGGGATGCGCATCGGACAAACTTCTTCGCAGCGCCCGCAGAAGGACGAGGCGTTCGGCAGGTGCCCGGCCTCATCGACCCCGAGGAGCCCCGGCGACAGGACCGAGCCCATCGGCCCCGGATACACCCACCCATAGGCATGCCCGCCGACCGACTGATAGACCGGGCAGTGGTTCATGCAGGCACCGCAGCGAATACAGCGCAGCATCTCCTCGAACTCGGTGCCGAGCATGTCGGTGCGGCCGTTGTCGAGCAGGATCACGTGATACTGCTCGGGACCGTCCGGGTCCTCTTCGCGTTTCGGCCCGGTCGACAAGGTCGTGTAGCTGGAGAATTCCTGGCCCGTGGCCGACCGCGCCAGCACCCGCAGGATGGTGGCCGCGTCTTCCAGGGTCGGGACAATCTTTTCCAGGCTCGCCAGCACGATGTGCACCTTGGGAATCAGCTGGGACAGATCGCCATTGCCCTCGTTGGTGACGATGATCGAGGACCCGGTCTCGGCAATCAGGAGATTGGCCCCGGTGATGCCGACCTCGGCCTCGAA
Source organism: Alphaproteobacteria bacterium (assembly GCA_039980135.1). Taxonomy (NCBI): domain Bacteria; kingdom Pseudomonadati; phylum Pseudomonadota; class Alphaproteobacteria; species Alphaproteobacteria bacterium. The sequence continues at coordinate 363,586 of JBDXCV010000003.1, forward strand.
ATACTTCTTGCGCAGGATGGTTCGCGCCTCGTTCAGAAGCATCGGTGGTTCTTCCAGCACCCGGTCAGGGTCGAGCTCGGTGTGGTTCTCGCGGAAGCTCGCCTCGACCTGCGCCTTGGTCAGGTGCACCGCCGGCGCGATGATGTGGCTCGGACGCTCGCCGCGCAGCTGGATGATGTACTCGCCGAGATCGGTCTCGACCGGCCGGATGCCGTGCGCCTCGAGCGCCTCGTTGATCTCGATCTCCTCGCCGATCATCGACTTGCCCTTGTTGACCGTCCTGGCGTCGACCGATCGGCAGATGTCGAGGACGATCCGCTGGGCGTCCGCCGCCGTGCGGGCCCAGTGAACATGGCCGCCACTCTCGACGACCTTTTCCTCATAGGCCTCGAGATAGAAATCGAGATGTTCGAGCGTATGGTTCTTGATGTCCCGGGCCTGGTCGCGCAGATCGTCGAACTCGGGGAGGTTGTCCCGCGCCGTCGCACGGCCGTCGACGAAGTGACCCCGCGCCTTGTTCAGGGCGGCCTGCAGATCCGCGTTGGCGAGCTGATCGCGGGCGTTGTTCTTGAAATTGCGACTGGTGGAATGAGCGGTGGGGTTCGTCGACATCGCACTCAGTCCTTTCCACCAGAGGGAGAGACGGCTGGCGGTTCGCCGATAGAGGGTTCGTCCCCCATCCCGGCCAGCACTTCCGCGACATGGCGTACACGTACATTCGCACCGTCGCGCTGCAGCTTGCCCGCCATGTTCATCAGGCACCCCATGTCACCGGCCAGAAGTGTCTCGGCACCCGTGGCGACAATCTTCTCCATCTTGTTGGAGACCATGTTGTTGGAAATATCCGGATACTTCACACAGAAAGTGCCGCCGAAACCGCAGCACACATTCGCGTCTTCGAGTTCGCGCAGATGCAGCCCCTCGACGCCGGCGAGCAGCGCGCGCGGCTGACCATGGATGCCGAGCTCACGCAGGCCCGAGCAGCTGTCGTGATAGGTAACCGTGCCCGCAAAAGCCGCCTCGACCGATTTGATTTCCAGCACATCCGTGAGGAACGAGATCAGCTCATGGGTGCGCGCGCCGAGTGCCGTGGCACGCGGCGCCCATTCCGGATCATCGGCCAGCAGCTCGGCGTAATGTTTGGCGATCATGCCGGCACAGGACCCCGACGGCGCGACCACATAATCATAGCCCTCGAAGGCCGCGATCACCTGGCGGGCGATCGCGATCGTGTCCTTGCGGTCGCCGGAATTATAGGCGGGCTGGCCGCAACAGGTCTGCGCCTCGGGCACCTCGACGGTACAGCCGGCATCCTGCATCAGCTTCACCGCCGCAAAGCCGACGCTCGGGCGGAACAAATCCACCAGGCAGGTTACGAATAGTGCCACGCGCGGGCCGTCGCTCATCACTCTCTTCCCCCAACTTTTCCATTCTGTTTAGCACATTCGGGCCGTCTTCAAAGACAGCCCGGGCCCGCAGCGCAGCCACCGGCAGATCATGCGGCCGGCCTGCCGTCAGCTTTGCGGCATGAGCGCGCGGGGAACAAGAATATAATAGCTGCCCCGGCTCTTCATGCGGCCGGCCTTGTCCAGCGCCGCGCGGCCTGTGCCCCAGTAGAAATCGCCGCGTACCGCCCCCCGGATAGCGTTGCCTGTGTCTTGCGCCAGCATCAGCCGTTGCAAACGGCGGTCGTCGTCGGCCCCGGCATCCGGATGCTCCGCGTCCAGCCAGACCGGTACGTTCAGCGGAACATGCTTCGGGTCGACGGCCATGGACCGTTCGGCGGTCAACGTCACCCCGGCCGCACCTGTCGGTCCGTCACCATCAATCTCGCGGAAGAAAATGTACCGCCGGTTCACCGCCAGCGTGTCGCGCATGATCTCGGGGTTCGCCTCGAGCCAGGCGCGGATGTCTTCCCAGCCCGCGCGACCCGCGTCGAGCTCGCCATTCTCGATCAGCCAGCGCCCGACCGAGCCGTAATTGTGACCGTTATGTCCGGCGAAGCCGATCCGTGTGCGTGACCCGTCGGGCAGGGCGGCGATTCCGGAGCCCTGGACCTGGAGGATAAACACATCGAGGATATCGCGCGCCCAGAACAGGATATCGGCGCTGTCACTGATGGCCCCGGCCTCGATCTCGCCGCGCTGACGATAAGGGACCAGCCGACCGGCCTCGACCCGGCCGACGATGCTCCGCCCCTTCAGTTCGGGATCGAACGCCTCCAGACGCACCGACACATGATCGCGCGGCAGCGCGTAGATCGGCTCGTGATAATCCGCCGAGCGTTCACGCGAGACCTCGATGATCGGCTCGAAGTAGCCGGTGAAAAGACCCGGGTCGTCCGCAGCGGCCCGCACCCGCAGCGGCACCAGGTTGGCCTCGATGAAGTTTCGCAAGGCGTCGGTGTCGCCCCCGGGGAGCGCCAGAACCCCGGCACAGACCACCCGCCAATCCGCGACGGTACCCACCACTTTTCCGGTCGCCTCGTTCAGTGACGGGCCAACCGGCCTGTCGTCGGGCCGGGCCGACAGGTGCGCGCAGGATTGCCGCCAGGCCGGCAGTGCCTCGGCAAGATCGTCCGCACTCCAGCCGGGAAGTTCGCCGAAGGCGACAGGCGTGTAGGTCGTTCCGGTCTCTGCGGCTGGCTCTTTTTCGGAATCACAGGCCGTGAGCGCGATCATGCCGGCGAGCAGCACAGAGCGCGTGATGGCTGTTCCGGGGACATATCGCGCGGCAAGCACCGGCGTCCGGCTCAGTTCGGCGCTTCGGTGGCGACGAGCGTCCAGTTCGGATTACGCGACCGCGTGTTGCGCGCAAAAGTCCAGATATCGGTCACCGTCGAGACCTTTGTGGGATCGCCCGATACCGGCTCTCCCGCCGCGTCGCGCACCACTTCGATCTGTTCGGAGACGATCTTCGCGGTCACGAAAGCCACGCGTCCGTCCATGCTCGCCTCGAGCACCTCGGCTTCGCGGATGCCGACAAGGGTCATCTCCATCGTCTCGCTGCGGGTTTCCCGTTCAACGATCGCGCCGGCGAAATTCTCGTAGACCTCGTCGCTGAGCAGCGGCCGCAGGGTCTCTCGATCGCCCGCGGCAAACGATGTCACGATCATCTCGAACGCCATACGCGCGCCCTCGACAAATTCGTTCACGGAGAAATTCGAGTCCGCGGCCTGAATAGCCTTCAGCCCGTCCGCAGCCGGAGTCCCGTCGGGAATGTCGCTTGACGCATCATTTTGTGCATCGGCTTGTGCATCGGCTTGGGTGCTGCGATCCGGCAGGCTGACGACGGTCGAATCGTCGTTTGCGTCCTGCGGGTCGACGCGACCGGGGGCCTGATCGTCGCGGCCGGCATAGGGGTCATGGGGCGGGCGTTCGTTCCCGGTCCGCTTGCCCAAAACGCTGCGCAGGCGAAACACCAGGAAGGCCGCCACCATTGCCAGAAGAATTATGTCTAAGAATGCCACGCGCCGTCCGTTCTGCCGTCGGTTTCACTGAAGGACCGCCCCCTGAAGATCGCAAATCTTTGCAAATGCGACCGGAAGCGGGTTGCTCGCCGTCTCAACCGTACCAACATTACGTTCTTGCTTCGCCCGATACCAGCGGCGGTTGCAAGGCCGGTCGCCCGGCGGTGCGCTGTCTGGTAACTCCTAGATAGGGGTAACATGATGAAAGAACAAGAATGCCGATCCTGATTCTCGCCCTGTTCATCGGCATCCCGTTGATCGAGATCTATCTGTTTATCCAGGTCGGCGGCGCGATCGGTGTCTGGTCGACGATCGGCCTGGTCGTCCTCACCGCATTCATCGGTACGGCACTCCTGCGCCAGCAAGGCATGGCGACCCTGGCCCGCGCCCAGGCGGAACTCGACCAGCAGCAATTGCCGGTGCGTGAGCTGTTCGACGGTGTGTGTCTGCTGATCGGCGGGCTGCTTCTGCTGACGCCGGGATTTCTGACCGACGCGCTCGGCTTCGCACTGCTGATTCCCCCGTTGCGCGCCATCTTCGGGCGCGGGGTCTGGGCGGCGCTTGCGCGCTCCCGCAATGTTCATTTTTCCGTGTATGGCGCCGGCGGTGGCCAGGCTGGTGGACATGGCAACACCCGGGGGGACGGCCCGGGCGGTGGCGGACCCGTGCTGGACGGCGAGGAGTTCGGCGTACGCAGGGACGAGGACGCAACCGGCAACGATCCGGGCCCGTCCGATCCGGCACCGCGCATCGGCAAGGAATAGGCGCGCGCGGTTGTCGTGCAGCGCATGTCCGTGTTAGCCAATGCGCGAACTTTTCAAGCGCGTTTGCGCGACCATGAAAACGATATGGAATTGCCATGAGTGACGAGAACGCAGGACAGCCCCAGCCGAATCCGGACGGCACGGACGCCACCGGCGCACCGATGATGATTGTCAACGCTCAGTATGTGAAGGATCTCTCCTTCGAGAACCCGAATGCGCCCCAGTCCCTGAGCCAGCAGACCGGCGAACCGAATGTGCAGATCGCCATCGACGTCAATGCGGACCAGATCGCCGACAAGTCGTTCGAGGTCTCCCTGACCCTGCGCGCGGAAGGCACGTCCGGCGAAGACGCGTTGTTCATCGTCGAGATCGTCTATGCGGGCATCTTCACCCTGGGCGAGGTGCCGGACGAATATGTCCCGCCGATGCTTTACATCGAAGCCCCGCGCCAGCTCTTCCCCTTCGCCCGCGCCATCATCGCCGATGCCGTGCGCGACGGCGGGTTCCCGCCGCTGCTCGTGCAGCCGATCGACTTCATGTCGATGTACCAGCAGCGGATCGCCCAGATGCAGGCCGAGGGCGGCGAAGGGAATGCCCCGGCACCCGGCGCGACGGGTGCCCCGGGTAACGGCGATGCCGGCAACCCGGATGCAGGCGGCGACAAGCAGAAGTTCGAGTTCGAACTCTAGACGTCCGCCTTCGACGAATCCCTAATCATCGGCCCTGGTCGTCAGGGGCCGACCAGACCGGGTCATTCAGGCTCTCGACGAGCGTCGCATGCGCGGCCAGTTCCTCGGCCGAAGGCGCGTGCGGGCGCGCGGGCCGGGCCTGGCGCTGGATGATCGCCGGACCATCGTCGGATTTCTTCTCGCCGCCGGCCAGCGCCAGATCGGGCTGACGGCCGCCGCGCAGCTGCAGATACACCTCCGCCAGCAACTCCGCATCGAGCAGCGCGCCATGCTTCTCGCGCCGGGACAGGTCGATCTCGAAACGCCGGCACAGCGCATCGAGGCTGGCCTGCGCGCCGGGGAAAGTCCGCCGGGCCAGCGCCACCGTGTCGATCGAGCGATCCATGGGAAGAATGGGGAAACCGAGCCGCTTGAGCTCGGCGTTGAGGAACTTCATGTCGAAACCGGCATTGTGGATGACCAGTTTCGCGTCCCCGATGAATTCGAGGAATTCGCCGACGACTTCCGCGAAGACCGGCTTTTCGGCCAGGAACTCCTCGCTCAGCCCATGCACGTTGAATGCCTCGACCGGCATGTCGCGTTCGGGATTGACGTAGACATGGTAGGTCTCGCCGGTCGGGATATGGTGCTGCGCCTCGACGCAGCCGATCTCCACGATGCGATCGCCGTTGGCCGGGTCGAGACCCGTGGTTTCGGTATCGAGAATAATTTCGCGCACGTGTGACCCCGTCCTGCTTAGTTGGTGCCGGGCGGGCCAGACTGCGCGGCGGTCCGGATCGCCATGACGATCCGTTTCAATCGGCGGAAAGTATAGGCCTTGCCCAGGCCGGTCTCTACGACAAAGTCGGCGCGCGCCCGTTTCTCGCGATCGGGCATCTGGGAGGCGAGTATCCCGGCAAAACGTTCGCCGTCCATGCCGGGTCGCACCATCACACGGCGGCGCTGCAGCCAGGCCGGCGCGCTGACAACGATCACCCCGTCGACCCGGTCTTCGCCGCCGGTTTCGTACAATAGCGGGATATCCAGCACGACCAGGGGCCTGCGCTGGCGTCTGTGCAATCGCAGGAAGCCTTCCGTGGCGGCCCGTACGCGGGGGTGAATGATCGCCTCGAGATCGCGCCGCGCGGCCGCATTGCCGAACACGGCGGCCCCCAGCGCCTGGCGATCGACCCCGCCTTCGCCGGCGGGATCAGCCACCGCGTAAGGGAAACGCGCGGCGATTGCCGCGCGCATGTCCCGGTCCCGGGCAAACAGCGCGTGCACCGTCGCATCGGCATCATGGACCGGCACCCCCATCACCCGCAGCATATCTGCGGCAGTGGATTTTCCCATGCCGATCGAGCCGGTGAGTCCGAGCACGATCATGTTCGCGCCCCGCCGTGCGCATCACGCGCCTGCAGGACCGCGGTCCGCAAATCCGCATCGACTTCGGGATCGACGCCGAACCACGCGTGGAACCCCGCGCGCGCCTGATGCAGCAACATGCCAAGTCCATCAACGACGATATTGCCCCGCGCCCGCGCCGCACTGAGCAGCCCGGTTTCCAGCGGGGCGTAGACGATGTCGTTCACCACGGCATCGACGGGCAGGCGGGTCAGGTCCAGTTCGAGCGGCGGCTGACCCGCCATCCCCAATGTGCTGGTGTTGATCAGGAGTCCCGCATCCGACAGCGCGGGCACCGCTTCGCTCCATTCGTGGGCGCTGATGGTCGCGCCCGTATCGCCGACCAGTTCCGAGAGCGCCGTCGCGCGGGACAGGGTCCGGTTGACGATGCGGATCTCCTGCACACCGGCATCCGCCAGGCCGACCACGGCGGCGCGCGCGGCACCCCCGGCACCGAGGATCACCGCCGGCCGGCCCCCGAACCGTGCCGCCAGCGCCGCGCCCGCGCGGGCGCGGATATTCTCGATCAGACCGTAGGCGTCTGTGTTGGTTGCCGCGAGCGCGCCGTCCCGGTCCACGATAATCGTGTTTATCGCGCCGATCCGGCGCGCATTGCTGTCGATCGAATCCACGATCCCGAGCGCGGCCTCCTTGTGGGGGACCGTCAGGTTCACGCCCGCAAACCCGCTTTCCGCCAGTGTCGCGAGAGCGGCGGGCAATGCATCCGGTTCGACCGGAATCGCGTCGTAGCTGCCGGCGATGCCGTACCGCGCGAGCCAATGGCCGTGCAGTATCGGCGACAGGGAATGTGCGACCGGCCAGCCCATGACGCCGGCCTTCAGAACCTCTGTCATGTCATCACCACATCTTCGTTGCGCAGGAATTCCAGCACCGGCAACAGCGGCAGGCCCAGAATATCGAAGAAATCGCCGTCGATCGTCGAAAACAGGTGCGGCCCCATGCCCTCCATCTCGTAGGCGCCGACCGACCGGCAGGCGGCCGCGCCGGCGGTCGCCACATAACGCTCGATAAAGCCCTCACTGAGCGTACGCATACGCAACGTCGCGCTGGAACCATGATGCCAGATCACCTCGCCGCCACGCACCGCACATACCGCGACGTGCAGCGTGTGGTCCTTGCCCATGAGCTGCTTCAGATGCCCGCGTACGCCTTCGAGGCCGACCGGCTTTTCGAACAACACGCCCTCGCACGACAACACCTGGTCGGCACCGAGTACGATCGCGTCCGGCGCGACATCCGTGGCCACATGCAGCGCCTTGAGTTCCGCGAGGACCTCGGCGATCGAGCCATGGGTCGCATCCTCCGCCAGGAGCCGGTCGCGCACCTCGGCCTCGTCGATATCGGCCGGGACGATGTCGTGAGGCACGCCCGCCGCGGTCAGGAGCCGGGTCCGGACCGCGCTGGCCGACGCCAGCACGATGCGCGCGCCATCCCGGGCCATCGCGGCGCCCGGCGCCGGGCCCGCTTCCGAACCGATCCGATCAGCCGGCGCCGTCATTGTCTTTTTCGGCATTCTCCGCGGCTTCTTCCAGCCACCGGTTGTAGACATTGACGATCGCTGCGGCCGTCTCCTCGATCGACCGCCGGGTCACATCGATGACGGGCCAGTTGTTGCGGGCAAAATAGCGCCGCGCCTGGGTGATTTCCGCGCGCACCACCTCCGGATCCACATAGTCGGTCTCTTCATGTTCGTGCAGGGACGACAGCCGCGCCCGGCGCAGCTCGACCAGGCGCTTGGGATCGTTGGTCAGCCCGATCACAAGCGGGTGAGTCAGATGTTCGAGAATCTCGGGCAGCGGCACACCAGGCACCCAGGGCACGTTCGCGGCCTTGATTCCCCGGTTGGCGAGGTACAGGCAGGTCGGCGTCTTTGACGTGCGCGACACCCCCACCAGGACGATGTCCGAGCCGTTGAGCTCTTCCGTGCGCTGCCCGTCGTCATGGGTGAGCGACCAGTCCATCGCCTCGATTCGGGCGAAATAGGCGTCGTCGAGCTCATGCTGGCCGCCGACCCGGTGGGTCGGCTGCTGGCCCAGATAATTGCCGACCGCGTCGATCACCGGATCGAGCACGGAAATGCACGGCACCTTGCGCAGCCGGCAGCCGCGGATCAGCTGTTCGCAAAGATCGTCGTCCACGAGGGTAAAGATCACCGGGCCGGGATTCTCGTGGATTTCCTCGAGCACGAGGTCCATCGCCTTGGGGGTGCGCGCCATCGGCCAGAAATGCTCGACCGACGGCGTATCGGAAAACTGGGCCAGGCAAGCGCGTGAGACCGACCGAATGGTCTCGCCGGTGGAGTCGGACACCAGGTGCAAGTGAAAGACATCACCTGTTGCAGCAGTTTTTTCGGTTTTGGCCATCGGCGGCACCATCTGGGCTGGGAGCGAATGCAATGACAACGGGGATAAGTCACGCCTTGGCGCAGCGCAAAATATTTGTTCAACCTTATGCCGTTCGCAAAGCCCCCTGTCATCCCACGGCGAACAAAGTTTCCAACAGCCGGTATGCATTCCCGCCCGCAGGCATTCATCCTTTTGCACGCTGCAAGTGATCCACATGCAACGCCGGCACGAATATATTTCAGAACAATGCACTGGGAGATTTGCGAACAGCGTGTCCCATCGTCCATGCACAAACCACGACCACACTGTACGGATTTGTGAGCAACGAATTATCCCTCGGATTCACCGCACATCTACAACTACAGTTCACTTTTCACTACGTTCAATTACTTATTTTTAGGATGCGCCAGGATAACCGGATCGGCATAGTCGGCGCGCATTCAGCTCAGCCCAAACGTCAGCTTTCAAACCCGTGTCCAACCTGTTTCTCGATGCCCTGTCCGGCCGACATCCCGGCAAGCCCGTCACCCGGCCGCCCTTCTGGTTCATGCGCCAGGCCGGCCGGTATCTGCCGGAATACCGGGAAATCCGGGCTCAGGCCGACGGATTTCTGGATCTCTGCTACACCCCGGAACGTGCGGCCCGGGTCACCCTGCAGCCCATCGAACGCTTCCGGCCCGATGCCGCGATTTTGTTTTCCGACATTCTCGTCATCCCCGACGCCATCGGCCAGGAGGTCGGCTTTGTTGAGGGCACCGGCCCTGTCCTCACCCCGGTAACGAGCGGCGCGGATCTGGCGAAATTCGATCCCGGCCGAACACTTGATCATCTCGCGCCGGTATTCGAAACCGTCTCCCGGGTCCGCGCGGAATTACCCGACGACGTGGCGCTCATCGGGTTTGCCGGCGCGCCCTGGACGGTCGCGACCTACATGGTCGAGGGCGGCTCCAGCCGGGACTTCAATGGGGTCAAAAGCTGGGCGGTGCGCGAACGCGCGGACTTCGCCGCCATGATGGATATCCTGGTCGCATCGACCACTGATTATCTGGTCGCCCAGGTCGATGCGGGCGCGCAGGCGCTGCAGCTCTTCGACACCTGGGCCGGGGCGGTGCCGGCGGGTGACTTTGATGACTGGGTGATCGCGCCGACCGCGCGCATCGTCGCCGGGGTGAAGGCGCGCCAGCCCGATGTCCCCATCATCGGTTTTGCGCGCGGGATCGGCGATCGGCTCAAGGGGTATGTCCGCGGTACCGGTGTTGATGCCGTCGGGCTCGATGCGTCCATGACCGCGGCCGACGCGGCGGCCAGGGTGCAACCGATCTGTCCCGTGCAGGGAAATCTCGACCCGGCTTATCTGATGGTCGGCGGCGACGAGATGGAGCGCGCGGCGCGGGAGATTCTCGACAGCCTCGGCGCGGGCCCGTTCGTCTTCAACCTGGCCCACGGCATCCACAAGGACACACCCTTTTCCCATGTCGAACGGCTCGCCGACATTGTCCGCGAATGGTCGCCGAATTCATGAGCGCGAGACCATGACCACCGCCGTTATTCTCTACAATCTGGGTGGCCCCGACGGGCCGGATGACGTCCGGCCGTTCTTGTTCAACCTGTTCAACGACCCGATGATCATCGGCGCGCCCGCACCCATCCGCTGGCTGCTGGCACAGGTCATCTCGCGCAAGCGCGCCCCCATCGCCCGGGAAATCTACGCCAATATCGGCGGCGGTTCGCCCCTGCTGGCCAACACCCGGGCCCAGGCCGACGCGCTGGAGGCGGCGCTGAACGCGGGCGAGGGCGATTACAAATGCTTCGTCGCCATGCGCTACTGGCACCCGATGGTCGATGCGGTCCTGGACGAGGTGATCGCGAGCGCGCCCGACCGGATTGTGTTGCTGCCGCTCTACCCGCAATTCTCGACCACGACCGTGGGCTCCATGATGCGGGTCTGGGAGCGGGCCGCGCGCAAACGCAAACTCGACATTCCCGTCACGGCGCTGTGTTGCTACCCGACCGACCCGGGCTTCGTTGACGCGGTCACGGGATTGCTCGCCGGCGCCCTCGAAACGGCGACAGCCGAAAAGGAAAAACTGCGCGTTCTGTTCTCGGCCCACGGGTTGCCCAAACAGATCGTCGAGGGCGGGGATCCCTACCAGTCCCAGGTTGAGCAAACCGCCGCCGCCGTGATGTCGGCGCTCGGGCAGGCGCTCGACTGGCTGTGCTGTTACCAGAGCCGGGTCGGCCCGCTGGAATGGATCGGGCCCGCCACGGACGACGAGATCGAGCGCGCCGGGGCGGACGGGAAATCGGTGATCATCGTGCCGATCGCTTTCGTGTCGGAACATTCCGAGACTCTTGTCGAGCTCGATATTGAATATCGTGAGCTGGCCGACAAGGCCGGCGTGATCGAATATATCCGCGTCCCGACCGTCGATACCGCGCCGGCATTCATCGACGGGCTGGCGGATCTGGTGCGCGGGAACATCGCGGCGGGCTGCGAAATCTGCAGCGGCGATCCTCAGGCAACCGGCGGACGGATTTGCGCGGCCGAATGGCCGAAATGCCCGGTTGCGAAGGCGGCCTAGAGCGCGATGGGTGATTTCCTCGTTACGGCCTATCCCTGGATCAAATCGCTCCATGTAATCGCGGTGATCTCCTGGATGGCCGGGATGCTCTATCTGCCGCGCCTGTTCGTCTATCACTGTGACGCGGAAATTGGCTCCGACAAGTCCGAGACCTTCAAGGTGATGGAGCGGCGCCTGCTGCGCGCGATCATGAACCCGGCGATGATCGCGACATTCGTCTTCGGCGGGCTGTTGCTGGCCACGCCGGGGATCGTCGATTGGGGGTCGGGCTGGATCTGGATCAAGCTGGCCGCGGTGGCGAGCATGACCGTGGCCCATCATGTTTTTGCCAAATGGTTCCAGGCGTTCGCCGCCGACACAAACACCCGCCCGGCGAAGACCTATCGCCTCGCCAACGAGGTACCGACACTCCTGATGATCGTGATTGTCGTCATGATCATTGCCCGGCCGTTCTAGGCACCTGTTTCGGGCGTGTGTTCCGCGCCATCTGCAGATCGACGCAGGATTGCCGCAAAACCGTCATAAGGATTGACTTGACGCGGCACGCTCACTAAGTGCGTAATATCCGCGCGCACAAGACAGTAACCTACGCGCACACCCTTCCGCATAAGTCGTTTTCTTCCGGCGTTCCCGTCGGCGTCCACGAACTTCCGCTGACATATTCAAACGCCCCCGAAAATTCGGTTCCCAGCCGATAGGGCGCGTCGCATTTCCCAAACAGAACTGGCCTCCCCATGGAAGCAATGAAACTCCAGGACCTCAAAGACAAATCCGCCGCCGATCTCCTCGCCTTCGCCGAGGAACTCGAGATCGAGGGCGCGAGCAACCTGCGCACCCAGGACATGATGTTCGCGATCCTCAAGGAGCTGGCCGAGGACGAGGTGCCGATCACCGGCATCGGCGTGCTCGAAGTGCTGCAGGACGGCTTCGGCTTCCTGCGCTCACCGGAATCCAATTTCCTGCCGGGCCCCGACGATATCTATGTCTCACCCAGCCAGGTCCGCCGCTTCGCGTTGCGCACCGGCGACACGGTCGAGGGCGAAATCCGCTCTCCCAAGGATGGCGAGCGCTACTTCGCGCTGGTCAAGGTCGCGCAGGTGAACTTCGACGACGTCGACCACACCAAGCACCGGGTCAATTTCGACAACCTCACCCCGCTCTATCCCGAGCGGAAAATCGAGCTGGAAATCGACGACCCGGAGAACAAGGATCCGTCGTGCCGTGTGATCGACATGGTGGCCCCGCTCGGCATGGGCCAGCGCGCCCTGCTCGTGGCCCCGCCGCGCACCGGCAAGACCGTGATGATGCAGAACATCGCCAAGGCGATCATGGCCAATCATCCGGACATCTATCTGATCGTGCTGCTGATCGACGAGCGGCCGGAAGAAGTCACCGACATGCAGCGCACCGTGCGCGGCGAGGTGATCTCCTCCACCTTCGACGAACCGGCCTCGCGCCATGTGCAGGTCGCCGAGATGGTGATCAACAAGGCCAAGCGCCTGGTCGAGCACAAGCGCGACGTGGTCATCCTGCTGGATTCGATCACCCGCCTCGCCCGCGCCTACAACACCGTCGTCCCGTCCTCGGGCAAGGTGCTGACCGGCGGCGTGGACGCCAACGCCCTGCAGCGGCCCAAGCGCTTCTTCGGCGCCGCCCGCAACATCGAGGAGGGCGGCTCGCTGACCATCATCTCGACCGCGTTGATCGAGACCGGCTCGCGCATGGACGAGGTCATCTTCGAGGAGTTCAAGGGCACCGGTAACTCGGAAATCGTCCTCGACCGCAAGCTTTCCGACAAACGCGTCTGGCCGTCGATCGACATCACCAAGTCGGGCACGCGAAAGGAAGAGCTGCTGGTCGACAAGGACGCCCTGTCGAAGATGTGGGTGCTGCGCCGGATCCTCAACCCCATGGGGGTCGTCGACGGCATGGAGTTCCTGCTCGGCAAGATGAAGTCGACCAAGAACAACAACGACTTCTACGACACGATGAACCAGTAGGGGCTGTCGGCCACTGCGTCGTTGAAATCCTCTCGTCACTCCCGCGAAGGCGGGAGTCCATAAACATCAATGCGGACCCGGTAATCGCCTGTGACTATGGATGCCCGCCTGCGCGGGCATGACGATTTTGGTTTGACGCGGGCTCCCGCAGCCATACCCTAATGGTTCGTGGGCGAGATGCCCGGATCAAGTCCGGGCATGACGATCGTGGTTTTGGGATTGGAAGTTCATGCACACCGAACTCGTGACCATCCCGACCGACACCGCGCAACCTCTCGACGGCGCCTGGTACGAGCCCGACGGCGGGGCGACCGCTGGGACCGTCATGCTGTTTCACGGCAACACCATGAACTTCTACGTCGGCGCGCCGCGCTTCCTGCCGCCGGCGTTGGCGGAGTTGGGCTTCGCCTGCCTGGCCTTCAACCGACGTGGCCACGACATCCTGTCCAACCGGAACAGCCGCGCTGTCGAGGGTGCGGCCTATCAGACCACTGCCGAGGCAATCGCCGACAACGAGATCGCCGCGCACTGGGTGGCGGCTGAGCGCGGTTCCGTGGTCGGGTCTGATGCGCCGGTCGTCATCGGACACAGCAATGGCGGTTTCCTGGGGGTGCAGCACGTCGCCAACCATCCCGAGACGCCCGCCCTCGTTCTGTTATCGGCCCATGCCGGCGGCGATGTCGCGGCGGCGCTGGCGCCCACGACAGGCCTATTGGGCGGCGCGCGCAGCGAGGAAATTTTCCGTGAGGCGGAGGCGATGATAGCCGACGGGCGCGGTGACGAACTCATGCTCCTGCCGGGCTGGTGGTACGTGATCACCGCGAACAGTTATGTCGACCGGCTGACGACCATGCCCAACACGGTCGCGACCGCGCCGAAGATCGCCTGCCCGAGTTTGTATATTCGCGGCGATCAGGAAATCCGCGATTCCTATCCGGCCGAGGACTTCGCCGCCGCATCAGCAGGCCCGTGCGATGTCGAGATCGTCGAGAATTGCGACCACTATTACAACGACCGTGAGGATGCGATCACCGACCTGGTCGCGGGTTGGCTGAAGCGGACCTTGATTGACGGGTAGTACAAGAAACCCGCCAACCCCCTTTCGTCATACGCGGACTTGATCCGCGTATCTCAGCTCAGACCCAGACGAGATGCCCGGATCACGTCCGGGCATGACGGCGCCTGTTAGGCCATCAGGATCGTCGAGCCCGTGGTCTTGCGGGCGACCAGATCCTTGTGGGCCTGCACCGTCTCCGACAGCGGGTAGCGCTGGTTGATTTCGATCTTCACCGCGCCCGATGACACCACGCCGAACAGGTCGCCGGCACAGGCCAGCAGCTCGGCGCGTTCGGCGATGAAGTCGAACAGCATCGGCCGGGCGGCATAGATCGAGCCGTGGGCCGAGAGCTCGGTGAGCTCCACCGGGTCGGGTGCGCCCGAGGCGTTGCCGAAGCTGATCAGGTAGCCGCGCCGCTGCAGGCATTCCATGGACCCCCTGAGCGTGTCCTTGCCCACCGCGTCATAGACCACGGGCACACCCGCGCCGCCGGTGATCTCCTTCACTTGTCCGACGAAGTCCTCGTCCTTGTAGTTGACCGTGTGGTGGCAGCCATGGGCGCGCGCCAGCTCGGCCTTCTCTTCCGAGCCCACCGTGCCGATGACCGTGACCCCCAGATGGTTGAGCCACTGGCAGGCGATCAGGCCGACGCCGCCGGCCGCGGCGTGCCACAGCACGGTCTGGCCCTTCTGCACCGGGAAGCAGGACTTGATCAGGAACTGCACGGTCATGCCCTTGAGCATCATCGCGGCGGCCTGTTCGTCGGAGATGTCGTCGGGGAGCTTCACGGCGATCTTCGCCGGCATCACGCGTTCCTCGGCATAGGCGCCGAGCGGCATGTCGGCATAGCCGATCCGGTCGCCCACGGCCAGGTCGCTCACGCCCTCGCCCACCGCCACGATCTCGCCCGCACCTTCAAGCCCCAGACCATTCGGCATCGGCACCGGGCGCGCGCCCGAGCGGAGATAGATGTCGATGAAGTTGAGACCGGCTGCGGTCTGTTTCACCCGGATTTCGCCGGGGCCGGGGTCGCCGACCTCGACCTCTTCCCACTTCATGACGTCGGGCCCGCCGGCCTCGTGGAAACGGATTGCATGGACCATGTGATTTCCCCTGAAATTTCTTCTGTGTGTTTGTTGAGGTGACCCTATCGGCTGGTTCCAGCACCTTCAAGATCGAGGCTGGCCTGGTCGTCTCCGGCGAACGCCAACCCTTCGAGGCGCAACAGCTGGCGCTTGGTCTCGACACCGCCCCGCCCGGAATAGCCGCCGATGCCGCCCCCCGTGGCGAGAATCCGGTGGCAGGGCACGATGATCGGGATCGGGTTCTTGCCGCAGGCCGTGCCCACCGCGCGGGCCGAGGAGCCGATCTCCCGAGCGAGGTCGCCATAGCTGCGGACGGCGCCTGAGGGAATTTCGCACATCGCCGCCCAGACTTTTTTCTGATGGTCCGTGCCGAGCGGCGCGAGGCGAAGGAAAAACTCGGTGCGGTCCCCCGAAAAATATTCCGCCAGCTGTTTTGCCGCATCCCGTAGAATCTTCGAGGTCGGCGCGGTTGGCTTGGCGTCTGTCCAGTCCAGTGCCGTGATGGCGCCGCCGGCCGCCGTGACGCGAATACGTCCGACCGGCGATTCAATCACGCAGGTCGTGGAATCGTCGTTTCCGGTCACGGGGACAATTCGGCCATGAGCGCCGTTGCGTCGGTGATCGGCAGGGAACAGACCGGCCCCCGGCAGACATAGGCGGTGGCCTTGCTGTCATCCTGGGTCTTGCCCGTCGCCGGGTGACCGGCGGGCAAGGCGCCATCCGGCGCGATCACCGAGATGATCCGTTCGGCGGCCGCTCCCCGGTAGGCCGAGCGGTGGAGCTTTTTCGTATCGGCCGCGTCGGGCGCGCCGATGATCGCGACCTGGGTGGCGCCGGCGAGCAGGCCCGCGGCGCGCAGCAATGTGCCGTAGCCGAAGGCGTTGTTGTGAATCTCGCCCGAGAAAGCCTCGATGATTCCCATGGACCGATCGCGATAGAACCGCTCGCCGGTCAGGTAGAACAGCCGCGCGAATGCGCCGGCCAGCAACCCGTTACCGGCAGGCGTGGCATTGTCGAAGCCCGTCCGGGTGCGGGTGATCACGTCGGTGGCCAGGTCCGAGGTAAAGAAATACGCCCCGTCGTCGGCGGTGAAATGAGCCTCGATGTACGCCGCAAGCGCGCCCGCATCGTCGAGCGGTTTCTTTTCGCCCGTGGCCTCATGGAGTGCGAGGGCGCCGGTCATGAGAGCCGCATAATCGTCCAGCGTCGCGCGATGCCGCGCCTCGCCGTTTCGCCAGCTGTGGGACAGCTCGATACTGTCGTCCGGCAGTTTCGTGCTGAGGTTGTCGCGCACGAACCCATAGGTGTCACGCGCGGCTTCCAGCCAGTCGGGCCGCGCGAAGGTCATTGCCGCCTCGACCAGCCCGGCGATCATCAGCCCGTTCCAGTCGGTCAGGATCTTGTCGTCGAGCGCGGGGCGAACGCGCGGCGCGCGGACCTCGAACAGCCTTGCCCGGGCCGCACGCAAGCGCGCCTCGGTGGCGTCGTCCTTCAGCTCGGGATCGCGGCTTCGGTTGAGGATATTGTGGCCGTCCCAGTTGCCGCCGGGCCGTACATCGTAGGCGTCTTTGAACACGCCGGCTTCGTCACCCAGAACAGCGTCGATCTCCGCCTCGCTCCAGACGTAGAACTTGCCCTCGGCCCCCTCGGAATCCGCGTCCAGCGTGGCGTAGAACCCGCCTTCAGGATGGGTCATCTCGCGCTGCAGCCAGGAAACCGTTTCCTCGACGCGTTGGGCATAGAGCGGGCTTTTGGTGCCGCGCCAGGCCGACGCATAGAGCTCCAGCAGCTGGGCGTTGTCGTAGAGCATCTTCTCGAAATGGGGGGCCAGCCAGGCGGCGTCGGTCGAGTAGCGTGCGAACCCGCCGCCGAGATGGTCGTAGATGCCGCCCTGGGCCATCCGGTCGAGGGTGAGGGTCACGGCGTCTCGTGCGGCCGCCCCGCCATGGGCCCACATCAGGGACAGCACGCCGCATTGGGGGAATTTCGGCGCGGTGCCGAAGCCGCCATGGCGCCGGTCGACCTCTCCGGCGATGGAGTCGGCGAAGGCCGTGATCTGTTCCGGTCCCGGCGCCGCACCGGGTTGGGGCCGGGCCATGTCGCCGAGCGCCTGGAGGATGGCGGCGGTGTTGGTCTGCACCTTGTCCTGCTCGTTCCGGTAGATCCTGTCGATATTTTCCAGCAGGTCCGGGAAGCCGGGTCGGCCGAAGCCGGCGCGTGGCGGAAAATACGTCCCGCCCCAGAACGGTTCGCCATCCGGCGTGCAGAACATGGTCAGCGGCCAGCCGCCCTGCTCGCCCATCAGGGACAGCGCACCCTGATAGATCGCGTCCAGGTCTGGGCGCTCCTCCCTGTCCACCTTGATGTTGATGAACAGCTCATTCATCACGGCGGCGGTGGTGTCGTCCTCGAAGCTCTCATGGGCCATGACGTGACACCAGTGACATGCGGCGTAGCCGATCGACAGCAGAATCGGTTTTTTCTCTTCCCGGGCACGCGCCAGGGCAGCGTCTCCCCATGGATACCAGTGGACGGGATTGTCTGCGTGTTGCAGAAGATAGGGACTGGTCTCGTTCCCCAGCATGTTTTCGGACGTATGTTCGGACATGGGGTGGCGGTCTCTGATATCGGGGATCGGGTACGGGGCGCGAAACAGGGCCGCAATCTACAATGTCGGCGCGCCGTGCGCATAGACAAGGTGGCGGCGATACGGTCAGGCGGCGGCCAGGTGTGGGCCGGGTGTCTGGCGCGAGGCGACAAGCGGAGGGACGGATTATGAAAGTCACGATCAACATCGATTGCACGCCCGAGGAGGCGCGCAGCTTCATGGGCCTGCCTGACGTTGCTGCGGCCCAGCAGGCGGTGATCGACGAGTGGCAGAAACAGGCCCTGGACGGCATGTCGGCGATGGACCCCCAGAGCCTGTTCAAGGCCTGGATGCCCGACGGGAACCCGATGGGCACGGAGGGCTGGGAGCAGTTCCAGAAGGCGTTCTGGTCTTCGATGACCAACGCGACCAAGCCCGGCAAGTAATCCGGAATTGGGCCCCACGCCGGATAACAGTGCGGACACGATCTACGCGTTGTCGAGCGGCGCCGGCCTCGCCGGCGTCTCGGTCGTGCGCATTTCAGGGCGGAACGCCGACGCCCTGCTGACCGTGCTCGGCGTGTCGCCGCTACCCGAGCCGCGCTATGCGGCGCTTCACAAGTTGCGGGCCGAAGGCCGCAACGGGGCCATCGATCAGGCGCTGATCCTGCGTTTTCCGGCGCCCGGCAGTTTCACGGGCGAGGATGTCGTGGAGTTGCACGTACATGGCGGCCGGGCGGTTTTGGCGGCGGTGTTCGACGGAATTTCCGCGACAGGCCTGGCGCGCCACGCGGAAGCGGGGGAGTTCACCCGACGCGCGTTCGAGAACGGAAAGCTTGACCTGACGGCCGCCGAGGGCCTGGCGGACCTCGTGGCGGCCCAGACAGACGCCCAGAGGCGCCTCGCGCTGCGCCAGTATGATGGAGCATTGGCCGATCTCTACGAAGGCTGGCGGGCCCGCCTGATCGACCTGATGGGCCATGCAGAGGCCGAGATCGATTTCTCCGACGAGGAGTTGCCCGAAGGACTGAAGGCCGCGACCGGTTCGAGTGTCGCCGCGCTGAACGAGGAGATAACACAACATATAGTAGGTTCAGACCAGGGTGAGCGGATCCGTACCGGGTTTCCCATCGTCATTCTCGGCGCTCCGAATGTCGGAAAATCAAGTATTATCAATCACTTGGCGCAACGCGACGTGGCCATTGTGGCGGATACCGCCGGGACCACCCGGGATGTCGTCGAGGTACATCTTAATCTGGGCGGGTTTGCGGTCACGGTTTCGGATACGGCGGGCATTCGCGAAGCGTCGGACGCTGTTGAGGCGGAAGGTGTGCGGCGTGCGGAACAACGCGCCGAGGATGCGGCCCTGCGCCTCGTGGTGCTCGACGCGACCGATAGTACCTTGCCGGATCGGGTTCGCACGCTGATCACCGGTGATTGCCTGGTGGTGGTCAACAAGGCCGATTTGCTCAATGATCCCTATACCGGTCCGGGTCTGCCGAAAGGGTATGAGCCCGTACTTGTGTCTGCGCAAACCGGCGAAGGACTTGACGGGTTTCTCACACAACTGACCGATTATGTCCGGGAGCGGCTGGAACTATCGGAGGCGCCGTTGCCGACGCGTCAGCGGCATCGGGATGCCCTCGCCGAGGTGCATGACGCATTGACCCGTGTGGCCAACGCGGCCTATCCGGAGCTCGCCGCCGAGGATGTGCGGACGGCACTCCGGGCACTCGGGCGGATAACCGGGCGGGTGGATATCGACGAGGTTCTCGATACCGTCTTTCGTGATTTCTGTATCGGGAAATAGAACCGGCATTGGCCGCTAAACTGCCGTACGCGGAGCCGGATGTTTCACGTGAAACATCTGAAAACCCATAGGAAAACCGCACAACCGGCCACCGATTATCGCAGGTACGCTTTGACAGGTCCGGCGACAGGGCCTACATAGCGCGCGCAATGGGTGCCCTCAAAAAATCCTACGACGTGATCGTCATCGGCGGCGGCCACGCAGGCTGCGAAGCCGCGGCCGCGTCTGCGCGGGTGGGTGCCTCCACGCTCCTGGTCACCCACAAACTCGAGACCATCGGCGAGATGTCCTGCAACCCCGCGATCGGTGGACTGGGTAAGGGTCACCTTGTGCGCGAGATCGACGCGCTCGACGGGATCATGGGCCGCGCCATCGACCGGGGCGGGATCCAGTTCCGGATGCTCAACCGCACCAAGGGTCCGGCGGTGTGGGGCCCGCGCGCCCAGGCAGACCGGAAGCTGTACCGCCTGGCGATTCAGGACATACTGGCCGAACAGGGGAATCTCGACATTCTCGGCGCCGCGGTCGACGACCTGATCCGCGAAAAGAATGGTCGCGCGTCGGGCGTGGTTTTGTCGGACGGCAGTGAAATCCCAGCGGGATGTGTCGTCCTGACCACCGGCACGTTCCTGTGCGGGGTCATTCATATCGGTGAGAGCCAGACGCCGGCGGGTCGTTTTGGCGAGGCGCCCTCGATGGGGCTTTCGAAGACCCTCGAGACGGCTGGATTCGCGCTCGGACGTCTCAAGACCGGGACGCCGCCACGTCTCGACGGCCGGACCATCGATTGGGCCGGATTGGATCGGCAACCTGGCGATTCGCCGCCGGTGCCATTTTCCTACCTGACCGATGCGATCACCACGCCGCAGATCGATTGTTACATCACCCACACGACGCCCGAGGCCCATGAACTTATCCGGGCCAATCTGGACCGGGCGCCGATCTATTCCGGTCAGATCGAGAGCGGGGGGCCGCGTTACTGTCCTTCGATCGAGGACAAGGTCGTTCGCTTCGCCGACAAGCAGCGCCACCAGATCTTTCTCGAACCCGAGGGTCTGGACGATGACACGGTCTATCCGAACGGGATCTCGACATCGCTTCCAGAGGATGTCCAGCGGGCGATGCTGCGGGCGATTCCGGGTCTCGAAAACGCCAGGGTCATACGTCCCGGCTACGCCATTGAATATGATTACGTAGACCCGCGGGAACTTGGCACTACTTTGGAAACGAGGCGGATTTCCGGACTGTTCCTGGCGGGTCAGATCAATGGCACTACCGGGTATGAAGAGGCCGCGGGACAGGGTCTCGTCGCCGGAATAAACGCCGCACTGATGGCGTCGGGGGCCGCGCGACGGTTCCGGCCCGATCGCGCACAATCCTATATCGGCGTGATGGTCGATGACCTCGTTACCCGGGGTGCGGACGAGCCCTATCGGATGTTTACCTCGCGCGCCGAGTATCGGCTCCTGCTGCGTGCCGACAATGCAGATCAGCGGCTGACCCGGCTCGGGGTCGAGCTCGGTTGCGTTGGGGCGGCTCGTGCGGCGGTTTTCGAGCGCAAGGCCGAGACCCTCGTCGCGGCGCGGCAGCGGCTCGAAGCGGTCAATGCGACGCCGGACGCCCTTGCTCACCATGGGATCAAGGTAAACCGGGACGGGGTGCGGCGCAGTGCGTTTGACCTGTTGTCCATGCCCGATACGGATTTCGAGGCCGCGGTCCGGGTCTGGCCGGAACTATCGACGATCGCCCCGCCGGTACGCGCGACCATGGAAATCGAGGCAAAATACGCCCGCTATCTGGATCGCCAGGCCGCGGACGTCGCGGCCTATCGCCGCGACGAGGCGCTCGCGTTGCCGGCGAACCTCGACTATCGCGTTGTGCCGGGGCTGTCCAACGAAATCGCCGAGAAGCTGGCGCGGCAGCGGCCCGAGACCCTGGGCCAGGCGGGACGCATCCCCGGTGTTACACCCGCCGCGCTGGTGGTCCTGCTTCGTCACGTAAGGCGCGCGCGCAAGTCGGACGCGGCGTAGTACACAATATATAGCGGTTGGTGCGAGGCCACATCCTTGGTATAGGGGTGGCATGGATCCTGACGCTCACATGTCCCGGAACGAATTCGCCGATCTCATGACGGGTGCGACAACCGGTGGGTTGCATGTTTCACGTGAAACATTGGCCGCCGAAACATTTGAGCGCCTCGATGTTTATGCGGAAACCCTGCGGGCCTGGCAGCCGCGGATCAATCTGGTCTCGAACAAGTCCCTCGACGATCTGTGGCGCCGACATTTTCTCGATTCCGCCCAGCTCGGCAAATGGATAACGCCGGACATGCAGGTCCTCGACATGGGCAGCGGTGCGGGGTTTCCGGGGCTGGTCGTATCGATCGTCACCGGCGCCCATGTGGTTCTGGCCGAATCCGATGTGCGCAAATGCGCGTTCCTTCGCGAGGTGCGCCGCCTGACCGATGCGAATGCCGAGATCGCCGAAGGTCGGATCGAGGACCTGGGTACCGGCCCGTTCGATGTGGTCGTGGCCCGGGCGCTCGCGCCGCTGTCGGGGCTGCTCGACCACGCGGCGGGGCTGATGAAGCCAGATGGATATTGTGTTTTCCTCAAGGGAGCGCGGGTCGATGACGAATTGACCGACGCGAAGGAAAACTGGAATATGCAAGTAGAGCGACACCCGAGCCTGTCCGAACCGGACGGTGCGGTGCTTAGCATAAGGAACCCGTCCCGTGTCTGATCACAGCATTATCGACAGCCCTGCGAGCGGTCCGTTCATGCCCGAAGGCCCAGCGCGAGCGCGGGGTACACGCATCATTGCCGTGGCGAACCAGAAGGGCGGTGTCGGCAAGACGACCACTGCGATCAATCTCGCAACCGGCCTGGCCGCCTGCGGGCAGAGCGTCCTCGTGGTCGATCTCGACCCTCAGGGAAACGCGTCGACGGGCCTCGGCATTTCAGAATATGAAACAGATGTGTATAACGTCCTGATCGGCGGCGGCCGTTTCGAAGACGTGATCTGCCCGACGGAGATTCCGCGGCTCGATGTCGCGCCCGCTTCCGCCGATCTCGCCGGGGCGGAGATCGAGCTGATCGAAATCCCCCATCGGGAGTCGCGCCTGCGTGAAACCATTGCCCCGGTGCTCGGCCGGTATGACTATGTCCTGATCGATTGTCCGCCGGCCCTCGGCCTGCTCACGATCAACGCGCTCGTCGCCGCGGATTCGGTCCTCGTGCCCCTGCAGTGCGAGTATTTCGCACTCGAAGGTATGACCCGGCTGATGAAGTCCATCGAGCGGATCCGTCGCGCCTACAATGAGAGCCTGAACATTCAGGGCATTGTACTCACCATGTATGACAGCCGGAACAACCTCTGCCGGTCGGTCGAGGCGGATGTCCGGGCGCATTTCAACGACCGGGTCTACAAGACCGTCATCCCGCGCAATGTGCGCTTGTCCGAAGCGCCGTCCTACGGCAAGCCGGCCCTGGTCTATGACCTGGCCTGCGCCGGCGCCCAGGCCTATGCGCGACTTGCCGCCGAACTCCTCCGCCGGGAAGGTGTCGGCCCGATCGGGGAGGCAGCCGAATGAGCGAGCCCACCGCGCGTCCGCGCCTGGGGCGCGGCCTGTCCGCACTGCTCGGCGATGACGGGGAAGATTATCAGGAGCTGGACAAGGCCAAGCCGTCGCGTGAGCTGCCCATCGAGCAACTCCACCCTGGCCGATTCCAGCCGCGCACGAATTTCGACGAAGAAGAGCTCGCCTCGCTCGTCGAATCGATCCGAGAGAAGGGAATTCTGCAACCGATCCTCGTGCGCCGCGATCCGGTGCAGGCGGACCTTTACGAGATCATCGCCGGGGAGCGGCGCTGGCGGGCCGCGCAACGTGCAAAACTGCACGAAGTCCCGGTCATCATCCGGGAGCTTGACGACAAGGCGGCGCTGGAGATCGCGCTGATCGAGAATATCCAGCGCGCGGACCTCTCGCCGATTGAGGAGGCCGAGGGATATCAGCGTCTGATGGAGCATTTCTCCCACACCCAGGATGCCCTGGCGAAGGCCATGGGCAAAAGCCGCAGCCACATCGCGAATCAGCTGCGTTTGCTCACCCTGCCGGAAGAGGTCCGCCAGATGGTTGACCGCGGCGAGTTGACGGCCGGGCATGCGCGCGCGCTCGTCGGGCGCGAAGATGCGGTCGAACTGGCGCGTCAGATTTCGCGGGACGGCTTGACCGTGCGTGATATCGAGGGCCGGGTGAGCAAGGCCGCCGGACGCAAGAAGGCGAAGAAGCCGAAAGCCCGGAAAAGCACCGATACCTTGGCGCTGGAGAGGGACCTGTCGGATGTCCTCGGTCTTAAGGTGTCGATCAACCCACGTGGAGGCGAGAGCTCGGGACGGGGCGTGCTGGAGATCGAATTCTCCACCTACGATCAGCTCGACGATGTCCTGCAGCGGCTCAACCAGAAGACACGGTCGGGTGGCGGCGTGTCCTCGGGCGGCGCCGGCCTCGGGATACCTGAAAACCCCAATAATTAATTATTTCAATTACTTATGGTTAACGCGCGCGACGCATGCTGGCGATCGCATAAAGTGTGCGTCCGCAGGCCGCGTGTGCCGGAACGCCGGTCGTCTTGAGGACCAGTTCAGCCTCGCCGAGCCGCGCAAGCGCAAGTTCGAGCTGGCCGCGGGACCAGTTTCGCGCCTGGTACTGAAACGGCCCCGACTGCTTCCAGAATACGGGCGGGCGAAGTTTCCGCGCGGCATCCTCATAACGAACCCCGGTCTCGATCTGTCCCGCGACGCGGTGCAGGCGCTGGAAATGGCGCTGGGTCGCGCGGATGAGGCCGATCGGTTCGCCGCCCTCCGCCCAGAACCGTTCGATTGCCCGGTCGAGCTGGCCGATATCGCCACCCGCTGCGGCGAAGACCGTATCGTCCATGGTCGTGGCACCGATATCCCCCACCGCAGCCAGCACGTCCGCTTCCGTCGCGGTTTGGTCGGGGCCAATGAAAAGGACGAGTTTCTCGATCTCGCGTCGGTTGGAGAGCCGGTCGTCGCCGAGAAACCCGGTCAGCGTATGAAGCGCGTCGGGGTCAATCCCGATACCTGCTTCGGACAGGAGGCTGCGGGCGAGCCCTGCGCGCGCGCCTTCGTCATCGGCATAGCAGGGCAGGGCGGCACAATCATCGCGTTTCTCGCAGAGCTTCCGAAGGCTCGACCGGGCCGTGAGGGCGCCGGCCTCGATCAACGCCACGGCATTCATCCCTGCTTCCGCGCCGGCGTCCAGCGCGCTTTCAATACTTTTGGTCAGTCCGTCGGTCGCATCACGAATGGTCACGAGGCGTCGACCGCCGCCGAATGACAGGGCGAGCAATTCATCGGCAAGCCGGGTCGGGTTCTCGCCGATGGCCGCACCGGTCAGCTCGGTCGATTGAAAAGGGTCATCCGGGTTGTCGAGGATTCTGCCCGCCAGTGTTTCGCAGTGTTCGTGGACGAGGCCGGCGTTGGGGCCATATACGAGAATCGCCGTGATGCCCGGATCCGGGTTGGCGACGAATCCCGCGACGCGGCCGGCCGAAATCTTCATCGTGAGGCGGGGGCCGCAGCCTGAATGTTCTGGCGTGACAGGTATATCGCCAGCCTGTCGACAATTGCGTCTGCGATGTCGCGTGCGCCGCGCCGCCGCGCATCATTTTCCGCCGCAAGCGTGGCAAAATCCGAGGTCAGAATATCGTAGCCATTCGACGACCGGATATCGCCCGAGAGCAGGGACTCATCCTTGCCGACAGGCGTCAATGCGAAGGTTGCCGTGATGATGAGGTTCGCGCGCGTCGCACTCGCATCACGGCGGACGGCGAGGCCCTGTTTGGATTCGTTCAGTTGAACGCTCACGACATAGAAAGGCTCCGGTGCGGGCCTGGGGTTCAGCCGGTTTGTAAGCTCGATGCGAACGAGCTGGCCGAGACGGTCCGCGAGGGGTGGTACCGACACGCGGCTCAGCAGATCCTCCGTCGGGGTGCCCTGTTCCTGATCGCCATACAGCGGCTCGAAGCCGCAAGCGGCAAGGCCAAGCAGCGCGACGACGAGAAGCGCGCGCACCCTAGACGACGAAGTTGACCAGCTTGTTGGGTACATAGATGACCTTTCGCACATCACTGTTGCCAATCGAATCCGCCACATTCTGCACGGCCCTGGCGGCGATCTCCACGGTCGACTGATCCTCGTCTGCCGGGAGATCAACCGTACCACGCAGCTTGCCATTGACCTGAATAGCCAATGTCACACTGTCGGCCACCAGCAGAGAAGTATCCGCGACCGGCCAGGCCTCGTCGCAGATGAGTGTGTCCCGTCCCAGCAACGACCACATCTCCTCGGCGAGATGGGGCATCATCGGGCCGATCAGTCGGACGATTGCCTCGAGCGCCTCGCGCAGCGCGGCCCCCGAGACAGCCGTGTCCCGGGCGGACGCCTGGATGGTATTGACCAGCTCGTAGAGATGCGCGACCGCGCGGTTGTAGTGGAACCGCTCCAGATCATCGGTGACATCGGCAATGGCCTGATGCACCGCGCGGCGCAGTGCGGCGGTCGATTCGTCACCGGTGCCAGCATCGGTTCCGGGCGCGGGCAGGCCGTCGACATTGTCGAGAATAATCCGGGAGATACGGTTTACGAACCGGAAGGCGCCCTGGACGCCGGCGTCGGTCCACTCCATGTCACGATCCGGCGGGCTGTCCGAAAGGATGAACCAGCGCGCCGTGTCGGCACCATAGGCAGCAATGACATCGGTCGGGTCGATCGTGTTCTTTTTCGACTTCGACATCTTCTCGATGCGCCCGACGGTGACCGGCGCGCCGTTGTCGGCCCGCGCGAAACTGCCGTCGTCATTCTCGACCACGCGCTGGGGCTCCAGCCATTCGCCGGCATCGTCGCGATAGGTCGCGTGATTGACCATGCCCTGGGTGAACAGCCCGGCGAAGGGTTCATCGAGCGTGAGATAATCCGTGTCGCGCATCGCGCGCATGAAAAAGCGTGAATACAGGAGATGTAGAATCGCATGTTCGATCCCGCCGATATATTGATCCACGGGCAGCCAGTATTCGCCGTCATCCCGCGCGACCGGCATGTCCGCATGGGGCGAACAGAAGCGCGCGAAGTACCAGGACGAATCCATAAAGGTGTCGAATGTATCGGTGTCCCGCTCGGCGGACTTTCCGCAGGACGGACAGTCGACCTGCTTCCATGTCGGATGGCGATCAAGCGGATTTCCGGGTGATTCGAAGTCGATATCCTCGGGCAGAACGACCGGCAAGTCTTCCTTGGGAACGGGCACGATGCCGCAGTCGGCGCAATGAACGACCGGGATCGGGCAGCCCCAGTAGCGTTGGCGCGAGACGAGCCAGTCGCGCAAGCGATAGTTGATCGTGCCCTCGCCCTGGCCGGCGTCCGCCAGGCGATCGATCACCGTTCGCTTGCCGGCCTCCACGTCCAGGCCATCCAGAAAATCCGAGTTCGCGAGTTTTCCGTCTTCGGTAAACGCATCGGTGCCGACGTCGAAGGTCGTCGGGTCGGCGCCATCGGGAATGACGACCGGCAACACGGGCAGATTATAGGTGTGGGCGAAATCAAGATCGCGTTGATCATGGGCGGGGCAGCCGAAGATGGCCCCGGTCCCGTATCCCATCAGCACAAAGTTGGCGATGTAGACCGGCAGCTCGACACCTTCCGCGAACGGATGTTTGACCCGGAGGCCGGTGTCATGGCCGCGTTTCTCAGCGGTTTGGATGGCCTCTTCGCTGGTGCCGAGCTGGCGGCATTCCTCGATGAATGCTGCGGCTTTCGGGTCGGCGCGTGCGATCTCTTCCGCCAGCGGATGGTCGGCGGCGATGGCACAGAAACTGGCACCGAAGATCGTATCCGGCCGTGTGGTGTAGACCCGCAGCACCGTGTCGCGCTTGTCGGTGAATGCGAAGTCGATATGGGCGCCCTCGGAGCGGCCGATCCAGTTCTCCTGCATCGCGCGGACCTTGGGCGGCCAGCGGTCGAGGGTTTCGAGCGATGCCAGGAGTTCGTCACTGAACGCGGTGATCCGGCCGAACCATTGGGACAGGCGCCGCCGTTCGATCGGGGCGCCGGAACGCCAACCCTTGCCGTCGATGACCTGTTCGTTCGCCAGAACCGTGTTGTCCACCGGGTCCCAGTTCACCCAGCCATCCTGGCGATAGACCAGATCCTTCGCGAGGAAGTCGATGAACATTGCCTGTTCGTGCCGGTAGTAGGATGGGTCACACGTCGCGAACTCACGACCCCAGTCGATGGACAGCCCCATCGCCTGAAGCTGGTCGCGCATCGTGGCGATGTTTTCATAGGTCCAGGATGCCGGGTGGACACCCTTCTCCATGGCCGCGTTTTCTGCCGGAAGCCCGAACGCATCCCAACCCATCGGGTGCAGGACGTTGAATCCCTGCGCGCGTTTGTAGCGGGCGACGACGTCGCCCAGCGTGTAGCAGCGCAGATGCCCCATATGAATGCGCCCTGATGGATAGGGGAACATCTCGAGGACGTAGTATTTCGGTTTTGCAGGGTCGGCTTCGACGGCGAACGTGCCGCGTTTGGTCCAGGCGGCCTGCCATTTTTGCTCGGCTTCGCGAAAGTTATAGCGTTGGGACATGGCCGGAAACCTTTTCGGCGCCTTACATTCTCAGACGCGGCGGCTCAGATAAATTCGTGTCGGACGGCAGGGTCGAACGGCGATGTGTCCGGCTAGCCGCCTGATTGAGAGATGCGCAACTCGCGTGCGCGCGAGAGAATGGCATTCTCGAGGCTGGTCGATGTGTTCTTGCCGGTGTTCGCATCCAGCCACCCGGCCCCGCCGTCCCGTTTCTGGCGGAACACGGAAACACGGACGCCGTCCGACCGGAGCTCGCGGCCCAGGATGAAGACCGTCACCTTGAAGCGCTCTTCGGGGCTTTCGGGCGGCGCATACCAGTCGGTGATGATCACGCCACCGAACGGATCCGCCGACGATAGGGGCAGGAAGGAAAGTGTGTCGAGAGATGCCCGCCAGAGGAACCCGTTGACGCCGATCCCCGAATTTGTCGGCTCGTTGTCGCCACCGCCGAGCAGGTTGATGTCCCCAAACAGCTTGCCGCCGCTCTTCTTTTCCTTGTCTTCAAAACTCTCGGCATCGGCACGCTCGGAAGTAATGCCCTCGCATGCGGTCAGACCGACGAGCAGGACAGTGGCGGCGATACGCAATGCAAGTTTGAAACGCATGGTCTGGACCCGATATGCAGCGGCTTCAAACGCGCGCCGGCGTTGTGAAACCAAGTGCCGAATCATTAGCAGAGATTTGGGCACAAAAAAACAGGGCGACAGAAATCTGCCGCCCTGCTTTCTCGTCTAGCTGTAGAGCAGCTTAGAAGACGAAACGGTTGACGAGCAGGAAGCCCTTACCGTCGTTGTCCGCGGTCGCGCCGGTACCGGCGGCCGTCGTGGCGTTGTCATGCGAGAGGAAAGTCAGCTCTGCACGAAGGGCCCAACCCGGAGCAACTGCATAACCGGCACCCAGACCATAACGGGTGATCTCGGTCTCGGTTGCACCAGCGGCAGAAGCCGTGGTCGAGTTGTCCTTGTTAGCCTGGAGGTACCAAGCACTGACGCCCCACGGGCCGGCCTGATAGCCAACACCAACGCTCCACTGGTCGCCCGCATCTGCGCCCGTGGCCGTGAGGGCCGGGGTCAGGAACGTGTCGCCATAGTCGCGATAGTGAGCACCGACAGTGAAGCCAGCGAAGTCGACTTTACCGCCAACACCCCAGATGTCGAGGTCTTCGGCAGCAGCACCACCAGTGGTTTCGTCGTCGCCGCCTTCCCAGCCGGCGGAAACGCCGACGCCAACATTGTCGAACTTGCCGACATAGTTGACGGAGAGGCCGAGAACGTTCTCGAAGTCGCCATCGTTATCAGCGTCAGCCGTGGCCGGTCCGCCCGAGACTTCACCCGTATCCGGGGTCCACGAAGCACCAATCTGGAAACCAGAGAAGCGCGGCGAGAAGTAGGTCGCCTTCGTGTCATCGGAGGTCGTAATGACCTGCCAGTCAGCGCGACCCTGCAGCGTGTCGGTACCGAGACCGCCAAACACCGTGTTCAGGTCGCCCAGGCCGCCGAACGGTCCGCCAGCACCCTTGGTCGCGTTCCACGCGCCAAGCTGCATACGGTTCGTTGCGTCGTCCTGATCGCCAAGCTCAACGCGGCCCCAGGCATCACTGTCCAGGAACGCCCAAGCTTCGTCAGCCGCTGTACCGTCGGCAGCGCCGGCGTTCAGCTCAATGTTGACACCATACTTGATGCCGTTGTCGGCCGTCGTCGACGCACCGATGTGGATTTCGGACTCACTGACCGTGAAACCGTAACCACGACCATTGGCCGCAGAAACATCCTCATCCTTGATGTAGGCGGAGAACCAGAACACACCGCCGAGGGTAACGTTCATGGTGTCCTTCGAGCCCACCGTGCCGGCACTTGCCGGAGCAGCGAGAAGCGAAGCACCCACCAAAGCCGTAGTGGCTAGTAGAGTTTTCTTCATTAATCCAACCTCCAAGATCATGGACTTGCGTCCGCGATTGGCCCTAAGGGCCTGATCAGCTTCGACACAACTGGCGTTTTCGCGGACGCCAGACATTAGTTGCGAAGCCTTGCGAAGGATAAAACTCCGGAACTCCGGGGGTTGCAACGAATTCCGTGATTATTCCGCAACGATTTCCATCAATTGTTGCAATTAAACAACAGTGCCTAAGCGCCTTGAATCGTTGAGGATCGTTCGGATTGCCTATTTGCTGTGCGCCGGGTAGCCCATTTGTTCGATGAATGGTGTGAGCGGCGCAAACGTCGTTTCCAGGAATGGCTCGAAGTGTTTCCACCGTGCGATCGCGCGCTGATGCACCGGTTCAATCACGGTATTGTAGCTTGCGGTATTGACCCAGTCGCCGGCCTGGGCCGCAGGAACGTTTCCATCAAGGCTTCCCGAGGCGGGTTCGAGGCCACAAAAATTCAGGATGCCGGGCAAATGACCGTCAACGTCAGCCGACAGCTCTTCATAGTGAACGGTCATTGTCCGGTGACGAAGCGCCGGTTTGAAGGCGAGCCAAAGGCCCATCACGGCTTCATACAGGGCGACGGTATCGGTCAGGTCGGAAAGCAGGTGGGTGGTGCGATTGACCACGAACTCGGTCGAAAAACAGCTCAGGCAGACGTCGCGGGGGTCGCGCAGCAGGACAAGCAGCGGTGAATCGGGGAACATACGCGCGATCAGCGGCAGGTTCACGGTGCTCATCGGGTCCTTGTTTACAAGGACCATGCCGGGTTCCAACGCCCGGGGTATGAGCCGTGCGACGCTGTCGCGATAATCTGAACGAAGTTGTCGGAGGTCGTCCTCGGTCAGCTGTTCAAGTGCTGCGGGCGTAAGAAATGAACTGCCGGTGATCTCGTGGAACCGGTTCACGGCGTTGCGCATTGTCGGCAGCTCGTCGCTTATGACGACATTTGGGCTGTTGCCGATCAGCCGCTCGAGCATCGTCGTCCCTGAGCGGGGAAACCCGACGATGAAGATCGGGGGCAAAGCATTCGCATCCTGGTCCGGGGTCTCTCTGGTCATCGAAGGGGCGGCGGTCGAGAGATCGGCTGCTTCGAAAGCCTTGCGGCTTTTTTGCAGGCGAGACAGATGATCTTGTGAGTTCATGCGTTGCGCGCGTGTGAGATTGCGGAGAAGCTGGTTGGCGCGCGTATAAAACCGAAAGGCCTCCTCATATTCGCCGGTCGTCTCGCAGATTCGGCCAGCGGTGTAAGAGAAGCGTAATTCCGCCGGGCTGTCGCGGACAATGTCTTCGCTGGTGTGTACACGAGAGCGTGCGAGCTCATAGTCTTTCGAGCGAGCGGCAGTTTGCACGAGGACGGTGTGGGCCATGGGCTCGAGCGGGTTTAGCGCGAGGGCCCTTTCCGCCGCCGCCTGGGCTTCGTCGAGGCGAGACACCCGCTCATGATGTTCTGCCAGACGCGCCAGCATCCGAGGCTCATCGGGGTTGACCTCGAGCGCGTCGTCGATGACGGCGTGCGCGGCTTCCGGGTCTCGCCGCCGTTCGTGGACCTGAATCAATGCCAGGGCCGTGTCGACGCGCGAGGGCGCCAGCTTTCGGGCGAGGGACAGCGCCTCGATGGCAAGGTCGGTCTGGTCCAATTCGTTGAAGCAAAGACCCAGAAGATGCAGGGCGTCGGGCCATTCAGGGTGGGCCTCGGTCAGGGTCCGCAGGTGGGCGTGGGCTGCGTCGAGCTTCCCCTGGCGCAACAGCGCAGCGCCAAGGTTACGTGCCACGATCCGGTTGTCGGGATGGCGCGTTGCCAGAATTTCAAAAAGTGTTGCGGCGGTATCCGTGGCTCTGCGGGCGAGCAGCTCTTGGCCAATCTGGATAAGGTGCTCTGTGATTTTGGGGCTGGCGTCGCGCTTGGCGCGGACAAGCTGGAGAAATTCATCATGCCGGTCCGACTGGGCCAGCAGGGCGACGAGGTTTGAGAACGCGTCCTCGTAATCTGGCTGAAAACGTAGTGCCTTGCGGTACCACTCGATGGCGTCGTCGGTTCGCTCCATGCGGCGTGCGCCTTCGCCGCGATTGAACCAGTAGAGGGCGTTTTTGGGATCGAGCTCCGTCGCGCGCGCGAATCGCGCCATGGCGTCAGTCAGGCGGTCGGTCTGGGCGAGCAGGACACCCAGCAGATTTTCCGCATCCGCATGTTCCGGGTCGGCGGCGAGCACGGCTTCATAGGCTGCCTGAGCCGCGCCAAGCTGGCCTCCCTGGTGTAATTTCAACGCATTCGAAAGGCTTTGCTTCGAACCGGTTTTCTTGTCGGTCATGGGCTTGGGTCTTTGCTTTTTTCTGCCATGTGCTTAATGCCGTGGCGGTTGGCCGGGCATCCCTATGCCGGCGCGATGACGCGCATCGAAGAGAGATCGCGAATCAGCTTGGCGCGCGCCGCGGCATCGAGACCCGGGAATGCCGCCGCGAAATCATTGTCTGAAAACTGGCGGGCATCGACGATCCACGCGACAGGATCGACGATGTCGTCGGGAATGGGCACCTGCCCCTTGCTGCTCTCGAGCAGCGCCTTGCCCTTCTGGCGGACGATCTTGAGGCTTTTGACCGACACCTCGAAACGATCCTCGCCGTTTTCCGCCAGCGCATCGCCGGGCAGGTCGAAACCGCCGCGATGATAGTGGAATCCGTCATGCAGCGGGGCGAGCGCCGCGTGGAAGGCGTCGCTCTTGCCGATCTTCGCGACCCGATCGACCAGGTCGTCGACCCAGGCCCGGCGCGCCTCGTCGCCGGTGCCGATCAACGGGATGTTGGACCGCATGGCGGGGTCCGCCAGCGCGTGCTCGAACAGCAGGGTCATCACGTCGATCCCGATGACATGGGTGACGCCGAAGGACAGGTGGATGCAGCCCTCGCTTGAAGCGAGTGCGTCATGATACTGGCCGCGCGGGATATAGAGGACGTCGCCCGGCCGCAGGGTGATCGCTTCGCGCAATTCGCCGCGGTTCTGCTCGTTGAAGGCGTCGTCCACGTTCTTAAACGCATCGTTGGCGATCGGGTTTTCGAGGCGGCCCTCATAGATGTTCCAGACTTTCTCGCCGGCGACGTGCAGGGCGAACACCTCATGGGTGTCGAAATGGGTCGGGAAGGCCTGATGGGTCTGCCAGGAGCAGTACAGGTTGCTCTGGACCTTGGCGCCGAGGCGGCTTTCCAGCGCGTCGGTGGCGGCGATCAGTCCGGGGGTGAGCGTGTCGATGTCATTGGCCACGATCGAGGCCCCGCGCCGCAGCCAGGCTTTGACCCGCTCGGCGTCGGGCTGCATGGTTTGCTGGTGGTTGCGGTCGATGGCCGGGCGGCAATATTTCTCTGTCGGGATCGCCTCGGTGTCGAGGAACAGCCGCAGGTTGCTGGGGCTCCAGATCGCCGTCATGTTGAGGACCGCGCTCAGCGCGTCCCAGCTCATGACATCGTCGAGCTTGTCCGGCGCGGGTGCGGGGATGTGCAGCGGCTTCTGGTCGTGATAATCGGCGAAGAATTCCGCTTCGCTGATGGGCGCGATCAGGTCCGCGAATGTATCGATTCGTTTTCCCATGGCACCTTTATAATACGACGGGACGCGGACGAACATCGCGTTCACGAAACGGAGGATGATGTGTCGATTGAAGCCGATATCGCCGCGCGCCTGGAACAGGTCCGCGCGCACATCGCCGCCGCCGCCGATCGGGCGGCCCGCGACCCCGGCGACGTGACGCTGGTGGCCATCAGCAAGACCCAACCCGATGAACGCATTGCCGCCGCACTGGCCGCCGGTCAGCGCGTGTTCGGCGAGAACCGGGTGCAGGAGGCCGAGGCCCACTGGGCCGATCGCCGCACGACGATCGACGGCCTCGAGCTTCACCTGGTCGGGCCGCTGCAGACCAACAAGGTGAAGGACGCCGTCGCGCTTTTCGATGTGATCCAGACCGTCGACCGGCCCAAGCTGGCCGAGCATCTGGCGCGCGCGTTCGAACGCGCGGGCGCGCCGCGCCGCTGTTTCGTGCAGGTCAATACGGGCGAGGAGCCGCAGAAGGCCGGTATCGTGCCGGCCGAGGCCGACGCGTTCATCGCTTCATGCCGCGCGCTCGAGCTGCCGGTCGAGGGGCTGATGTGTATCCCGCCGGCCGATGCGCCCGCACCGCCGCATTTCGCGCTGCTTGGCGAGATCGCGGCACGCAACGGGCTGACGAAACTAAGCATGGGCATGTCGGCGGACTTCGAAGCGGCGGTCGAACTGGGCGCCACCCATGTGCGGGTCGGCACTGGCGTGTTCGGCCCGCGGGATGCGGCCGCCTAGCCGGGCCTGATGTCGATCAACATGTCCGGGGTGAGGCGCGGCGCCATTGCGCGCAATGTCTCGTGCGGCAGGGCGATGCAGCCTTCGGTCGGGTCCAGGCCGGGCGATGCGCAATGCAGGAAGATGGCGCTGCCCAACCCCGGCACCGGCGGCGCATCGTTGTGGCCGAGGATCACCAGCAGATCGTAGAGGCCGTCGGCGCGCCACATGGTCTCCGCCGATGCGTCATAAGGCAGGACGACCGCGCAGTTGTAAGCCGGGTCGGCGGGGTCGTCGCACCAGCCGTCGGACGCCTGGATGGCGGTCGCGGGGAGCAGGGTTTGCGGCAGGTCGAGCCGGTCGGCGCGGTAGCGGATTTCGCGCAGGGCGAACCGGCCCGCGGGTGTGGCGCCATCGCCCTCGCGCTTGTCGGCGGTCACGCCGGCGCGGCCGAGCGTGCAGGCATGGGTGTTCCCGAACACGCTGAATTTGCCGTGATGGGCGCCGGTCGGGGTGACGAGAATGTCCATGCGCGGAGTCTAGCCGCGCGGGTGACGGATCGCGAGGGGTGTGCTCTGGCCGGCAGGTTGCCTGTTGTGTGCCCTAGCCGGCAGGTGGTGCGTTGCGCGCCCGGGTCAGCGCTTCGTATTTGTTCAGCGCGTCGAGCATGGCGTTGCCGACCCAGGGCTTGGCGGTGCCGGCCTCCGGCGCGGCGCCGTTCTGCAGGGCCTCGTTCATGCTTTCGGCATCGCGCAGGGCCTCGTTTACCCAGTTCGCGGGGAGTGAACGCAGGAAGCTGTCGGTTTCGGCCGCGTTTCCGGCCGTTGTGGGGGCCGGCGTGGCGACTGCTGGGGCGCCAGGCGCAGCATCCGGTGCCGCGTTGTTCGTGACCCGATCGATGCGTACGGCCGGTTGTGCATTCAGCGGCGCTGGGACGGGTCGCGCAACGGGTGGCGCGACCGGCGGTGCCAGGGAAACAGGAGCGGCGGTGGCCACCGCAGGGGTCAGGCTTGCCAGCGCGGGCGGGCCGCCCAGTACGATCTCGGGGTTTGTGGCGTCGCCGGCATAGTCGCCGGCGTCGGCCTGCTCGTGAATATCGGCCTCGGCAGGCTTTGCGCGCGCCTGCAGGGGGGCGATGTCCGGCCCGGTCTCGTCGGAGAACATGGCCAGCGCGTGGCCGAGCATGTCGTCGCCCGACGCCTGTTCGAAGATCGCATTGGCGGAGGCCGAGGCGAGGCCGATCGGGCCGCCGAACAGGCCGCCGCCGACGATGCGGGCCGAGGGGCTGATCTCGTCGCCGGTGATCTCGCGGTACAGGCTGGAGACCAGCGGGATGTGCTGCAGCGGGTTGACGATGTCGAGCAGGGTGGAGAAGAAACCCTCGCCGTCGCCCTGATTCTCCGCGCCGCCGAACGCGCCGCGCGCGTCGATGCCCACGCCGAGGGTGGGGTCGTGGTAGCCGAGCATGGCTTCGCTGTGGGCCGGATTGTGGGCGGTCAGACTCATGTCGCCCGGGTCGTTGCAAGCGCGGGGCCATGCGGCGAAGGCGCAGCGGATTCCGAAAATCGTGTCGATTCAGATAGTTACGGACCGGCGCGTGTCCGGTGTGTGCGGGCCGGCGCCCGCCCACCCGGCATTAATTGCCGCTTTTTGCCGGGCGCCTAGAACAAATGACCCGCGCGGGACCGCTTGGTCGCCAGGTAGAATTCATTGTGCTGATTCGACGGGAAGGCGTGCTCGACCCGCTCGGCGACGTCGATCTGCCACTCGCGCAACGCGGCGACCTTGTCGGGGTTGTTGGTGAGCAGGCGGACGGACGCCACGTCGAGCTGGCGGAGCATTTCGGCGGCCGGCCGGTAAAGCCGCTCGTCGGCCTCGAAGCCGAGCTGCTGGTTGGCGTCGATGGTGTCGAAGCCCTGATCCTGGAGGGTGTAGGCGCGCAGCTTGTTGACCAGCCCGATGCCGCGTCCCTCTTGGGCCAGATACAGGACGATGCCGCCGCCCTGCTTGCCGATCTCGGCGATGGCGCCGCGCAGCTGGTCGCCGCAGTCGCAGCGCAGGCTGCCCAGCAGGTCGCCGGTGAAACATTCGGAATGAAGCCGGACGAGCACGGGCTCGGCGGTGTCGGGCGCGCCGACGATGATGGCCAGATGCTCGCGCCCGCCGTCGCTGGGCCGGAAGGCGACGACCTCCACCTTGTCGTTTACGTCGAGCGGCATCCGCGCCGCGCCGACCCGCTGAAGCGTGCGGGCCTCGATCTCCTGATAGTTGCGCACATGCTCGAGCTCGACCGTGAGCAGGGCTTCGGACTCGGCCCAGGACGGCAGATATTCCAGGCGCTCGGCGGGGATCGGCGCGACCACGGCGGCGGGCAGGAGTCCCGCCAGCTTGAGCAGCTCGATCGCGCCGGTCTCGATCGCACCCGGCCGGGTCGCCGGATCGATCTGCGAAATCGAGATCGCCGGCACCTGTTTTTCGGACTGGGGGGCGGCCGGGTCGGCCATCATGCGCACGGTCTCGGCGGTCATGCCCGCGGCGAGCGCCACGCGGACGGCGCCGTCGGGATGGTCGGTCAGCCCCAGGATCGCGGCGCGGCGCCCGGTCAGGAGCAGGGATGGCGAGGCCTTCGCCAGCCCGGAGAGGCGCGCGAGCTGGCTGGCCGACGCACCTTCGGCCGGGTGGACCAGCAGCGCCTGGCCCGGCCCGGAAAGCACGATGGTCGCACCCCGGCGCAGATCGGAGATCGCGCGCTCGACGGGCTGGAGGGTGTTGGGAAGCTGCTGCATCGTGGGTTCGGGTCGGTCTTCCGGCGGGGCGTTCGAGATTCGGAATATGCGCCAACCATGTTCGGTCGGCAATACGG
Organism: Alphaproteobacteria bacterium; assembly: GCA_039980135.1. Taxonomy (NCBI): domain Bacteria; kingdom Pseudomonadati; phylum Pseudomonadota; class Alphaproteobacteria; species Alphaproteobacteria bacterium. The sequence goes on from JBDXCV010000003.1 coordinate 401,135, forward strand.
CGGCAAAACGGGCGCCGGACGCGCCGCCGCTCGCTTGAATGTGATCGCGCGTGATGCGCCGGATTGCCTTGCAACGCCGCGATCGCGCGCTACGTGTTTGGGGACGAACAGAAGGCAGCGCAGCAGTACAGGAGGGGGCCGTCATGGCGAAAGCAGTCTGGAACGACATCATCCTCGCGGAGAGCGAGACCTATGAGACGGTCGAGGGGAACATCTATTTCCCGATGACCGCGCTGAACAAGGAATATTTCTCCGAGAGCGCCACGACGACCGGTTGCCCCTGGAAGGGCACGGCGAAATACTTCTCGGTCGATGTGGGCGGCGCGGTCAACGCGGACGCCGCATGGTATTATCCCGATCCGAAACCGGCCGCGGAGAATATCCGCGACCACGTCGCCTTCTGGCGCGGCGTACAGGTGAGCGCGTAATCATGGCGAGTTTGGCAATGGCAAATGTGATGGAAACCAAGACCGCGAACGGCAAGAAGATCCTGCTGATCGACGACGACGACGCGCTGCGCGATTCCCTGTCGGAGCAGCTGCGCCTGCACGAGGAGTTCGTGACGACGGAGGCCGTCAGCGCCGCCGCCGCGCTCGAGGCGACGAAGGACGAGTATTTCGATGCGATCCTGCTCGATGTCGGCCTGCCCGACATGGACGGACGCGAGGTCTGCCGCCTGCTGCGGCGCAACGGCGTGAAATCCCCGATCATCATGCTGACCGGCCACGACACCGACGCCGATCAGATTCTCGGCCTCGACGCCGGCGCGAATGATTATATCGCCAAGCCATTCCGCCTCAACGTCCTGCTCGCGCGGCTGCGCGCCCAGCTGCGCCAGCATGAGCAGAGCGAGGACGCGGTCTTCACGATCGGGCCGTACACCTTCCAGCCGGCCCAGAAGACCCTGGTCGACGGGGAGCAGCGCAAGGTGCGCCTGACCGAAAAGGAAACGGCGATCCTCAAATATCTCTATCGCGCCGGCGACAAGGTGGTCAGCCGCGACACCCTGCTGGGCGAGGTCTGGGGCTACAATGCCGGGGTCACGACCCACACGCTCGAGACCCATGTGTATCGCCTGCGCCAGAAGATCGAGGCCGATCCGTCGAACGCGCGGATTCTGGTCACCGAGCCGGGCGGGTATCGCCTGGTTCCGTAGAGGGCGTTTCGTCGTCGCCCTCACCCTGAGGTCGGATAACCATCATCGTCATACGCGGGCTCGACCCGCGTATCTCGTCGCCGCTGCTCGAGAGATGCCCGGATCAAGTCCGGGCATGACGTCGAAGTTTTCGGTATGCGGTCGATGTCTTAAGCGTCGGCCTTCAGCGCGCGGATGCGCGCGCCCAGATACAGCGTGCCGGCGATGGTCAGGCCGGCGATCCCGACAAATGTGTAGGCGACGGTGATCCAGTCGCCGGTCCATTCGAACATGCCTGCCGCGATCAGCGGCCCGGCGAGGATGCCGAGGTAGCGCCCGGTCAGCACGACCGCGAACGCGTCCGTCCCGGCGCGATGGCCGCCCACGAGCGTCGAGGGCAATGCCCACAGCGAGGTCGGGGTGAGGCCCGCGGCGATGCCCCAGACGACGAGGCTGGCCAGCCCGATGACGGTGTGACCGGCGAACGGGATCATCGCCCAGCCGACCGCCTGCAGCGCCAGCGCGAAGGTGAGCAGCTTCACGACGCCGACCCCGGTCTTCAGGATCATCCCGCCGATCAGCGAGAAGACCAGCAGCACGACCACCGGGATCTGGTTGATCAGCACCGCCCCGTCGGCGGAAAAGGCACGGACATCCACCAGATAGACCGGCAGCCAGGTGAAATAGCCCATGAACTGGGCCTGCCACAGAAAGAAGAGGCTGGCCGCGACCCACAGCGCGCGAATCTCTTTTTGTGTGAGGGGGTCGTCCCCCGTCTTCGGCGCGGCACCGGCGTTGGTGGCGGCCGCGGCCGGTGCCGCGCGCATATGGGCAACACCCGGCACGGAACCGCGTTTGACGATCCACCACGTCCACAAGGCCACGGCGACGGTCGCCGCCGCGCCGAACCACCAGACCGGCTGCCAGAAATCCACCGCGACCGACGGCTGGGCGACGAGATTGGCCACCAGCTGGCCCACGGGAATCCAGGTGGCCTGTGCGGCGATGACAATCGGCAGGTGGCCGGGCCCCGCGCTCATGTTGGCGAAGGCCGGCATGCAAACGGCGAGCACGGCGGCCCCGAACCCCTCGATCAGGCGTGACGTCAGCATCACCGTGCCGGACTCGGGGAAGGCCAGCCCCAGCGCAGTGCCCGTGAGCATCAGGCCGAAGGCGGCCATCAGGTAGCGCTGGGCGCCGTCGCGCCGGATCGCGCGGCCGACCCGCACGCTGATCAGCATGCCGGCGATGGCGAAGATCGACATGAACCCGCCGGCCACGATGGTGTTGTAGCCGTACAGGTCGAACATCACCGGCAGGACCGGCGGCACCTTGAACTGGAAGTAGGCGGCGACGAAACCGAGCACGATGCCGTAGGACACGCCGGTCCAGTTGGTCTGCGTGGTCTGGGTGGCGGGGTTGGACATGGGGGCGGAACTTTAACGGGTGGCCGTGACCGGTGTGTGTCTATCTTTATAGGCGGGCCGACTCCGCGCCGCTACACGCTAATCTTCCAACGCTGCCTCGCGCCCTAACCCACCGGGTGCTTCTCGAAATACGCGACATCCTCCGCCGACTGCGTCCAGCCTTCGTTGGTCGGCCAGTCCACCTTGCGGGAGACCTTGTCGCCGCCGTAGCGCACCCTGAACAACAGGGTGCGTTCGGGGCCGTTGGTGTATTCATGCACCTCGCCAGGCGGGTGGACGACGAAGCCGCCAGGTTTGATCTCGACCGTCGTATCGGGGGTCTTCATGGTGCCGCCGCCGGAAAAGCAGAAATAGATCTCGGACGCGTGGGGGTGGCAGTGGTTGGGGCTCACCTGCCCCGGTTCCCAGCAGGCGACGGTGACGTCGCCGCCCTCGACCTCGCCGAGGATATTCTCGACATGTGTCTTCGGGTCGAAGGCCTGTTCGGCCTGCAAATCAAACGCCAACATGATTCATTCTCCTGCGGAGTCGGTTTTTCTGTGAAGCCGGCCGCCTGCGACGTCAGCCCGGGAACCCGCCTGTCCTAGCCCCCGAACCAGCCGGCTTCGGGGAACGGCACGTAGAATATCTGGGTGAACACCAGATAGGCCACGATGCTGATGCAGATCGGCACGACGATCGCCAGCCGGATGTTCGGGGTCGTGCGCTCCTGAGTGAGATAAAGCGACGCTCCGATCAGCATGACCAGGCTCGATGGCCAGAATCCGAGGCGGAACATGGCGAGCAGAAAGCCGAGCACGATCAGCAGGAAAACGACCACGTCCACCAACGACGCCCGATCGTCCGCGGACATCGCGAGGAGATCGGGCACATGCTTGCGGGCGGCCGAAACGATGAACTTCGCGAGAAAGAGAATCGCGATGCCCAGGGTGACGTAGTTGGCCAATAGCGGAAACGCCCAGTCCTTCGGGTCGGAGCTCGAACCGACGGAGAACATCGCGCTGACGCCAAAAAGCATGAGCGCGGTCAGGAGGTCCCGGTCTGCGAGTCTTTTCAACATGTTCATCCCCCTACTCCGTTCCGTCCGGTTTGATGTGTGAGGTGCCGTCCTGAATGCCCTGGCGCGCCTTCAGCCGGTCCACGTGACGAGTCCAGACCACGAGGACGATGGACAGCACGCTGAGCGAAATCAGGATGACGTTGATCGTGCCGGTGAAGAAGACGTCCCAGACCGACGTCGCATCGGAGATGTACATCGCCTGGACGAGCGACGGTTCGATGATCGGGCCGAGGATGAGGCCGAGCCCGATGGGCCCCGGATGGAATCCCAGGCGCCGGATCAGGAACACGAAAATCCCGAGCGCCAGCATGATGTAGACGTCGAAGATATTGTTCCGGATCGCGTAGGCGCCGATGATCGCCAGCAGCATGATCAGGGGCGCCAGCAGCCGCAGCGGAATCCTGATGATCTTGACCAGGAGCGGCGCGAACAGGCTGCCGAGGATGAAGGTCACGATCCCCGCGAAGAGCAGGGACCAGCCGAAGGAGAAGACCAGCGAGCCGTCGCTCTGGAACAGCTCCGGGCCGGGATTGAGGCCGCGCAGCATGAGCGCGCCGGCGATGACGGCGGCCGGCGAGGAGCCGGGTACGCCCAATGTGACCAGCGGGATCATGGCCGCGGGGGCGGCGGCGTTGTTGGCGATCTCCGACGCGGTGACGCCGCGCAGATCGCCCTTGCCGAACTGGCTCTTGTCCTTGGCCCAGCGCACCGCCTCGTTGTAGGAGACCAGTGCCGCGATCGGGCTGCCGGCGCCGGGCAGGATGCCGATGAACGCGCCGATCACCGCCGAGCGGATCACGTGGAACGGATGGGCGAGGACCCGGCCGATGGTCTTGAGGGTCTGCCCGCGCACCGGTTGGTACTCGGCAATGAATTCCTTCCGGCGCAGGTCGGCGACCATCGACAGCACCTGGGGAATGGCGAAGATGCCGATCAGGCCGGCGACGAGGGACAGGCCGCCGCGGAGCTCGGGCACACCATAGGTGAAGCGCGCGATCTCGTTGCCGTGGCTGATCCCGATGCTGCTGATCAGCAACCCGATGGCGCCGCCGGCAAGCCCCTTGAGGATCGAGTCGCCGGCCAGGCTGCCGATGATCGTGAGGGCGAAAATGCCCAGCCAAAAGAACTCCGGCGGGCCGAATTTCAGGGCGATGGCGATCAGTGGCCAGGCGAGCAGCAGGTAGGCGGCAGCGCCGAACAGGGTGCCGATCGCGGAGCTGAAACAGGCGGCGACGATGGCCTCCTGGCCCCGGCCCTTATGGACCATCGGATGCCCGTCGAACGCGGTTGCCATGGCGGCGGGCGTGCCGGGCGTGTTGACCAGCACCGCAGGGATTGCGTCGGAGAACATCGCGCAGACATATAGCCCGCCCAGCATTGCGATGCCGGCTTCGGTCGGCAGTGCGAACGTGAACGGCACCAGCAGGGCCGTGCCCATGGTCGCGGTCAGGCCCGGGAGGGTGCCCACCACCATGCCGATCAGGACGCCGACCGTCAGCCAGAACATGACCGACCAGGTGAGCGTTTGCATGAGACCTTCGATCACCGCGCAATTCCCATCATTGTGTTTGTTTCTATGTGTTGCTCATCCGGTCCGGCGCCGATGGAGAAACGTCACCTTGAGGCACAAGCGGACGGGCTGCCCCGGCACCCGATTGCGGATGCCGGGACAGCCCGAAACTTGAAAAGCCGCTACTTTGCGAACTTCTTGATTGCCGTGTCGACATAGGCCTTGGCTTCGGCCGGTGTCTGGCGCATCTGCACCAACCCGATGCTGTTCACAAGCTCGACGACCTTGGGGTCGGCGGTCGCCTGATAGAGCGCATCGTTGAGCTTCGCGACACGATCGGCCGGGGTGCCCGGAGGTGCCATGATTCCCCACGTCGTGGTGTAGGTCCACTGGGGCTCGCTCGGCACGCCCGGGAGGGCGCCGGTGGTGTTCGGGCCGGCGATGACCAGCGTGTCCACCGTGGCCTTGTGCTTCACGGCGTGATTCGACGCCGTCATGCCCGCATCCACATGGTTGCCCTGCAACATCGGCATCATCTTGCCAACGCCGCCGGACACCGGCACGTAGGTGGTCTCGATGCCGAGAATCTTGGCGAGCTCGGCGAAGTTACGGTCACCCGTGCTGCCGACACCCGCGACCGTCAGCTTGCCCGGGTTGGCCTTGGCGGCGGACACGAACTCGGCCAGCGAGGTGTACTTGCTGCCCTTCGGCACCATGAGCGCACCCACGGAGCGCACCGTCATGCCGATATAGGAGAATTCACCCGGCTTGAAGCCGACGTCCTTGCCCTGGGCCGTAATGACGACGTTGGGAACAACCACGTTGGAGATGGTGTAGCCATCGGCCTTCGAGCGCCACAGCTCGTTGAACCCGACAGCGCCGCCGCCGCCGGTCTTGTAGACGATCCGGACCTCGACGCCGAGGGCCTTTTCCAGGCCCGGCTGGAGCCGGCGTGCCTGCTGATCGGAGCCGCCGCCGGGGGAATAGGGGACGATGAACGTGATCGGCTTGTCGGGGTAGGTTTCGGCGCTGGCGGTGCCGAACGCGGCGACGGCCGTCATCAGGCCCAGGCCCGCGGCGAGAATCATGCCGCCGTGTTTTCTCTGGTTCTTGGTCATAACGTTTCCTCTCGTGCTGATATTTTTTACTTGTGGGCAGAGGTTTTCCCCGGCCCGATTTTGACCTCCATTCGACGCGGCCGATAACAGTGGTTTGTGGCAGCATCGAAGCCGCGAGGCGGTCAGGGAATGCATCCCTGATTGACCCGGCGACCTGTCGTGAAAACCCTCTGATAATGTGGGCGCGCAGTCAACCTCCGACCGGTCTTATATAATACTCATTTCGTCGGATACTCCGTGCCGGCCCGGCGCGAAGGACGGCATTGCCCCGGCAAATGGACCAGGGCCAAACGCCGCCGGGCATTGTGCGGGAGGTGCACGGACACTATATCGTTCCGGTATTACTCGCGGTGCCGGAAATCGGGCAGTCTTCAGGTCGATGTATTCAACTCTGTCATACGGTGTTCACTCGCGTGGCGCAGTTCGTCCGCGCGCGCGGCATGTCTGTGAGCCGTCCGTGAGCGCTTCGCATGGCTGATTCCGTCGAGGTCCGTTTCTGGGGGGTGCGCGGTTCCATTGCGTGTCCCGGCCCCGACACGAACGTTTTTGGCGGCAACACGTCCTGCGTCGAGGTCACATGCGGCAATCCCGATAGCGGCGGCGGCCGGGTCGTCCTCGACGCCGGCACCGGCCTTCGCCCGCTCGGCAGCGCGTTGGGCAATACGGGCGCCGGCGTGGACGCCGACCTCCTGCTGAGCCACACCCATCTCGACCATATTGTCGGGATGCCGTTCTTCGGCCCGGCCTATTGCCCGGACTCGAAGCTGCGCATGTGGGCCGGGCACCTGCAGCCCGACCACAAGCTGGCCGACGTCCTGTGCATGATGATGGCCGACCCGCTGTTTCCCATTCCGATGGACGTGATGGCGGCGGACAAGAGCTTCCACGATTTCCGTGCCGGCGAAACATTCGATCTGTCCTGTGGGGCGCGGGTGCGGACATGCCCGCTCAATCATCCGGGCGGGGCGACCGGTTACCGCATCGAGCAGCACGGTCGCGCGATCGCCTATATCACCGACACCGAACATGTCGCGGGCACCCATGACGAAAACATCCTGGCGCTGATCGACGGGGCGGATCTGTTCATCTACGACGCCACCTACACCGACGCGGAATACGGGGCCCATGTGGGCTGGGGCCATTCGACCTGGCAGGAGGGTGCGGCGCTGGCGGCGATCGCCAATGTCGGGACATACGTGCCGTTCCATCACGACCCGTCCCATGACGATGCGGCGATGGCGGCGATCGAGACAGAAGCGAAGGCGGTGTTCGAGAACACCGTGGTCGCGCGCGAAGGCCTGACCCTGACCTTCTGAAGGGTCGATCACGCGGGCTTGACGTGAAAAGGCCGGCGACCGTCGCCATATCGGGTCGTTGAAGACAGCCCGGCCGGAGCCATGACGGCGCGAAGCGAAGAAGTATCGACGAATCTGGTCGCCCGCGCGGTCACCGCGCTGCGCGGCGGCACCGCGCCGGTGCTCCCGCAACGGGTGCGCGAGGATGTCGCGCGCCAGCAGGACCGCTCGGAACAGATCATCTCGATCGTGCAGATCGTCATCGTGCTGCTGTTCGGCGGGTTGTTCCTGGCCGCACCGGGTGGCGGCGGGGTCGGCGCCGACGGGATCGACCTCGCTTTCGAGCTGACCCCCTGGGCGCTCGGTGGGTATCTGGTTTTCTCGGCCGCCCGCTACTGGGCGAGCTGTCGGATGCGCCTGCCGGGCTGGTTCCTGACATTGTCGGTGATCGCCGACATGGCGTTGCTGATGGTGCTTATCTGGTCGTTCCACCGCACCTATCAGCAACCGCCGTCATTCTATCTGAAGGCACCGACGCTGCTTTACGTGTTCATCTTCATCGCCTTGCGGGCCCTGCGTTTCGACGCGCGCTATGTGCTGCTCGCCGGGGCCACCGCCATGGTCGGCTGGTCGGCGCTGGTGTTGTATGCCGCCGCGTTCGAGACCGGCGAGATGACGATCACCCGCAACTATGTGGAATACATCACCGGCAACACGATCCTGCTGGGGGCCGAATTCGACAAGCTGATCACCATCGGCGTGGTGACGGCGGTGCTGGCCGCCGCCGCCGTGCGCGCGCGTCAGATGCTTTTTACGGCGGCTTCGGAGGGCTCCGCGAAACGGGACCTCTCGCGCTTCTTCGATACCTATGTGGCCGACCGGATTACCGGCAGCGAGCATGAACTGCGCGCGGGCGAGGGCCAGCATCGCGATGCCGCCGTGGTGTTCTTCGATATCAGGGGTTTCACTCGGTTGTCGGGCCGGCTCGACGCCGACGCGCTGGTGCAGCTGCTGTCGGAATACCAGTCACGGATCGTGCCGATCGTGCAGGACAATGGCGGCGTCATCGACAAGTTCATGGGCGACGGGGTGATGGCGACCTTCGGGGCGGTGGTGCCGAACCGGACTTACGCCGCCGACGCGCTGCGGTCGATCGAGGCGGCGATCGACGCGATAGACCGGTGGAACGCGAAGCTGGTGGCGGCGGGCAAGCCGGCGCTGGACGTGAACGCGGCGGCCGCGTCGGGCGACCTGATCTTCGCTGCGGTGGGCGACGAGAGCCGGCTCGAATACACGGTGATCGGTGACACGGTGAATTTGGCGGCGAAGCTGGAGAAACACACCAAGCGCGAGGACGCCTGCGCGGTCGTGACCGTCGAGACCTACGACCTGGCGCTTCAGCAAGGTTTCGCGCCGAAGGACCCCGGCGAGCGGCGGATCGGCCGCGTGGTCGAAGGGGTCGCGGACCATGTAGATCTGGTGGCGCTGGGGCGCAAGCGGGCGGTTTAGGCGCTTGCGCGCAGACCCCTATTTATACGGATCGGCCGCATCCCGGAGGCCGTCGCCGAGGAAGTTGAAGGCCAGGATGGTCAGGATGACCGGGATCATCGGCGCCATCAGCCACGGATAGAGCACCACGACCTGGATGTTCTGGGCCTCGTTGAGCAGCACCCCCCAGCTGGTCACCGGCGGACGCAGGCCCAGGCCGAGGAAGCTGAGCGCCGTCTCGCCGAGGATCATCTCGGGAATCGCGAGGCTCGCCGAGGCGATCAGATGGCTGGCGAAGCTGGGCACCAGGTGGCGCCCGATGATGCGTTTGGTGCTGGCCCCCATCAGGTTTGCCGCGACGGCGAAATCTTCCTCGCGCAACGACAGGAGCTTGGACCGCACCGCGCGGGCGAGTGAGGGCCAGTCGAGCATCGCCAGGATGAGCGTGATGCCGAAATAGATCACCAGCGGCGACCATTTGGCCGGCAGCGATGCCGAGAGCGCCATCCACAAAGGCAGGCGCGGGAATGACTTCAGCACTTCGATCAGTCGCTGGACGCCATTGTCGACCCAGCCGCCGTAGAAGCCGGCCACGCCACCGATGGCGATGCCGAGCCCGAAGCTGAGGAAGATTCCGATCAGGCCGATCGACAGCGAGATCCGCGAGCCGTAGATCATGCGCGAGAGCATGTCGCGGCCGAGCCGGTCGGTGCCCAGAAGGAACACGGGCTGGCGCCGGCTCTCGGGACAGAACAGATGGAAATCGCCCTTGAACAGGCCCCAGAATTCATACTCGGACCCGGGGTAACCGCCCGAACAGAAGAAGCGGATGCGGTTCACCTTGCTGGTGTCGACCGTATAGATCTTCTGCAGGGTCTCGGGGTCACGCTTGGACCTGTAGCCATACACAAACGGCCCGACGAGCTTGCCCTCGTGGAAAAGATGCACGGCCTGGGGCGGCGCGTAGATGCTGCGCACGTCGCGGTGCTGCAGTTCGTACGGCGCGAACACTTCAGCAAAGGCGGCGACCAGATACAGGAAGATCAGGAAGAAGCCTGCGGCGACCGCAATCTTGTGGCGCTTGAGTTTCCACCACATGAGCTGCCACTGGGAAGCCATGTAATATTTTTCCTGCTCCGGCGTGAGCACCACCTCGACATCGGCGTCGAAGGGCTCGTCGGACACGAAATGGGGAATCCTGTCCGGCGGGCTGTTGTCAGGCTTTTCGTTACCGGGGGTCTCGTTATCGGGGGTGTCGGAACTCATCGGGTCGTTCCCCCGCTGAGCCGGATTCTTGGATCGAGCGCCGCCAGGGCGAGATCTGACAGGAGCGTGCCGATCACGACGAGGAGTGCCAGGAACATCAGGAAGGAGCCGGCGAGGAACATGTCCTGGGCACGCAGCGCGTCGAGCAGCATGCGGCCGGTGATGTCGAGGTTGAGCACCACGGCGACGACGGCGGAGCCGGAAATGACTTCCGGTAGGATCGAGCCGATATCCGCGATGAACGGGTTGAGTGCCATGCGCAGCGGGTACTTCCAGAGCAGCTTGCGCGGGGCGAGCCCCTTGGCCCGGCCGGTGACCACATACTGTTTCTGCAGCTCGTCGAGCAGGTTCGCGCGCAGGCGCCGGATCATGCCCGCGGTGCCGGACGTGCCGATGACGATGACCGGAATCCACAGATGCTCCAACACCGAGAGCATCTTGTCGAGCGACCAGGGCGCGTTGCGATACTGGTCGTCCATGATCCCGCCGATGGACGTGTCGAACCACTGGTTGGCCAGATACATCAGCACGAGCGCGAGCAGGAAGTTCGGGGTCGCGAGGCCGAGATATCCGATCAGGGTCGCGACGTGATCGGACACGGAGTATTGGCGGGTCGCCACATAGGTGCCGATCACGAAGCTGACGATCCAGATGAAGGCGATGGTCGAGAAGGTCACGACAAACGTCAGCAGGATGCGCTGGCCGATCAGCTCCGACACGGGACGGTTATGCTCGAACGACCAGCCGAAATCCCCCTGGAGCAGCCCGAAGAGCCAGGAGAAATATTGTTCGACGGGGGTTTTATCGAGTCCGTAGGCGCGCCGCAGGGCCTCGATCTGGTTCTGATCCACGGCCTCGCCGCGCGACGCCATCTCCGCGATCAGGGTCTCCAGATAATCTCCCGGCGGGAGCTGGATGATGATGAACACGATCGCGGAGACCGCGAGCAGTGTCGGGATCATCAGGAGCAATCGGTGGATGATGTAGCGAAACATTACGGGTTATCGATCTCGGACTCTGCGAATGCGGCTAGGGGCGTTCGAAGTAGAAGGTGTCGGGCAGGTAGATGCCGAAATGGGCGCCCGGGTCCCAGGCGTAGATCGCCTTCTCGGGCACACCCTTGAGGTTCTGCATCACGACGACCGGCTGCTTGGTGCAGCACACGACGCCGATGGTGAAGGTCTCGTCGGCGTTGATCTGCAGGATGCGTTCCCAGAATTCGGTGCGTTCGGCCTGGGACGATGCGGATTGCCAGCGGCGGAACAGGTCGAACAATTCCTGGGCCGCGGGCATGTCGATGGCGTCTCCGGCCTGGCCCTCGGTCTGATAATACTGGCCCCATTTCGGCCACTGGTACTGATCCTGCCGGGTCGGGACGAATTCCTCGGGGCTCATATTCGCGGTGACGATGCCGTTGTTCGCCCCGAACCAGACCCCCATCATGGTCTCGCCTGCGAACACCCGGTTGCGGAACACCTCGCGCTGGGACGGGCGGGTGAAGATCTTCACGCCGATGTCGAGCCAGGAATCATGGACCAGCTCGAGCACGTCGGTCTGCTCGGTCTCCTCGCCCGCGGTCTCGACGACGATCTCGAGCCGCCGCCCGTCGGGCAGCAGGCGGACCCCGTCCTTGTCGCGTTTCTCGAGGCCCATGCCATCGAGCAGCGCGTTGGCGCGGTCGAGATCGAACGCGGCCCATTTGGTCTGGAATTCCTCGCGGAACAGCGGGCTCTGCGGCAGTACCGTGTTGTTCGACGGCTGGGCGAGACCGAAATAGATCACCTCGTTGATCTCCTCGCGGTCGATGGCGAGGCTGAGCGCGTGGCGGAAATCACGGTTGCGGAAGACCTCACGCCAGCCCGGGTCGGCGATGTGCAGGTTGGGGTAGAGCGCGATCCGCGCGCCGAGCGAGGTATCCCACAACAGGGTCTTGAAGCCCTCCTTCTCTTCCGACTGTTTCAGGAAGGTGAAGTGGCTCATGAACAGGTTGCGGGCCTGCAGGTCGATTTCGCCGGCGCTGGCCTTGGCCGGGATCAGCTTGCCGTCGGAGATGTTCATCAGGACCCGGTCGATATAGGGCAGCTGGTTGCCGGCCTTGTCGACCCGATGGAAATAGGGATTGCGCATGAACACGAACTGCTGGGCCGGCGGGCGGATCGTGTTGAACCAGGGCTGCAGGGTCGGCAGCGCCGGGTTGTCCATGTCATAGAGATTGTCCTGGCTGTTATGCAGGGGTCCCCAGCCACGCATGCGCCGCTTCTTGATGAATGCCTCGAGCTCGGCCGGGTCGGCGTATTTCTTGTGGAACTGCTTCAGATAATGGGCGGGCCGGTAAATGAAGGGCGGGCGCGGGCCGGCCAGTGCGGGCAGGAAGAACGGGTTCGGTTTCGACCAGCTGAAGCGAATTGTTTGCGCGTCGAGGATTTCGACCTTCGGGACCTCGCCCTCGACCTTCAGCAGGACCGGCGGCCCGAGCGGGGACAGGTCGGAATTGTTGGCCATTTCCTCCCACCAGTAACGGAAATCCTCCGTCGTGAAGGGATGGCCGTCGGACCATTTGTGATCCTTGCGGAGCTTGAAGGTAAAAATTTTGTCGTCGACCGTCTCGAAGGATTCGAGGATATCCGGCACCAGATTGTAGCCGCCGTCATAGCCGACGAGCCGGGCATAGCCGTAGACCGTCATCAGTCGGGTGTCGCGCGCGCGGGCCATCGCGATGCGCAGATCGCCGCCATAGACGCCGGGGCCGGTGTCGATGACGCGCGGCGGACGGGGCAGCCGTTGGTCGACCGGCGGGAGGTAGCCTTCCTTGACCTCGGCCGCGAGCATGGGAGATTCCGCGAAGTCGGCGGCAGCGGTTGCCGGCGTCAAGGCGAGTGCGGCGATGATGGGGGCAATGATCTTCAGGCGCATCACGCGACCTCCGGCAGGGCGCCGCGTTCCGGGTCGGCGCGTACATAGTGCCCGTCTTCCAGCTCGACGAGCCGGGGGCGGGATTGATTGTCGATTGTGAAGGGCGCTGGCCAGCGGGCCGGATCGGAGGCGCGATCCTCCATCAGGTCGGCCAGATCGAGGCGGTTGTCGAGGCTCGGCTCGGGCACGGCCGAAAGCAGCGCCTGGGTGTAGGGGTGGGACGGGTTGCGAAACAGGGTCTTCGCCGGCGCCAGCTCGACCAGGCGCCCGGCGCACATCACGGCGATCCGGTCGGCGATGTAATCGACGACCGCGAGGTTATGGCTGATAAACAGATATGTCAGCCCGAGGGCCGACTGGAGATCCTTGAGCAGGTTGAGGATCTGGGCCTGGATCGACACGTCGAGCGCGCTCACCGGCTCGTCGCAGATCAGCAGGTCCGGTTTGAGCGCGAGCGCGCGGGCGATGCCGATGCGCTGGCGCTGGCCGCCGGAGAAGCTGTGGGGGTAGCGGTTGAGGAAGCGGGGGTCGAGGCCGACCAGGCGCATCAGCTCGCGCACCGTGTCGGCGCGGGTCTCGGCCGTGCCGATGTCATGGATGACGAGGGGTTCGGCGATGATCTCGAACACGGTCATGCGGGGGTTCAGGGAGCCGAAGGGGTCCTGGAAGATTAACTGTACCCGGCGGCGGAAATCCTTGAGCTCGCGGCCCTTGAGCGCCAGCACGTCGACCGGCTGGCCGCCGTCATAGAAGGTAACGCTGCCGCTGTCGGTGGCGAGCGCACGCATGATCATCTTCGACGTCGTGGTCTTGCCGCAGCCGGATTCGCCGACCAGGCCGAGGCATTCGCCGCGCGCGATCTCGAAGCTGACATCGTCCACGGCGAGGACTGAGCGCGCTTCCTGGGAGCCGAAATAGCTGCCCTTGCGGATCAGGAAGCTCTTGGAGATGCCGTCGACCTTGAGAAGCGGTGTGCCGGCGGCCGCCTGGGGCGCGCGGTCGGCATCGGGCTTGATCAACTCACCGGATTCCGCCTTGATCTCGCGCAGCGGCACGAGGCGTTCGCCCTCGGCGAGGCCGAAGCGCGGCACGGCGTTGAGCAGCGCCTTGAGATAGGGGTGGCCGGGTGCGCGATAGATATCCTCGACGGTGCCGCTTTCCATCACCTTGCCGCGGAACATCACCACGACCTCCTCGGCGACGTTCGCGACCACGCCCAGATCATGGGTGATCATCAGGACCGCCATGTCGAGTTCCGACTGAAGGTCCTTGATCAGCTTCAGGATCTGCGCCTGGATCGTCACGTCCAATGCGGTGGTGGGTTCGTCGGCGATGAGCAACGCGGGACGGCAGACCAGCGCCATGGCGATCATGGCGCGCTGGCGCAGCCCACCCGACAGCTCGAAGGGATAGGTCTTGAGCGCGCGGGGCGGGTCGGGGAAGCCGACCAGGCGCAGCATGTCGGCGGCGAGCTCGGTGCCGGTCTGCTTGTCCACGTCGCGGTGCAGGTGGAGTGCCTCGGTGATCTGGTCGCCGACCGTGTGGAGCGGCGACAGGGATGTCATCGGTTCCTGGAAGATCATCGACACCCGGCCGCCGCGGATTGACCGCATTGCCTTGCCGTCGCGTTCCAGTTTCGCCAGATCGACCGGGGTGCCGTCGCCGCGCGGATCGGTGAACAAAATCTCACCGCCGGCGATGCTGCCGATGTTCGGGAGGATGCCCATGATGGCCTGGCTGCAGACCGACTTGCCCGAGCCGGATTCGCCGACCAGTGCCGTGGTGCCGCCCTGGCGGACCCGGAAGGACACGCCGTCCACGGCGCGCAGCTGGTCACCGTGCACGGTGAAGTCGACCTTGAGGTCGCGAACGGTCAGGAGGTCGGTCATCGTCGCCAATCCGCCGGGTTGCCCCAGCCGGTGAGGGCCGCGGGAGTGGGGTCATGATCCGGCATAATCGCGCCGAGACCAAGGGCCGCAAAGTTGCGCGCGCTGGCATCGGTGAGTTCGATGTCGAGCTGACGGGCGGCCTCGAAGGCGGCGCGGCAGATGGTCTCGAAATCCTCCAGCGCGGAGTTGAGCGCGATGGTGCGGTTTGCCCCCTGAAGCTTGAGCTGCATCCAGCCGGCCTCGCGATCGCGCCGGGTCGAGAAATAGGAAAGCTTTACGGTGGCGAGGTCTGGCCACGGAATGTTTGCGCCACCGGGGCCTCCGGTTGAAATGCCATCCGAATCCACCCGCACCGTAATCGCCCGGTTGCGCCAGGTGCGTAGCCCGAAGATGGCGAACAACACGGCGGGGATGGCGAAAACCAGGGTGACGACGATACCGAAATCGACGGCGGCCAGAGGCACCAGGCAACAGAAGAGCCCGATGCCGGCGCGCAGCAGATCCGCGTTGATGGCGCGGGGCGAGTAGCGGTGACGGGTCATGTGATCGCGAATACCTCGGCGGGGGATTGCCAGACTACCGCAGGGTGGGCCCGGGTGCGGTTCACAAATTCGCCCACAAAGGCGTGCATGTCGTCGTTCATGTCGGCGTGATGGGTCATCAGGCCGGTTGGTTCGTTTGTGTCGGCGTCACCGGTGCGCCGCGCGGTCAGATGTTTCAGCGTGTCGTCGATAATATTGTCCGCCCCCATGAAGCCTCGCGCCATGCCGGTTCGTTTGCCGTGCCAATCGATCACGTCGAGATGAACATTGGATTGACGCAACCCCCGGACGGGGGCCTCGCGCTTGCGTGCGCCGATGGTGCTCAATCCCCGAATGCCGATCTCCGGCAGGAAGGGAACGATGTGCGGGGCTATTCTGTTCCAAGGTGGCACGAGCACGGGAAGGCGACTGGCGAATTTTTCCAATGCCTGGCCGCCCATCGCCAGATCGGCGACCACATACTCGGCCGGGCGGCTGTCGTCGAGCTCGATCTTGCGGCCCTCCCCGGCGTTGAAGTCCTTGTGGGAGTAACCGTGCTGCAGGACCGAGATGCCCGTCTCGTCCGCCAGTCGGTCCCGCAGGCCGCCGGTGGCGTTCGCGGGAATGACGGCCAGTGCGAGGGGAATATCAAGCTGGGCGCGCTGTTCCAGCAACCGGTCGAGCGCGGGCGTGTGGTCGGCGGCGTCGTCGTCGCGCCACCAGAAGCTCGCAGTCAGGCCGTCGCCCGCCCAGCTGTCGAGTTCACCCATGAGGGCGCCCCACGCCGAATCCGGCATGTCAGAGCTGTCGGGCATAGAATTTGGCATAGCCGGGGCCATGGGTTTGCAAACACTCCCTGCGCGGCCCGAACCCCCCAATCCGGACTGTCTCCCAGCCATCAGACTAGCCGGTTCGAGAGCCGGGAGTAACCCGGATTTCGGGGAAATTCATGGTTAACTCAGGTCAAGGTCGGGCCAGGTCCGGACTGATCAGGCGCCGCGGTGGCGATTCAGCGCCGATTTCAGGATTTCCGCGCTGTTCCGCGCACCGCCGAGGTCGAGGCCGGAATCGGTGGCCCGATCGACGGTTACCGCCCGATCGACCGCCGCGGCGACGGCCGGCGGGTTGACTGCGTCGGGTTCGATGATTTGCAGGGCCCCCCGGTCCGCCAGCAAGCGGCAGCGCAGGGTCTGTTCGCTTTCGAGCCCGCCTGCATAGGGGATGCAGACGGCCGGCGTGCGGGCGGCCAGAACCTCCATCACCGTGTTGTAGCCGCCCTGGGAAATCGACAGCCGGCAATTCGCGAGCAACCGAGGAAAATCGGGCCGCGATCGCTCGACCGTGATCCCGCCGGGTGCGCTGTCGCGGTATGCCGTAAAGTCTGTTTCCGGCAAATTGTGACCGATCAGGACCCGCCACGGCGCATCCGACAGGCCGGGTGCGGCGGTCAGCGCGCGCGCGCCGATGGCCGCTTCGAGCATGTCGTCGCTCACCGCGCCGCCGCCGGTGGACACGATGACCTCGCCCGCGCCGGGGCCCTTCTCGTTGCGCGCGGGCGCCGGATCCACGACATAGCCGGTGTAGCGGGAGATATCCGCGATCTCGGACATGCGGGGAAAGGTCTCGTCGAAGGCGATGAAGTCGGGGTCGCCATGGATCAGCACGAGGTCGAAAAAGTCGCGGGTCCGCGTCACCATCTCGTCGATGCGCTCGGGCTTGCCGGGTTCGACCAGGATGTCTCGTACCGACGAGACAATGAGCGGCCGATTGGTGCCCTGCCCGCGGGCGGCTGCGATGAGAGGCTCGATCTCGAAACGCATCTGCCGGCGCCCGAACGGATACATCTCGATCAGGATGATGTCCGGCTGCTCGTCTTCGAAAATCGCAAGCAAATGGTCGCGTCGGCGGGCCTTCCACGCGTCGTCGATCCTGTTGTCGTCCGCGTCGACCAGCACCTTGAAGAACTTGTCGGTCGCGCGGGTCGGCGGCAGCTGGGCGAAGCGCGCGGCCCCAGCGTCAAAGCCGGGCACGGCGGTGCCGCCAGACACCAGCAGCACGTCGAAACCTCCGGCGTCGAGCGCGCGGGCCAGGGTGCCGGTGCGCATCAGATGGCCGATGCCCAGCAGATGTTGCACGTAGAACAGAATTTTCGGGCGCGGGCTCATTTGCCGGTGCCTTGTGTCGGCGCGGCGAGCGAAACATTGAGCGCATCGATTTCCGCGCTGCCGTCAGGTGACGCATGGAAGATCTGTGCCTTGCGCCGCGACATCTCGTCCGGAGTTTCGCCGGTCAGGTTCCAGCCGGTGGCCAGCGCATAGACGGTGCGGATGACCCCGCGATGGGTGACGACGATGCGCGGCGCGGGGTCGGTGGCGAGTTCCGCCAGCGCATCGGCGACCCGTGGCAGCATGTCGAGCCGGCTCTCCCCGCCTTCGGGCCGATGGTCGCCCAGGTGGGCGTCGTCGCCGAGTTTGGCCTCCATTTCGTGCAGGTTCCGGCCTTCCCAAATGCCCCAATGCTTCTCGACCAGACGCTCGTCATAGGTGATCGGCCCGAGGCCCGGATTGTTGGCCTTGAGGATGTCCGCCGTTTCGCGACAGCGGACGAGCGTGCTGGCGACGATCGGCAGGCCGGCGAGTTCGCCCAGAAAATCGGAGGGCAAACGCCAGGCAGCGACCATGGCGCGCCCGTCGTCATTCAGCGGGATGTCGCGGCGGCCCTGCATGCGCCGCTCGACATTCCAGTCGGTCAGGCCGTGACGGATAAAGGCGAGCCGGGTCACGCGGCGCGCCCGGCGATGGAGACGGTGTTCAGGGTGGAGTCGAGCATGGCGGCCGCCGTGGGGAGATCGAACTTGGCGCCGATCCGGCGCATGGCGGCGGTGCCCATCCGGGCGCGCAGGTCCGAATCGTCCATCAGGCGCCGGACCGCTGCGGCAAACGCGTCGGGGTCGCCCGGAGCGGGCAACAATCCGGTCACGCCGGATCCGACAATATCCGGTACGCCGCGCGCCTTGCCGGCGATCACGGGCAGGCCCGCGGCCTGCGCCTCGAGTAGCGCGATACCGAATGCCTCATCGACGGCCGGCCAGACGAGGATGTCGGCGAGCGCGTAGGTCTCGGCCAGGCGTTCGGGCTGGAGCGTGCCGAGTAATCTGACCCGGCCGGGTGCCGCGGCCTCCAACGTCGCCTCGATCTCCGCGCGTCGGGGGCCGTCGCCCGCGACGAGCAGGCGCCAGTTTCCCCCGTCGAGCTGCGGCAGCGCGGCGGCGAGCTGTTCGTAGGAGTCCTGCTTGGCGCCGGCCCGCATCATGCCGACCGCCAGCAGAATCAAGGCGTCGGCAGGCCAGCCGGTGTCGCGGATGAGCGCGTCACGCAGATTGCCGCGCCGTGCGGCCGCTGCCGTGAACGGGGCGGCGTCGACGAAAGGAAACATCCGCCGGTGAAGCACCGGCGGGGTCGCGACCGGCTGGAGGCAGTCCCAGTCGTCGCTGTTGAGGGTGAGGATCGCATCGGCACGCGCGATGGCGGCGTTGGCGCCCCGGTAGCCGATGTCCCACGGACCGCCGGCGCGTTTGGGTGCGGTGGACGCCTCGGTGATGATGTAGGGAATGCCAAGTGAATCCGCGACCGGTGGGCCGATCCAGTCAGGGGCCTTGTGATAGACGTGATAGGTGAACCAGGCCTCGGGACGTTCATGCGGCGGGCGTGCCGCGAGGCGCCGGATCAGCCGCGCGGCGAATTTCTCGCCCAGGACCCTGAGCCGAGCCTGGCGGTCCGGGTCGCCTGCCCCGTCCCGGCTGACGAATCGCGAGACGAGCTCGGGTTTGTGACCGGCATGGCGGAGTGCGAGCAAGAGCAACCGCGCCAGATGGCGATCGCCCGAGGGAACCGGATGATCGGGCGGCTTCATCGGCGCGTAGAACGCGATACGCATGTCAGGCGGCTGCCGCGCTGGTGTCGGATGCAGGCGGGCCGGCGGCGTCGCGCAGGTCGTCGGCGATCGCGTCGAGGCCCGCATTCATGTCGAAACGCTCCCGCACATTGCGCGCACCGGCGGCGGCGATCGCCGCCCGGCGCCCGGCGTCTGCGGCCAGCGTCTGAATTGCGTCGGCGAGTGCCGCCGGATCACCTGGCGCCGTCAGAATACCGGTCTCGCCATCGGTGATCAGTTCGGGGATGCCCGCCTCGTCGGTTGCCACGCAGGCCACGCCCATCGACTGGGCTTCGAGCAGCACGTTGGGCAGCCCGTCGCGATCGCCGTCGGGCGCGATCTTGCTGGCCAGTACGAACATGTCGGCGCGGGCGAGCAGCGCGCGGACGTCGGTCTGGGGCTGGCGCCCGTGCCAGTCGATCCGGCCGTCGATGCCGAGCCGCCGGGCCTGATTTTGAAGCGCGCCGGACAGCGCGCCGCCGCCGATATGTTCGAGCCGCCAGTCAAGATCAGCCGGAAGGCGGGCGAGCGCATCAAGCAGGTCGTCATAGCCTTTCTTGGCCACGAGGCGCCCGACCGACGCAATCTGAAGCGGTCCGGTCGTGTCGGCGGTTTTGTCGGGAGAGTCGTTCCGGGGGAAGCGCGCGAAATCGAGGCCGTGATAATTCAGATGAATCCTGTCCGAGACGTCGCCTGCGAGCGAGCGCAGCTGTTCGGCCCCGGCGCGGGTGCAGGTCGTCAGCCACGCCGCGTCGGTAATCTTTTCAGCGATGTCCCAGTCCGGGGTCGTCCAGATGTCCTTGGCATGGGCGGACACGGCGAACGGCAGGCCGCGCATCGTCGCGGCGTAGCGGGTGACGGAGGCCGGCGTGTGCAGGAAATGGGCGTAGAGCAGGTCTGTAGCCGTGTCGAGATCGGCGGCGAGTACGCAGGCCTGGCCGAAACGGCGTATTCGATTGGGCGTGCGATCACGGCGCCAGTCGGCGCGGAATCTCGACCAGGCGGCGCGATAGCCGGGCAGACGTCGTGCGCGCCGCCAGCCGCGCAGAACCCGCAGGGGTTCACGCCAGAGATACTCGGGCAGATAGGTGACGGGCGCGCTGATCTCGTCATGGATCGGATGGGTCGCGGGATCATAGGGCGCGCGCAGTGACTGGATGTCGAGCGCGAACCCGCGTGCTTCGAGGCCGTGAAGTTCCTGGGCGATGAAGGTTTCGGAAAGGCGCGGATAGCCCTTCACGATCACGGCGATGCGTGATCCGGCCGGCAATGTCCCGGGGCTCAAGAGTGACCCGTATGCTGCCCGGATCTGCCGCGATCGACGACATGCATGCCCGCATGGCGGCGTCCGGCGGCGATTTCGACGAGCCGGTTCACATTGCGCAGACCATCGAGAAGGCCCGGCACGACGACTTCCGAGGGCACGCTCTGCTGCGGCAGATGTCGGAGCGCGGTCGCCATCACCTTCCAGTCGGGCAGCGAGGTCTGGTCGATGGCAGCCGCTTCTGGGACGAGCATCTTCACCAGCCCCATCTCCTGCATGCGCGATGCGCGCAGAAATTGTTCGAGGCGCGGCTTGGTACGCGGCACGATCAGCGACGGCCGATCGAAGGACAGGATTTCACACACCGTGTTGTAGCCGCCCATGGCGACGATCCCGGCCGCATCCGAAATCAGGGATTCGGGGTGCGTGTCGAAGGTGACCGATTCGACATTGTGCAGCCGGGCGATCCGGGCGGTGAATTGCGAGACGAGGTCGGGGTCGAGAAACGGCCCGAACATGAAGAAGGCGGGCACCGGCTGCGCGGAATCATTCTCGTAGGCGCGCAACACCCAGTCGAACATGAGCTCGCCGTCGCCGCCGCCGCCGGCCGTGACCATTATATATGGCCGGTCGCCGAAAGGTTTGTCGGCATCGAGGGCGGCCGCGCCGCTTCGCACCGCGCGGCGCAGATACCCGGTATAGCTGGTCTTGCGCGCGATGGCGCCCGGCAGGTCGAGTCCTTCGAGCGGGTTCGAGACCTGGGGCAGGCCGTAGATCCAGATTTCGTCGTAGAGATTTTCCAGCGCCGGCAGCACGTTCTTGGTCTGCCATTCGGGCGCCAGCAGGAGCGGATCATCGAGAATGTCGCGCAGGCCGAGGATCAGCTGGGTGCCGCGTTTCTTGAGGGCAACGAGGGTGTCGAGCACTTCGCCGCGCAGGCCGTGGGGCTCCTTGTCGACGATAAACACGTCGGGCTCGTAGGACAGCGCTGTGTGGCGAATGATGTTGGCGCGCAGGGCGACCGTTTCCTCGATGTCCATCGGCAGTTTCAGGGGCTTGTACTCCCCGTTCTGCAGCTTGATGACACCGGGGATGCGCACGAAATCGACCCGGTCGCGGAATTCGAAGTTCCCGATAATCGGGGAGCCGGACAGGATCAGCACACTCAGGCCCGGATCGTGCTGGACCAGCGCATGCGCGATGGCGCGGCAGCGGCGCAGATGGCCGAGGCCGAAGGTATCGTGGCTGTAGATCAGGACTCGCCGGTTGCGCGTGGGCAAAACCAACTCCCGTTCGTGGCGCGCGTTCGCCGGGACTATGGCACAACCCGGTTATTCGCCGAAAGTCCTTGATTCATCAACAATCGGAAGAACTTGCTCGCGAATGAGTTACCGTTTTTGCTTGTATGCGCTAGTCTCCGCTCTGATATGCGTGAAGTATAGAGTTTCCGGGAGAAGCGTGTGAACGAACGTCTCGAACGCAGCATGTACAGTTTTGTGCTGCGCTACAGCGGACGCCAGCAGCTGGGCATACTGGCTTTCGTGGTGTTGTCCTGGCCCGTGGGTTTCATGCTCCTGGATCTGCCCAAGCAGATTATCAACCGGGCCCTGGAAGCGAAGGAGGATGTCTTCCAGCTGGCGGTCCTGGGGGCGCTGGAGATCCCGCTGCAGGTCTCCCAGTCCACCTTCCTTGTCATCCTGTGCACCGTTTTCCTGGCGCTCGTTGTCGTCAACAACGGGCTCAAGTTCCACATCAACACGACCAAGGGGCGGACGGCCGAACGGCTCCTGCGCCGCCTGCGCTATGCGCTCTATTCCCGGGTCCTGCGATTCCCGATCCCGCGCTTCAAGCGGACCAGCCAGGGCGAGATCATCTCCATGATCACCGCCGAGACGGAGCCGGTCGGCGCCTTCTTTGTGGGTGCGGTGGTCGATCCGATCTTCCAGGGCGGGCTGCTGCTCGTGGCGATCGGCTTCATCATTGTTCAGAATCCGTGGCTCGGCCTGGCCGCCGCTGCCTTCTATCCGCTGCAAATCTATGTGGTGCCGCGGCTGCAGAAAAAGGTCAGCGCGTTGGGCAAGGCCCGGCTGCGGGAAATACGCCATTTGTCGGATCATGTGGGCGAGACCGTCAGCGGTATCGTCGACATCCACGCCAATGACGCCTCGAACCTGGAACTCGCGCGTTTCACGGACCGCCTGAGCAACATCTACAATATCCGGTTCGAGATTTTTCAACGCAAGTACATGATCAAGGCGCTGAACAACTTCCTCGACAAGCTGGCGCCATTTCTCTTCTACCTGTTCGGCGGCCTGCTGGTGATCGACAACAAGCTCGATATTGGACAGCTTGTGGCGGTGATCGGCGCGCATCGGGAGATGTCGTCGCCGTGGAAGGAAATGCTCAACTGGTACCAGCAGCAGGCCGATGCGCGGGTCAAGTATGACCAGGTGGTCAGCCAGTTCGATGTTGACGGGATGCTCGACGATGCGATGCAGCACACCGACCCCGAGCCGGGTTTCTCGCTGGCCGGCGAGATCGATATTTCGAATCTCAGCCTGGTCGACGAAGACGAAGTGCGCCGGCTCGCCAATCTGACGATCAAGCAGGTCACCGATTCCAATCTTGCGGTCGTCGGCGCGGGCAACAGCGGGAAAGATTATCTCGGCCAGGTGCTGGCGCGGCTCGCGGTTCCCACATCGGGCCAGATCAAGATTGCCGGCCATGACCTGACCGCGCTGCCGGAATCGGTCACCGGCCGGCGCATGACCTATGTGTCGGGGGCGCCGTTCATGCAGTCCGCCAGCGTGCGCGATAATCTTCTCTACGGGCTCAAGAACCGCCCGCTGCGCCCGGCCGATTATGATGACGAGGAGGCCCCCGCGCGCGAACGGGACTTCGCCGAGGCCGCACGCACCGGTAACATCGTGTTCGACTATCGGGCGGATTGGGTCGATTTCGAGGCGGCCGGCGTCGAGAATATGGACGAGCTGTTCACCCGCCTGATCCAGGTGCTCGATATCGTCGAAATGTCCGACGACATCTACAATCTCGGCCTGCGCGGCACGATCGACCCGGATCGCCGCCAGGACATCGCCGAGGCCGCACTGAAGGCCCGCGCGGGCCTCACCGAACGCCTGAGCGAGCCGGAATATGCCGGGCTGGTCGAGAAATTCGACAGGTCGCGCTACAACACCAATGCCAGCGTGGCGGAGAACCTCCTGTTCGGCACGACGGTCGGCGATGCATTCGATCACGATCGCATGGCCGAGAATGATTATGTGCTGCAGGTCCTGCGCGATGCCGACCTGATCGACGACATGCTGGCGGCGGGACGGTCGGTCGCCGAGACGATGATCGAAATCTTCGCGGATTTGCCGCCCGGCCACGAATTCTTCGAACAATATTCCTTTATCAGCTCGGACGATCTGCCAGAGTTCCGCACGCTCCTGTCGCGCACGGAAAAGAGCGGCGCTGACGACATGCGGCCCGAGGATCGCGCATCGCTGCTGTCGCTGCCGTTCAAGGTGGTGACCGCGCAGCACCGGCTCGGGGTCGTCACGGACGAACTGGAGACGAAGATTCTTCGCGCCCGCGAACTGTTCGCCGAGAACCTGCCCGATGATCTTCGCGGCGGGGTCGAGTTTTTCGAGCCGGAGAAATATAACGCTGCGGGGTCGCTCCAGGACAACATCCTGTTCGGCAAGCTGGTCTATGGACAGGCGGAGGGCATGCGCCGGATCGGCGGCCTGGTGGCGGAGACGCTCGACAATCTCGGGCTTCGCGGCGCGGTTCTCGAAGCGGGGCTGGAATTCCAGGTCGGGGTCGGCGGCAGCCGCCTGTCGTCCGGTCAGCGCCAGCGCATGGGTATTGCCAGGGCCCTGCTCAAGCGCGCCGATATCATGGTGTTGAACGAATCATCTTCGGCGCTCGACCCGGCAGCCCAGGACCGCCTCGCCGCGAAGGTGCTCGAAGCCCGCGGCGGCCAGGGTGTGGTCTGGGTCGCGAACCGGGCCTCGATGGCGTCGCAGTTTGCCCAGGTCGCCGTGCTGGCCGATGGCCAGATCGCCGAACAGGGCAGCTATGACGAGTTGAACAAAGAGGGGACGGCCCTGCATGAACTGCTTCAGTCCTCCTAGCGCGGGGCGGGGCGGAAACCGGTGGCCGATGGGGAGTAACGAAACGTGAGCCTGAACGAAGAAGTCGAACTGCTGCGGAATATCCCGCTGTTTGCGAAACTCGAGCCGTCGAAGCTGAAGCTGTTGGCGTTCACGGCCGAGCGCATCACCTATGAGCCGAACCAGGTCCTGTTCAACCAGGGCGATGTGGGCGACGCGGCCTATATCATTGTCGACGGGGCGGCGAAGGTGATCGTCGACACGCCGGACGGCGAACTCGAAGTGGCATCGCTGGGGCGCAATGATTTCGTCGGCGAAATCGCGATCCTGTGCGATGTGCCCCGCACGGCCACTGTGCGGGCGAGCGCCAAGACCGTCACCCTGAGAATTACCAAAGACCTGTTCTTTCGTCTGGTGGCCGAGTTCCCGGAGATGTCGGTCGAGATCATGCGGGAGCTGGCGTCACGCCTGGAGCACACGACCCAGCAGTTGCGCGAGGCGCTGGCGCAAAACTCGTGAGCCGGCTCGACAGTTTCATCCGGCGCATGCAGGCGCAGCGCGACTGCCTCAACAACGCGGCCGGGATGATCGCCGACGTGCCTGGTGCGGTGTTCGATCTGGGTCTCGGCAATGGCCGCACCTTCGATCATTTGCGTGAGACCCTGCCCGACCGCGAGGTTTTCGTGTTCGACCGGGTGGTGAACGCCAATCCCAAAAGCACCCCCGACGCCGACCATCTGTTTCTCGGCGAGGTGGTCGACCAACTGGCCTTGCAACAGAGCCGCTTCGCGAACGCCGTGGCGCTGGTGCATTCGGACCTCGGGACGGGCACCGCGGAGGATGCGCCGCTGACCGCGGCCCTGATCCCGCTGTTGCGCCCGGTGCTGGCATCCGGAGCGGTTCTGGTGGCGAACAATCCGTTTCCCGATGCCGGGTGGGAGGCCCTGCCGCTGCCGGACGGCGTGCCGGCGGAGCGCTATTTCATGTATCGGGTTGGCGCTTAGGCGGAGTTGATCACTCGTTTCGTCATGCCCGCGCAGGCGGGCATCCACAGTCACGGGCGGCAGTCCGGTCATGTACAGGTGTTATGGACTCCCGCCTTCGCGGGAGTGACGACCGAGGTTTTGGCTAGGCGTCGATCTCGACCACGACAGGCACATGGTCCGAGCTCTTCACCCAGTCACGTGCGTCGCGCAGAATCTCGTAGGACTTCAGCTTCGATTTGAGCGCCGGCGTGACCCAGACATGGTCGAGGCGGCGGCCCCGGTCGGATGCCCGCCAGTCCTTCGCCCGGTAACTCCACCAGCTGGCGAGCTTTTCCTCGTCCCCGGCGAAATGGCGGACCGCGTCGACCCAGCCATGGGCGGTTTGCACCCGATCCAGCGCCTCCACCTCCACCGGCGTGTGGCTGACCACGTCGAGGAGCTGCTTGTGTGACCAGACGTCGGATTCCAGCGGGGCGATGTTGAGGTCGCCGACGAGCACGCGCTTGGCGCGCGGGCTGGCGATGTCCGCCAGCCAGTCTGTCATCTCGTCGAGGAACTGGAGCTTGTGGGCAAATTTGTCGTTCTTTTTGGGGTCCGGCACGTCACCGCCGGCGGGCACGTAGAAGTTGTGAACCTCTACCCCGCCCGCGAATTTTGCCGTGACATGGCGGGCGTCCTCGCGTCCGCACCAGTCGCGTCCACCCGTCGCGGTGAAAGGCAGCTTCGACAGGATCGCGACGCCGTTATACGCCTTCATCCCGCGCACATGGCGGTGGGGATACAGGTCCGCCACCGTGTTGTGGGGGAACAGCTCGTCGACCACCTTGGTTTCCTGCAGGCAGACAACATCGGGCGCGGCAAGTTCGTCGAGTTGTGCGAGGTGATGGGCCCGCATGCGGACCGAGTTGATGTTCCAGGTCGCGATCCGCATCGCTCGGCTTCTCCGGCTGCCCCTTCGAGACGACCGCTGCGCGGCCCCGTCAGGGTAAGGTTTCAAATATAATCCTCATGCTGAGGAGCGGACTTTTTATAGCCAAACCTCAGAATGAGGAGTGGCGGAAAGCCGCGTCTCGAAGCATGCGTTCCGGTGAGACTTAGCGCACCGAGATTTCGATGTCGCTCAGCCCGTCGATATGACCGTGCATCTTGTCGCCGGAAACCACGGGGCCGACGCCGTCGGGGGTGCCGGTGTAGATGAGGTCCCCCGGCGCGAGCGTGACCAGGCCGGACAGGTTGGCGATGGTTTCCTTAAGGTTCCAGATCATCAGTTCGAGGTCGGAATCCTGTTTGGTCTCGCCGTTGACCTTGAGCCAGAGGTTGCCCTTCGGGAAGTGGCCGACGTCGGCCACCGGGTGAATGTCACCGCAGGGTGCCGACTGGTCGAAACCCTTGCCCATGTCCCACGGACGTCCCTTCTCGCGATGGGCGATCTGGACGTCGCGGCGGGTCATGTCGAGGCCGGTCGCGTAGCCATAGACATGGTCGAGCGCGTTTTCTTCCGTGATGTTCGCGCCGCCTTTGCCGATGGCTGCGACCAGTTCCATCTCGTAGTGGAGATTGTTGGTCTGGGGCGGGTAGTCGATGGTCCCGCCCGTCGGCACGATCGCGTCGGCCGGCTTGCAGAAATAGAAGGGCGGATCGCGCTCGTCGCCGCCCATCTCGCGGATATGCGCGACATAGTTGCGGCCGACGCAGAAGATGCGGCGCACCGGATAGCGGGCG
Source organism: Alphaproteobacteria bacterium (assembly GCA_039980135.1). Taxonomy (NCBI): domain Bacteria; kingdom Pseudomonadati; phylum Pseudomonadota; class Alphaproteobacteria; species Alphaproteobacteria bacterium. The sequence goes on from JBDXCV010000003.1 coordinate 428,780, forward strand.
GTTTCACCGACGACGGCGACGGAAACCTGTTCCGGCGCGGGAATGACATAATCCATCCCTGTTCTCGCTTTCAAATTTGTTGTTGTTGGCGGCGCCTATTTAGGCTGCCGGGGCGACACTTGTCACGGGGCCGGGTGGGGAAAACTGCCGCTCTGCAGGCTGCCGAAGCCGATGCTCAGGCGACATCCGCGCCGGCCCGGGCCGCGGCGCGGCGGCGCGAGGCATGGCCGAAAGCCTCGAACAGGGCGCGGTTGAAAGGATGGCTCCCGACATTGTACTCGGCGTGCCACTGCACGGCGGCGACGAAGCCGGCGCTGCCGGGCATCGAGATCCCCTCGACCACGCCGTCGTCGCTGACCGCCTCGACGCGCAGCCCGTCGGCAACGCGGTCGAGCCCCTGGCCGTGCAGGGAATTTACCATCACCTCATGGCCGTCGATGCCGGCGCTTTGCGCAATGTCGGCGAACAGCCCGTCGGGTGTGAGGTTGATCGGGTGGCGGATGGCGAAGCGTTTGGCCATCACGTCGGTCTGGGGCATGCGGTGATCGTTGACGCCATCGAGTTCCCACAAATAGGGGTGCAGGGAGCCGCCGAGTGCGACGTTGATTTCCTGGATGCCGCGGCAGATGCCGAAGATGGGCAGCCCGCGCGCGATCGATTTGCGGGCGAGCGGCAGGGTCGTGGAATCCCGCATGGGGTCACGCAGGGTCTCGGGCCGGAACGGCGCCCCGTCATAGTGATGGGGCTCGACATTGCTGCGTCCGCCGGTCAGGACCAGCCCGTCGAGCTTGTCGATGAGGTCGTCCACATGCAGTTCGCCGCCGCCGTCCACATCGCCCAGGGTCGGCACCATCACCGGAATACCGCCCGCACCCTCGATCACGGCGGTCACATATTTCAGCCCGGTACCGATGAAATCGATACCGTTATTGTCTCTCACATCGGCGTTGACGCCGATCAGCGGGCGGAAGGTGTCGGAGCGGGGCATGGACATTCTCAAGCAGGAAGGCGCGCGGTCATTCGGCACATAACCGAGCGGGGAATCTATTCAATAACGTTGTTCGGGTCGATGGTCGAGAACAGGTCGCTGGCGTTCTTGAAGGCGACACCAAATCTGGGCTCGAGCAACGAAACATCGACCGCCGTGCCCTGGGCATCGACCACCCGCCACTTGGCGAGACGCAGTGGGGAATCCTCGAACATCAGGGTGACAGACCCGGTATCGGGAGAATCGGTCTCCTCGAGTGTGACGCGGAAGGCCTTGGGGGTCCGTTCGAACCGGGTCACGGTCACTTCGCCCGACAGCGCGATTTCATCATCTATGAGGAGCGCGGCAGGGGTCTCGCTCACCGGCAGGAAGGTGGTCTGCTTGAGCTTGGTGTCGTGGTACATGAGTAGCGGGCTGCTGGCGATCATCAGCACCGGCACCGGCGGCGCGTATTCGATGCGCAGGCGGCCCGGCCGGTCGAGCATGATCCGCCCCTCGGCCACACCGTCCTCGGAGAATTGCAGGAACCGGCTCTCCATCGTGGTGAGCGCATTCAGATAGGCCTCAATGCGTGCGAGATCGGCGCGGTCGGCCGCGCTCAGGGTCGCCGGGATGGCCTCGGCGGCCGCCGCGAACCCGTTCCCGAGCGGCGTCCACATGGCGGCCAGCAGGACCGACAATATGGTCGCGATGCGGGATGTGCATTTCACGTTAAACATGGGCGTCAGAATAGGCGTGCCGATGCGCGGGCGCGAGTGACGATTTTGTGGCAGCGCCCGAGTTTTTCGGTCAGTGGCTGTGGTCGCCGACCAGCACCTCACGCTTGCCGACATGGTTGGCCTGGCTGACCACGCCGTCATTCTCCAGCTGCTCGATGAGGGTGGCCGCCCGGTTGTAGCCGATCCGAAGATGTCGCTGGATAAAGCTCGTCGAGGCCTTCTGTTCCCGGGCCACAAGCGCCACGGCCTGATCGTAGAGATCATCGCCGCTGCTCTCGCCCTCGGCCGATTCGAAGCCCGGGATGCCGTCGGCGGCCCCCTCGTCTTCCGTGACGGCGTCGATATATTCCGGCTCGCCCTGGGCCTTGAGGAAGGCGACCAGATCCTCGACCTCCGTGTCGGCCAGGAAGGGGCCGTGGACGCGGGTGATCCGACCGCCGCCGGCCATGTAGAGCATGTCGCCCTGGCCGAGCAATTGCTCGGCGCCCTGCTCGCCCAAAATGGTGCGGCTGTCGATTTTCGTGGTGACCTGGAACGAAATCCGGGTCGGCAGATTGGCCTTGATGGTGCCGGTAATGACATCCACAGACGGACGCTGGGTGGCCAGAATCAGATGGATTCCCGCGGCACGCGCCATCTGGGCGAGACGCTGGATTGCCGCCTCGACATCCTTGCCGGCGACCAGCATCAGGTCGGCCATCTCGTCGACGACGACGACGATGAAAGGCAGCGGCGACATATCGAGGGGCTCTTCCTCGAACACCGGCTTGCCGGTTTCCTCGTCGAAGCCGGTCTGGACCTTGCGGGACAGAATTTCGCCCTTCTTGCGGGCCTCCTCGACCCGCTGGTTGTAACCGGCGACGTTGCGCACGCCGAGCTTGGACATGGAGCGGTAGCGGGTTTCCATCTCGCGTACGACCCATTTGAGCGCGACCACCGCCTTCTTCGGGTCGGTGACCACCGGCGCCATCAGATGCGGGATGCCGTCATAGACCGACAGCTCCAGCATCTTGGGGTCGATCATGATGAAGCGGCATTCCTCGGGCCGCAGGCGGTAGAGCAGGGACGCGATCATCGAGTTGACGCCGACGGACTTGCCCGAGCCGGTGGTGCCGGCGATCAGCAGGTGAGGCATGCGGGCCAGATCGACCATGACCGGCTCGCCGCCGATGTCCTTGCCCAGCGCCAGCGACAGGCCGGCATTGTGTTTCTCGAAGGTACGCGACGCCAGCAGCTCGCGCAGATAGACCATCTCGCGCGACACGTTGGGCAGCTCGATGCCGATCACGTTCTGGCCCGGGACCACGGCGATTCGGACCGACACCGCGCTCATCGAGCGGGCGATATCGCCGGCCAGGCCGATGACCCGGCTGGTCTTGGTGCCCGGCGCGGGCTCGAGCTCATACAGGGTCACGACCGGGCCCGGGCGGACCTGGACGATCTCGCCATGGACGCCGAAATCCTGCAGCACGGATTCGAGCATCCGGGCGTTGGCCTCAAGTGAATCGTCCTTGGCGCGTCCGGCGGCGCGGGCCGCCTCGTCGGGCTCCTCGAGCAGATCGAGCGGCGGAAATTCATAGTCGCCGTTGGGGTTGGGCAGGTCGAGCTTGCGCTGCCTGGCCGCCTCGGCGCGCTTGCCGGCCTTGGGCTTCGGCGCGCGCGCAGCCACCCGTTTCGCGCCATGGCGCGCGGCCTCTTCCGCGACGACCGCGTCATCGTCGTTATGCGCGTTTTCGGGTGCCGACGGTGCGCGCGTCGGCGTGCTGCCGGGCACGAGCGAGGGTTCCTGGCGCGCCGTGCCGCGTTCGGCGATGAAATGTTTGACTCCGCCGGATCCGCGACGCACGGCGCCCGCGCCGTGACGGGCCGACCAGCTGGCCCCCAGGCGTGCGCCGCGCGCGCCGAAACGTACGCCGTGAGCGGCCCCCAGGCCCATGGCACGCCATTCGCTGCGGGTCAGGCCGAGGGCGAGGAACGTGAGAATGACCGCCGTACTTGTGGCGACGCCGGCCACCGCGATCGCGGGAATGCCGAAGCCGGAAAGCCAGACTGCGGCACCGGGGAAAGTCAGATCCCCGAATGTGCCGCCCAGCCCGGCGCGGATCGGCCAGCCAACGAAGGCTGGCGCGGCGTGCAGCGCGAAGGCAAACGCGCAGATGGCAAGAAGGACGCCCAGCACCCGCCAGCCGAAACGCGGCACGGCGCGGTGACGGACCAGCCGGGTGCCCCAGGCGAGCAGGGCAAGAACGGGCAGGATGGCGACGATGCCGAAGGATTGCAGCGCGATATCGGCGATCGTGGCGCCGGCGGGACCGAGCAGGTTGGCCGGGGCCTGGCCGGTTGCGTTATTGAAGGAGGCGTCGAGGCTGTCATAGCTGGCAAGTGCGATGGACAGCGCGGCCGCGCCGGCAATGAAAAGGGCGCCGGTGACCTCGAACATCCGCCGTTTCGCGAACTGGCGCACGGGTTCGGGCAGGAAAGCGAGCCTCGCTGCAAGACCGCGACCGGTTCCGGTATGTGTTTTTGCCACCATGTTCCTTGTCCCTCTGCTGGGTTTTTCGTTTTATTTCAGGCGTGTATGGGCGATTTTTGCTTGGCGAGTGTATCCAGGAGGCGCGTCATCGCGTCCCGGGTCGTGTCCAGATCGTGCACCAGGGCGAGCCGGATGTAGGCCGCACCCGGATTGGAGCCGTCGGCGTTGTCCCGGGCCAGGTAGGCGCCGGGCAGGACCCTTAGCCCGGCCTCGGTCCAGAGCTTGCGCGCCGCCGCCTCACTGTCGCCGACATCGAGCCAGAGATAGAAGCCCCCGCCGGGCCGGGTGGCACCGAACGCGCCGTCGAGCATGTCCAGGGCCAGATCGAATTTCTGCCTGTAGAGATCGCGGCTCGCCTCGACATGGGCCTCGTCGCGCCAGAGCGCCGCCGAGGCGTTCATGACGGGAAGGGGCACCTGGGCCCCGCCATACTGACGCAGGCGCAGTAGCAGGCGGATCAGCCCGGGATCGCCGGCCACGAAGCCCGACCGCAGGCCCGGCACGTTCGAACGCTTGCTCAAACTGTGGAAAACGAGGGTGTTCTTGAGCGGATCACCGTCGCCGGACGCGCCGCCCAGTTCACGACATGCGTCGAACAGGCCCGGCGGCTTGTCGCCGGTATAGATTTCCGAATAGCACTCGTCGACGGCGAGCACGAAATCACGATCCCGGGCCAGGCTGACCGCGGCTTTCAGGCGTTCGAGGCTGGCCACGGAGCCTTGCGGGTTGGCGGGTGTGTTGAGATAGGCGAGCGCCGTGCGGTCGAGTTCGGCGTCCGGTACGGCCGCGAAGTCAGGCTGGAAGCCGGTTTCCGGGCCGGCTGGCAGGTAGACCGCCTCGCCTCCGGCCAGCGCCGCGCCGCCCACATAGACCTGATAGAAGGGGTTGGGCATCAGCACCGCAGGTCGGGCACCGTTTTTCTCGGTCGGCACCGCCAGCAGGGCGGCCATGAACAGCGCCTCGCGGGTGCCCGAAACGATGGCGATGTGGCGCGCCGGGTCGACCATGCTCGGGGGCAGTGCGTAGCGGGAGGTCAGCCAGTCGGCGATGGCGGCCCGGAGATCATCCGGGCCGTTGGGCGGCGGGTACTTGCCCCACTCGGACATGTCTTGCGTGAGCAGCGGCGCGATGAAGCCGGGTGGCGAGTGCTTGGGTTCGCCGATCTGCATGTGTATGGGCGCACAGCCGTCCGGTGGCGCGCTGTCGCCGAGCAGCGACCGCAGGCGGTCGAACGGATAATCCGTCAGTGTGTCGAGTACGTCGTTGTGCATGCCAGGCGCGTGTTTTTCGCCCCCGAAACGAGCGGAAGCATTAAAAGTATACCAAAGTCATGAGGTTGTATCCATAAGCTAATAAATCACACAAGAAAAATGCCTGTCGGGCCTGTGATTCTGGTTCGAATCGTTTTGCTTAAAGTGACGTATTACGTGGTGATAGTGATAAAAATACACTAATTTCATGGTTCTAGGCGGTTTTTTGGTGTGTTTGGCGCAAAAAAGGGGCCCGGCGGAAGAACCGCCGAGCCCCGACCCTGGGAGGTTTGGTTTGACCGGTCAGGCGCGTTGCGAACCGCGTCCGAATTCGGGATAGGCCTCGAGACCGAGTTCGGCCGAATCGAGCCCCAGATCTTCTTCTTCATCGCTGGCCCGGATGCCCATGGTGTATTTGAGGGCGAGCCAGACGATCGAGCTCGTCACCACGACGAACACGCCGATGGCGAGGATGCCGACGATCTGCACGAACAGGTCACCGCCGCCGAAGATGCCCACGGCGAGCGTGCCCCAAATGCCGGCCACCAGATGGGCCGAGATCGCGCCGACAACGTCGTCGATCTTCATCTTGTCGAGCAGCGGGATCGCGATCACCACAAGCACACCACCAATGGCGCCGACGATGATCGACATCAGGTGGTTGGTCAGGTCAGGTCCGGCCGTGATGGACACGAGACCGGCGATCGCGCCGTTGAGCGCCATCGTGAGATCGACCTTCTTGTACATGATCTGGGTCATGAGCATCGCGGCCACCACACCGCCCGCGGCAGCGAGATTGGTGTTGGTGAAGACGATGGCCATCCAGGTCGCGTCCGCAGCAGAGCCCAGCGCCAGCTGAGAACCGCCGTTGAAGCCGAACCAGCCGAGCCAGAGGATGAACGTGCCCAGAGTTGCCAACGGCAGATTTGCGCCCGGAATCGGGTTTATCTGGCCGTTCGGGCCGTATTTGCCCCGACGCGCGCCGAGGATGATGGCACCGGTCAGTGCGGCCCAGCCGCCCACGGAATGGACGATGGTGGAACCCGCGAAGTCCGAGAAGCCCATCTCCGACAACCAGCCGCCGCCCCAGGTCCAGGAGCCCTGGATCGGGTAGATGATCGCGGTCAGCACGACGACGAAGATCAGGAACGGCCACAGCTTGATGCGCTCGGCCACGGTGCCCGAGACGATCGAGGCCGCGGTGGCGACGAAGACCATCTGGAAGAACCAGTCCGAACCCACGGAGTAGCTGTTGTCCACGACAGCCGCGACCATGGCGTCGGTCGCTTCGTCGGCGCCGAGAAGCGCCAGTTCCGCGTCAGACGGGTTGTAGAGGAAGGAAATCGACCCCATGAAACTGCCGACATCGACATACATGAGATTGTAGCCGACGAGGTAGTAGAGGATGCCCGCGATCGAATAGAGGGCGATGTTCTTGAGACAGATCGTGGCCGTGTTCTTGGAACGTACGAGGCCGGATTCCAGCATCGCGAAGCCCGCGGCCATCCACATGACCAGCGCGCCCGAAAACAGGAACGAGAAGGTGTTGAATACATAGCCGGTCTCGGCCTCAACCGCCGCCATGGCCGGCGGGGCGGCCAGGAGCGCGGCGCATGCGGCGCCGATGCCGACCGCTGTTTTGGTCGTTAAACGAAACATTGTCTTGATAACTCCTTTGCCTAGAGCGCTTCGGTGCCGGTTTCGCCGGTGCGAATCCGCATGGCGCTGAGCACGTCGACGACGAAGATCTTGCCGTCCCCGATGCGACCGGTGTTGGCCGCCTTGGAAATTGCTTCAACCACGGAATCGACCTGGTCGTCCTCGACGACGATCTCGACCTTCACCTTTGGGAGGAAACTCACGGCGTACTCCGCGCCGCGATAGATTTCCGTCTGCCCCTTCTGGCGTCCGTAACCCTTAACTTCGGATGCGGTCAGGCCCTGAACCCCTAATTCGGTCAGTGCCTCGCGTACCTCATCCAGTTTGAACGGCTTGATCACCGCCATTACCAACTTCATGAAAGCCCCCTTCTGCGCGAGCCGATGGCCGCCCCCGACCATTCGGGCGCGGTTTCTACCGCAATGCAATACAAGAGCCATGCCAAACGGGACGGGAAAAAACATTGTTGCAATTCAACCAGATAGCGCGCGCGCCGCAGAACATGACGGAACGGGCCCGCATAAAAAATGGTCATGGAAAACGATATGCCTGTTTTTTATGCATATAATTTGTGCGGAAACGCCGCATCACGCGCTCTCCCCGCGGTCTAGACATTGTGCTGGGGGCGGGCCAAGTTTCCGCCATGAGCACGACCCAAACAGTCGAAGCCGTGATCGTCGGTGCCGGGATGGCCGGTCTGACCCTGGCCCATGCGCTGGCGAGCGCGGGCATCGAAGTCGCGGTCGTGGACCGGGCCGATCCGAAGACTTTCTCCGATGCTGCCCATGACGGCCGCACGACGGCAATCGCGGCCGGCAGCGCCGCGGTGCTTGACGGGATCGGCATGTGGGGCGCGCTTGCGCCGAAATCCTGTCCGATCGCAGCGATCCGGGTGAGCGATGGCGATGCGCTAATGTTCATGCATTTCGATCACCGGGAGGTCGGAGATGATCCGCTGGGGCATATCCTCGAGAACCGGGATATCCGCAGCTACCTGCTGGCCAGCGCCGCGCAGGCGGCATGTATCGAGTTGATCGCGCCGGCCGGCATTGCGTCCATTGTGCGGAATACCGGCGGCGTTTCGGTCGCGCTCGACACGGGCCGCGAGATACGCGCGCGGGTGATCTTTGCTTGCGACGGGCGGGGTTCGTCCCTGCGGCGCGATGCGCGCATTCCGGTCACCGAATGGCGTTACGACCAGTCGAGCTTCGTGTGTACGATTGCGCACGAACACCCGCACCAGAACATCGCCCATGAGCGTTTCCTGCCGGGCGGGCCGTTCGCGATCCTGCCGATGCGTGATGCGGACGCGCCGATCGAGACCGCATCAGGCAAATTGCGCCATGCGGCTTCCATCGTGTGGAGCGAATCCAACGAGTTGGTTCCGGCCATACGCGACTTCGATGACGCCGCTTTCATCGCCCAGCTTGGAGAACATGTCGGGGGGTTCCTGGGCGAGATTGCCCTGGCGAGCCCCCGCTGGGTGCATCCGCTCGGCCTCAGCCATGCGACGCGCTACACCGATCAACGCCTGGCGCTGGTGGGCGATGCGGCGCATGCGATCCATCCGATCGCCGGCCAGGGCCTGAACATGGGCATCCGCGATGTGGCAGCACTGGCCGAGGTGGTCGTGGACGCGCGGCGGCTCGGCCGCGATATCGGCGACCCGGATATTCTCGCGGATTACGAGCGCTGGCGGCGCTTCGACAACATGCTGCTGGCGGTGGTGACCGATAACCTGACCCGGCTGTTCTCGAACGACATCGCGCCGGTGCGCGCCGCGCGCGATCTGGGGTTGGGGATCGTCAACGCGATCCCGGCGGCGCGGAAATTCTCCATGCGCCACGCCATGGGTGTGGTCGGTGACCTACCGAGGCTGGTGCGCGGCGAGGCGCTTTAGCGCCGGTCAGGGATCGCGGGATAGCCCGCGCGTGTCCAGGTCCGCCAGGTATTGCGCCCACCATTCGGTGTGGCTGTCCCCCAGTTCGCGCAGATAGGCCCAGGTGAACAGGCCGGTGTCATGCAGATCGTCGAAATGCAGACGAACGGCATAGTTGCCGACCGGCTCGATTTTCATGATTCCGACATGCCGGCGCCCCGGCACGATCTGGCGTTCGTCGGCCCCGTGGCCGCGAACCTCGGCGGACGGGCTGTAGACACGCATATACTCGGCCGGAAGCACATGTTCGACCCCGTCATCGAAGGTGACGGTCAGGGTCTTGGTGTCCTTGCTGTAGTGCAGGTCGGTGGGCCAGGGGTCGCTCAACGGGAGACCGTCGCCGCTACTTGCCGTCGGCGTCGAGTTCGCGGGCCTCGTCGGCCAGCATGATCGGGATGCCGTCGCGGATCGGGTAGGCAAGACCGGCCTGCTTGCTGATCAGTTCCTGGGCGTTTGCATCATATTCCAGCGGGCCCTTGGTGACCGGGCAGACGAGTATCTCCAGCAGCTTGGGATCGACCTTGGTGGTGTCCGTGTTCGTCTCAGTCATGAACGCTCCTTAATTCAGCGCAGTGTTGCCGTTGTCGTTATCGGCACGCAAGGCGGATTCGACGAAACCGATCAGCAGTTTGCACCGCTGGGCCAGATCGTCGGCCTCCAGCAGCACCTGTTTCTCGGCCGGGTCGAACGGACAGACCATCGACAGGGTCGTCACCAGCCGCTCGTCCGGTGTCTTGACCAGGGCCTCCCAGTCGGCCCCGATGCCCTGTTTTTCGAAATAACCCTTGAGACCGCTGAGCAGTCGGTCGCGTTCGATCGTGGCATCGTCGGCGGGCGTGAGATCTGGGTGATAAGGCGTGAAGTCCGGGCGTATCCGCCGGTATCCGTCGCGAAGCTCGAGTTCCTCGGCGACGTCGAAGCGGCAGATGCCGCGCAACTCGATGAGGTAGCGGCCGTCCTCGGTCTCCTGGAAACCCGTGATCCGCCCGGCGCATCCGGTGCGGTAGAGGTCGGTGCCGTCCGGCGCACTGAGCCCGGGTGTGCCGTCGGCGGCGGGCTGGATGATGCCGATCATTCGCCCGCCCGCGAGGGCCCCATCGACCATCGCCAGATAGCGCGGTTCGAACACGTTGAGCGGCAGCGTGCCGCGCGGCAGCAGCAGGACCCCGTTCAGCGGAAACAGCGGCAGTTCGTCGGGAAGCGCACCCCTTGGCGAATCTGGCGGCGAATCCGGCGGGGTGTCGGTCATGTGGCGCGGCCTACGAAAAAAGGATCGATGAAAGCTTGCGCCGCCCGGCGTTGGTGAACGTGTCGGTCGGGCCCAGCGCCTCGAAAATCTTGAGCAACTCGGTGCGCGCCGCCTCTTCGTTCCACGCGCGGTCCCGCTGGATGATCTCCAGCAGCGCGTCGATGGCGCCTTCCGGGTCGCCAGCCGCGAATGCCGCGACCGCATAGTCGAAGCGGGCCTGATGGTCGGCCGGGTCGGCCTCGACCTTGGCCTTCAGCGCGTCGATCTCGCCTGCGCTGGCGGACCCCGCCTCGGCCAGTTCGACGGCGGAAACCACGCTCTTGAGATCTTCGCTCGCGCGGGCCTCGTCGCTTGCCGCGTCGATCAGTTCGCGGGCCTTGTCGATGGCGCCGCCTTTGACGTAGGCCCGGGCCATGCCCGACAACGCCCGGAGATTGTCCGGCTCCTGGTTGAGGATCTGGGCATAAAGCGCGCCGGCGTTGCTGATGTCGCCGCCCTCCATCGCCGCGTCGGCGGCGTCGAGCGCTTCGTCGAGGGGAGAGGGACCCGCGGCCCCGGCCCCGCCATGAACCTTCACGAGCTGGTCGACCCAGGCCTTGATCTGGCTTTCGGGCAACGCTCCCTGGAAGCCGTCCACCGGCTGGCCGTCACGGAAGGCGTACACGGTCGGGATCGACTTGATCTGTAGCTGGGCGGAAATGTCCGGCGCCTTGTCCACATCGACCTTGACCAGGCGCACAGCACCCCCGGCCTCCATGACCACTTTCTCGAGTAGCGGCGTGAGCTGTTTGCACGGACCGCACCAGGTGGCCCAGAAATCGACAATGACCGGAAACTCGCGCGATGCCTGAATCACGTCGCGGACGAAGCTGTTCTGGTCCGCGTCGATGATCACCGCGGATGCGCCGCCGGCGGCCGGCAGTTCGCCGGGGGCGGCAGGGGCGGCGGGAGCGGCTGTGGGGTCGATCTGGATCGGGTCCATCGTGTAACTCTGTCTGGTTTGTGTTTTCTTGCGTGCGAGGCAGAAGATGGAGCCTCGATGCCCGGCTATCAAGCCCCGAGTGCGGGACGGAACGCGGAAAGGCGCCTGTTTCGTCGTTAATCGAGGGCGATCATCGTCGGCGGGTGGTCGCATGCCGCCAGGAAATGCAGCAGGTCGTCGCGCGAGATCGCTGCCGTTGCCGCGTTGTGCAGCGGATGGGCGTTGATCGGGTCGTGATCGAGAATGCCGCGGTCGAGCACCATGGTGACGATGCCTGTCGTGTCGTTCATGACCGCAAACGGCGTGACGGAACCGGGCGCGACACCGAGCGATGCCTGGAGCAATTCCGCGCTGCCAAAGCTCAGATTGCCGCTGGCGCCCAGCGTATGGCGCAGTGCCTTGAGGTCGACGGTGGCGTCTTCCAGGACCGTGACCAGCCACTGGTTTCGCTTCTTGTCGCGCAGAAACAGGTTCTTGATATGGCCGCCGGGCAGGGTGCCGCGCAGTTCGCGGGATTCGGCCACCGTGTGCAGGGGCGGGTGCTGGTGGATCTCCACCGCGATGCCCAACGCATCCAGCCGCGCGCGCAGCGGTGCTTCCGTTTCGTGATGATCGGTCATATTCGCGGATATACCGGGTTTGGCCTTTTGTGGGTAGTTGTGGTCCGGCGGAGGGAATCGAACGATTCCGGTTGATCGGCACTTGAAATCGAAGGCCGGTTGCGGTTATGTCCGGCAACTCGTTGCGGGAATAGCTCAGTGGTAGAGCATCACGTTGCCAACGTGAGGGTCGCGAGTTCGAATCTCGTTTCCCGCTCCAATACTTGAAGGGTCCGGTCGGATTACCGCCGGGCCCTTTTTGTATGCGCACCTGTATCGCTACGCGCCGGTACTTGCCTGCCGGTGCACGGACACCCTACGCTGCCGGGACTGAACCATGTCCGTGCACTACTTGTCGTACGCGAGGGAGGCCGCCATGCCGTTTTACGAGAAGGGTGATGTTCGCATCCGATACGAGGAGGCCGGGCGCGGCTTTCCGTTGCTGGTCACGCCGGGCGGCGGTCTCAACTCGCGGGTCGATAACTGGCCGACCGCGGTGTTCAACGCGATGGATGCCTTCAAGGATGATTTTCGCTGCATCACGATGGATCAGCGCAATGCCAATGGCGGCGAGAGCACGGGGCCGATCGACATCGACGACCCCTGGGGCGCCTTCGCCGACGATCAGCTCGGGCTGATGGACCATCTGGGCATCCGCGAATTCGCCTATATGGGTTACTGCATCGGCGGCTGCTTCGCCGGAACGCTTCTCAAGCGCGCGCCCGAACGCGTCGTCACTGCGGTGTTCTGTCAGACGGTGGGACACCGGCCCGATGATCCCGATGTGATGTACCGGTCAGGCCGGGATGTGTGGGCGCCCGATCTGCTCGCCCGGCGGCCGGACCTCGACCAGGACATCATCGACGCGTATCTGCACAGTCTTTACCGGGCGAACCCGGACTTTCTCTACAGCGTGGCGCGCGATGACATCCGTGACTGTCCCACGCCGATTCTGGTGCTGCCGGACGATGTGCCCTCCCACCCGCTTCAGACATCGGTCGATGTTGCCTCGCTGGCGCCGAACGCCGAGATCACGGTCTTTCCATGGGCAGAGCCGCCCGAACTGAAGGCGCGAACGATCGACCGCGTGCGCAAATTCGTCCGGACGCACGTTGCCGGGCTGTAGCGACGGGACGCGTTCGGCTATCGGTTCCGCCTGGCGATTGTGAAAGACCGGAATAAAATTAAATCGAAATACGGCCCTTGCCGGGTGGCGACCGGACCCCCTACGGTGCGTTCAGTCTGGCCGTCAGACCTAAGCAATAACGTGCAACACTCGGCCGGAAATAAATGTGCCGCCTCGGCGGTGCATCGTCTGGGAGGACGAGCAAAAATGTCATTTGCAGATACCAAACGCTTGACCAGTGCGGGCGCCAAACTGATGGTGGCTGCCGCTATCGCCAAGGCCGAAGAATTCGGCATCGCGGCGACGGTGGTCGTCGTCGATGCGGGCGGACACCCGATGATGCTGGAGCGCATGGATGGTGGCCGTTTCCATACGGTGCATTCCTCGACCACCAAAGCGGTCACCGCGTCCTCGAATAAACGGATCACGACCACCCAGGGTGCGCAGGGCCAGGATCTCGACACCCTGCACGCGATCGGCCTGACCCTGGCCGCCGGCCCCGAACGCTGGACGGCCATGGAAGGCGGCTATCCCATTATCCTCGATGGCGAATGCCTCGGTGGCATCGGCGTGAGCGGAGGTGATTGGCAGCAGGACGCGGATATCGCACAAGCCGCCCTCGAAGCGGTGGGTATCTCGAGTTAGGCAAGACGTAAATCCAATAACCACAGAATCTGGGAGGATTCCAACATGAACATGTTTCGCACGATGATGGTCGGCGCTGCCGCGCTCGGCCTTGCGGCGGCGGCGACGCCAGCCCAGGCGTTTCCCGACGGTCCGATCGAGTTCGTCATTCCCTTCGGCGCCGGCGGCGGTGCCGACATCGAGGGGCGGCTGCTCGCCAAGGAGATGTCGGCCGTCCTCGGGGTGCCTGTGACGCCGGTGAACCGTCCCGGTGGCGGCGGTGCTGTGACCTACACCTACATCAAGAACTCCAAACCCGACGGACACACCGTCGGCTGGAATTCCACCTCGGTGCTGACCACAACCAATCTTGGCAACACGGATTTCGCCTATGACGCGATGGACCATGTGGGACGGGTCGAGTTCCAGCCCCAGCCGTTTGTTGTCAAGGGCGACGCGAAATGGAATACCTTCGCCGAGTTCGTCGCCGACTGTAAGGCAGCCCCAGGCACGTTGAAGGTCGCCAACTCCGGCACTGGCAGCGCTACGCATACCTCCGCGATCCAGTTGATGAACGCGGCGGGCTGCGAGGTCGTGCATCTGCCCAAGGGCATCAAGGGCCGCAACACGTCGGTCCTGAACGGTGAGGCTGACGCGATGATCGCGCCGCTGACCGGCGCCGTGAATCTGACGAATGCGGGAAAACTCAAGATCCTGCTGATGCCGACTGCGGAGCGCAGCCCGGTATTCCCGGATGTCCCGACAGCCAAGGAAGCGGGCTATGATGTCGCGCTCGACTTGTTCCGCGGCCTGTCCGTCGCGCCAAACACGCCCGACGACGTGAAGTCGAAGCTGGCTGACGCAATGTCCAAGGCGGCGAATTCGCCGGCATTCCTGAAGCTTGCCAAGGACAAGGGTTTCACGGTCGCCCCGCTGGGACATGCGGAGTTTGAAGTCCTGCTGGCGGAAGAGAATGCGAAGGTGAAGGAAATCTTCGCGAGCGCCGGACTGCTCAAGACCAACTAAGCCTATCTTTGTGGGCCCGCTCCGGGAGAACACCCTCCCGGGTGCGGGTCCCATGCCTTCACGTCCGGCCTTCTGCCGGGCGCCCCGATCCAATTTTTTGCGCGGGTCCCATGCGCCGCCGAAACATTCTTGCCGCACTGGTTCTGCTTGCGCTCGGCGTTGGCTACGGCGTTTTCACGTCGCAACTGCCGGTGCGCAGCCTTCCCGACACACCGGGGCCGCCGTTCTTCCCCTGGATCAACACCGTCGTGATCCTCGCCCTGTCCGCCGCGCTGCTCGTGCAGGGTTTGGTGGGGACGGGCGGGCCGGCGCCGGCACAAGTACAAGGCCGCTGGCGCGCCGGCTGGGCGTTGGGGGTCTTCGTCGTCTACCTGGCAATTCTGCCGGGCCTCGGCTTCATCCTCGCGACCGCGCCGTTCTTCGCGGCCCTGATGCTGCTGTTCGGGGAGACCCGGACCCTCCGCGTTGCCGCCGGCGCGATTATCGCCACGGCGCTCCTGTATTTTCTGTTCCGCCACGGATTCAACGTGTTTCTGCCGACCGGGGTGCTGAAGGGGATCGTGCCGTGATCGGGTTTGAAACATGAGTCCGGATGTCCTCGCCGGGATCGCCCAGGCATCGGGTGCGCTCGTCCTGCTGACGACGGCGGTGGGCGTGTTTATCGGCCTGACCGTTGGCATGATCCCCGGCATGACGATCAGCACCGGCATCATCATCCTGCTGCCGGTGACGTTCGTGCTGCCGGCGGACATCTCCATCGCGCTTCTGTTGGGCCTCTATGTCGGCGGGATGACCGGCGGGAGTTTTTCGGCGGTCCTGCTCAACATTCCCGGGACGCCGTCGGCGTCGGCCACGGCGCTCGACGGCTACCCCATGTCGGCGCGCGGCGAGGCCGGCCGCGCGCTGGGTGTCGCCATCACGGCGAGTTTCATCGGCGGCATGGTCAGCTTTTTCTGTCTGCTGTTCATTGCACCATTGCTGGCCGACGTCGCGCTGAGTTTCCGCACCGAGGACATGTTCGCGCTTATCTTCTTCGGCATCACGATCATCTGCAGCTTCGCGGCCCAATCCCTGGTGAAGGGCCTGCTGTCGGGTGTGATCGGCCTCGCGATTGTCACCATCGGGCAGGACCCGGTGATGGGCTCCCAGCGTTTCACTTTCGGGCAGGTCAATCTGATCGGCGGCGTTCACTTTCTGACGGCGATGATCGGGCTGTTCGCGATCCCCCAACTGGTCAGCAATCTGGTGGATGTATCGGGCGGGGCCGCGCGCGTTCAGACGAAGCTGAAATCCGTCCTGCCGCGCCTGTCGGATTTGCGTGCGATCCGCCTGCCCGTCACGATCGGGTCGCTGACAGGCGCCTTTCTCGGCATCCTGCCGGGCGCGGGCGGGCCTATCGCGGCCTTCATCAGCTACGACTATACACGGCGTTTCTCGAAGCGTCGGGACGAATTCGGCACCGGCGCGGTCGAGGGGGTGGCGGCGCCGGAATCAGCGAATAATGCCGTCACCGGCGGCGCGCTCATCCCGATGATGACTCTGGGCATCCCCGGTGATCCGGTGACGGCGATCCTGATCGGCGCGCTGATTATTCACGGCCTGGCTCCGGGTCCGCTGATGTTCATCGAGCGGGGCGACTTCGCCTTCGGGCTGATCTTCTCGTTCTTCTGGGCGAACATCTTCAACTTCGTCATCGCGCTGACAGCGCTTCGGGTGCTTGTCAGGCTGCTGGCAACGCCACGGGCGCTGCTGATGCCGACGGTGGCGGTGCTGTGTGTGATCGGCGCCTTTGCGCTGCGCAACAATTTCTTCGATGTCTATGTGATGCTGTTCTTCGGTTTCGTGGGGCTGGCCATGCGCTGGCTCGACATGCCGGTGGTGCCGTTGCTGCTTGCTCTCGTGCTCGGGGTGCCGCTGGAGGAAAACCTGCGGGTGGCCCTGACATCGTCCCAGGGCGACATCGCGATCTTCTTCTCGTCGCCGATCAGCGTGGCCTTCCTCGGCCTGTCGGCGCTTTCCATAATCTGGTCGCTTCGGTCGGCCCGGCGGCGGCGCATGTCGGCGCAACCATCCAACAAGGAGAATTCATCATGAGTAGTTCACCGCTTCGCGTTGCATCCGTTGGCCTGGGCTGGTGGTCCGATGTGCTGGCCGATGCGGCCGGCCGCACCGATGGCCGGGTCGAGATCGTGTCCTGCTTCACCCGCTCGGAGGACAAGCGTCAGGCGTTTTCCGAGAAGTATAATTGCGGGGCGGCAGCGAGCCTCGATGAGATCCTGAACGATGATTCGATCGACGCGGTCATCAACACCACGCCGAACCATGTACATCTCGAGACCACTGCGGCGGTGGCTCAGGCGGGCAAGCATGTGTTCCTCGACAAACCGGTGGCCAACACCATCGGCGAGGCGCGACAGATCACCAAGGCCTGCGCGGATGCAGGGGTGGTTCTGTCGGTGGGTTATCAGCGCCGGCGCGAGAATCATTTCCGGTGGATCCAGGAGCGTATCGCAGCCGGCGAGTTCGGGACCCTTGTGCAGGCGGAGGCGAATATCAGCCGTGACCGGGCCGGCCAGTTCGAACTCGGCCACTGGCGCTATACCGCCGAGGGCATGCCGGGCGGCGTGATGCTGCAGATCGGGCTGCATTATGTGGACGTGCTGACGATGCTCCTCGGTCCGGTCGAATCCGTTTCGGGCATGGCCGCCCAGCTGGTTTTGCCGGGGGACAATCCGGACGTCGGGACGCTGCTGATGCAGCATGAAAACGGGGCAGTGTCGTCGCTTTCGACCAGCTACGCCTCGGCGTCTGAATATTACCTGATGAACATCTACGGCAAGAAGATGAGCGCCTACTACAATCTGTTCGACGGGCTGCGCTCCCTCAGCCAGGGTGACAAGGACCAGACGCCTGTGGCGGTCGAGAAGAACGACGCCATCGCAGAGCAATTGATCGAGTGGGCCGACGCCATTGCGGGCGACGGGTCACCCGAGGTCGGCGGCGAGAGCGCCATGACGTCGCTGGCCGTGGTCAAAGCTGGGATCAAGTCGGTCGCCGAGGGGCGGCATGTGACGGTGGCGGAGATTCTCGCGTCGGACGATTGATCACGATTTATCGTTGGGACGCCTGTTTCCACCGATCCGATTCGCGGCAGGCTGTAGGGTCTGTGGGGGAAATGGCCTGGAGAAAGGTGGACCGGAATGTCGCAGGATCATATTGACGAAGAGCGGGTCGAGGCGGCGTTCAAATCTATTCGTGCCGCACGCGCGAGCGCATGGAACCTGTCGGTCGATGAGGTCGCCGCGCTGGCCGAGCGGGTGCGCCTGGAGATCATGCTGGAGCGCGGGATGCGCCGGGCGCGCAAGCGCTGGTACCGGGCCTATGCGGACTTCCTCGACGATGTGGTCGAGGAACGGTTGGAGAAGGAAGGCCGCAGCGCGGATACCTTCCATGCGGGTGTGGTGAATTATGTGCGCGGCATGCTGAGCGATAATGGCGGTTCGGATGACGGGTGATCATGTATCACCGGCACGTGGATGACGGGGGAAGACGACGATGCTTGAAAAGACCGTAAATGTGCACACTGACGACGGCGTGATGGAAACCTTCATCACCCACCCGGAAGCGGGCGGCCCGTTCGCGCCGGTCATCCTGTACATGGACGTGTGGGGTATCCGCGAGCAGTTGCGCGACATCGCCCGGCAGATCGCCTGCGTCGGCTACACGGTGGTGCTGCCGAACATCTACTACCGGATGGGCGGCGAGCATTTCGATTATCGGAACCCGGATGGCACGACCACGTCCCTGAAGGATATGCCCGCAGCCGAGCAGGAAAAAATCCTGGCCTATCGGAGCCATGTGAGCGATCCGATGGCAGTGGCGGACACGGGGTCGCTGATGGCGTTCCTGGCGGGTGAGGACGCCGTGCGACCAGGCCCCGCCGGGTCGGTCGGCTACTGCATGGGCGGCCGCCACGTCCTGCGGGTCGCCGGCGCGTTCCCGGAAACGTTTGTGGCCAGCGCGTGCCTGCATGGCACGCGGTTGTTCGTGGAAGAGGGGGATTCACCCCATAGCGAGGCGCCGCGGGTGCGCGGCATGTTCTACAACGGTATCGGCGCGAAGGATCACTACGCGCCGGCCGAGACGGTGGCGGCGGTCGAGGCGGCGTTTGTGGGCCAGGATTGCGACTACACCCAGTTCATCCACCCTGGTGCGCCACACGGCTATGCCATTCCCGACCGCGACGCCTACGACAAGCAGGCGACGTATCGGGACTGGGAGCATATCTACGCGATGTATGACCGGATGCTGCGGGGGCGGTAGGCGCAGGGGGACAGAACAACCCTGGCCCGAGACGGACCGGGGTTGTTTGTTTTCGGCATGGGCGAACCCGGATCAGGCGGCCTCGGCGCGTGCATTGACGGCTTTCAGCGCCGCGAGAATATTCTCGGGCGAGGATTCGCCATAAGGGTCGTCCTCGGCGTTGTCGCCATATCCGGGCTCCTCGAACCAGGCCTCGACCACACCGTCATTGACGATCGCGGCGTAACGCCAGGAACGCATGCCGAAGCCGAGATTGTCCTTGCTCACGAGCATTCCCATCTTGCGGGTGAACTCGCCCGATCCGTCCGGGATCAGCTTGACGTTCTCGAGGCCCTGCTGCTTGCCCCAGGCATTCATGACAAAGGCGTCGTTGACCGACAGGCAGTAGATCTCGTCGATGCCGTTCTCGCGGAACTCGCCGGACAGCTTCTCGAAGTTGGGGAGCTGGTAGGTCGAGCAGGTGGGAGTAAAGGCGCCGGGCAGAGAAAAGAGCACGACGCGCTTGCCCTTGAAGAAGTCCGCCGTATCGCGGATGTCCCAGCGGAACGGGTTGGGGCCTTCGATGGAATCGTCGCGGACGCGGGTTTTCCAGGCCACGGTGGGGAGGGTTTTGCCGATCATCGGATGTCCTTTCGTTTCGAGCATCATTCAGATGCGATGTTGTTTATTAGAACAATTCTAATGTAATAACGAAGCGCGCGGAATCAATGGCGCGCGAGAAATAAACTCACGCGCTGATCGAGGGCCGGAAATCCGGCGTTACTTGCCCTGAAAAGCGTCCTTCATGACCTTGCCCAGGAAGTCGATCTTGCCGATCTGGACCCCCTCGGCGCGCAGCAGATCGTAGGCGGTGGTGCAATGGAAATACACCTGCGCCTGGGCGATCTGCAGGACGAAGTCGATGGCGGGCAAGGTCAGGTCGCCGAGGCGCACAGTGATCGTCACTTCGCGCGCAGGGTCGCCGTCGATGGCGTCCGGCGCGACGCCGCGAATGAAATCGAGCGTATCGGCGATCCGCGCCCGCGCGTCCGAGATATCCACCGCCAGCGCCTCGGGCAGGGCCGGCGCGGGGATATCCGCGAGCGTGGCGATGGTCTGGCGGGCGTGGAAACAGGCCCGATCGACTTGATGACCAAGCGTGAACATGTCGGGCGCGCAACGACGCTCCAGGAGTTCACCCTCCTCGAGCCCCTTTTCCGCCGCAAAATCCGCGCCCCGGTCGAGGACGAAGTCGAGGTTGGTGAGCATCTGGTCGTAGACCGGAACGGTGATCCGGTGCAGCGATAGGGTCATGTTCTGTGTTCCTGTGATAAGCGGGTTTAGTCGAAGCTGAAGCCGATGGTGCGGCAGCGAAAATAGAGCCCGCCATCCTGAATGACGAGGCTGAGCATCGCCGTGTCACCCTCATTGTGATGCTCGTGCAGTTCGGCGGGCGGCGTGATCATGAGCGCATGGGGGTGCCAGTCCAGCCGGTTCCCCTCGATGACCGAATACACATTGTCCGCCGCGATCGGCAGGGTGAGTGCGACCGAATTGTGCCGGTGGGGCCGCTGGACGGAATGTGGGTCGAGCGTGTTCATGGCGAGCTTGATGGACGGGTGTGCCGCGTCGGCGTTGCCGTTGCGCTCGCTGGTCAGGTGTAGCGCGCGCCCGGATGCGTTGGGGTCGGCGGACTGGTCGGACCGGACCCGGCCCATCTCGGCCATGATCTCGGCCATGGGATAGCGTACGGCCCGGGTGGGGGCGGCATCCGGGGTGGGTGCCTCGAGACCATGAAAGGCCAGTTCGGGTTCGTTGGTGACCAGGAGCAGGACCGCGCCCTCGGCACCGCCGTCGAGGCGGGTCTGGCCGCCACCGGGCAATGTGAATACGTCACCGGATTGCCAGGCGAAACTTTCATTGCCCTTCGAGGCCCGGCCGTCACCGGAAATCACGTAATAAAACTCGCCGCTTGCGTGGAAAGCGCCGGTCAGGGTCTCGCCCGGCGTGATGCGGGCATAGCGGGCCAGCATGAGCGGCGTGGTCGCGGGCTCGTCGAGACCGATCTGCTCTCCGATATCGAGCGGAATCCAGCCGGTTGGTGTGTCGGGTGCCATGGCCCGGTCGCGTTGGGTGACAAACGCCATTTGCGGTATGGGGGGCCGTTCGACCTTGAAGATGTTCGCCGGGCTGTAGTAGCGCGCCCGCGCCTCGACACTCTCTGCCTGATCCGTGCTGTTGACCGTGCCGTCCATGATCCGCCTCCCATGTTGTGTCTGCCAGTCTAGTTCAACCGGACGGGCGCACCAATCGACATGACTCATGCCCCTTGACCGGACTTGCCACGCAGCATTCACTGGGGACAATCGGGGACAGGACAACGCATGCCGGACACCATCGCCACGACGGCCATAACAGACCTTAAGTCACGTGCCGCCGCATTTGAGCCTGTACTTGCGGCCCGGGCCCCGGCGACGGAGACCCTGCGCCGCCTGCCCGATGAGACGATCGCGGAACTCAAGGAAGCGGGGCTTCACCGGATTTGCCAACCCGCACGCTTCGGCGGGGCGGAGGCGTCGCTCGACGAGGCCTGCGACATCGTTGCCACCCTGGCGCGGGGCTGTAGCTCCACGGGCTGGGTGACGGGTGTCTACACGGACCACCAGATTCTGATCGGCATGTTCGACCCGCGCGCGGCCGACGATGTCTGGGGAGAGAACCCCGAAGCCCTCGTCTCCGCCGGTTTCACCCCGGGGCGAGACCACGAACAGGTCGAGGGCGGCTGGCGAATCTCGGGCAGTTGGGAGTGGTCGAGCGGCTGCGATCATGCCGATTGGCTGATTCTGGGCAGTCTGTTGCCGACCGGCCCGGACGGCGCGATCGAACCGAACTACTGCATCGTATCGCGCGCCGACGTTTCCATCGAAGACAACTGGTATGTCATGGGGCTGGCCGGAACCGGCAGCAAGAACTTGCATGTCGAGACCGCCTTCGTGCCCGACTATCGCGCGTTGCCGTTTCGGATGGCGGGCGCGGGCGGTGCCGAGCGGGCCGCGGCGCGGGGGCTGTCAGATGTACCGGCGCTCTACCGGCTGCCCCATCCGCCTTGTGTGCCGTTCATGCTGGCTGTCCCGGCTCTGGGCATCGCGGAAAGCCTGCTGGACGCCGTGGTCGAACAGATGGCGGGCCGTCGCTCGCGCGGGGTGCGGGTCGCCGAACATCAGACGCTGCAGGTGCATATCGCGGAGGCGGCGGCGCAGATCGATGCGGCGCGGCTGTTGATGCAGCGCGATACCGGCGAGGCGATGGCGGCGATGCATGCCGGCCGCGAGCTGGGCGACCTGGAACGGGTGCGCAATCGTCGCGATCAGGCCTATCTGGTGCGCGAGTGTCGGGCGGCCGTAGATCGCCTCTTTACCACCCTGGGCGGCCAGGGGATATTCCTCGACAATGCCCTGCAGCGAAAGTTCCGGGACATGCACGCCATGAGCGGACATTTCGCCCTGAACTGGGATGTCGCCGCGACCACCTACGGGCGGGTGGCGCTGGGCCTCGAGCCGACGACCCATCTGAGATGACCGCGATGTTCTACGAGGGCCGCCCGCCGCTTGAAATCGTCGGGCAGCTGATGATCGCGACGCTGTTTCTGGGGCCGCTGGTGGTCAACGCCGCGACGAAGGAGCAACAGCATGTGGACCGGATGGCGGCGATGAAGATTCCGCTGCCGCGCGCGACCCTGTGGGCGGGTTTCGCGCTGCAGGCCGCGGGCGGCGTGATGGTCGCGCTCGACTGGCAGGCGAGCCTCGGGGCGGCTCTGCTAATTGTCTTCACGGTGCTGGCGAGCGCCATCTTCCATCGCTTCTGGACGGTGGGCGACCCGCTGCGCCGTCACCTGCACCTGTCCTTCCTGTTCTCGAATATCGCCGTCATCGGCGCGCTGTTGCTGCTGATCTGACGCACGTCTTGCTTCGGCGGTGCTCGCTAGCGGTCTTTTGCCGCCTTAAGATATGTCGTGTCGATGTAATGCGCGGGTCCGTGAAGATCGTCGGGCGCGGGACCGAACTCGCGCCGCAGGTCGAGCACCGTGGCGATACCGGGCAAGTCGAACATGCCGTCGCGGCGTATGCCGGTATCGGCATCGAAGAACACGTCGCACGCCCCCGCCGCGACCCCGCGCGGCATCTGGGGCATGTTTTCGGCGATGATGTCGAGGGCGGTCTCGCGGTTGGCGGGGTCATAGAGCCAGTTCACGGCCTCGAGCCACCCGGCGATGAAGCCGGACAGGTCGTCGGCGTTCTCACGCGCCCAGGCGACGCGGGTCCCGCCGACGATCCCCTGATAGGACTCCAGCACATCGGCCGCACGGGCGAGCACATGGTGGCCCTTCGAAGCGCCCATGATTTCGAACGGGGTCACCTGCAGCGTGCCCTTCTGTTCGGGGTGTTCCATCATCGCCTGCCAGCGTTGCAGGACGCCGCCGGTGGACATCCACTCGATCGCGTTCTCGTCGATACCGTTCAGCGCCAGCATGCGCCGGAGCACGAAGGCGAAGCCGGTGGTGAGCGCGTCAGCGGTCAGGATCTTGCCCGGCAGGTCGGTGAAGGACTTTATGTCTTCCTGGACGACGAAACGCAGGAACGCGTCGTCGGACCCCATGAAGGCGAACAGGTCGGTGTCGCCGTCGGCGGGAACCTCTCCCTGGCTCTCCTTGTAGGCGATGATGTTGTCGATCGCCGTGAGCATGATGTCGAACTCGCCCGCCGCGATCCCGGTCAGCTGCTCGACCGAGTTCGGCGTGAAGATGATCTCCAGATCGAGTTCGCGCCGGGCGAAGAAACCCTGCTTGAGCCCGGCCCACAGAGGGATATTGATGGCCCCCGGGAACACGTTGATGGTCAGCGTTCGCATGGTCTTGTTCCCCCGTTTGTGACCCTTGTCGCCCCAGGCTATTTCGCGCAATGCCGGAGCCGCTCATTTTCCTGTTTGTGTGCGCGCGAAAAAAGCGCTTTGTTCGCGCTGTCATGACAACCACCACCATTACCTATGCCGGGCGGCACCAGATCACGGTCCTGCCGGGCCGCGCGCTCCGCCTGTCCGACGGCAATTATCCGTTGTTCAAATCGCCCGTGCCGGAAACCGTCGCGGCCCCCGACGAATGTCTGGCGTTCCTGCGTGAGCTCAGCGTCAGCTTGGTCGATGTGTTCGATATCGCATCGCGGCGCTGGCTCAACGCCTATTTCGATGCGGTGATCGCCCGAGCGGATGCCGCGCGCGACGAATTGCCTGTGCCCGGTGGCATGGAGGCGGTGGAGAACGGCTATCGCAACTGGTGCTACGGCGCCTATCGGCCGCTGATCCGGGCGAATTTTGAAGACGACGGCCAGACGGTCAGCGCGACGATACTGTTCTGGCTCGACGACGGGCCGCTGGTTGCCCAGCCCGGCGAGGGGATCGACCCTCGCCTGCTGGATTATCTGACCGGCGTCGCGGCCCCGCACCATCCGTTCGTGCGGCGGCCGCTCGCCGGGCTGCTAGGCTAGATGTCCAGGGACAGGCAGTAGAGCCCGCCCGCATGGCGATCTACGCAATAGACGATGCGGTTCTCATCGACATAGACATCGTTGATCTGGGCCGTCGCGACCGGTGAATTGTCTGGCTTCGGCGGCACGAAATACGCCACTTCCTTGGGCTGCAGCGGGTCCTTGAGATCGAACACCCGCAGGCCCCCGTTGAAGAAGGTGCCGAAGATCAGATCGTCGGACTGGAAGGACGGGCCGGGCCGGTTTTCATGCAGGTTATGCGCCCCGAATCGACCGCCTCGATTGCGGAAATCGTCCAGCGGCGGCATCGGCAGGGTACCGATCGGCACGAGATTGTCTTCCACGCGCGCGTCGACGACCCAGGCCAGTTTCGGCCAGTCCATGGCGTCGTCCCGGATGCTTTCGTCCGTGACGATCAGGATGTCCTTGCTGAACAAGGGCAGCACCGTGTGGGCAAACCCGTTATAGGGCGGACTGGGGTTCCAATCGCCGATCACCTTGGGGTCCGATTTGTCGGAGATGTCCATGATGAAGGTGCCGCCATCGAGATAGCCGAGATACATGCGGTCGGGGCGCTGGGGATAGACGTTGGTGTTGTGGGCGCGGAAGCCGGAATCGAACGTCGGGTGGCGCGGCGGCGGCGGCACGTTGTCGCCCTCGCGGGTGCCGGGATACCACCAACGACCGATTTCGCTCGGTTTCGACGGGTTGCGCACATCGATGCAGCGGTAGAACTGGTCGTCCTTGGGGTGGGTGGGCACGAAATCGTCCGAGCCGCCCGCGAAATGGACATATTCGCCGTCGGCGAACCAAAGCTGATGGACGCCGCGCGAGTGGGGACCCGAGCAATCGAAGAAGGAGATCGATTTGGGGTCCTCCGGGGTCGATAGATCAAACAGCTCGACGCCGACCTTCTGCTCGTTCACGCCGGGCGTCTGGTAGGCGACGGCCATGATATCGCCGGTCACTTCCAGCGAGTTCGAACGCATGTTGACGATTGGCAGTTCGGTCTGGATGACAACCTTGGGCTTGCGGGGGTCGGAGACGTCGACGCCGGTGAAGTTCTTCGGCCCGGATTCATGGGCCAGCCACATGATGCGGCGACCGTCCGGTGCGACTTGCATGGCCATGCCTTCGCCCATGCCGCCATGCCCGACGAGCGTGTCCTGGGACAGCAGTGTCATATTTTTGATTTCTGGACCAGCCATCGTGATTCTCTCCTTGGATTGGAATTTTTGTTGGATTGTTGGTGCCGATTATACGGCGTTTTGGTTGGCGTTTTGAATGGCCTGCCAAACTCTTTCCGGCGTGGCAGGCATGTCGATATGGCGTATGCCGAGAGGGCGCAGCGCGTCGCAGACGGCATTCATGACCGATGGCAGCGCCCCCACGGTGCCGGCCTCGCCCGCACCCTTGAGGCCCATCGGGTTGTTCTTCGACGGGATGTTGTGTTCGTGCACGTCGAAGCTCGGAAAATCATCGGCGCGCGGCATGGCGTAATCCATGAAGGAGCCGGTCAGCAGCTGGCCGCTATCCGGGTCATAGATCACGCGTTCGAGCAGCGCCTGGCCCGCGCCCTGGACCACGCCGCCATGTACCTGGCCCTTGACCATCATCGGGTTCAGGGCGACGCCCACGTCGTCGAATACGGTATAGGCGATGATCTCGACTACGCCGGTGTCGGGGTCGATCTCGACCTCGCAGGCATGCGCGCCGTTGGGATAGGTCGGCCCGGGTGGCACGATGATGGCGCCCTCGGCGAGGCCCATGTCCATTTCGCGCGGCATCTTGGCCGGCAGGTAGGACGCCTTGGCCACGTCCGTAAGTGAAATGGCGCGATCGGTGCCGGACACGGTGAATACGCCGTTGTCGAACTGAATATCGGCGGCCGCGGCCTCCAGCAAATGGGCGGCAATCAGGGTCGCACGTTCGACGATCTTTTCCGATGCGCGCAGAAGTGCCGCCCCGCCGACGCTGATCGAGCGTGAGCCGAATGTACCCTTGCCATGATGCACGAGATCGGTGTCGCCATACTGGACCCGGATCGAATCGAACGGAACGCCGAGAGCCTCGGATGCGATCTGGGCGAACGCCGTCTCATGGCCCTGACCGTGGGAGTGGGTGCCCATCAAAACCGATACGCCGCCATCGGTATCGAAACGCACGGCTGCACTTTCCTCGTTGGGGTGCGGCAGCGGTCCGCCGGCGATCTCGATTACCGAGGCGATGCCCATGCCGCGCAGCTTGCCACGGGTCGCGGCCTCGGCGCGGCGTGCCTCGAAGCCGTCACGGTCTGCCGCGCTGATGACATTGTCGAGGCAGCCGGCGAAATCACCGCTGTCGTAGGTGAAGACGAACCCCGTGTCATAGGGCAGAGCCTCGTTGGGGATCAGGTTGCGCCGGCGTAGCTCGACCGGGTCGATGCCGAGATCATGGGCGGCGGTGTCGATCAGCCGTTCTAGGCCATACGAGGCTTCCGGCCGCCCGGCACCCCGATAGGTCGCAGTCGGGCTTGTGTGGGTGAACACGCCGCGTGCTTCGACATGGACATGAGGCGTGGTGTAGACGCCCGACAGGCCACCGAGATTGTTGGTAGGTGAATGAGGCCCGGAATTGCTGAGATAGCCACCCAGTGCGGCGTCGGTGGAGACCCTGAGGCCGAGAAACCTGCCGTCGTCATCGAGCGCGAGCGCGGCGTGGGAGACGTTGTCACGGGCATGGTAATCGCTGATCAGCGCCTCGCTTCGGGTTGCCGTGAAACGGACCGGACGCCCCGTGCGTCTTGCCGCCCACAAGACCAGGGCGTGCTCGACGAAGGGGCTGCCGCGCATGCCGAATCCGCCACCCATGTCGGGCGAGATCACGCGCAGTTTGCCTGCAGGAATTCCGAATACGTTCTTCGCGAGGTCGGCGCGCAGCCGGTGCGGCGATTGGCACCCGGCATAGAGTGTGTAGCGTCCCTCAAGCGGGTCGAAGTAGCCGATCGCCGCGCGCACCTCCATGGTGTTGGTCGACACGCGGCTGATTACATAGTCCAGCTCGACCACATGCGCAGCCGTTGCGAAGGCCGCGTCGGTGGCATCCTTGTCGCCCAGGGAGAAAACAAAACTTTCGTTTCCGGGTACCGTGTCCCAGACTCCCGCCGCGCCTTCGTCCCGGGCGCGACCGGTCTCGATGACGTGGTCGCGCGGCGCGTAATCGACCACGATCGCCTCTGTCGCGTCGACCGCCTGGGCGTAGGTTTCGGCGATGACGGCCGCGACGGCCATGCCGACCAGATGGACCTCGCCGTCGGCCAGCAGCGGGTATGGCGGCTCGACCATGGGGGCGCCGTCGCGTTGTTTGCGTTTCACGCTGCAGGCCAGCCCGCCGATGCCATCCGCCTTCAGATCTTCAGCCGTCAGCACCTCGATGACGCCGGGCATCGCGGCCGCGGCAGACGTGTCGATTGCGCGGATGTCCGCTGCCGCATGGGGTGAGCGTGCGATGGCCATATAGGCCGCCCCCGGCACCTTGCGGTCGTCAGTGTAGTTGCCCTTGCCCGTGAGAAGGCGCCGGTCTTCGACCCGCGGCACCGACTGGCCGATGCCGTATTCGCGCATCAACAGCTCCCGGAACGCGCCGGGGTTGGCAACATGCTTACGCGGGAACTCGGCATCAGGGCCTAGTCACCCTTCTGTTCATCGCCGGCTGCGAGTGCCGCTTCGCCCTGCTCGACGGCCTGGTCCCAGGCCTTTGGTTTGAACGAGTAGTACAGCGCGATGACAATCATGAAGATGATGACGTCCGAGATCCAACGGCTGAAGATGAAGCTGAGCGGGCTGTCGTCCGAGACGATCAGCACATTGCGCAGCCCTTCTTCGGCGATCGGACCCAGGATGATGCCCAGCAGGATACCGGCCGGCGAGAAATTATACTTCTGCGCCAGATAGCCGACGATCCCCATGGCGACCATGATCCACACATCCCAGGGGTTTCCGCTGGCGGCGAAGGTGCCGACGACGCAGAAGATCATGATGATCGGTGCCAGCAGGCCCCGCGGGAACAGGGTCACATAGGCCAGCAAGCGCGCCATCACGGCGGCGATCCCGCCCATGAAGAAGTTGGCCAGGATGAAGCCCCAGATCACCGTGAAGATGACTTCGGGCGAGTCCGTAAACAGCCGATCGCCCGGTTGCAGCCCGTGGATCATCAGCGCGCCGAGAATAACGGCTGCCGAGATGCCGCCGGGAATACCGAGCACAAACATCGGGATCAGGGAGGTGCCCGTCACGCCATTGTTGGAACCCTCGGTGGCGGCGAGACCCTTGACCTCGCCCTCGCCGAACTTGTCGCCGGGCTTGCCGCGCTGGATCTCCCAGGCATAGGCGATCCACTGGGCCACACTGGCGCCGGCGGCGGGCACGATGCCCATAACCAGGCCGGTCACCCAGCCACGCACCAGCGACCAGCGGCAATGCATGATCTCCGACCAGCGGGGCATGATGTTCCAGCTGAGTTTCGCCTTGCCGGAAATATTGGTCCTGGGGCTGCCCTCGCACAGGGTCAGCGCCTGGGCGAATGCGAACAGGCCGATCACGGCGGGCAGGATACCGACGCCGGACAAAAGACCGGTCATGCCGTAGTTGAATCGCGGATAGGCCGACGCCGCATCGACACCGATGGTGCTGATCAGCAGACCAGCGAGCCCGGCGATCAGCCCCTTCAGGACGGCCCCGAAGGACACAGCGGCGATCGCCGTCAGGCCGAGCAGGGCGACCACGAAAAATTCAGCCGGACCGAACAGGAGCGACACCTTGGCCAGCGGCGGCGACAGATAGAGCAAAGCAAATCCGGAGATCAGACCTCCCATCACGGAGGCGAAGGTGGACATGCGGATGGCTTCGGTCGCGCGGCCGCGCTTGGTCATCTCGTAGCCTTCGATGGCCGAGGCCGCCGACGCCGATGTGCCCGGCGCGCGCAGCAGGATAGCGGTAAACGAGCCGCCGTAGATACCTGCGGCATAGGTCGAAACCATCAGGATGAGCGCGGTTTCAGCCGGCCATTCGAACGAGATCGGGATCATCAGGGCGATGGCCATGGGCGGTCCGAGGCCCGGGATGGCGCCGATGATGAGGCCGACGACGATGCCGACGAACATCGCACCGATGTTGGCGAGAGTCAGAACGTTGAGAAGAAAGTCGATGCTATCCATGATCCTAATCTCCGCGTGGCGCTAAAAGAGAATGCCTTCGGGCAGAAACGCGCCGAGGACCAGGGTGAAGAATGCGTAGAGCAGCGGGAACAGAATGACGGCGGTGAGCACGATCAGTTTGTGGTCGCGCAGGCCGGTCATGTAGGCCGCGATAAAATAGAAGAAAAAGGAGGTAACGTAGAAGCCGATCTCGAACACGGCGAAGGTGTAGATAACACCCAGGAGCATGATGTAGACGGGCTTCCAGGCGGTGTAGGAGAAGTCGAACTTCACCATGCCCCGGAGGCGTTCCTTGTCGCGCGCGGTGAGGGAGCGCACGAGCATGCCGAATGCGAGCACCATGATGCCGATCTCCGCGAATTGCGGAAATGCCCCGGCGCGTTTTGGCCACCCGGTCGTCTGGGTGTACATGAAGCCGGCCGCCAGGATCAAACCTATGGCGACGAGCCGCTCAGCCATTAATCGTGTCATGAAATCCCCCCCCCCAGGATATCTCTTGAACGGAGCGTTCTTGTGTCGCTCTCACATTGTCACGAGCGGGACCACACGCCCCGCCGGATCAACCGACGGGGCGTGCATTTGGAAACGGCGTTTCCGGTACCCGTATAACGTACTGGTGTTTACTGGACGCCTTCCTGTTCCCAGTAGGCAGCCTGCTCGGCAACCTTCTGACCTTCACGCAGGAGCGTCCACATCTCGTCGCCTTCGGCGAACATGAGATGGTTCTTGTTGGCGGCTTCCTTGGCCATATACTCGGGGTTGGCGATCGCCCGCTTGATGGCGGCGAGATAGACCGCACGCTTCTCGTCTTCGAGACCGTTGGCAGTCGCCAGCGTACGACCGGCATAGGTGATGTTGCGTTTGCCGGTGATCTCCTCGAACGTCGGGACGTCGGGCAGCAGGTCCCAGCGGGTCGGATGCAGGACGGCGATCGGCCGCAGCTTCTTTTCCTCGATTGAGGGAATGAAGAAGCCGACGTTGGCGGCGATCAGGTCGACATGCTTGCCCAGCGCGAGCTGAATCTTGGAGTTGTCGCCACGGCTGGTCACGAACTTCGCCTTGAAGCCCGGAACGGCCTGCTGTGCGA
Source organism: Alphaproteobacteria bacterium (assembly GCA_039980135.1). NCBI lineage: Bacteria > Pseudomonadati > Pseudomonadota > Alphaproteobacteria > Alphaproteobacteria bacterium. The sequence continues at coordinate 459,597 of JBDXCV010000003.1, forward strand.
ATGCCACACCGATATGGTCATCACTGCCGAAGCTGCCCGGGGCAACGATGATCGGCTGCTTCTGAGCATAAGCGAGGACGTCGTCCAGATCCTTGAAACGTTCGTCATCGTAGCGTGTCAGCCACAGGCCCGGATCATAGGAGTGCCAGGCCAGGAAGTTGAAGGATTCCAGCTTCTCTGTACGCTTCATGGCCGGATTCAGGAACGAGAAGATGTGCGGAATGTTGACGACGGCCAGCTTGTGATCATCGCGCCGCGCGTTCCAGTCGTTGACGACCTGGCTCCACGAGACCCAACCGCCGCCGCCGGCGACGTTGGTGACTTTCACCGGCACACCGAGTTCTTCGGCGAGATAGGGAGCAAACAACCGGAACGTCCGGTCCGCGCCGCCACCCGGTGCGAAGGGCACCTGGAGCTGGACGGGTTTGCTCGGGAAATCCGCGGCGGATGCAGTGCCGGGAGTCACGAATGTGAACCCGAGCACGGCCAGTGCCGCGAAGACAAATGATGTAATGCGTTTCATAAGACGACCATCCCCTGTTTGGATTTTTTGGTTTCTTGTCCGCAAAGCCTATCGCTATCGGGAGCGCGACAGCAAACATTTTTTCCAAAAGGAAAATAGTACCGCTCCGCAGACAAGGATCGCGTTCCCGCAGGGCGGGGGTGCGGGGTCACAGGGTCAAGCGAGAGGCTCGGCGTCGAGCAGGATGCCGGCGAGCAGGCAGGGCTCCTCCGTCCGGTTCGACCAGGCATGCAGGGTGCCGCGCTGGACGCAGGTGTCCCCGGCTTTCAGGCAGACTTCTTCATCATCGAGAATCAGCCAGATTTCCCCTGAAATGACGATCAGATAATCGACCGACCGGGTCTTGTGCATACCGGGGTGTTTCTGCCCGTCGAGACGTTTTCCGGCGCCCATCTGCTCGAAATATTTTTTCATGGTGTCGAAGTTGCGCTGGGAGTCCGGCGGCACCTCGAGGGTGCGGAACACCGCGCCGCCGGCCGGGGGTTCGAGCGTGACCTTGTCGCCGACGGTGTCGGCGTTGCCGACATTGCTGTCGGGGACATTGCTCGATACCCAGACGTCGGACAGCCGGACATTCGGCTGACCCTCCGGGGTCAGCACATGGCCCAGGTCCGGGGTCATGGTTTCGTCGATCGTCACGATCGAGTTTCCATTCTCGTCATGGCCGGTAATGACCCGGCGAATATCGCGCGGCATGTCGTTCTCCTCAGTTCTTGTCGGGGTTCTTGCGGTCGCGCCAGTCGGCGGGTTTGACGATCCGGGTGGTCAGCACACCGAGGGACTCCACGTCGAGTTCGATCACATCGCCGTCCTCCAGATATCGGTTATGTTCGAGCCCGCAACCGGTCGGCACCGTTCCCGAGCCGAAGACTTCGCCGGCATGGATCGTCTGGTTGAGGCTGAGATGTTCGAGCACGCGTTCGAAACGGTGGTCCATCATCGACGAATTGCCGCGGCTCCATTCTTTGCCGTTGATCCGGGCGCACATTTCCAGATTGTAGGGGTCTGTGATCTCGTCGGCGGTGACGATACAGGGGCCGAAGACGTTGCCGGCGTCGAAATCCTTGCCGGGCCCGCCCATGCCGGCACCGCTCCTGATCTCGACCGCCTGGATGTCGCGCGCGCTGATGTCGTTGAAGATCGTGTAGCCAAAAATATGGTCGGCCGCGCCACTGGCCGGGATGTTCGATCCGCTGCGGCCGGTGATCATGGCCCATTCGAGCTCATAGTCCATCCGCCGCGCCTCATGAGGCCAGATTGCCACGTCCTCGGGACCTATGACGCTCAGGTGATTGCTGTTGAGATAGACGGGTGCGGCGACCCATTCGGGAGGCACATCGAGCGCGCCGGCAGCGCGGTAGCGTTCGAGGGCCGCCTCGGGGTCGTCGGTGCGGGCCGCCAGACGGGTGTGGCGGATTTCGCGGGCGTTGCGCAGATGCTGCAGGAAACAGGCGCAGTCGCGCAGGCGACGCGGGTTGGGCAGCGGCGCTTCGAGGCGCACCGCCATGCGTTCAAGCAGTGCCTCCTCGACATCGGCCTCGCAAAGGCGTCGCGCCAGATCCAGAGACGCCGGCCCGCCGTCAATCAACGCGAGCATCGATGAGAAGACCGAGATGTCGCCGCCGGGAGACACGCGCTGCGCGGCCGCGGCGAGATCGACAATCATGTCGTCGTTGTCGATGAAGGCCCCGACGCGGGTGGCACCGGATGTGGAATATGTCACGAGACGCAAGGCGATCCCCCCTGAAAAAACCTGAGCCGGTTTCAAGGGTCTCGTAAATGGAACGCGGGTACAAGCGTTGCGGGTGGTTTCGTCTCAGCAGGTGCGTCGCGTCAGAACTGAAGCACGGAACCCGCGGCGAGGAAGCCCACCAGCCCCAGCACATAGACGCCGACCAGGCTTGATCCAAGAAAGATGATGTTCCCGATCGTCCGCAGCGGGTGGCGGGTTCGTTCGACCGACCTGCGGGTCTTCGAACGCCGCTCGGGGCCGGCGAGAACCGAAAGAAACACGGGACGGCCGGGCACCGGTACGGTCACGCGGAGGTCGACAGGGTGCGCCTTCGCCGGCGCGGGTTCCGTGAAGGCGCTGAACGCATGGCGTTGTTCCGGCGTCAGGCTGGCGCGCAGTGCGTCCGGCAGGCGTTCCAGCAGGGGAACGGCATGATCGTGGCCGGTGTCGATGTCGGAGTTGCTGATGTCTTGAGCGGTCATGGTGTGCTTCGTGTTCCGGAAATGCGGCGCCTGTGGCGCAGTTTTCGTCGCACGCCATTATGAAAAGACATGGTTAACGAATGCTTGCCGGTGTTAACCATGTTTTACCAATCGGTTCGTATGTTCGACGTGAACAAACCGCGATCGGGGCGACCGTGCCAATTCGGACGGCCGACCGCAGGGCATAAAAGGAAATTATTCGATGGCGACGCGCAGCGATACGCGGAAGAAAAATCTGGTCAGCAAGGCGGCCCAACTCGCCAGGAAACGCCTCGGCAGCGAAGCCGGCGCGGCCTGCGCGGATTTTCTGCGCGCCTACTACGCCAATGTGCCCCCGGCCGATATCGCCGAGATGGACGCGGAAACGCTCTATGCCGCCGCGCAGTCATATCTTCAATTCGCGCAGAAGCGATTGCCGGGCGAACCGCTGATCCGCGTGTTCAATCCGCGCCAGGACGACCATGGCTGGCATGGCTCGCACACGGTGATCGAAATTGTGACGGAGGACATGCCGTTCCTTGTCGATTCCGTCACTGCCGAGCTGAATTATCAGGGCCTGACGGTACATCTGGTGATCCACCCGATCTTCCAGGTGACACGCACGGCGGCGGGTACGATGAAGGATTGTGTCGCGCGCACAGCCGACGGGACCGGCGCCGAAAGCTTCATGCATTTCGAAGTCAACGAGTTGACCGACCCCAAGACGCTGGCCAACCTCACCGGACGGCTTGAGCAGGTGCTGCAGGATGTCAGCGCGTCCGTCGAAGACTGGCAATCCATGCACGGCCAGGTGGCCGGCATTCTGGCCGACCTCGAAGCCCGACCGCCGAAGATTGCCAAGGCCGAGATCGAGGAGACCCGCGCCTTCATGGAATGGATGCTCGACAATCATTTCACCTTCCTGGGTTATCGCGAATACGACCATGTGGGTACGGGCGCGAAGCAGAAACTGAAGGCGCAACCGGGAGGTCTCGGTCTGTTGCGCGATGCCGGACGGGAGATATTCGAGAACTGGGCCGACGATGCGCCGCTTCCCGAGGAGGTACGGTCGTTCATTCGCCAGCCTCATCTGGTGATGATCACCAAGGCGAACCAGCGCGCGACGGTACATCGGCGCGTGCATATGGATGTGGTTGGCGTGAAGAAGTTCGATGAATCCGGCAAGGTGACGGGCGAACGGATGATCGTCGGCCTGTTCACGTCCGGCGCCTACAGTCTTTCCCCGTCGCGCATCCCCATATTGCGGCGGAAGATAACGACGGCGATCGAGGGTGCCGGCTTCCCGCCGTCGAGCCATGATTCCAAGGCGCTCGCCCACATCCTCGAAACCTATCCGCGCGACGAGTTGCTGCAGATCGACGATGACCTGCTACTGGAACATGCGCTGGGCATTCTGCATCTGCAGGAGCGTCAGCGCACGGCGCTGTTCGTCCGCGAGGATCCGTTCCAGCGTTACATCACCGCGCTTGTGTTTGTGCCGAGCGACCATTTCGATACCGAACTGCGCGAGAAACTCGCCAGGATTCTGGAAGATTCTTTCGACGGAAGCTGCGTCGCATTCTTCCCGGATTTCGGCACGGATTCGGTCCTCGCGCGCATCCTTTTTGTCATCAAAACGGGCGCGGACCGAATTCCGCCGTACCGGATTGAAGAGATCGAGGCGGCGTTGCGCGAGGCGACACGTTCCTGGGAAGACCGTTTGCGTGACGCGCTGGTCGAGACACGCGGCGAAGAGGTTGGCCTGGTCATGCATCAACGCTACGGGAATGCCTTCACCGCGGCCTATCGCGACCGCTATCTTCCCGACGCGGCCGTCGGCGATATCGCTTCAATCGACGCGGCGCGGATTTCGGAGAAATTGCAACTGAACCTGTATCGTCCCGACGGCGATGAGGCTCAGACGGTGCATCTGAAACTCTATCATGCGACGCGGGCACTGCCCCTGTCCGACGTGATTCCGATGCTCGAGAATATGGGCCTCAAGGTGATCGGAGAGGAACCGTTCGAGGTTGAGTACCAGTATGGCGATGGGGCCGGCACCGTCTGGGTGCACGATTTCCAGATGGAATCGCGGTCCGGCGCCGATATCGATCTTGCGACAGTGCGAGAATCCTTCCACGAAGGTTTTGCCCGGGTCTTCGACGGGTCGATCGCGGATGACGGCTTCAACAAGCTGATTTTGGGTGCCGGCCTGGAATGGCGTGAAATCCTGGTGCTGCGCGCCTATTGCAAGTTCCTTCTGCAGAGCCGGATCGCCTACTCCCAGACCTATATGGAAGAGACGCTTGCCAACAATCCGGGCCTCGCGCGCGTCATCGTCGAACAGTTCATGGCGCGGTTCGATCCGGCTGTCGCCGGGACGCCGGCAAGCGCGCGCCGGGTCAAGAAATTGACCAAGGATCTGGCGGACGGACTCGACGCCGTCTCGAATCTGGACGAAGACCGGATCATCCGCCGGTTTGCCAACGCGGTCGATGTGACCCTGCGTACCAACTTCTTCACCACAGCCGAGGATGGCGGCTTCAAACCCTACGCGTCATTCAAGATCGATAGCGCGAATGTCGATGAACTTCCCGAGCCGCGGCCGAAGAAGGAAATCTTCGTCTACAGTCCGCGCATGGAGGGTTGTCACCTGCGTGGCGGCGATGTCGCGCGCGGCGGCATCCGCTGGTCGGACCGGCGCGAGGATTTCCGCACGGAAATCCTGGGGCTGCAGAAGGCCCAGATGGTCAAGAATTCGGTGATCGTACCCGTCGGCGCCAAGGGCGGCTTCGTGTGCAAGAACCTGCCGGTGCCGACCGGTGACCCCCAGGCGGACCGCGCGGCGACACAGGAAGAGGTGATTGCCTGCTACAGCACATTGATTCGCGGTTTGCTGGATGTGACCGACAATCTGGTTGGCGGCAAACTCGTGCCGCCCGAGACCGTCGTGCGCTACGATGCGGACGACCCGTATCTGGTGGTGGCTGCGGACAAGGGCACGGCGACTTTTTCCGACATCGCCAATGGTTTGAGCCAGGAATATGGCTTCTGGCTGGGTGACGCCTTCGCGTCGGGCGGGTCGGTCGGGTACGACCACAAAAAAATGGGCATCACGGCCAAGGGCGCGTGGGAATCGGTCAAACGCCATTTCCGCGAGATCGGACATGACACCCAAGCGCAGGATTTCACCACGGTCGGCGTCGGCGATATGTCGGGTGATGTGTTTGGCAACGGGATGCTGCTGTCGAAGCACATCAAGCTGGTTGCCGCGTTCAACCATATGCACATCTTCATCGATCCGAACCCGGACCCGGCAAAGAGTTTCGCCGAGCGCAAGCGCCTGTTCGCGCTCCCGCGGTCGAGCTGGACCGACTATGAGACGAAGCTGATCTCGAAGGGTGGCGGGATTTTCGAGCGTTCGGCCAAGTCGATCAAGCTCAGCGCCGAGATCAAGCGGTTGCTTGGTGTGGCGCGTGACCAGATGCCCCCGAACGAGCTGATCCGGGCGCTTCTTGTTGCCGAGATCGACCTGCTCTGGTTTGGCGGGATCGGCACCTACATCAAGGCGACAAGCGAAAGCCAGGCCGACGCGGATGACCGGTCGAACGACGCGGTGCGCGTCGATGCGAAGACCCTGCGTTGCAAGGTCATCGGTGAAGGTGCGAACCTGGGCGTGACCCAGCGGGGCCGGATCGAATATGCCCGCACCGGTGGACGAATCAACACCGACTTCATCGACAATTCGGCCGGGGTGGATTGTTCGGATCACGAGGTGAATATCAAGATCGCGCTCGACGATGTGGTGTCGGGCGGTGACATGAACCTGAAGCAGCGCGACGCACTTCTGGTCGAGATGACGGACGAGGTCTCGGACCTGGTCCTGAACGACAATTACCTGCAGACCCAGGCGATTTCCCAGGCGGAGCGCCGCGCTCCCGAACTCCTCGAATCCCAATGGCGGGTGATGCGTTCGCTGGAGCGGCGCGGCCTGCTGGATCGCCCGATCGAGCACCTGCCGGACGATGAACGTATGGCCGATCTCCAGGCTGACGGGCTGGGCCTGACCCGGCCTGAATATGCCGTTCTGTTCTCGCACGCCAAGATCGCGCTCTATGGTGATCTGCTGCCGACCGACGTCCCGGACGATGCCTATCTGGTCAAGGATCTGGCCCGCTATTTCCCGCGCCCCCTGCGCAAGCGTTTCGAGACGCAGGTTACGCGCCATCGTCTGCGTCGGGAAATCGTCGCGACCTATGTGACCAACTCGCTGATCAACCGGGTCGGGGCCGCGTTCGTCCATGACCTGACCGAACGGTCGGGGGCGTCCGCCGATGATGTCGCAAGAGCCTATGTCATCGCGCGGGATGTCTTCGACCTGCGTCCATTGTGGCGCGACATCGAGGCGCTCGACCTCAAGGTGACAGCCGACACGCAGAACGAGATGGCTCATGAGCTGGAGGAGCTGGTCGAGCGGTTGACGATCTGGTTCCTGTCCCATGCCCGGCGGCCGCTCGATATCTCGGCGACGATCGAGCGCTATGCGCCCGGAATTCGCGAGCTGGCGAAGAAGCTGCCGGACATCGTGGCGGCGGAGGACCGGCAAAGCATCGACCGTCATATCGAACGGCTCACCGGCGGGGGTGTTCCCGCCGCGCTGGCGCAACGGATTGCGAGCCTGGACATCCTCGCGGCGGGTGGCGATGTTGTCCGTATCGCCCGGGATTCCGGCGTGCCCGTGCTGGATACGGGCCGGGTTTACTTCGAACTCGGCGCCCGGCTCGGGATCGATTGGGTGCGCCACGCATCCAAGGAGATTGCGCCGGAGAGCGAGTGGGAAAAGATCGCGATCGATTCCATTGTGGATGACAGCTATCGCCATCAATCGGCACTGACCAACCGGGTCCTCGATGTCGCCGGCGGCGGCAAGCTCGGCGCGAAGGTCGCGGCCGGGGTGATCGAGACCTGGATCGGATCGCGCAACGGCGCGGTGGAACGCACCTGTCAGCTTCTGGATGACATGCGCGCCGGTGAAACCGTCGACCTGGCGATGCTTTCGGTCGCCAACGGGCAATTGCGAAATCTGCTTGCCGGGTAAACGACTGCGGGTCCATGGTCGCCCCGCGCGCCGGTCGTTGATGCGGCGCGGTGTTTGACCTCGCCTCGACCGGACACCTTGTGAGCCGATACTTCAATCCTACCGCCAGCAATCTGGCGATTGTCGCGGCGCTCGCCGCGTGCCTGTCGACGGCATTGGGCGGCTCGGGGTTTGTCGCCATGCGGTTCCTCGTGACCGAGACCGATCCGGTGACCGTTGCCTTTCTGCGCAATGTCATCGCGGCGGTCATCCTGACGGCGATTGCATTGGTGATCGTCCGGCGCTGGCCGTCGCCGCGCGATATACTGATCCTCGGTTTCATGGGGGCGATTTTCTTCGGGGTCCTGCAATTCATCTTTGCCAATGCGCTGACCTACACCACCTCGTCGCGTGGTGCGCTGGCCTATATGACCGCACCATTCCTGACACTCCTGATCGCGGCGGTGTTCGGGATCGAGCGACCGACGCGCCAGAAGTTCGCCGGAATCCTGCTGGCGACGCTGGGTATCGTCGTCGCACTCGGGCAGAGCGCGGGGGCGCCGCCGGATGCATGGATCGGCGACGGGCTTGTACTTATCGGCGCTTTGATTACGTCGGTGTATGGCGTCTGGTCGAACCGTTGGCTCCGGCGCCATCCGCCCCTGGTCGCGGTGGTGTCGGGGGTCGTGCCTGGTTCGGCGTTTCTCTACGTGGTTGCGCTGGCGACGGATGCGCCGGCCTTCACGCCGGAACTCTCGCGCATGGGCTGGATGGCGATCGCCTATCTCGGGGTCGGTCCGGCGGCGATTTCCTATACACTCTGGCTCTGGGCGCTGCGTCACACGACACCGACACTGGTGGCTGTCGCGCTGCCGATGAACCCGCTGATGGCACTGTTCTGGGGGGCGCTGCTTCTGGGTGAGCAGATCACGCTCGCGATTCTCATCGGTTTCGCATTGGTGATCGCCGGAATCGCCGTCGCCAACTGGCCGAAGAAGTCCGGGGCTGAGCCGGTATGACCGGCGGCATGGCCCCGACCCACAGACTTGCGTTGCTGGCGGCGATCGCCGCCGTGGTCGCGCCGTTTGCGGCAGGAACCACGCTTGGGGCCATTCGGTTCGTCGCCGCCGATATCGACCCGTTGACCATCACCATCCTGCGTTTGGGGATCGGTGCGGCGGTGCTGTTGCCCCTGGCGCTGGTCTTCGCGCGCGGCTGGCCGCGGGGTCGTGAATTCTGGATTGTCATCGGGTTTGGTGTTTTGATTTTCGGTGTCGGCCAACTTCTGGTATCCGCGTCGCTGGCATACACCACGGCTGCACGGGGCGGCATTCTCGCCTCGACCGTGCCGTTCATGACTCTCGCGTTGGCGGCCGGCATTCGGGCCGAGCAACTTACCTGGCTCAAGGTGGCCGGGGTCGGGGTCGCGACCCTGGGTGTGGGGTTCGCACTCTGGCAGGACGCGAGTGCGATACCGGGTGGGTGGCGCGGTGATCTCCTGATGTTTGCCTCGTCACTCATGCTCTCGATCTACAACGTGGCGACACGAAGAATCATTCGCCGCTATCCGCCGTTGATATTTGTGATCTGCAACCTGCTCCCGGGCGCGGTTTTTCTCGGCATTGTCGGAACACTTACAGGGACGATCAGTGCGGCGTCGTTTGCGAATGTTGTCGCGACGCAAGACGGTATTCTGGCCGTGCTTTACATCGGGGTTGTCGGCAGTGCGTTTACCTATTTTCTCTGGCTCTGGGCGCTTCGTCACACGAGCCCGACCCGCGTGGCGATTGGCCTGACCATGAATCCGGTGGGGGCATTGGTCGCGGCGGTGATCGTTCTGGGCGAGACCGTCACCTTCGGTGTGTGGGTGGGCCTGATCTGTATTGTTGGCGGCATACTGGCGACGAACTGGCGCCTGCAGGACCGTGACGGGGATGGGGTCGATGGCGGCTGATTCACAGCGGAATCTCGACCGCAAGTCCGTGGCGGGTTGGTGCACCTATGACTGGGCCAATTCGCCCTTCCCCGCGATCGTCCTGACTTTCGTCATCCCGGCCTACTTTACCCAGGCCGTGGTCGGTGATCCTGCGACCGCGACCACCTGGTGGGCGATCATGACCGGGACGGCGGCGCTCGCGATCGCGATCCTCAGCCCCATACTCGGCGCCGTCGCGGATCAGGGCCGTCGCCGCAAGCCGTGGCTCGGGGTCTTCACGATCATCATGGCGCTGGGCTCGGCCCTGCTCTGGTTCGTCCAGCCGGTCCCGACCGACGCAATGTTGCTGCTGGTCCTCGTGGGGGTCAGCATCGTCGCGTTTGAATTGTCGATGGTGTTCTACAACGCGTTGTTGCCCACGCTCGTACCGCAAAACTGGCTCGGGCGAATTTCGGGCTGGGCCTGGGGGCTTGGCTACTTCGGTGGCGTCGGCGGCCTGCTGCTTGTGCTGTTCGGCTTTGTGCTGGCAGACCCGCTGCCATTTGGCCTGGATGGCTCCCGGGCCGAGCATATCCGGCTCTCGGGTCCGATCGTCGCGCTCTGGCTATTGGTCTTCTGCCTGCCGTTGTTCATCTGGACGCGCGATCCGCGTGGGCGTGGCCTGACGGCTGGTGCTGCGGTACGGGCGGGCCTCTGGGAACTGCGCACCACCCTCGCCGGTCTGCGCGCGCACCCACAATTGTGGCGTTATCTGCTGGCGCGCATGATCTTCACCGACGGGCTGAACACGCTGTTTGCGTTTGGTGGGGTTTTCGCCGCGGGGACGTTCGGGATGCCCGTCGCGGAGGTGATCATGTTCGGCCTGATCCTGAATGTGACGGCGGGGACCGGCGCCTTCGCGTTCGGCTGGATCGACGACCGGATCGGTGCGAAGCGAACCGTTCTTCTGGGGCTCTGCGGGCTCGTGATCGTGGGTGTGCCGCTGTTGCTGGTCGAGTCCAAGCTCGCCTTTATTGTTCTCGGCTCGATCCTCGGCATTTTCTTCGGACCGGTCCAGGCGGCCAGTCGCTCGCTGATGGCGCGCATTATTCCCGAAGGAACCGAGGGCGAGATGTTCGGTCTCTATGCGCTTTCAGGCAAGGCCACGGCGTTCGTCGGCCCCTGGCTGGTCGCCCTGATCACGGCGATCACCGGCAGTCAGCGCTGGGGGATGGCGAGCGTCCTGCCGTTCCTTGTCATCGGCGGGCTGCTGCTCTGGCTGACCGTGCGCGATGTCCCGCCCGACCGCCAGAGCCGCTAGTCCGCATACCCGCGGGCCTAGTGCCGGAAATGGCGCATGCCCGTGAAGACCATCACGATACCGGCTTCGTCGGCCGCCGCGATGACCTCGTCGTCGCGCACCGAGCCGCCGGGCTGGATCACCGCCGTCGCGCCGGCCTCCACCGTGGTCAGGAGCCCGTCGGGGAACGGGAAGAACGCATCTGATGCGGCCACGGAACCGGTCGTCAGACGTTCGGTCTCGCCCGCCGCCTCGGCGGCTTCGCCCGACTTGTGGGCGGCGATGCGGGCCGCGTCGACGCGGCTCATCTGGCCTGCCCCGATGCCGACCGTGGCGCCGTCTTTGGCATAGACGATAGTGTTCGATTTCACATGCTTGCCGACGGTGAAGGCGAACAGCATGTCCGCGATCTCCTGGTCGCTCGGCTGGCGTTTGGTGACGATCTTCAGATCGTCGCGGGTGATGTGCCCGGCATCGCGGTCCTGGAGCAGGAACCCGCCAGCCAGCGGCTTCAGCAGGCGTCCGGCTGCGCGCGGGTCGGGCATCTCGCCGGTGAGTAGCAGCCGTAGGTTTTCCTTCCCGGCAAACACGGCGCGGGCATCGGTGTCGGCGGCGGGGGCGATGACCACCTCTGTGAAAATTTCCGTGATCGCCTCGGCCAGCGCGCCGTCGAGTGGGCGGTTGGCGGCGACGATGCCCCCGAAGGCGCTGACCGGATCGCATTTGCGTGCCGCGCGATATGTCGCGACCAGATCGTCCCCGGTGGCGACGCCGCAGGGGTTGGCATGCTTGATGATGGCAATCGAGGGGGCGTCGAATTCGGCCACCAACTCGAAGGCCGCATCCGCGTCACCCAGATTATTGTAGCTGAGTTCCTTGCCCTGGATCTGTTCGGCCTGGGCCACGCCGGGCCGCGGTGCACCGCCGATGTAGAGCGCGGCCTCCTGATGGGGGTTTTCGCCGTAACGCAGGACGCTGGCGCGGCGACCAGCGGTCACATGGGTTTCGGGAAAGGCGTCTCCGAGTTCGCCCGACAGCCAGGTCGTGATGGCGCCGTCATAGGCCGCGGTCCGGGCGTAGGCCTTGGCCGCGAGGCTGCGGCGGAGATCAGGCGGGAGTGCGCCTTTGTTGGCATCGAGGGCCGAGATCACGTCGTCATAGTCCCCCGGGTCCGTGACCACTGCGACATGGGCGTGGTTCTTCGCCGCCGCCCGGATCATCGCCGGGCCGCCGATGTCGATATTCTCGACGCAATCGTCATAGCCGGCGCCGGATGCGACGGTGGCCTCGAAGGGGTAGAGGTTGATAACGATCAGGTCGATGGGCCCGATTCCGTGTTCGGCCATCGCGGCCTGGTCGTCGGGATGGTCGCGCCGGGCGAGGATGCCACCGTGGATCTTCGGGTGCAGGGTCTTGACCCGTCCGTCCATGATCTCGGGGAAGCCAGTGTGGTCGGCGACCTCGATGACGGGGATGCCCGCCGCGGCGAGCGCCTTGGCGGAACCACCCGTGGACAGGATTTCAACACCGTGCCCGGTGAGCGCCTGGCCGAGTTCGGCGAGACGGGACTTGTCGGAGACAGAGATGATTGCACGCGTGATCGGCGTGTCGTGATTGCTTGGCACCGGTCTGGTTGTCCTTCATTAAGTGCTTGAGGTGGAGGTTCTATCCGGGCCAGGGGTGAACCTATTGCGCCGACGCGGCGCCGGTGTCGGGTGCGCCGGACTGAAATTCCGGCACCAGATGGGTCAACAGGCTGCGGCAGCTGTCATTGTTGTTCTCGCGCGCGGCGGCGCAGATCTCATCGATGGCACGCTCCAGAACTTCGCGGTCGGCGACGCGCGGCGTCGCGAGACGGATGGCGGCGTTGCCGGTCGGTGCCAGGCTCTCGGCGTCGTGGAAGAGCTCTTCATGGAGTTTCTCACCGGCGCGCAATCCGACATAGGTGATGTCTATATCCTCATGGGGTCGCTTGCCAGCGAGGCGGATCATCTGTTCGGCGAGGTCGAGAATTTTGACCGGCTCGCCCATGTCGAGCACCATGATTCCGCCGGCCGCCGTATTCTCGGATCGGCTGAGGGTCGAGGCCTGGAGTACCAGTTCGACGGCCTCGCGGGTGGTCATGAAATAGCGGGTGATATCCGGGTGGGTCACCGTGATCGGCCCGCCGGCGGCGAGCTGGCGCTCGAACAGCGGCACCACCGAACCGGTCGAGCCCAGAACATTGCCGAACCGGACCGTCAGAAAGCGGCAGCCGTCTTCGCCGCGGGCGCGATCGAGCGCCTGGCAATAGCTCTCCGCCACCCGCTTGGTCGCGCCCATCGCGCTCGACGGGTTGACCGCCTTGTCTGTCGAAATCAGGACCATGATCCGGGCGCCATGCTCGTGGCACAGATCAGCGACGTTGCGGGACCCGGCGATGTTGGTCTGCACGGCTTCGGCGACATGTTCCTCGACAATCGGGACATGTTTCAGGGCGGCGGCGTGGAAGACGAGCTCGGGTTTGAGCCCGGCGAAAACCGATGCCATGGCGGTCGGGCTGCGGACATCGGCGAGGTGGGCATGCCGGGTGATGTCCGGTGCCAGCTCGGCGATTTCGAGATCGATCGAGTAGAGATTGAATTCCGAGCTGTCGACAAGCGCGAGCTCGGCGGGTTCCAGTGCGACGATCTGGCGGGCGAGTTCGCCGCCGATGGTGCCGCCCGCGCCGGTAATCAGGACCCGACGACCGGCAACCAGAGTCTGCATGGCGGGGCGATCCAGGACCGCCTGGGGGCGACCCAGCAGGTCTTCGACGGCAACCGGTTTTACCTCGATCTCGTCCCCCAGCCCGGCCTGGAATGCCGTGAGCCGCGGCAAGCGGGCCATGGTCATGCCCTGGGCCTCCGCCAGATCGAGCAGTTTCCGCATCAGGGCGGGATCGAGCCCGGCCTTTGTGACGATCAGGCGCTGGGGACGTTCGCCGCGCAGGGCAATCCGGCGCATGATCGCATCGAGATCATCGGGTGTGCCCAACACGGTCACGTCGCGTATCTGGCGACCGACGCGGCGGCCTTTTTCATCGAGCACACCGACGATCCGGTACGCGGCGCCGGGTTGGCGGCGAATGGCGCGGATGAAAGTCTCGGCCTCATCGCCCGCACCCATCAGGAGCACGGGAATGCCGGGTTTTCCGCTGCTGTCCGCCGAAAGCTCGAAATGCCGATCCTTGACCAGGCGGTAGATGAAGCGGGGCCCGCCGAGCAGGGCCATCAGGACAAACCAGTTGATCGCCGGCAGGGAGCGCGGCAGGAACTCCGACCGCGAGACGACGAACAGGATCAGGGAGAAAACCAGAACCGCCAGGGTCACTGCCTTGGTGATCTGGATCAGGTCGTTCATCGACGCGTAGCGCCAGATGCCCTTGTAGAGGCCCATGGGCAGGAAGATCGCGGCTGCGATGACCGCGAACATTGCCGTGCCCTGAAGGATGAAATCGATCGGCACGGAATCGATCGACTGTCCCATGCGCAGCCACAGCGACAATGGCAGCGAAACCGCCGCCATGAAGATGTCGTGCGCATAGGCGATATTCGCCCGACTCAGTCGAATTTTTCCGCGCATGAACGGGCCCCGTTGGATAGCCCGCTTATACCATTCCGGAGACTCGGGCCAAGACTCCCATCATGCGATGGGCGTGGATTACTCGATCAATTCTTCGTCGCGTCGCGCGGGCCCGCAAGCCAGGCCAGGAGCAGGACGACCAGTATCCCCGCCGCGAGCAATGCGAGCCACGCCAACAGCGTGCCGGGGCCCGCCAGGACGCTAATCACCGCCAGGACGACCAACAGCAGGTTGGTGACCGCAATCGCGGTGCTGACACGGGCGTGGGAGAGGCCCTGCTTGATCGCCGCCTGGTAGAAATGATCACGATGGGCGTGCCAGAACTTCTCCCCCCGCGCAATCCGGCGGAACAGCGTGATGGTCGCGTCGGCGAGATAGTAGAGCGGCAGAATGGCCGCCGCCTGCCAGAGCCCGTTTGCCGCGAGCGAGAGCAACAGCCAGCCGAGCAGATAGCCGAGGGGCACGCTGCCGCTGTCGCCGAGGAAAATCCGCGCCGGGGGCCAGTTCCAGACGAGAAAGCCGATGGCCGCCGCCGCGACGGTGAGCGCCTGACCGTGGGTCTGGTCGAGGGGTTGCGAACCGACAACGCCGATCAGGAAAAGCCCGACGCCGATCGCGACGGCCTCGACCCCGCTGATGCCGTCGATCCCGTCCATGAAATTGAACAGGTTCATGAACCAAACCCAGCCGATCGCCGCAACGAGCGCATCGATCGGGCCGGGCAGCAGACCCTGGAAAACCGCCCCTTCGATCAGGAATACACCGACCAGCGCCGCAAAAAACTGGGCGGCGAGCCGAGGTAGTGGCCCGATCGTCATGAGGTCGTCGATCCACGACACGCCGGCGAGCAGCAGGGCGGCCAGGGGGATCATCCATTGGGAAATCGCGGCACCGTCCGTCGGTGAAGAGGTGGGCAAGAAGAACGCGATGGCGACCCAGGCCGGCAACAGGGCCGCCAGAACACCCAGCCCGCCGCCGCGCGGTGTGGGGGCGTCGTGGGAGCTGCGTGCGTTGGGCCGGTCGAGGATGTCGTGGCGCAAGAGTTGAATCCGGACCAGCCCGACCAACGCGGTGGATGCGAGCGCCGTGGCGGCGGCGATGATAGCGAGAGTCCAGATCACGTCTTGGCTTCCACGAGGCGGCATTCGGCTGGGTCGTTCGATCCTGCTTGTAACGGCAAAAACAAAGGCCCGGCAAGGTGCCGGGCCTGGATTTGGCGGTCTGTACGGGAAATCAGGTCGTGCGCAGGCCGAGATGGTCGAGCTGTCGGTCGATCACGAGGCGTTCGTCATACAGGCGGCGTCCACGTTCCAGTCCAGCGGCCCCCAGGGCCTGGCGGCGTGCGGGGTCCTGCGCCAGGGCTTGCAGGGCGCGGGCCAATGCGGCCGCGTCACGGACCGGCACGAGCAGCCCGGTTTCCCCGTCGACAACTTCCTCGCGGCTGCCGCGAACATCGGTGGCCACGACCGGGAGCCCGGTCAGCATCGCCTCAATGATGGAGCGCGGCATGCCTTCGCGGTGGGAGGGCAGGGTGAAGATATCGGCGGCGCGCATGAGGTCCGCCATGTCGTCGCGGTAGCCGAGAAAGCGAATGCGGTCCCGCAAGGCAGGGTCTGCCTCGATCTCCCGGATCGCGTCGTTGATCCCTGCCGCATGGTCGCTGCTCAGCCGGGCGCCGACGGCCCAGAGTTCGGCATCCACATTGCGCATGGCGGAGACCAGTTCGCCATAGCCTTTCTCGGCGACCAGGCGCCCGGCCATGAGAATGACCAGCCGGTCGTCTGCGGTGCCGATTGCCGCGCGGGTGGCGGAACGCGCCGCCGGATCGTCGGACGGCTTGAAGACCTCCGGGTCGCTGCCGTTGCCGATGGCCAGTATGTCGCCCGTCCGGCACAGGCCGAGGCGTCGCGCCGTTCGGGCGTCTTCTTCCGACTGGGTCATGAGCGTGTGGGTGAACCGACCGGCGAACCATTCGGCCGCAATATGGGCCTGGCGGCGGGGCAGCGGCATGTTCTCGTGAAAGTAAAAACCGTGCGCGGTGTAGACGATCCGGGGCACACCGGCGCGGGCGGCGGCGAGACGCCCGACGAACGCCGCGACGGGCGTATGCACATGAACGATATCGAACTTCTCGCGGCGAAAGAGATCGCGAAGTGCCTTCCCGCCGCGCCAGTTGCGGGCCGGATTGGCGGATCGTGTCAGCGGTACCGTTTCGATGCGAAACCCGTCTGCCCGGACTGACGCGATCAGGTTGCCGTCGGCGCAAACCCCAACGACGTCATGGCCCTGCTCGCGCATCGCCCGCATGAGCGGGTGCAGCAGATGGTAGAGCGTGAAGTCCACCGTACAGAGCTGACAGATCTTTTGCGGCATCGTGGTTTTGCGAACTCGATCGTCGACGATATCTGAGCGTATCGGCTGGTGACGGCGATGCTGCCGCCAGCCGTCGTGGATAAGCTAGGCCGGGTCGGGCGGTACGCCCGCTCGGGTCGGTGTCACCAGGGCCGTCATTACAATAGCGAACAATGCCAGGCAGGAAAGCCACCAGCCCTGCCAGATTCCGAAACTCAGCTCGGCGTTGACGAACGCCGCTGCCACGGCGGCGCATGCGGCCGACCGCTCGAACGTCCCCGCGACGCCGCGCCGGATTGCCAGAACGGCGCTGGCAAACAGGCCGGCGAGGATGAGGGCGCCGGGAACCCCGAGCTCGAGCCAGGCCTGGATGAGGGCGTTGTGGGGATGCAGGGGCAGGGCGTCGACTGCGCGGGATCCGAGATTGGGGGCGTCATCGA
This sequence comes from Alphaproteobacteria bacterium, assembly GCA_039980135.1. Lineage (NCBI taxonomy): Bacteria > Pseudomonadati > Pseudomonadota > Alphaproteobacteria > Alphaproteobacteria bacterium. The sequence goes on from JBDXCV010000003.1 coordinate 477,000, forward strand.
CGGAGACAATCTGCCCGCTGCCGACGCTGCGTGCCGCATCGAGCCCCCAGCCGATGATAGGCTGGGCGAGCACACGTTCGGAGGCAAACTCCCAGATCGCCATACGATGCAGCTGCGAGAACTCGCTATACCCGAGACCGCGTACCAGATCCGTCACGATCGGTGTGAGTTCCGCGATGAAGGGGATCATGATGAGCGACGCGGCCACGGTCGCCAGCAATAGGGTGAATGCCAGGCGCGGCAGGAACCATGCGACGGCGAAGAATCCGGCGCCGACGATGAGCGCCAGGAAGGGTGAGCCGGGCTGGAGTTGCGAAATCACGAAACCCGACACCAATATGAGCACGGCAGCTCCCAACCAGCCGAAACGTCGCCAGACGGGAACGATGGCGACCCACGCGGCGATGGAAATCACGCTCGAGGCGCGGTTCAGTTCGAACAGATTCTTGACCGGATTTTTTTCGAAGCCGTTCAGGGCGCCGTGCACGAGGCCGCCGGTCGCCAGCTCGAACAGCATGAACAGCAAGCCGAAGGCGACGCCGGCGATGACAAAGGATTCGAGGGTCTTTCGGCCGGCCGGATCGAGGCTGACCGCCGCAGACAGCAGGAAAATCGTACCGCCGGCGATCAGGAACAGGCGCAGGGCCTGCGAAGCGCTTCGATCCGGGACGATCGACCAGACCATGCTTATGGCACCCCAGACCACGAGTGCGGCCAGAAGCCAGGTGACTGTCCGGTGCAGGCGCGGCCACTCGCCCCGACCTGCGCATCCGAGGATCGCGGCGAATGCCGCCAAGGCTGCAATGATGGAAAGCCAGAGGGGCTGCAAGGCCGCGACGGGAACAATTAAAACCGCGGCCACAGACAGGATGGCGTAGGCGGGAAGGTATCGCTGAAGGGCATGCATGGGTGACGCCCTTGTGCCGGAAAACACGTTAGGCGGCAAGGCGGGTCCCGGGGCGCCAATCAGGCGCCGGAATTGGCAATATCCGCCAGATGTTCAGCGGTCCGCTGCGCGGCTGTGCCGCCGCCATAAATGTCGTCGGGCGCGTCGGTCGGTTTTTCACGCATAGCGTTTTCTACGCCGGAGACGATCGCGTCGGTGTCGCCCGGCGGGACGAGGCGATTCCAGCCGCATTCGACCAGCTCAACCCATTCGGTCTCGGTGCGCACGGTGATGCAAGGCACCCGGTGGAAGAAGGCCTCCTTCTGGACGCCGCCGGAATCGGTGACGATCGCGACCGCGTGGCGTTCGAGGGCCTGCATGTCGAGATAGCCGGCCGGCGGAATTCGCTGTACGTCCGAGAGGCGATCTTCGAGGCCGAACTCGGCCAGCCGCGCTGTCGTGCGGGGGTGGATCGGCATGACGACGGGCCGGTCATGCGCCAGCACGGACAAGGCATCGGCGATGGCCGTCAGCCGCTCGCGCGAATCGGTGTTCTCGGCGCGGTGGATGGTGGCAAGGATGAAGGTCCCCGGCTCCCGCGAAAGTCGTGCGAGGATATCGCTGTCCCGCTCGGCACGGGCACCATAGTAAAGCGACGCGTCATACATGACGTCGCCGACCAGATGGATGTGCCGGGGGTCGATGCCCTCACGGGCGAGATTCGTATCGGCGGTGACGGTCGGCGTGAAAAGATGCGCGCTCAGATGATCGGTCAGCACCCGGTTGATCTCTTCGGGCATGGCGCGGTTGAACGAGCGCATCCCCGCCTCGACATGGGCGATGGGGATGTTGAGCTTCGCGGCGGTGAGCGCGCCGGCCAGCGTGCTGTTGGTGTCGCCATAGACGAGCACCAGTCCGGGGTCTTCCTCGAGGAGGACTGATTCAAGGCCCTCCAGCATGCGGGCGGTCTGGCTGGCGTGGGACCCGCCGCCGATTCCCAGCGCGTGCTCGGGCGGGGCGATCTCGAGCTCGTCGAAGAAGATATCCGACATGTCAGCGTCATAGTGCTGGCCGGTATGGACGAGCACCTCGGCGATGCCGGAATGTTCGCGCAGCCGGTGCGACACGATCGCGGCCTTGATGAACTGGGGCCTGGCGCCGACGATGGTGACGATTTTCATTCGGGAATCCGGAGACGCTCAGGCCGCATTGTCTGCTGCGGCGGTGCGCACGGCGGCGATGATGCGGTCCTGGGTGGCCGCGTCGAGATAGGGATGCATCGGCAGGCTGATGACCTCCGCGGCTGCCGCGTCGGACACCGGGATGCCGCCGGGTGCGAGCGGGTAGCCCGTGTAGGCGGTCAGGCGCGGCAGGGGGTTTGGGTAGTAGATCGCGGTCGGAATACCCTGATCCTTCAATGTTTTCTGGAGCGGGTCGCGGCCTGCAATGCGGATGGTGTACTGGGCCCAGGCGCTGACGGCGTCGTCGGCGATCACGGGCACGTCCGCGATATCGGCCAGCGCGTCGCTGTAGCGTTGGGCCACAGCCTGGCGCGCGTCGATCTCGGAACCGAGGATCGAAAGCTTCTCGATGAGGATCGCGGCCTGAATCGTGTCGAGGCGGCTGTTGGTGCCGATCACGACGTTGTCGTACTTGTCGCGTCCCTGGCCGTGCATGCGCAACGACCGAAGGGCTGCTGCGAGCGTGTCGTCATTGGTGAGAATGGCACCGCCATCGCCATAGGCACCCAGAGGCTTGGCCGGGAAGAAGCTTGTGGCCGCCATGCGACCATGCGCCCCCGCCGCCGTTGCCCCGAGGCGCGCGCCCATGGATTGGGCCGCGTCCGAGAAGACCCAGAGATCATGTTTGTCCGCGACTTCCTGAATCGCGGGATAGTTCGCGGGGTTCCCGAACAGGTCGACAGGGATGATGCCGGCCGGCTGCAGCGCCCCGTCGGCCAGGGTCGCGGCAATGGCGCTGTCCAGGCTATGCGGGTCCATATTGTAGCTGTCACGTTCGATATCGACGAACACCGGTGTGGCGCCCACCAGACAGACGATCTCCGCCGTCGCGGCAAATGTGAAGGCGGGCACAAAGACCGCGTCACCCGGTCCGATGTCCAGAGCGCGCAACCCGAGCTGCAGGGCGTCGGTACCGTTGGCACAGGACACGACATGGGACACACCGTTCTCGGCGGCAAGCCGTTCTTCGAACGCCGCGACTTCGGGGCCGAGAATGAAACGCCCATGTTCGAGGACGCGGGCGATTGCCGCGTCGATCGCGTCGCCGATCCGGGCGCGTTGTGCCTGGAGGTCGATGAAGGGGATCGGTTCACTCATGTTATTTGTCCTTCGGAGCGACGGCCTGCAGGCCGGCCTCCGTTTCGCTGTAACGCCGGTCGGTGCGTGGGCAAACATACTGTCCCGTCGCGCCATCCCGGGTCAGCCGTTCGCCGGCATGACCGACCCAGCCGATCTGTTTCGCGGGCACGCCGACCACGAGTGCGTGGGGCGGAACATCGCCCGCAACGACCGCGCCCGCGCCGACAAAGGCGAAGGCGCCGACCGTGCTGCCGCATATGATGGTGGCGTTCGCGCCGATGCTGGCGCCGCGCGCCACGCGGGTTTCGGACAGTTCGTCCATCCGGTTGATATCGGCGCGCGGCGTGTTGACGTTGGTGAATACCGCGGATGGCCCGACGAAGACGTCGTCTTCGAGGGTCACACCCTTGTAGACGCTGACATTGTTCTGAATCTTGCAGCGGTCGCCGATCCGCACGTCCGGGCCGGCCATGACATTCTGGCCGAGGGAGCAGCCGACGCCGATCCAGGTGCCGGTGATGATGTGGCTGAAGTGCCAGATGCGCGTGTCGTCGCCAATCTCGACGCCATCGTCGACATAGGCCGATTCATGAATAACGGGTGCCGCCACGATCCGTCCTCCTAGATATTGCCGCCGCCCAGGGCGTTCTCGGCCGCGTGCAGAACCTGCAATACCCGCAGGCCCTCGGCACCGTCGGTGCGCGGGGTCGCGCCGGTTGCGACGCAGGTGAGGAAATGTGCGCACTCCTCGCGCAGAGGCTCCTGCTCGGTCAACGGGATGGCTTCGGCGTCGGCGCGTTCGGCCACCGGCGCCTGCCCGCCCAGCTCCACCTTGTGCGGGTACAGGACGAGTTTTCCGGCCCATGGCTGAGTATCGTCGAACACGGCCATGCCGTTCTCTCCGATCACGACGAGCTTCTGGTCCTTGAACGGATGCAGCCAGGAGACATAGATGTGCGCGTTGACCCCGTTGGGAAAGCCGAGATGGGTCGTCGTCGTATCCGCAACACCCGCCTGTAGATAGCTGTGTCCGATGGCGCTGACATTGTCGGGGGCGACACCGGTGAGCGACAGGATCATCGAAATATCATGCGGGGCGAAGCTCCAGAGGATGTTTTCCTCATGGCGCATTTTCCCGAAATTCAACCGGTTGGAATAGATGTACTGGAGCGTGCCCAGGCGGCCGTCCGATGCGAGTTCCTGCAGCGCGAGGAACGCCGGATGATATTGCAGCAGATGGCCCACCATGAGGGTTCGCGCCGCGGCTTTCGCCGCCGCAATCAGGCTTTCCGCAGTTTCGATATCCAGCGCCATGGGCTTTTCGACGAACACATGCTTGCCGGCCGCGAAAGCCGCGCCGGCCATCTCGCCATGGGTCGCCGCGGGGGTGGCGATCGCAACGGCGGAAATATCAGGGTCGTCGAGGATATCCTGCCAGGAACGCGCGGTGGTACCGTGAGCCTGCGCCATGACGTCGGCCGCCGCGGCATTCGCGTCACAGACCGCATCCAGCGCCCCGAGTTCCGCGAAGTTCCGGACCAGATTGCGGCCCCAGTAGCCGCAGCCGGCGACCGCGATGCGGACGGCAGAGATGTCGGCATTTGCTTCGGACGATGGCATCGATGGTTCACCCTTGCTTGTGCCGCCGGTCATGATGCGTGGCCTTTGGCTTCCAGAAGCATTTCGTACAGCCGTGTATAGGCGTTCGTACAGGCCTCCAGTGAATGAAGTTCGCGTGCGCGCGCCTGCCCGGCCTGCCCCATCGCCGCGCGGCGCGCCGGGTCACGCACCAAAGTACGGATCGCCGTGGCGATCGCGCTCGAATCATTCATCGGCGCCACAAGCCCGGTAACGCCGTCGGCGACCGCCTCTGCCGTGCCGCCAGCATCGGTCACGACCATGGGCAAACCGGCGGCCATGCTCTCGAGCACGCTGTTCGGCGACCCTTCCTGGTGGGAGCAGAGCAGGCCCAGATCGCTCGATGCGAGGACATCGGCAATATTGGCCTGGCCGCCGAGAAATCGGATATGGGATGCGATGCCAGCCTGTGTGGCCTGTGCTTCCAGTGTGGTGCCGATGCCGTCATCGCGGCCTGCGAGCAAGAGCCGCCAGTCGTCGGGCATCGCGTCCGCGCATAATGCCAGTGCGTCGATGAGGTCGGCATGGCCCTTGTACGGAATCAGGTTCGCGACGCAGGTCATCACGAGTGCCTCGTCGGACAGATCCAGTTTCGCCCGCGCTTGCGCCTTCGGGATCGGGTCGAACATTTCATCCGGGACACCATTGCGGATGACATGCAGGCGCGTGTCGGGAACGCCTTCGGCGCTGAGTTCGTGCCGTACCGCGTCGCTGTTGGCTACCAGGGCCGTCATGCGCCGGTGCAGAAACTTCTCCAACCGGGCGACCCAGGGGCGGCCGAATTGATAATTATTCAGGCTGCGCCGGCTCATGGTGAGGCGTGGGTGGCGGAGCAGCCATGCCGTCAGACCCCCGAGAATATAGGCCTCCGGCAGAAAAAAATGGACGATGTCCGGTCGCCAGCTGCGAATCTGCCGCCCTATGTTGATGCAGGCCGCGAGTTGGCGCAGGGGTGAGGGCCGCCAGGCGTGCGTGTTGAAAACCGGAACGCCGGCGTCGCGCAAACCCTGGTCGAGGACAGCCTGTGGTCGTGCGGTGACGATCCGGATGTCGAAGCCGCTCGCACGCAGGCGGGGATACACGGTGGCGATGTGCTTCTCCGCGCCACCCACGGCCAGCAGCGGTACGACCACGAGCACGCGCGCCGCGCGCGGCGAATCGTCTCGAATGCCAGCTTGTTTCGAGGGTGCCGGATGTGAATCTGTTAGGCTGTCGTTCACGTGAACCGGAGCATTTCTGTGCGGACGTTATTCGATATCTTCGTGGTCTGGCCGATGCCGGCGCTCTGGGTTTTGGTGCCGGGGGTCATTCTGTTGCGCCGGCGGATCGGGCGGCTGCTTGTTCTGCTGGGGGGAATCTCGCTCCTCGCCGGCACGACCCCGTTCGTTGGAAACGCCCTTCTGGGCATACTCGAGCGCGGGGCCCCCATGTTCGATGCCAGTACGATGTCGGCGGAAAAATTCGACGCCATCATCGTGCCCCTGGCGGGTGCGTATGAAGATCCGGCGGGCCGTTGGTGGCCTTTGCCCGGTTCGGTCGATCGCACGGTTCGTGGCCAGCAGGTGCAGGCGGAGACGGGTTTTCGGTTGATCATCCTCGGCGGCGCACCGCTTCCCGGACAGACCGAACCGGAGGTCGTCGCACTCCAGCGCGTCATCACGCTTGGCCCCGAGACAGTGGTCGAATCCACGGCGCGGAACACCTTCGAGACCGCCCGGGCGGTCTCCGGAATGTTGCAGGGTCCGGCGTTCGCCGGACGTTCGCCCCGGGTGGTCCTTGTTACCGGCGGGTCGCATGTGATGCGCATGGCGGCGTCGCTGCGCCGGTTCGGGATCGATGTGGCGGCGGTGCCGCCGCGCCGGTACGAGGATGTGAGGATCGCGCGCAATTTCTGGCTCGACCTTGTGCCGAGCGCGCGGGGTGCGGGGCGTGTGCGCCGCGCCGCGCATGAATTCACGGGCATTGGCCTGTATCTCGTCACCGGGCGTATCCGGCTGCAGGATCTGTAGCTGTCGTGCGGGGTTCCGCGCGCCATGCCTCGAACATCAGGACCGGCCACAACAGGTATTGATGGTTGCGGCTGCCGGCCAGGTGCTCGTGCCAGATGGCGGTGATGGCCCCGGCGTCGATAATTTCGCTCTCCCGCAGACGTTGCGGTGACAGCAGGGATTCCGCCCATTCACGCAGGTCACCGCGCAACCAGTCGCCGACAGGAACGCCGAATCCCATCTTGGGCCGCTCGAACATTTCGCGCGGGACGTGGCGCGCGAGCACTTCGCGCAGGATCCACTTTCGGGTACCGCCGCGTATCTTCTGCGACATCGGCAGCCGCCATGCGAAGGCGTAGAGCGCATGATCGAGATAGGGCACGCGACTTTCCAGGCTGACGGCCATGCTGGCCCGGTCGAGTTTCACCAGGATATCGTCGGGCAGGTAGCTGATCGCGTCCAGCAGCATCAGTTGCTCACTGCGCGACGGCAGCGCGGGCCAGGATTCGGGATCGTCGACAAGGTGGCCGGGCATGCCGGCCCCCGGCACCGCGCGTTCGGGTTTCTTCCATTGGGAGACGAGGCGGGCATAGATCGCCGCGAAATCCCGCGCGTCCAGCACTTCCGCCAGCTTGTGCAGCTTGTCGCCGAACTGGGCCGGCCGATAACGCCCCGGGATCATCGCGGCCAGCCTGTCCCAGTGCCGGGGTGCGACGGATTCAAGCCCGCCCCGCATCAGCCGGCGCAGCGCCGTCGGGACCGGGCCGAAGGCGCGTGCCAGGTTGTTGGCCCATGTGTAGCGGTTGTACCCGCCGAAGACCTCGTCGCCGCCGTCCCCCGACAGGCTGACCGTCACCTGTTGGCGCGCCAGCTGCGAGACGAGATAGGTCGGGATCTGGGAGGAATCGGCGAATGGCTCGTCATACATCGCCGGCAGGGACGGAATGACCGCCTGGGCGTCTGCCGGGGTCACCATCAGTTCGGTGTGGTCCGTTCCCAGGTGCCTGGCGATCTCGGCCGCCGCGTCGGCCTCGTTATAGTCGGCCTCGGAAAAACCGATCGAGAAGGTCTTGATCGCCCGGTCGCTCAGCCCCTGCATTGTTGCGACGACCGCCGTCGAATCGATGCCCCCTGACAGGAACGCGCCGAGCGGGACATCGGACACCATGCAGGCGCCAACGGCGCGCTGGAGTTCCGTCTCGAGGGCGGAAACCGCATCGGTATCCGGCAGGTTCAACGGATCGTGTGTACCGGCCATTGCGGTCCCGGCGGCAGACCAGTAGGCGACGGGTTCGGGCAGGGCGCGCCGTTCGACCGCGGCGGTGTCGATCGTCAGTATCGTTCCCGGCAGGAGCTTCCAGCAGCCGGGATGAATCGTGTGGGGGGCCGGGATCATCGCGAAGCGCATTAGTTGCGTCACGGCCGACGGATCGATCGCGGTGTCGAATCCCGGCAGGCCCGTCAGCGCCTTGAGTTCGGAGCCGAATGCGAGATTTTTCCCGGCCCAGCCATAGTAGAGCGGCTTTTGCCCGAACCGGTCGCGCGCCAGTTGCAGTGTCCGGGTCTCCCGGTCCCACAGGCCAAAGGCGAACATGCCGTTCGCGTCGGCCAAGGCCGCCTCGAGCCCGAAAGCCGCGATGGATTCGAGCAGAGCTTCGGTGTCCGAACGGGTGCGCAGGCCGACGCCCCTTTCCGACAGGCGCTTGCGCAGCTCCTCGAAATTGTAGATCTCGCCGTTATAGACGATCACATAACGCCCGCAGGCAGAGACCATCGGCTGGCGCGCGCCGGCCGAAAGATCGATGATCGACAGACGACGGTGCCCGAAACCGACGCCGGCTTCCGGGTCGGCCCACGCGCCACTGTCGTCGGGACCGCGATGCACCAGGGTCGATGCCGCGGCTTGCGCCAGCCCGGTCAACCGGGCTGCCGAGTATCCCTCATGGGGCGCGAACAAGCCCGCGATTCCGCACATGGAGTCAGCCCTCTCCGGTCTTTTCAAGCACGGCGAACAAACGAAATCCCATGAGTGGCCCGAGGATCGGGCAGATCAGGCGTTCGAACCCGATCAGCGTCGGCGCGAGTATGGCGGGCAGCGCGCTCCAGGACCTGAAGCCGCCTGACAGGGGGTAGGCGAACAGGCTGAGCCAGGTTTTTTGCAGCAGCCGCAGGTTCGGGTGGGTGGCGGCGAGGCGGTGCCGGTCACGGCCGAACAGGCGGGTGGGGAGCGCCTGGTTCCCCTCGAACGGGTCCTTGGCAGGCGGCGGACTCGGGTCGAGCGGGTCTTCGTGCATGTCCACCGGTTCGTCATGGAACAGGCGAAAGAAGATCAAACTCAATGGCGTGATCCCGGGTTCGACCATGATGACGCGGCCACCGGGCCTCAGCACCCGTTCCGCTTCGGCGAGGAAACGGGCCGGGCGGGCGATGTGGTGGAGCACGTCGACCATCACGATGTTGGCGAAACAGGCATCGGCGAACGGCAGCGCCTGGGCGTCGCAAACCGTGTCGAGCCAGGCGGCGGGGACGATGTCGGTGGACACCACGTCCCGGGCGAAGTCCTTCATGTTGCCGGAGCCGCCGCCGATCTCGAGGGTCGGTCCGGCGACACAGGCGGCCCTCATCCGGGCGTAGTAATCCGTATAAACCGCGCGCAGGACGGGTTTGTCCGACCAGATCGCACGATAGTCGGCGGGTCTCAGTTCGGCATCCATGCGGGCGGGGCTACAGCGCCTTGAGCTTCCGGAAGGCGAAGACGACCATGCGGAGCAACTGCCAGCCATCGCGGAATCGCGAGATCTGGGTCTCGCCATACAGGCGCGCGGCATATCGGACAGGTACTTCGGAGATCTTCAGGTTGAGCTTCGCGGCCCCGAAGATCAGGTCGTAGTCGCCGAAGGGGTCGAAATCGCCGAAGTAGCTGCGCCCATCGCGCAGGCGCGCGTAATTCTCGCGCGACAGAACCTTGGTGCCGCAAAGCGTGTCGGTGAAACGTTCGTTCAGCAGATAGGAGAAGATCCGCGAGAAGGTGCGATTGGCAAGGAAGTTCAGGAGCCGCATCGCCTCGGGTTCCATCGGGTAGACCAGGCGCGAGCCATTGACGAACTCCGCCTTGCCGGATGTGATCATGTTGTAGAACTTCGGCATTTCCTCGGGGATCACGGTCATGTCTGCATCGAGGATCATCAGGATGTCGCCGCTGGCGTTATCGAAACCTTTCCAGACCGCGTCGGCCTTGCCGCGCCCTTCCTGGTGCAGCAGCCGGATGTTGCGGTCGGGATAGGCGGCGATCACGCGCTCCACCTCTGCGGCGGTGCCGTCGCTGCTATTGCCCTCGACGAACATGATTTCGAGCGACGTGCCGAATTCCGGCAAACGCTGGACCAGGGGCTCCACATTGCCGCGCTCGTTGCGTGCGGGCACGACAACCGTTACCGATTTGGGGGTAGGCTGCTGGGCGCGGCGCGAGCGGGCGACCAGATAGTAGCGCAGGCAGAACCGCCGGATGATCGGCAGCGGCGCGATGAACCGGTTGATCAACCGCCCGATCCCGAACATGTTGCGGGGCACGAGCTGGCGCCATTCCCGCTTGATGACATCATAGTCGGCGGCCTCGAGCATGTTCTCGATGTCGCCGGTCCCCAGCCAGTTGAGGCGCCGTCCCTGGGGCATGCGCAGACCGAGCGCGCCGCCGACCTTGAGCAGCGGTTCCCAGAGTTTGGAGTAGTAGGCGATGACGATGCGGGTGTCGGGGTTGCACAGCGTCTGCATGGCCTCGAAGCCGGCCGCGATGTCTTCCATCCAGCCGACCGTGTCCGACACGATGACCGCGTCGAAGGTCTCGCCGAGGTCCGCCAATGCGGTCGCATCCTCGATGTCGGCTTCCACGAAATGAAGATCTGGATGGTTCTGTTGCGCGCGAGCGACCATCTTCGGGCTGATATCGACGCCCACCCCGCGTGACGGTTTCAGGGCTGCCAGCAGCTGGCCCGTGCCGCTGCCGAGTTCGATCACGCGGCTGCCTTCGGGAATGAGGAACCGCATGTAGCGCTGGTCGTCGGCATAATAGGCGCGATTGCGTTCGATCCATCCGTCGCGCGCATCCGCCATTTCGTCGGCATGGTTGCGCACGTCGCGCTTGTGGGCGGACGGTTCGGTGGGGCCGGGCGTATCGGTGGTGGGAGCAGGCTGGTTCATTGTGGGCGATCACTCATTCCGGGGCCCGGAAAACAAAGGTTTCGGTTTCCGCGTTCCAGCGCGGCGGTTTCTTCGCGACATAGGCAGCCAGGTACGGGTCGGGCAGTTCGAAATTGTCGATACATTCGACCGACGCGAAGCCGGCCGCCAGTCCCGCGGCGCGCATGCAGGCGATGTCATAGAGGAAGCGGTGACCGAATGCGCGCATGGTGAGATTGATCTGCTGCGCCTCGGAATGGAACGGCTCGGGATAGAAGCGGGTGCCCGCCTCCATCAGCATGGCCTTCGCCTCGCTGTCCGGCCCGTACAGGGTGCGGGCGATTTTCTCCACCGACGGCGTGGCGACGATGTGCAGCCCGCCGGGTTTCAGGGCGCGCAGGCTCTCGGCCAGGAAGCGTTCGAATTGCAGCCGGTGAATATGTTCCACCAGATGGGAGGAATAGATCATCACGAAGGAATTGTCGGGCAGCGGCAGGCGGCGGGTCACGTCGATCGGGACATGGCCGAGTATCTGCGAGTTCAGCCAGCCGTCGAGTGGCTGGGATGCGCCGAGGTGCAGCTTTCCGTCGGCGTGGTCGCGGGTGTAGGCGCTGATCGCGCGGCGTTGCACGACATGGCCGTGGCGCAACCAGGTCAGCGCTGCGCGGGCACGAAATCCGGCCAGCGCGCGGGCCCCGCGGTAGAGAAAGTTAAGTTCGGATGTGGCGTTGATCACAGAAACGATGATCCTTGGTGGCGCCCGGCGTCATCTTCGAGCGCGCGGGCCAGGTCTTTCTTTCGGCTGAATGTCTCGTGCCAACGCGTCTTGAACGGCAGATCGCGCAGGGTCAGGGTGCGGTATATCTCCATAACACGCAGGAGGAAGCCCGGTAGCCCGTCGACGATATTCGTGAATCGACGGCCAAGCGCCAGCCGCCGCTGCAGCTTGGCGGAACCGGATTCCAGTCCCGGGGCCTGCCGTGCGGCCCCATCGTCTGGGGCGAGGCCCATCATCTCCAGCCCGCGCCGGTTCCAGTCCGCCTTGTCCTGGAAAAGCGGGAAGCTGTCGTCCGAACTGCGGCTGGCATGATAGATGCGGATCTGCGTTCCGCCCTTCACGCGCCACTTTCCGTCGTCGTCCTGATAGGGCGCGAGCAGCTTGAGGAAGGTCTGTGAGATATTGATGCCGGGATCATGCACCAGCGCGACGCCGGGCAGATTCAGGAACGGGTCGAGATATTTCTGTTCGTAGTAAATGCCGGATAACGGCACCGCGGTGCAGGCGTTGAAACAGGCGGCCTTCCAGATTGCGACTTCGCGGAGCGTGCTGCGCGAGAGGCCCAGAACGCCGGCCGAGAACAACCCGAACCGGCCGGCCTTGCTCCATTCATCGACCCCATGGCGGCCGGTGACGAGGACGGCCGGATGGTCCTCGAGCAGCTCGACGATGTCGTCGGTGCGGTCGAGAAACAGGAGATCGCTGTCAAGCAACAGGAGGGATCGCGCTTGCGTCTCCAGCGTCCAGGCACAGATCGCGGACTTCGTGGCAAACGCGCGTTCGGCACGGGTCATGCGTGCGGTCATGTTCCGCCAGCAATCCGGACCCCAGACCGTTTCGGCCGTGACCGTTACGAGATGGGAGTCTTCGATGGCCTCGAATGCCGCCGCCGCGCCATCGTCGAGCGCACAGATCACCACCGTCGTATCCGGGTAATATTCGCGCAGGTTCAGGAGCAGGCCGGCGGTCTGATCCACATATCCCTGGGAGGTGACGGTCGCGAAGGCGAAATCGGGCGCGTTGTCAGGCATCGGCCGTCATGGCGTCATTTCGGTTTCGTCGAGCGGTAATCCAATCGATGGCCCATTGCAGGCCCATCGCTGTGAATATGATCAACGCCGGTTCCGCCGGTATCCGATATTTCGGGTTGCCGATGGGGCCGTTGATGGCGAGGAAGTAGACGACCGTCATGGCGAGGAAGATGGTGTAGGGGCGGGTCCGGCGATCGGCGAGGCCACCGAGGATGCCGCCGAGTTGCACCAGCCGGGATGCGAACAGGGCGATCTGGGCAAGCACCCATACGCCCATGAAGACGTTGTTGCGATTTTGGCTGACGAAGTTTGAGAACCGCTCTCCCAGGGTATTGCCCGGCATGGCCGAGAAGAAAGTGGCGGGCTGGTTGAACTGGGAAAGGCTCTCGTAGACGCCGGTTTGAATGACATTCTTGATGGCGCCGATCGTCATGCCCTTGATGATCTGTACGATTCCGAGTTCCCATATCCGTTCGGTGCCGACCTCGCGCATGATGACATCGCGCGCGAACCTGTTCTCCTGTTCGGCCTCTGGCAACGCCGCCAGGCGGGTGGCGATGGTCGGCGCGTTCTCCTCCCAGGCCTCGCCATGGCTCGCGCAGGACCAGGGCGTACGCAAGCAGGGATAAACCCATTTGACGATGTGGGCGCCGGACTGGCTGGTGAATACGGCGTGCCCGAACTCCGCCTGGTGGCTCGCCACACGGGGTGCGGCGGCGGCGAAGATCACCAGAACCGGGATGGCGGCCAGGAAAAGACTGCGTTTCAGGCTCGCCGCGCGGCTGGCCGTGAGCGCATAGACCAGCGTCGGGAACAGGAACAGGGGGAAGAACATCATCACCGGCCGCGTGTAAAGCGACAGGGCGAACAGCAACCCCGCCCCGAGCAGCAGCCAGGGGGGACGATAGCCGCGCATGGCCCAGAGGATGGCGCACATGCCCCAGACAAAGAAGAGCAGGAACAGGTTCTCGTTCAGCACATAGGCGGTGTGCACGAGGAAGTTCGGAATTACGGCCGCTATCAGGGCGGTCGGGATCACCAGCCTTCGATCAATCGCCATGGCGGCCAGGGCCAGGCCCACAATCGTGATCAGTTCGACAAAAATCTGGACCCGTGCGACGGCCTGCAGGTTTCCGGTGCCAAAGACATTGAACACACCGGCCAGGAAGTAGGGGTAGACCGGCATCCGGTTGAGCTCGCGCCGGACCCCGTTCTCGGTCATGCGTCCGTACTCCCCGGTCTCGACAATGGTCTCGGCGATCACGATGTATTTTCCGGAGTCGCTCCCGTTGTGGAAACTCCCGCCGTAGGACAGCATTCCCTCCTGGTAACCGAAGCGCAGCACAGCCGCCAGAATCAGGACAAGTACCAGCCAGCGGTTCATCGCATGCATCCGCATGTCGTTGTCCGTGTCCCGTTGTTCATTACTTACGGCGCTCCCGGTGCGGCGGTGTCGGTCATGGGTGCACTGATGTCGCGCAGCCAGAGTTCGATGTTGATGAGGTGTACCAGTACGCGTGCGCCGGTGGAATCACCTGCGCGGAAACGTTCCACCATCGTGCGGATGCCCGCCTTGTCACCGAATTCGGCCAGTTTCGCGCCCGGTTCGACCAAACCGTCCAGATACCGGCCCAAACCGCTGCTGTCGGAGAGCCATTCCGCGAGCGGCAGGGTCAGGCCGACCTTCCGCCGGTGCACGAAATCGTGCGGGAAGTATCGTTCCGCGACCGATTTCAGGACCGGTTTCGTGATGCCCCCGGGCACCCGCAGCGCGTGGGGCAATGCGTTGGCGGCATTGACCACCGGTTTGTGTACGAAAGGAACCCGCGCCTCGACCGACGCGGCCATCGCCATCTTGTCCTGACGCAACAGCAGAGATTCGAGATAGGCGGTCTGGTCGACGGCGAATATGCGGTCGCGGAAATCGCGAAAGCGGCCGGCGGCGGCCTCGCGTGCGCCGGGCACGGGCACAAGCTCGGGGAAGATCCGGTTCAGCCCGAGATAGTCGGCATAGACGCCGGCATAGACCGCGGGATCATGGTCGGCGTAGATGCGGATCGCCCGATAGCGGTGCAGCAGCGGCCAGAGCGCCCCCGGGACCATCCGGGCGAAGCGCCGGTATTTGACGAGATCACGCCAGATCCCGTAGCGCGAATAGCCGCCGAACATCTCGTCGGCACCCTCACCCGTCAGCACGACCTTGGTCACGTCGCGCACGGCGTCGCACAGCACCATCAGGAGAATACAGCCGAGATGGGGGCTCGGTCCCTCCATGTGATGGACCGCGCGGGGAAACGCGTCGGCGAACACCCGGCCGTCGACGGCGACCTCATGATGCTGCAGGCCGGTCTGCGCCACCACGGTGTCACGATAGGGCCTCTCGTCATGGGGGTTGTCGCCGAGATAGAGCCCGAAACTGTGCACGTCCGCGCCGCCGGTTTCGCTGGCAAGTTGCGCGATCAGGCTGGAATCGATTCCACCGGAAAGCTGCAACGCGTAGCCTACATCGCTTGCGAGATGGTCCGTGACCGACGCGCGCATGACGTCGTCGATTTGCGCGGTGGCGGCGTCGGCGGAGATGTTGGGCCGCGGGGTGGCGATACTGTCGCCGATATCGGCGTATCGGCGCTCGCGGTAACCGGACCCATCCAGCTTCACGTTCACGACGGTCCCGGCGGGAATGCGATCGATCCCCCGGAGATTGCTCAGGCGCCCGGCGGCGAACCGAAAAAGCAGGAGTTCCGCCAGCGCGGTCGGATCGGCCTCGCTTCCGACCAGGCGGCGGAGTGGCCGGGCTTCGCTCGCGAATGCGATGAGGCCCCCCTTGCGGCACGCGTATAGCGGCTTGATACCGTACGGGTCGCGGGCGGCGGTGACGCTGTTGGTCTGGCGGTCATAGACCACGAAGGCGAACATGCCTTCGAGTTTGTCCAGGACCCCCGCGCCCCATTCGGCAAAGCCCTGCAACAGCACCTCGGTGTCGCCGGTTGTGCGAAACCGGCGGCCGGCCGCCTCGAGTTCGGCGCGCAGCCGCCGGTAGTTGTAGATCTCGCCATTGAAGACCAACAGATAGCGACCGTCCGGGTCCTGCATCGGCTGGTCGGCGACGTCCCGCGTGTCGAGGATCGACAGGCGGCGGAACACAAGCGCGAGGCCCGGCTCGGAGACAAGTCCGGCGGAATCCGGCCCGCGATGGAACAGGTCGGTATCGATACGCGCGAGCAGGTCCGGCGCGAAACGCCTGCCCGCCTGAAACAAAGCCGCGAAACCGCACATCTCAGACAACTGCCTTTCTGCCAGTATCGTCGGCAGGTAGCAGCGTTTCCTCGATCATGCGGGCGAAGCGCGCGGCGAACAATTGCCCGGCCTCCGGGCCGCTGACGTGGCGCAGATACTCGTCCTGGCCGTGCGCGGCGATCGCGCTGGCGCTCTGTCGGTCGTCTTCAATCTGCGTCAGTACATCATCCAGGTCGGTGAGGTCCCAGCGAAACGTGCGGATGGTCTCGCCGTCGCGATACATATCGGGCCAGGTTTCGAGGTGCCGCATGTCCGGCTTGACGAGCAGACCGCCTGTCACGAAGACCTCGAAATCCTTCAGCGTGATCTCGCCGAGCCCGAAGGGCGAGAGGACCGCGCGACTTGATTTGAGCTCGGCAAAGTACCCGCCCCGGCGAAGCTTGTCGGAACGTATCCGGCTCGCCAACCGGTCACGGATAAGCCGCCGCTGATGGGCCACACTGTTGCGCGTATAGCCGATACCCATGCGACAGGACAAAGCGATCTGACGTGGTGCGTCTGCCGGCCGCGCGGCCCGGGGTTGCCCGAGAAGGCAGGAAAACGGCAGGCGCCCGTAAAGCGCCATGCGTGCGGGCCCGAAGCGGGAATAGTCGGCCAGGCCGGAGTTCCAGCCCAGGCGGATGCGTTCGAGCAGCGCCGGGTCGTCGATCTGTGGCGTATCGGTGGCCTGGTCGTCGGTCACCCCATCTTCGCGGTGGTAGAAGTCGGCGTAGGCGCGGCGCGCATACATCGGGCGCAGATAGGCCGCACGGTCGCGCAGCAGCTGGCTCTTGAAGTAGCGGCGCACCAGCGGCAGCACACCACCGACGACCCAGCCCGCGCTGTCGGTCGAGTCGTACCAGGCAAGTGTGATACCGGACGCGGCGAAGCCCGCCAGCGCATCCTGCACGAAGGCGAGTTGGCCACGGACGGGGCCCTGGAAATGCTTGCTGTCCACAAGCAGGACGTCGCACGCCGTCAATTCACTTTCGACACGGTCGAACGTGCGAACCGAAATGCCGGCCTCCGCCAGGGCGCGCCGGTGCATGATGAGCGGGTAGAGCAACGCCCGCGCATTGGGCGCCTTGAAGCCGTCCGAGAGGACGTGGACGCGGCGGGCGGTCATGCGGGGTTGTCCGAAAGTGCGGACGTGAAATCAACCGCGGCGTCCCACCGCGTGAATGCATCGTCGTTGTAGCGTCGGGCCTGCATGCTTGTGCGGGCGGCGTTACCGAGCGTCTCGCGCAAGTCCCGGTCGTCGATCAGACGTTGCAGGGCGCGGGTCAGCGCGGCCACGTCACCGGCGGGCGTGACCAGCCCGTTCGTGCCGTTCGTGATCAGGTCGAGCGGCCCGGGCGAGGCATCGCTGACGATGGCCGCCATGCCGTAGCTCATGGCTTCCATCAGGGCGTTGGGCGTTCCCTCGTGGCGGGACGGCAGCGCGAAGATATCCGCGGCGCGAAAATAGTCGGCCGGGTTGGAGACAGTGCCCGTGAACCTTACCCGGCCACTGATTCCAAGCGTGTCGGCCTGAGCCGACAAACGCGCACGCTCGTTGCCCTCGCCGACGATCACCAGGTTCCAGGCGGGCCGCTCGAGCGCGGCGAAGGCGTTCAGCAACAGGTCGAGCCCCTTCTGCGGATGCAACCGCGCGACGGCGAGGATGCAGGGGCCGGGGATGTCGGCCGTCGCGCCGTCGATGGGGTGCGGCATGGGGTTGGGTGTGTAGATCAGGCGGTCGGGTTGCACGATGCTTCGTAATGCGTTTGCCGCGCCGGTCGAATTTATTGTCACCCTGTCGGCGCGGCGGTAGGCCCAGCGGCGCAGGCGATCCCACATGCGCCCGAAACTTTGTCGTGCCGGGTCGTTGCGTTCGGCCGCAACGGTGTGGATGCCGGTGCCCATGGCCGCGGCGACCAGAAGCACGGCGTTGGGGCCGACGAAGGCGACCGCGACGGCGGGACGGAGCTCGCGCAGAACCCGTCGCAGATGGCGGATACGCGCAACGTTGCGCAACAATCCGCCGACGGGAGATCGCGATCGGGCGTTCAGGTTGATCGCGCGGCGTTGCACGTCGGCGGGCAGGGTGAAGAAATCCTGGTCCGGCGATGAAAGTGTCGCTACGGCGACACGCCGCCCGGCCCCCGACCAATGTTCCGCAAGGCGGCACAGGACACGCTGCGCGCCGCCGCTACCCAGGTCGCTGATGAACAGCAGGATATCCACGCGCTCTTCGTGCAGGGCCGATTCGGTCATGGCTTCCGGCCCGTGAGTTCGCCGATCAATGCGAATTCTTCGGCGACGCGGGCATCCCAGCTTTGCACCAGCTTGTCCGCGGTCGCCTTCATGTTGGCGCGCAGGGCGTTCCGGCGTTCCGGGTCTGACGTCAGGGTGCGCAGTGCGTCTGCCAGCGCATCGGTCTGGTTGACCCAGGGCAGGCGCAGAACGGCGCTTTCGTCGACCAGCGCCTCGGTTGCCAGATCGATCCCGCGCTCGGGCTGCGCGGCGGGGACGATCATGCAGGCGCCCATCGACATGGCCTCGAGGTTGGCGTTGCTCAACTGCCCCAGTCGGTTGAGTGAGACATAGATGTCGGACCGGCGATGGGCCTCGGGCACCTGATCATGGTTGAGCCTGTCGATGAAGGTGAACATGTCCGCCGCGCCGGCCTCGGTGACGCGTGTCTGGACGCCGTCACGCAGCCGGCCGGTACCGATCATCACGGCGTGGATGTCCTGCCGGCCTTCTGCGTGGAGCTGAATCAGCGCGTCGGCGAATTCCTCACATCCCTTGATTGATTCGAACCGCCCGACGAAAAGCACGATTGTCTTGTCGGCGGGTATCGCCTCAAACCGCGGGTCGGTCTCGGCGGAACGTGCGCTGCCGTCGAACCCGTTAAGCAGCATGCGGAACGGTGTGCCGGGGTGTAGCGCCTCGGGCAGCCAGCGTTCGCCGCCGCTGCCGTCCTGCGTACACAGCGCCAGCGCGAAGGGCGCGCGATAGGCCCAGCGCGCGACACGGGCGCCGCGGGACCGTTCGGTCAGCGCGTCCCACATCGAGGGGTAGACGCCCATGACCCGCAGGACCACGGGAATACGTGTGAGCCGCGCGATCAACGCGCCGGCGAGAACATTCGAGCGGTCGACATATACCAGATCGGGCCGGGTCTTCCGGACGGTGCGCCAGGTGCGCCAGAGGTGCCGCAGATTGGTCAACGGCCCGCGCAAGCGGCCCAGCCAGGCGGGGTAACGATGCTCGCTGGCGAGAACGTGAACCGGCCGGCTCAGGCCTTCCAGTTCGACTTCCCGGTCCGCCGGGTCGGTCCAGTCCGTGCGATAGTCGGCGCCGACACCACGACACGTCATCAGGAAGGTGACCTCATGGTCGGTCCGGTCGAGCGCTTCGATGACGCGGTAGATGGTCGGAGCACCGGTCGGCTGCCAGCGGCGCCGTTCGAGGCTGGTCTCGAACCCGCTGAAGACCCGACAGAGATAAAGCATGCGCATGACTGCGGTTGCTCAGGCCCGGGCGATGGCATCGACATCGACGCCCTCGCGTTCGAGCCATTCGCGGGCATACAGCGATGCCGGGTTTCGCATGTCGTGCATGTGCCGCTTGAAGGTGGAGAATCCGAACATCCGGTAGTGGTCGCTGAACCGGTCGAAATAGTTGAGATATCGGAACAGGCGATCGCGGCGCGCGCGGCCGGCGAGCAGGCGGGTGGCGACGGCAACGGGTGCGAGGACGGCGCTGAGCGCGCGCGGCCAGGCGGTGATGCGGCTCGAGATGGTGGAGAAGACCTGCGTGTGGTCCCAGTCGAAGAGCCAGTCGCGGTATAGCGCCTGGTTGTACTTGTCTGCCAGCGGTGCGTCGCGCCAGAAGGCGGTGAAGTCCCGATCCCACAGGGGCAGATCCCAGTCGAGGCCGAGAAAATCATAGATGCGCTGGCCGCCGACCACATACTTGGCCTGCCGTTCGCGATATTCCCAGAGCTCAAAAAATGCTGCGGCCTCTGCCGCACTCACAGGGCGTGTCGCACTGTCTGCGATGCCGAGGCGATCCGCGATCCGCGCACGAATGGCGGTGATGTTCGCCGGGGTGAGCAGCGAACGCCAGAGGCCATAATGCTTGTCCAGGATGGCCGTGATCACCGTTTCGAGCGGGATGGTCTCGTCAGACATCAACGCGGCCGGGATGTGCCCGCCGGTAACGAAGTCACCGGTCTGGCCGTTGACGATCATCGCGTCGGCCGGGAGCCGACCTCGCTGCCGGAGCACGGACAGGGCGAGCAAATCCTGGTGATTGGGCACCGCGCACAACCCGTCGGCGAAGTGGCCATATTCCTGGCGCAGGACATCGGGCAGTGCCGCGCGCGCCCCGCGACTGCCGGTCGCGATGAACTCCCATTCCACGCCCAGGCGCGCCGCGACACGCTGCGCGACCGCGGCGTCGGCATTGCGGCCGGGGCCATAGGAAAAAGCCCGCAGATTCCTGGCGCCGTGTTCGGCCAGCTTGGCCAGCACGAGGCGTGAATCGAGCCCGCCACTGAGGGGGACGATAATTGTCCGCCCGTTGGCTTTCGTGATTGTCCGCGCGAATGCGATGTCGGCGATGTCCGACAACCGGGCGCGGGCCTGTTCCGGCGAACACGCATCGCGCGCGTCCGGCCAATGGCGGTAGGACGACGCTTGCGTGGAGGTGTCAGCGCCGCTTTGCCAAACCCTGACGTCGCCGGCCTCCATCTGCGCGATTGCCGGCACGAGAGTGTCGGCGCCGGTGACATAACCCGCCATCGCAAACTCGCGGACCGCGTCCGGGTCGAACGGCGGCTGCCCGGCCGTCAACGCACGCGCATCGGTTGAAACAGGCGCCTGTCCGTCCGTGACCGGGCCACGGCAATAGAAGAGCGGTGTGCTGCGGATATGATCGACGGCCCCGACGGTGCCGCCCGGGCCGGTTCCGATCACGGCGTAGAATCCGGCAATCTCGACCAGACGCGTGGCGATCGACTGTGCATCGCAGGGCGGCGCCGCGAGTGCCGCGGCGACGATTTGCGCTGCCGCCGGCTCTCCGCGATGAACCACATGCACCGCGCCGGCGGTGAACTGCGTCCAGCCGTGCCCATGCGTGGCCGTCCCGCCGGCTGCGGCAGGGGGCGACGTGATGACCGGTTTCATGCTGGAGCCGTTGACTGGATCCGCGTGTTGCCGCTGTCAGGCCAGCGCGCCGTCGGGGAGCATTTCGAACTTTTCGAGAGCGTCCCGAATCTGCGCCTGCTCGGCCTCGTTGGCGTCGCGGTAGTAGCTGGTCATGTGCGGCCCGCAGATGCCGCGTAGCGAAAGGATGTACTTCTCCGCCGCGCCAGGGATGAAATTGTCGGTCTTGAGTGTGCCCGGCAAGGCATCCTGGAACCCGTTCAAGCGCCGCTGCATTTCGAGGGATTCACTGATGTTGCCGTCGCGGAACGTTTTGTACTGATTGATGATTGCTTCCGGGACCGCACAGGCGAGGCTGGTGGTCGTGCCCTGCACGCCGAGCGCCAGGTTCGAGTGGAAGCAGGCGACCACGGCGGTGATCACCTGGAAGCCGGGCTCGGCAAGCGAGATCGCCTTGGTGCAATGGACCGTGTTGTTGGAGCTGAACTTCACACCCGCGATGTTGGGGTGATCCTTGATTCGTTCGTAAAATTCCGGTGGGACCGGACGGCACCAGTTGGCGCTGGAATAGCCCCAAAGCGGTTTCGGCGCATGGTCCGCAATCGCCCGATAATGCCACTCAAGCCGGTCGAGGCTGTAAAGCGGATGATAGGGCATGAAGTGGTAGGCATCGGCCTCGAGATGGCTCGTTGCGTCGATGAAATCGTGGCTGTCCTCCAGCGCGTAGAAGC
Organism: Alphaproteobacteria bacterium; assembly: GCA_039980135.1. Lineage (NCBI taxonomy): Bacteria > Pseudomonadati > Pseudomonadota > Alphaproteobacteria > Alphaproteobacteria bacterium. The sequence goes on from JBDXCV010000003.1 coordinate 498,981, forward strand.
TGCAGCCCAGGAGGACCGGCACCCGCCCGGCGACGGTCTTGGTGACCAGTTCGGCGACTGTCAGGCGCTTCTTGAAGGACAGGTTCATGTCCTCGGAATTGGTCCCGAGCACCCAGAGCCCGCCGACACCGCGCTCGATGAGAAACTCGACGAGGTTTACCAATCCGGCCTCATCGATTTCGCCTTCGGCCGTGATCGGCGTGACGAGCACGGGGATGACCCCTTCGACGCGTCGCATATCTTTCATTGATTGATCTCCTTCGGGGTCGGAATATTGAGGTGGCGAACAAGGGCCTCGGCCACTTGGAAGTCTGCCTCGGTGTCGACGTCGATCGAGTGATACTCGTCCATCACCAGGGGGATTTGTCGCGCGGACACGAACTTCCGCTCGCGCCGGAACCAGTCGCAACGCATCGCATAGATCGACGCGTTATAGATGTAGAACGGTTCCCAATCGGGACCGGGCGGCGTACCGCAATAATCTTCCAGCACGCCGTCGCGAATGCGTTTGAGATTGGGATCCCGCTTCTTGAACGGGCCTTTCACACTGGCGACCGTGTCCAGATCGGAGCCCTGCAGGGACTCGATGGCTGTGTCGATATGCGCAGACTGGCGGATCGGACAGGTCGGCTGGAGCAGGACAATCACGTCATAGGCCGCCCCCGTCGCCGCTTCCATATGGTCGAGTGCATGCAGCATGACGTCGTTGTTGCGAATCTCGTCGCCGCCGAGCTCTGCTGGGCGCTTGTAGGGCACGGGCGCGCCGTAGCTCTGTGCCGCGGCCATGATCTCGTCGTCGTCGCTCGAGACCAGCCAGTCGGTCAGGTTCGCCGCGCCGGCCGCCGCTGCGATTGTGTATGCGATCAGGGGGGCGCCGTTCAGGTCGCGCACATTCTTGCGCGGCAGGCGTTTCGATCCGCCGCGTGCGGGGATGACGCCGAGGGTGCGTGGTTTGGGGTTTTCGTTCATCTTTCAATTCCGGTCTTCGCGCGGCGGCTGACATCGTCGTTGATCTTGCGGATGCTTTCCGCATGTCCGTCGGCATCTTCGCTCGTCGTCGTCTCGAATTCGGCGTCGATGAGCCAGCCGAGACGCCGGTCCGTACTGTCAAGGTCATGCGGGGTGCCGCCACCGAGGGCCTCCAGCAGGAGTTTCGGCAGGTCTGCGATGGATTTCGCGGTAACGCCGATACCGGGCGAATCGTAGAAGGTGCGCGCCAGGGTGATGACCCGTCGGCCGAGCAATAACCCCTCCCAGCCCGACGATCCGTTGTCGGTGATGATCACTTCGGCATGGCGGATATATTTGAACTGATCATCGAAGGGGTCGGCGAGGACCACGTTCGGCAGGGCGGCGAGCGCCCGGTAGTAGCGGGTTGGTCGGCGGCCGCGGTTGAGCCGGTGTTCGCGCACGATGAGGATCGCGTCGTGGGGCAGCGCCGCGCTGATCTGGGCCGCCGTCTCATACTGGTTGTGGAACGACGGGGCCTGAAAGTTGATCGCCAGCTCAGGCTCCTTGTGAAACGGCAGATAGACGTATTTTTGCCGGGTCAGTTCGGCCGTCTCGGGGCGCGAGAAGAACTTCCGCTGGCGACCGGCCAGATAGCGCGTTCGATAATATTCCGCGACCGCGGGCAGCACCGGGCGTGGCGCACTTGTGCGGCGCCGAACCTTGTGGGCGACCCGGGTCACCAGCAGTTCGACGAAGAACCGGTGGCGGCTGAGCCAGGTCTCCGCATCGCCCGACTTCCAGTATCGGGCGATGTATCCGACGGTCGAAGGCTTGTTGCGGAATTTGTCGATCAACTCGTACGCCATGGCGGAGACCGGCCGCGCCGCCTTGGCGTTGGCGGCGTACTGCGACTCGGCATCGGTATTGAGCATCGCGATATCGCGGGTCCAGAAGGTGCGGTCCGTGAAAATCTTGGAGGACCGGCCGCTGAGGGCGGGAATGCCGCGATGGGCGGCGATCATTGCCGCCGCCGTGTGATGGGGTGAGGCGAAGTTGCCCGTCAGGATCAGATCCGGATTGGCGGCGCGGATCACGTCGTCCATAAAGGCGAACTGGGCGTACACCACGCGGCGCGGAAAGCTGTTGTCGGCCAGTGCGCGCCGCGCGACCCGGCGCAGCGGCCAGTGATATGCCGGCAAGCCGAACGCCCGCCCGATGTCACGCTCGCTGGCCAGGATCAGACGGTTGACGGGAATGTCCGACGCCTGCTCGCTGCCGGCGATCAGGCGCACATTCGCCGCCATATCGATGTCGTTCGCCGTCACCGCAAAATCGGGCAGCGCATACACATGATCATCCGATGCCACGATGCCGTCATAGGCGTCGCGGGCATTCTCCTCGCAGATCACGGAAATTTCCCACCCGGCCGTCTCGCGCGCCTGGCGCAACAGCTCGATGAAATAATTATGGCGTCTGCCGTGGGGTAGAAAAAGAACGCGCATCGGTTGTTTCGGTCTTTGCGGTTAGAATTCCAGAAGTGCCTTGGCGGCGTTGTGGTCGTCCATGGCGTTGTCCTCGATATAGTGACGGTCGCTGTCGGATACATGGGATGTGCGATCGACGACCGCGTCGACGACGCCGGTGTCGGCATCGTCGAAGCTCGAATTCGCGACGATCGAATCGCCGTTGAAGGTGGGTTGTTCGAGGGCCGGTTCGAAGTCGATGCCGATCCGCGCGCTCAGGGCGCGCATGGTGTCCGCTGGCGCGGCGGCGAGCTGTTCGAAGGACACGATCAGCGCGCGGTCACCATGGTTTGCACGGTTCCGCACCATCGCCCGGGCGCTGGCCCGCCAGTAATCCATGGCGCTTTCGACGTCGGCGAACATGTGGCGCTTCGAGTTGTGGCGCTGGGCCGAGGCGAACCAGGATACGGGGTCGCGCAGGACCGAGATCAGATAGCCGTCGGGGTAGGCCGCAAAGAATGACGCCATGTTGGCGGCGTCCTCGAGCATGCGGGGCACGAACGCGCTGATATAGCGGGCGTCTTCCACGCGGCCGCGATAGTTGAGCCAGGCGTTGAAGTAGGAGCCGAAATAGGCGTCGAGCACATCGCGCTCGGTCGCCGGAGGGTTGTTCGCGAGAATAGCCGCGAACACCTGCTTCTGCACCACCGGCGGCAGGAAGAACCGGAACCGGCGCGGCTCACGCTTGCCCTTGGTGTAGCCCTGCTCCACCAGCGAAATATTGGTCCGCTCGAACAGCATGGCGAACAGGTCATCGGCCGACGCGTGGACGTTGATCGGCGGCCAGTTGAACTTCTCCGGGTAGCCGATCTTCAGTTCCTGGGGATGGGACAGGATGGCGCTGTGGCCGTCGAAGAGCTGGCTCAAAAGGGTGCCGCCGGAACGCTGGACCTGGGAGATCATGATCAGCGGCGCGGCGACCGGGATGGTCTCCTGTACGCACTGACGGGCGATGTCGTCGAGATTGGCCCGGTCGCCGGCAAGGGCTTCCTGGTCCGTCTGCTGCTGTGCGCGCGCCAGCGCGTCGGCATGGATGTTGTGGCGCAGGCCATGGGGCACGACCCGGCGCAATACGGACCTGACCGGCGCGAACGCCGGCCGGTCGATCAGAGACAAAATGGACGGGCTCATGCGGCGGATCCCGGGGTCAGCAAGGCGATGGTCTCGCGCACGCCGCGCTGCAGGTCGCCGGTCGGCGTAAACCCGGTCTCGCGGAACCGCGCATCGGAGACTTCATAGGAGAGCTGGTTCATGATCTCCGCGTCGACGAACGTCACGTCGAGATCGGGCACATGGATGCGGATGGCATCGACGATGTCGCGCACCCGCGCGTTCAGGGTCAGGACGTTATAGATGCGCTTGTCGAAGATCTTGCCCCGGATGACATGTGCGAGTGCGGCGACCGCATCCTCGAGGTCCAGATAAGGGCGCTTTTGCTCGTAGGCGGTGCTCCACACGGTGAGTGGCTCCCCCATCGCCGCCTGCCAGCAGAATTTGTTGACCGCGGTGTGGAAGCGCATGCCGGGCGACACGCCGAAGATCGTGCCGAAACGCGCCATGAAGAAGGCGAGGTCGTCGCTCTCGCCCAGCTCGGCCAGCAGGCGTTCTTCCTTGAGCTTGCAGTCGGCATAGGGGCTCTGCGGGTTCAGATCTTCCATGCCTGCGGTCTCGTCGACCACCGCCTTCTGCGATCCGTATACGCTTGTCGACGACAGCGAGATCAGGGGCGTCCTCATACTGGCGCAGGCGCGGGCGACTTTTTCCGTGCCGATATAGTTGACGGCTTCGAGCTCGTCAGCGCGGCCGAAGCTGGACGCCGCGTCGGTGATTGCGGCCAGATGAACGACGCAATCCGCACCCTCGACGACCGGCTCCAGCGGGTCGCGCGTGATGTCGATCTCGCGGAAGCGATAGCTGGCCTCGTCGCCGAGATCGAATAGCGCGGGATAGCGCTGGGTCATCAGATTGTCGACGAGATCGATGCTGCAGCCCGGGAAGTGATCCGGCAGGGCGCGCACGAGACGCGAGCCGATATGTCCAAGGGCGCCGGTGACGACGAACTTCATGAAGAGGTCTCCGAAATGCCGCGGAAGCGCAGATAGGCGTCGCGGTCACGAATATAGTCGTCTTCCTCATACGGGCGGTCGCACAGCACGAGGAGGATCGTGTCGTCTTCGAGATAGGTCTGCTGGCTCCAGATGCCCGGCGGGACCAGCAATCCGTCCTTCGGATTGCGGAGCGTGTAGTCAGCTTGCGCGGCCCCGTCGTCACACACCACATCGATGGCCCCGGACACACAAATCATCAACTGACTGCACAATTTGTGCGCATGTGTCCCCCGAACGGCATTCGGGCGGCCTTTGACGATAAAGGAACGCTGGACATCGAACGGCAGGCCACCGGCCTTCTCCAGAACGATGAGTTCGCCCGACGGGTTTACATGCTCGGGGAACTCGATCTCCCGGACTTCGGAAAGGGCTGTTTCTATCTTGCTCATGACAGTATCCGGTTCAGGATTCCAACCCGATGTTGCCCTGTTCCTTCCGCCGCCGCAGGGTCTCTCGCAAGCCGTCTTCGAGGGACCATTTGCATGACCAGCCGGTGTCACGGTGCAAAGCATCGGTATTGGCGATGAAGTTTCGCTCTTCGACAGGGTGGAGCGGCTCGGGCGGCTCAACGAACATGATCGGAACCTCAACGCCGGTAGCCTCCTGTGCAATGTTTGAAACAAGCTGGAATGCATCCGCGAGCGGCGTGCCGACCCCCGACCCGACCAAGTAGGAATCACCCTTCAAGTTACTGCTCTCTGATCCGGCTGCCTGGAATGCCGCGATCACGTCATCGACGAACACATAGTCACGCAGCCAGTTTCCCGGTTCGAATATTCTCACGGTTTCACCCTTGAGGGCTCTGTCCAGAACCCTGTCGAGGATACCGCGGTTTGTTCCCGTACGTGTATGCCCGGCGCCGAACACATTCGTTAGCCGCAGCGACGCACCGGATATGTAGCCCTCCGTTGCAAAAATGCGCAGATAGTTTTCGGACTGAAGTTTATTGGCATCGTAAATCGAAAGCGGCCGTTCGCGCCCCGACTCATCGACGGGCGTGGTGTGCGAGACTCCGGCTGTTGTCGCGGTGCTTGCGAAGACGACAGCCGGACACTGTCCTGACCTTCTTGCACCTTCGAGCAAGCGCAATGTCGCCATCGTGTTGATATCGAGGTCTTCCATCGGGTCCGCGAGTGAGTGCCGCAAATCGGTTTGACCGGCGAGATGGAACACGACGTCGACCTGCCTGTCGAACACGCGCTGCCATAGGTTCGGGTCCCGAATGTCACCCTGTATGTCGTCGACATCCGTCGCGGCATCCGGCATCGGCGGCAGCGGGTTGCGGGCAACGCGCACCAACTGACCGGCCGACAGGGAAAGGCTGCGACCCAGTTGTGAGCCGAGGAATCCACCCGCCCCGGTGATCACGACGTTCTGGCCTTCGAAGCGCGGGTCCGGCTCGACAGTCATTTTTGGGTATCGGCCACGAAAACGAAATGCGACGTGTGTTGGACCTGCATGCGGTCCGGGAAGTTCCCCATCGGCAGCGGCTGGCGCTCCCCAAAGAATCGCCCGCGATAGAGGGAGCGCTTGATCAGGCGGTAGCCGGTCTGCGAAACGGCCGCGAGAAACTCGTCGGCGTTCCAGAACCAGCTTGGGATTTTCTGCCCGTAGTAGTTTTGCAACGTTACATAAGTCGGCTGCGGTCCGGCCATGACGTCGTCGAGAATCAGAAGAGGTGCGCGGTAACCTGCGAGAGCGCCCAACAGGCTCTTCCAGTCATCGATGTACTGCAATGCGCTGCCGACGTGAACGATATCGAATGGCGAACTTTCGACAGGCAAATCCGTATTGAACCGAATGCGATCGTCATGCGCGTAAACGTCTTCACCGATCGCGCACAGATTTGCATTCTCGACAACGAGGAAATCGAGCTTGTCGGATGCGCTCAGGCCGGTGGCGACCTCGTTGAAACTGAAGCCGGCGGCGCCACCGAAATCGAGAATTCGGCACACACCAGTCAGGCGCGCGACGGTCGCCGCAAATTCGGGCAGACAATAATGGTCCGTGATGTCACAGCTCTTGCCATTGTGGTTGGAATCGGGAACGCCGGAGGCGATCTCTACGGCGCGTGCGTGCGAGCGCGACAGCCATGTTTCGGATTCGAAAACGCCTTCGTCTCCGCCGGCTGCAGCGAAACTTTCGTAGACACCTTCCCAGATGAATTCCGGACGGTCAGACATTCTGCGCGCCGCCAACATTGATGGGTTCTGCTTCTGGGTTCCCCGCCAGCGGTGGGGTCGACTTCCCATAGCCTGACGCGGGAAGCTCGCGCCTAATCATCGATTCGAGGCGTGCGTTATGCGGGCGAAAATACTCTTCGATTTGTCGCATGATCTCCGGGGACGGGCGCTTGCGATTGCTGGCCTTGGTGGTGGTGCGATCGACGGCCCGCGCCCTTATTCTTTCCTTCAGGCGCCAGAGCGCAGGTGCTTGCCGCGATAGCGAAAACCAGGGGAAGAACCGTTCGCGGATACGGGCGTAGCGATTCTCGGCCCCGCGCACCGAGTAGTACATGTCCGTTTTCCGCTTGTTGTGCCACTCCGTGCCGAGTGCGGTGACGGCTTCATCGGCATCGACTTCGAGGAACGTCGCAACGTCGCGCGCAAAGATATCCGGTGTGTCGCGGAGATCTTCGAACAGGAACACGCCGACGTTCTCGCGCCCGAACTTGTCGGCGTACAGATCGACAAGTTGGTCATACCGGTAGGTCTGGATGTCGGCCGAACTCACGAAATCGCCCATCCTTGCCGACTGAAGCCGCTTGCCGACCCAAGTGTCGAAGGAATCGGCAAGCGTGCCCTTTCGGGAAAGATGCTCGTAGAGGGACAAGATTGCGTCGGGCTGGCTGCGGATGGTGATCAGAATTTTGGCGTCGCCCAGCACGTCTTTCAGCCGGTCTGCAACGAGGGCCCTGTCTACCGCGCGCGCCGTCGACAGGGCTTCTTCGGCGAGAACAGATAGCTTGCCGAAATCTAGCTGACAGGTTTCGAGAGCCGATAATGCACGGGCGCGTTCATGCGCGGCATCGAAGGTCAGGGAATCCTGTGTCCAGATATTAAGTACGGCTTCGGCGAATTCGTTCGCGGCCTGCGCGCTTTCGGCGGTATCCGGCCAGGGACCGGCCTCGAAAGGCTTGCCGACAAAATCAATCTCAGGGTGCGCGGGGAACAGACTTCTTTGAAGCGTTGTTGTGCCCGACTTCTCGACGCCGATATGTACTGCCCAGCGAGGGGTCACTTTGTTGGGCTCCGCTGATAGAAATCCCGCAACACGCGATAGGCGGACTCGGGCAACAAACGGCGCATTGCGGGGACGATGTTTCGGAAAACAGCGCTGCCTGCTTCCGTCCCCAGATAGCTCGCCAGCAAGGGCGCCACCATCCATTTTTGGCGGGTGTTCAGGATCGGTGATCTGACGAAGGACAGGAGAATCTGCCGGGCCGCCTGGACGTAGAAAGAGAAGAGCTTGCCGGAGCTGATTTGCAAATTCGCTTCGTTGGGGTTCCGCAGATGCGCTGGTTGCCGGTGATACTCTCGTTGAAACAGTGATTCCTGCGTGACGACGAACGGGCCCGCGAGGGCAAGATGGCAGCTCAGAATGCGATCATTCAGGATCGGGCCGGTATCCTTGAGGGCAGAAAATACACCCAGTAGCTTGTCACGATCGATAAGCCCGTGAATGAAGTTTCCATACGGTGCCCGACTTTTGTTGCGGCCGCGTTCCTTGATCAAAATTCGTTTTGCCAAGCGTAGTCCACTGAAGTTTTCTGGGTTCCTCGCGCCGGTGAAATCGGCTGTGTAGACATCCTCGCCGGCATCCCAGTCATGAAAGACAGGGGGACTGGCAGCCGCAACCGCAGATGGGGTGTCCTGCAACCGCTGAACAAGCGCGCCGGTGAAGCCGGAAGCATAGGTGTCGCCGGGACAGCACCAGGTGATGAACTGACCGCTGGCCCGCTCGGTCGCGAGCGCGTAGTTCCCCCAACCACCAAGATTATGCGGCGTGTTCATGTTTCTCACGCGGGGGTCCGATGCTGCATAACGCGCCGCAATGTCACGCGTCCCATCTGACGAACCGTCATCCTGGATCAGGATTTCAAGGTTCGCGTGGGTTTGCGCCAACAGCGATTCAAGTGTGCGTTCAAGCGTTGCCTCTGCATTGTAGGTGAGGACAGCGAACGTCACGAGTGGCGCTGTATCCGGATGCCCGGAAGTCGTCATTCGGTGATGACCTCGACCCGCGGTACGAAGGTGATCCACTGGCCGCCCGCCGCGACATAGTCGGTTTCGTTGGCGAAGATTTCGGCTTTATGGTTCCAGGCGAACAGCACGGCATAGTCGGGGTAGTCCGCCGCGAAATCAGCGTAGGGCCGGACCGGGATATTCGTCCCCGGCGTGAGCTTGCCCTGTTTGATAGGTGTGGTGTCGGAGATGAAGGCGATATCGTCGGGGCCGATGCCACAATAATTCATGACGGTCGTGCTCTTCGATGTCGCGCCGTAGCCGACAACGCGTTTGCCTTCGGCGTTCAGGTCGCGAAGCAACTTGACCAGATCGTCGCGGGATTTCTCGCAAGCGGCACGGAAGGCATCGAAGGTTTCGGGCTTGTCGAGCCCGAGTGCGGTCTCGTGGGCCGTCAGTTCGGCCACGCGGGGTGACACCGTGCGCGCGCCCGCCCGCCCGATAACGTAGCGCATCGAACCGCCATGGGTGCCCTGGGGCAGCGCGTCGATCAGCTCCATGCCGAAGGGTTTGAACCAGGATGCAACCGAACGCAGGGAGAAGATGAAGACATGCTCGTCGTAGAGCTGGTCGTAGGAGGTGTTCTCGATCATGTCGCCCAGATACGGCTCCTCGAAGACGAAGACACCATCCTCCTTGAGCAGGATGTCGATGGCCTGGGCCACGGCCTGAACGTCGGGGATATGACAGATGACGTTGGCGGCGATGACCGCGTCGGCATTGCCATGGGTCTCGACGACGTTCTTCGCGGTCTCCGGATTGAGGAAGGCGCACAGCGTCTCGACCCCGTGGCGGCGTGCCTCCGCGGCGGTGTTGTCCGATGGCTCGATGCCGAGATGACGGGTGCCGGTCTTGGCGAAGTTCTCCAGCATCGCGCCGTCGTTGCTGCCGATCTCGACCACGAACGGGTCCGCGCCGCTGACGAAGTTTTCTGCAACCCAGGCGGCGTATTCGCCGAAATGGGCGACCATGCGCCGCGAGGTGCGCGTGAAGAACGCATACTGGTCGTGGAACATCGCCTCGGCCGGCGGCTGATCGATGATCTGCAACGTGCCGCAGGAATCGCAGAATGCCGGGGCGAGTTCGTAGAAATACTCGTCCCCTTTCTCGTCGGGGCTGTGAAAGCCGTTCGCGATCGGCTGCTGGCCGAAACTCATGAAGGCGGAAATGGGCGCGTCGCAGACGCGGCAACGGTCAGTCATGCTCTTGAGGGCTCTGTCGTGAGGGTGTGTGGGTGAGGTATGGCGCGCGGGGCTTGCTTGGCGTGGGCGAGGCGATATGCTCGCCGAAACCCTTGCGCGTCCGCGCGCATCTTGAAGGAGCGGAATATTGGCGTTCGCTGTTTACAATGCGCCGGATACGCCCTGCCGGCGCGCGATTATTCTGGCCGGCGGCACCGGGTCGCGTCTGACCCCGATGACCTGGGCGATCAACAAACATCTGTTGCCTGTCTTCGACAAGCCGATGATCTATTACCCGCTGACGACGTTGATGTTCGTCGGCATTCGCGACTTCCTGATCATCAGCAACGCGGATGCCATTCCGGAGTTCCGGCGCTTCTTCGGCAACGGTTCCCAGTGGGGTCTCAACATCGAATATGCGACCCAGGACGGTGCCAACGGCATCGCCGAGGCGCTGTTGATCGGCGAGGCGTTTATCGCCGGGGAGCCGTTCTCGCTCGTGCTGGGTGACAATATCTACTACGGACACGGCCTGCCCGAAATGCTGGCTGCGAGCGCGATGCACGCCAGGAATGGCGCGGGTGTTCTGACCTACAGCGTCTCGAACCCGCAGGATTATGGCGTCCTGACCGTCGATGCCGCGGGTCAACCGGTCCAGATTGCTGAGAAACCCGCCAACCCGACATCCAACAGGGCGATTACAGGACTTTATTTCTACTGCGCGGAAGCCGTCGAAATGGCGCGCGCGCTGACGCCCTCGGCCCGCGGCGAACTGGAGATCACGGACCTGAACCGCGTGTTCATGGAGGCCGGCCGGCTGCATTACGAGGAACTTGGCCGCGGCTCGGTCTGGTTCGATGTCGGCACGACCGACGCCTTGTTTGCGGCCAGCGCATACATCGAAATTGTCCAGCGACGGCAGTCCATCGGCATCGCCTTCCCCGAAGAGGTGGCGTTCCGATTGGGCTATATCGATCTGGATCGGTTCAGTCATATCGTTGATGGGTTGCCTGATTGCGCCTATCGGGGCGTGCTCGAGGATGTTCGCCGCGAGGCGACAGAGGGATGAAGCTGCACGAAACCACGATCGCCGGCGCGCTCATTCTCGAGCCGGATGTATTCGGCGACGAACGCGGCTTTTTCCTGGAGACCTACCGGGACAGCCGGTTTGCCGATGCCGGTATCGAAGCTTCGTTCCCGCAGGACAATCACTCGCGCTCCGGCCCCGGGGTGTTGCGCGGGCTCCACTACCAGATCACCCGTCCGCAGGGGCATTTGGTGACGATTCTTTCGGGCGCGATCTTCGATGTGGGGCTCGACCTGCGGCGCAGCTCGCCGAGTTTCGGCACGGTCTTCACCACCGAGCTGAATATGGACGGCCCGCGTCAGATCTGGCTGCCGCCGGGTGTGGCCCATGGCTTCTGTGTGCTCGGTGACGGTGCTGATATCCACTACAAATGTTCCGATATCTATGTGTACGGCGACGAGGCCGGCGTGGCCTGGAACGATCCCGATCTGGCGATCGACTGGCCGCTGGACGCACCGCTCGTGACCGCGAAGGATGCGGCGCATCCGCGCCTGCGGGACATTCCCGAAGAGCGTCTGCCCCACGCCTGATCAGGTCCCGGCCAGGCCGAGCCGGCCGCCGTCATAGCTGGATCCCAGGATCGGTTCCCACCAATTCTGGTTTTCCAGATACCAGTCGACAGTCTGTCGCAGGCCTTGGGTGAAATCGACCGAGGGTCGCCAGCCGAGTTGTTCGTGTGCACGGGTCGCGTCGATGGCGTAGCGGAAATCATGTCCCGGTCGGTCCGCGACGAAAGTGATCAACCGGTTGTGGGGCGCGCCGTCGGGCCGGGCCGCGTCGAGGGCGGCGCAGAGCGCGCGGACCAGATCGATATTCCGCATCTCGCAGGCAGCCCCGATATTGTAGGTCCGGCCCGGCGTGCCATCGTTCGCGGCGATCCAGAGCGCGCGCGCGTGGTCATCGACATGAATCCAGTCGCGCACATTGGTGCCTTCGCCATAGACCTCGAGGGTCTGTCCCTGCAGACCGCGCAGGATCGTGCGCGGGATCAGCTTTTCGGGAAACTGATAGGGCCCGTAATTGTTGGACGCGTTGGTGACGATGGTCTCAAGCCCGTAGGTCGTATGCCAGGCCCGGGCCAAGTGATCCGCCGCGGCCTTGGTGGCGGCGTAGGGGGAATTGGGTCGGTAGGCGCTGTCTTCGTCGAAGCGGCCTTCGTCGCCGAGCGACCCGTAGACTTCATCGGTTGAGACGGCGACGAAACGTGGTGCGGGCCGGTCTCCCCGCTTGCCGGCCTGGCGCGCAGCAGCTTCGAGCAGACTATATGTGCCCTGTACGTTGGTGCTGATGAAGTCGGCCGGACCGTCGATCGACCGATCGACATGGGATTCGGCCGCCAGATGCACCGTGTAGTCCGGGTCGACATCGGCGAACAACGCCGCCATGGCATCCCGGTCGCAGATGTCCGCCTGGACGAACCGATGGCGGTCGTTGTCTGCGAAACCGTCCACGGTCAGCGGGTTGGCCGCATAGGTCAGCTTGTCGACGTTGACCACGGTCGCGTCTGTGTCGGCGAGCAGATGACGCACCAGTGCCGAGCCGATGAAACCGGCGCCGCCGGTGACGATCACCCGGGGGGCGTCGGGGTTATGATTTCGCGAAGCTGTCACGATAATGGTACCGGTCGTTTTCCCATTTGTAGAAGTCGCTGGCCGCGTCGAGCCGACTGGCCTCGTCGAACGCGCCGGCGTAGCCGAAACCTTCCATCAGACCGTGGAAGTGGAACTCGATGATTGCGGCCTCTTCCTCGCTGATGCGGTCGCGCCAGCGGCCGATATTGCGGTCGGAGATCGCGGAGAAGTCGATTTTCTCGAAGCTGTTGCCCCGGGTCGGTTGTCCGAACACGGTCGGCACCAGCATGGTCGGGTCGGCTGGAATGCCGAGGAAATCGCAAATGCTGCCGAGTGCGGTTTCGCTGTCCGATACCAGATCCTCGAAGCGCAGCACCATGTAACGGTCGGCACCGAAGCGGGCGGTGTTCGCATTTGCGTAGATCATGCCGAGACGCGCGCGATGAATGATGCTGGCCAGGGTCATGCGCTCATCCTCGCCGAACCGGGAGTAATGGCTTTCCACGCCGGATTTCAGGGCGCCGTAATTGTCGCGCGGGTCGCGCAGGAGCTGAATGAACTTCGCGTTGGGGAATGCCGCCATCAGCTCCCCGGCCATCAACTCGATGCTCGTTTCCTTGATGACGTTCCAGGCTCGCCCGGCACTGCCCGCCGTTTGTGCAAACGTATCGAGCTGGTGGTGCACCACCGCCGTGATGTCACGGAGCTCGATTTCCGACAGTCCCGCCTTGAAGCGTTCATTGAAGGCCGTGAGATCGAACCCGGCCGCATCTGCCGGTGTCCGCAACGTGTCGGAGAGGAACTCGCAGACGATCCGTTCGAGCCGCGCCCGGCGATCGTCATCGGTGTACTCCTCGCCAAGCCAGCGCGGGTGATAGGCGTACATGACCGTCGCGTCGTGGGGGTATACCGACAGGTCCGGATGTCCGTCGAACAGATTAAGAAACATCGTGGTGCCGCATTTGCGGTGGCCGCAGACGAAGAGGACGGGGGTGTCGAATGCCATGGTCGAGGTGTCAGATGTTCTGAGGCTAGAAGCGGAAGTAGATGAATGTCTGCGAGCGGTCGATGAACAAGAAGGTCGCGACGAGAAGCACACCGAGTCCGGCGCTATAGCTTGCCGTACGCAGCAACGAACGCGGGTCGGCATGAATGAGCCGTTCGAAACGCACCCCGAAGCAAACCAGCGCGGCGATGGCGACGACGAGCCACATCTCCAATGTCGTACCCAATCCGCCTGCGCCACCGAAGGCATTCGCGATGCTCGAGCCGAAATGGGCGAGGTCGGTCCAGCTGAACAGGAACAGGAGCCAGCCGATCGAGACCAGGGTGAAATTGGCCGTTTGCTGCGCGCGCATCGGCAGCCGGTCCCACCAGCGCGCCGATAGGTGATATCCGATCACCAGGGCTGCGTGGTACAGGCCCCAGACGATGAAGGTCCAGCCGGCACCGTGCCACAGGCCGGCGATGGCGAACACGATGGCGATGTTGCGCAGATAGTGTCGATTGCCACCCAGCGGCAGGTAGAGATAGTCGCGAATCCAGTAGGACAGGGTGATGTGCCAGCGGCGCCAGAAGTCACGCGGGTTGGCGGCGCTGTAGGGGCGGTTGAAGTTTGCCGGAAAGTCGAAGCCGAAAATCTTGCCCAGCCCGATGGCGACCATCGAGTAGCCGTAGAAGTCGAAGTAGATCTGGAAGCTGTAACCAAGAATCACATAGACCGCCGCGCTGCCCGACAATTCGCCGGGGCTCTCGACGAGCGGTGCCAGCTGGGCATCCAGCGTATCGGCGATCAGCACCTTGGCGGCCAGGCCGAAACAGATGTATCCCGCCGCTTCGGCCAGCCTTGCATGGTTCGGTACATAGGCCTTCAGCGTGGCGAGCGACTTCTGGACCTGATCGAAGCGCAGAATCGGCCCGGCCACCAGCTGGGGGAAGAAGCTGATGTAGAGGGCGAAGTCCGGGAGCCGGGCGGGTTGTGCGATGCGCGCGGTGTAGCGGTCGACGGCGTAGGAGACGAGCTGGAAGGTGAAGAAGGAGATACCCGCCGGCAGGACGATGTCCTGGAACAGCGAGAAAACCTCTTCGGACTGCGCGGAGGCCGGCAGGACCGAGCCGATCACGAAGTCCGCATACTTGTAGTAGAACAGCGCCGCGACCGGTCCCGCGATGGCCAGCGCGAGCTGCCAGGGCCGGTCGCGCAGTTCATCGCTGCGGGTCAGCAGGTAAACCCAGACGACGCCGCCCACGAGAACCGCCAGATGGTCGACGCCGGACAGGCCGTAGAACAGCCACGACGCGCCGAGCAGCACGTAGACGCGCGCGCTCCGCGGCAGGGCGAAGAACAAGGCGACGACCGCGGCCAGAAAGAAGACAAAGCGGAATTCGTTGAAGATCATCTGGCGAGTGTCTTCAGCCGTTGCCCGGGAGATTGAGGAACGACTTCAGATAGTCCGCGAGGACCGGGGCCGGCGCGTGACAGCAATCGGGCCAGGCCTGCGCGCTGCCGCCGAGCGCGGGTGGTGCGAGGTGGCAGGTCAGCGTGAAACGGTCGCACGCTTGCGAGACCTGTTGGCGAAGGGCGAGCGCGTCTCCGGCCGGCTGTCGGCCGTCGAGAGTGCCGGGCGCCAGCGGCGACTCGTAGATCGTGATCGCGATGCCGCTGCGCGCGAGCGCGTCGAGACGTGCAAAATCCTGATCGATCATCTGCGGCACACCCACCGCCATCACCTGTGGCGCGAGGCTGAAATCGCCGCCCGCCGCCTCAAAGGGCGCATTCCGGCTGCCGTCGGTGCGTGTGGCGCGGTCATTCGTCGAGGCCCGAATGACGTCGGGGTATCGCGCCGCCATCCGGTTGCGCAGGCGCGCGGCGTTGAACAGGTTCGTGAATCGATCCCACTCCAGAAGGAAGCGATCCGCCACCACCTTGGCCGAGAGGACTGGATTGCCGCTGCCGGACCAGGCGGATGCGACGTCGTTTGCCGCCAGGGTCCACCGCCGGAGCGGGGCCGGGTAGTCCGGCGGCGCGTAATATTGCAGCTCCAGATGGTCGAGGCTGATCACCGCGTGGCGGGGCGCCTTGCCGTCGCGCGACAGTTCCTCGAGGAGCGCGATGCTCTGGCGCATCGATCCGCCGGGCAGGGAGAAGTTGAAGAAGCCATCGGTCGGAAGGCCCAGATCCGTATGTGAGACCATCACCGAACGGCTGTTGCCGAACAGGCCCATGTCGAACGGGTCGTTCGCGCGAGCATGGGCATGCTTGTAGGCGGCGAGGTCCTCGATCGGTAGCGTATCGAGCTGCGCGCGCAGTTGCGCGTTCTCCGGCACGAACGGATCGTTGCTGCTCGGACCCTGCAGATATGCCAGCAGCGCCAGCATCACAACGATGGCGGCAGTGAAGATGCGGAAGTCGAAATGCGTCATGTCGCGGTCGAGAGGAAATTTCCAATCGCGGTGCCGACCCGCGCCGGCACGTCCGTGGGCAGTTCCGGATACATGGGCAGGGACAGAACGCGGGCCGCCGCCGCCGTGGTTTCGGGCAGTTCTCCGACGCAACGTACATGCTGGGCATAGCCCGGATTCTCGTGCGCGGGCATCGGGTAGTGGATCGCGGTACCGATCCCCCGGTCCTTGAGGAAGCGCGCGATATCATCGCGCCGATCGCTTCGAATGACATACTGGTGCCAGGCGTGGCGGCATCCCTCCGCGGCCCGGGGTGTCTCCAGGTCGAGCCCGACGAGCGCCTCGTCATAGGCGTTTGCCAGCTTCTGGCGTCGCGCCAGGTCCGCCTCGAAACGGGCAAGTTTGATGGCCAGGATCGCGGCCTGAATTTCGTCCAGCCGGCTGTTGACGCCGCGTTCATGGGAAACGCGCGTCGCATCCCAGCCATACTGGCGCAATGCGCGCAGGCGGTCCGCCAATGCTGCGTCGTGGCAGGTGATCATCCCCCCATCGCCGATCGCGCCCATATTTTTGGTCGGGTAGAAGCTGAAGCAGCCTGCGACCCCGATGCCGCCCACGCGTTTGCCGCCATACTCGGCGCCATGGGCCTGTGCACAATCTTCGATCACGACGAGCCCGTGGGCCGCCGCGACGGCGGCGATCTCGTCCATCGGTGCCGGATGACCATAAAGGTGCACGGGGATGATCGCCTTCGTACGATCGCTGATGGCGCCGGAGATCTGGTCGGCGCGCATATCGAAATTGCCCGGGTCGATATCCACCAGCACCGGGGTTGCCCCGCTCGCATCGATTGCCGCGATCGTGGCGAGCGCCGTATGAGACACGGTGATGACCTCGTCGCCGGGTCCGATGTCGAGGGCGCGCAACACTAGCGTGATGGCGTCCGTACCGCTCGCGACGCCGACGGCAAGTGCCGTGCCACAATAGTCCGCGAAGGCCGTTTCGAACGCCTCGACCTCGGGGCCAAGCACATATATTCCGCGGTCGAGAACCCGGCCGATAGCCGTCTCGATCTCCTCGCGATGGGCGAGATACTGCGCCTTGGGCAGGTTGGGCAGAAGAAAGTCGGACATGGATCGAATTAGTGCGCCGCCGCGTTGCGTTCGGCGGCATCGTCGGCGCGTGTCACCGCGCCATGCTGGATGCGGTAGATCACGTCGGCCATCGTCAGAATCGCCGGCTGGTGTGAAATCGCGATGATCGTCACCTTCCCCTTGAGCGGCGCGAGCGAGGCGATCACCTCGCGTTCCGTCTGTGGATCGAGGGATGCGGTAGCCTCGTCGAGAATGAGCAAAGCGGGTTTCCGGACCAGCGCTCTGGCGATGGCCAGCCGTTGTCGCTGGCCGCCCGACAGACGGGTGCCGCGCTCACCAACGAGCGTGTCGAGTCCCTCGGGCTCGCTTAGAACGAATTCCCACAGGCCGGCGGCCCGGAGGGCCGCTTCCGCGTCGGTTTCGCTCAGCTTCGGATCACCGAGGGTGACGTTGGAGAGAATCGAATCGTGGAACAGCACGCTGTCCTGGGGGACATAGCCGATGCGTCCGCGCCACCAGCGCAGATCGGTTTCCGTCAGAGGCGTGTCATCGATGGCGATCTCGCCCGCGTCGGGTCGGATCAACCCGGTCACGAGATCGAGGATGGTCGTCTTGCCGGCACCGGACGGACCGATGATCGCCGTGCATTGTCCGACGGGAACATCGATATCGAGGTTCTGCAGGACGTTGGTCTCGTCGTAGCCGAACTGCACGCCGCGAAAGGTCAAAGCCCTGTCGAGGGCGGGTTTTTCGGTGCCGGCGAGCTGTTCGGCCGATTGGTGGGCATCGTCTATCGAATTGCGCAGGCGCCAGAACGTCGTCTGTGCGACGACCAGGGCTTGGTACGAACCCTGTAGAGTATTTACCCGCGTGATCATGCGTTGCAGGACAATCGCCATGAACAGTATTTGCGCGAATGGCAGGGCCAGGAATTCCAGCGCCACGAAGATACCGCCCGCGAGGATCAGCACGACCAGCGGCTCGGTCACGCCCTGGAACATCGCCACGCCGAAAACTTCGCGGCGATGGCTCATGTTGATCTCGTCGGACTCATGCTCGAGCAACGGCAGCAGACGGTTCTCCAGCGCCATGGCCTTGATCGGCTTGATCGATGACAGGCTGTCGGTGAACCGGTCGACGAGCGAGCGCATCAGCGCCGCGTTTCGGTCGCTCGCCGAATGGGCGATTCGGATCAATCCATGCAGAAAGACAAATGTTACGGCGCCGAAGGCCAGCCCGGCCAGCGTGACCTGCCAGGATGTGAGCAGGGCCACAGAGGCGTAAATCAGCACCAGGAAGGCTTCCGTTACGAGCTTGATGCCTTTCTGATAGGACGACGAGGCGACCTTGGCTTCATGGCCGAGTGCGGTGGCGAGGATGCCGGTCGGCTGGGTCACGAAATATGACCAGCGCGCCCGCATCAGGCTGCGGATCAGTTCGAGGCGCAGATCGGTCATCATGCGCGCCGAGGTGTATCCGACCTGGGTGGCGGCGAGCACGTTGAGGATCGCCTTGGAGGTGATGAAGACCACGATCAACGCGAGCAGAGAACCGATCGTGGGCGTTAATCCGACCGTGGCAAATGCCGATGTTACGGTGTCGATGATTTCGCCGCCGATTTCCGCCTGTTCACCCATGGCGACCGCCAGCAACGGGAGGAACATCACCACGCTGAAGCCCTCAAGCAGGCCGGCCAGAAGCACCAGAACCACGGCGAGAATATTCTTGGCCGGATAGGCCAGCGTCATGATCCGCAACAGGCCGACGGATTCGCGCCAGATGTTGGTGTCTATGTTTGCGGGGCGTTGTGCCATGTGGATCGGGTCCGGTTAATGCTGGCCGAGGACGAGTGTGCGGAGCGGGTCACCGCTATAGCGCGTCGGGTCGATATCGACGGAGGTCTTGTGGCTCATGGCGGCGTAGTAGCTGGCGAAGCCGAACATGAACAAAACCCGCTCGTCTTTCTCGGTGCGTGCGCCGTAGTGAAAGCAGCGTCCGGAATCGACAATGCTGCAGGTGCCCGCGGGTCCCGTCGCGTCGCGCGAATCCTCGGGCCGGCACATGGTGTACATCTCATCGTCGGGGACGGAGCGGCGCCAGTCGCCCATTTGACGCGACACCCGGTCGGACACATCGGCCGGCAGGAAGGTGAAGGGACCGTTCTCGTCACCGATGTCGCTGACATTGATGAAGAACTTCAGCTCGCGCCAATCCATATTGTCGCGGTGGTAGAGCTGGCTGCCCTGCATGTAGTCGTTCTTCGGCGACCACCAGCCCTGCACGGTCTGCAGCACCGGTACCGCGCCGAAATACTCACACGCAATTTGTAAAATTCCGTCGGACATCACGAAGTCGAGCACCTCGGGGTGGTCATCGAGGTCGCTCGGCAGGAACACCTTCTTCTGGAACGGGTCCCACCACTCGGCGGTGTCGCGGCGTTGGGCGAGCTTCTCGCGGACGGCCGCGATGACGACTTCGGCGCCTGGCAGGGTCCCGGCCGCAAGCTTGCCATAGCCGGTCTTCGAATCGACGGCGTTGGCCAGTGCAGGATTGTGGGTGACGGCGCGCATCGTCGACTTGCGCTTCATCCATGCGACGGGATTACGGATGAACTTGATGGTCCGCGAGATATAATAGGCGAGTTCGATGTTGAGCCCGAGCCGGTGAACATAGCCGCGTATCTGGCGCCCGTCGGCGGTGGCAAAGGAACGCATCACGCGCCCGGCGCGCTGGAAGTTTCGGGTGATGGCTGTCATGGCGAGATTCCGATCCGGTCCAGTTGATCAGTTACGCAATTGTTGTTGGATGACGCCGGCCAGGCTTTCCCGGTCGAGACCGTGATGGCGCAGCGCCTCTTCGTTTGTGCCGCATACCGGCAGTTCATCAAGGCCGAACCGCGTGACCCGCGGCGTCTTCGAAAGCCCGAGTTCGGCGATGACAGAGGCGATCCGTTCGCCCTGGCCGCCGTCCCGGTAGTGATTGTCGATGGTGAAGACCCGCGCCAGCCCGTCGATTTCCGCCTCCAGCCAATCCGCGTCGATGAGGTTCAGCCAGGGCATGTTGACGACCCGACAGTCGATACCGTCATTGGCGGCGAGGCTCTCGGCGGCGGCGTATGCCTCCGACAGCATCACCGGCCCGTAGGCGAAGATGGCGGCATCGGCGCCGTCGCGGAGCCGTGTGCCCTGCCCGACCTGTAGCGCCGACGGCGCACCGGGCGTGTAGCTCAGCGCGACCGGGATCGAGGTCAGGCGCAGATAGCAGGGGCCGTCGGCCTGATCGACCATCCAATCCAGCGCGGCGGCGGTCTCCGCAGCGCTCGATGGCTCGAACGCGGTCATGCCGGGCACGCAGGACATCAACGCAATGTCGCGCACCGACTGATGGGAGTGGCCGGGCCCGGCCGGGAGAAGCCCGGCGAGGCTGCCGGCGTAGATGATCTTCGTGCGCTCGGAGGCGTTTGTGTAGACCTGCTCGTTCGCCCGCGGCGTGAGGAAGCAGGCGAAGGAATGCACGACGGGAAGCTTGCCGGACAGCGCCAGGCCGCCGGCCTGACCGACCATATCCATCTCGGCGATACCGCATTCGATGTAGCGCTCGGGATAGGTGTCGCGGAACGGGATCAGCCCGCAATCGAGGACGAGATCCGCGTCGAGCGCGACGAGGTCGGGGTTGCGGCCCCCGGCGGCAACAATCGCATCCGCATAGGCCGGGATCAGCCGTTCGACCTTCGGTGCCGCACCGGCGGGCGGGCGCGCGAATATCTCCGCGTCGAGCGGCGCGGCGCCGGCACCGGCCAACTGTGCGTTGGCGCGTTCCGTGAGTTCGGCCGTGGCCCGGTCATAATCGTCCGCAGACGGCGCGCCGCTGTGATAGCCGTAGAGTTCTAGGTCGCCGAGATCGCCCGGTTCCATGAACGACACGCCGCGGCCCTTGATGGTGTCGGCGATGATCACGCTGGGGGCGGACACATCGCGCGCCGCGTCCAGTGCCTTCGCGAAGGCATCAAGATCATGCCCGTCGCAGCGTTGGACATGCCAGCCGAAGCTGGCGAAGCGGACCTCCAGACCACCGAGGTCGCTGGTGTTCGAAACCCAGTGATCCGACTGGATCTTGTTGTGGTCGACGATCACGGTGATCGCGTCCATCCTGGCGTTGGCCGCGCCCTGCAGGGATTCCCAGATCTGGCCTTCCTGCAGTTCGCCGTCGCCGGTCATCACGTAGAAGCGGCGATCATCGCCGGTCAGCCGGTCGGCCCGCAGCATGCCCTTGGCCTTGGAGATGCCCATCCCCAGCGAGCCGGAGTTGGTTGCGATATGCGGGATGGAGACATCGGGATGCCCGGGCAGCCCACCCAGCCGCCGCAGCGTGTCGATCTTGTCGAAGGGCAGCAGGCCGAGCGAGATCAGGACGGTGTAAAGCGCGGGGACATCGTGGCCCTTGGATGAGAAGAACACATCCAGCGGCGCGCCGTCGGTATCGCAGCGCATCTCGTTCAGATAGAGCCAGGAGACCATGTCGAGGCAGGAGAAACTCGATCCCACATGGCCCGAGCCGGCCCGGGCGATCATGTAGAGCGTGTTGATCCGGCACAGGGTCGCGAACAGCGTGGTCCGCTCGGCCGGCGCGTTGAGTGCTGCCAGCGCGCGATCGATCTCGGCCTTGGGTATCAGGTTCAAATCACGCATCGGAAAAACTCACCAGGCAGAAAAGCCGCCGTCGATCACGAGATCGGCGCCGGTCATGTAGCGGGATGCATCGGACAGCAGGAACAGGATGGGTCCGGTGTAGTCGTCGGGTTCGGCCATTCGCCCGAGCGGCACCTTCGGCAGATAGCGCTCGAGGAATTCGGGGTCCTGTTCGTCGAAGACGCCGCCGAATGTCACGCTGTTGGTGCGCACACCCTGGCGCGCCCAATAGGTCGCGATGTAGCGGGTCAGATTGTAGAGCGAGGATTTGGAGGCGGAGTAGGCGACGGGTTTGAAGAAGGTCTCACCGCGCTGGCGCCGGTATTCATAGAGATTCTGGTCCGGGCTCAACGCGCCGTAGATCGACGCGATATTGACGATGGAACCGCGCCCGGCTTTGGCCATGGCGCTGCCGACCACCTGGCAGCACAGAAACACGCCCTTGGCGTTGACCGACATCACCCGGTCCCAGGATTCTTCCGGGTACGTCTCGAAGGGACCATTCTCCTCGACAGGCGCATCGGGCGGTGAATCGAGTGCGGCGGCATTGACGATGCCGTGTGGCGTCTCCCAGCGCGCCTCGATATCGGCCAGCGCGGTCTCGATGGAGGCCCGGTCGGTCACGTCCACCTCAAGCTGGGACAGGTTGTCGTCATCGGCATTTGCGATCTCGCCGGTGTCGATCATTGTGCGATCGAAGATCGCGACGCGCGCGCCCGCATCGATGGCGGCGGTCACGAATGCGCGGCCGAGGTTTCCCGCGCCGCCGGTGATGACGATCGTGCGGCCGTCGAGAGAAAAGCTGTTTGTGCTCATGATGGGGTGACTCCTGTCGGCGCGCGTTCGGCCGGCCATGGGGTGGCCGAAGCCTCGACGACGCCCTCGGCGAGAAGCGCGTGGGCGAAACCGACACAGGTCTCGAACGGCAACTCGATCCGGTCCGCGAGAGCAATCAGATCAAGCGTACCGTCGGCGAAGGCCAGGAAGTTGACGATGTCGCGCACGCTGTGAGGCAGGGTCTTGGTGTTGAGATCCGGATAGAGGCCGCGCTTGCCGAGCTGCGGTTCGCAGGGCTGTGCGGTGCGGAAATAATAGTTGCTCTCGAAGGCTGCGATGCATTTGCGCAACGCCTCGAACCCGCCACCCAACCCGGCCGGCGATGCGAGAGACAGGTCGTCCAGCGACGTGTGGTATTCCGGGAACGCGTCGAAACGTGACCGCATGATCAGGGCGATGGGAAGATCGGCGCCGGGGCTGCTGTACTGGCGCTCGTCGCTGCCGCGCTCAAGATAGGTCGAGGTCGTGAAATCCGGCGCATGGTGTGTCATCACATGGCGTGAGATCCGGTCCACCAGCGTGTCGGCCCAGCGGGTTTCCTGGAACGTGTAGTTGCGGTCGTCGCCGATACAGCTGAGCACGTAGCCGCCGATCGTGTGGGCGCGCATGGCCGCCAGATTCCGGCTCAGATAGACGATTGAGCCGATGGTCTCGGGCAGGAAAACGATGCGATAGCTGTAGCGACGATCGGTTTGGTCGGCCAGCCAGCGCGCCAGCGCGGTCAGGACGACCACGCCCGACAGGTTGTCGTTCGCCATCGACGGATGACAGGTATAGGCGGATAGCAGGATTTCCTTTTCCTCGCGGCCCGGCAGCAGCAGCTCGGCATAGGTCAGCGACCCCGGTGCCAGCGTGCTGTCGATCACCACATGATAGTTGCCTGGCTTCAAGCGGCTGCGTTGCTGTTCGCTCAGGCAGAATCCCCAGCGCGGTGTGTAATAGGACGAGATATACGGAATCGCGTCCGGCTGTTCGGGCAGGGAATAGAGATGCGGCTCCAGTTCCTCGAGGGTCATCTTCGCGTCGACCGGGGTCGAGTAGCTCATGACGTGAAGATTGTTCGCCTGGAAGTCGATGATCCTCTCGCCGGCCTCGTCGGCGATGAAGGCGTCGCGGATCGACCATTCGTCGGGCACGGTCCAGTCGAAGCATTCGGTGCCCGTCGGTACCTCATGGATTTGCAACCCGGGCAGAATTTCGCCGAGATAGGCCATCGTCTCGCGTACCCCCGGGCCGGTAATGCTCCGGCAAATCGGGAACAGGTCACGCATCCAGGCATACATCTCGTCATGCACACCCGGCGAGGGCCGGGGCATGTCGATGCGGTTCGTGAAGGGGTTTACGTTGTTCATATCTGAAGGGTGGCGGGTGCCGCGTCGTCTAGGAGGCGACCACGACGGCGCTGATATTGTCATCGGTCGTCAGGGCAACGGACGTGGTCCGGCCGACAAAGTTCCCGATTTCATAGGGTGGGGTGCCGTCGCCCGGCGACTTGATCGCGATGTCGTCACGGGTGAGCACATGGCCCGCGGGCAGATCATGTGCGGCAACGAGTTTCTTGCTCATCTTGGTCAGCGGCGCGGCCTCTTCGTCATAGGCGCGCTTGACCCCGTCGCCGAGCGCGATGTTGAGGCGTTGCAGGTCGCGGGTCAGCCGCCGCAGGCCGCTCGATTCCAGTGAGAAGGCATGGTCAGTCCCCTTCTTGGAGCGGTTGAGCGTGAAATGCTTCTCAATCACGCGGGCCCCGAGCATGTAGGCGCCGAGGCCGAGCGTGTAGCCGTTGTCATGGCTCGAGAGGCCGACAACAGTGTCGGGGAAAGCCTCACGGAAGGTCTCGACGACACGCAGGTTGAGCTTGTCGAACTCGCACGGGTAACTGGCGGTGCATTGCATGATGCAGAGTTGCGGGTTGATGGCCGCCGCCGCGTCATGGGCCCGGCGCACATCATCCATGGTGCCGCCGCCGGTGCTCATGAACATCGGCTTTCCCTGCTTGGCGACATACTCGATCAGCGGGATGTTGGTGAGATCTCCGGACGCGATCTTGTAGGCCGGCAAATCGATTTCCTCGAGGAAGTCCGCGCTCTCGAAGTCGAAGGCGGTCGAGAAGAAGGTGATGCCGAGTTCCGCGGCGCAGGCCTTGAGCTCCAGATACTCGTCGCGCCCGAACTCGAGGAACTCGCGATGTTCGCCATAGGTCGGCGCGAAGGCATTTTCGCTATTGTAGGGCTCGTCGAACATCGCCTTGGTGTACATCGTGCGGTTCGCGCGCTTCTGAAGCTTGACCGCGTTGGCCCCGCAATTCGAAGCGGCCTTGAAGAGCTCCTTGCACTGGTCAAGGTTCCCCTGGTGATTGTGGCCGATCTCGGCGATCACATAGCAATCGTTGTCGTCGTTGATCGTGTACCCGTCGACGGTAAGTTCGCGCATGGTGGTTCAGTCCAGTTGTCTGGTTGAGGAGTTGCCGGTCCGGTCAGGTGCGGTAGACCGCGCCATAATAGGAATCGGCGTAAGCCGTGTTGGTGTGTTCGTGGGCGCCGAGAATGGCGTTTCGCAGCGCATCCCAGTCGGGTTGCGGTCGATTGTCCGCATCCAGCGCGACAGGCACACAAGCGCAACGCTCTTCGAGCAACGCGCGCGCCGGGGCGCGAAATTTGAACAGTCCGAAATCGGCGAAGACGGCCGGCCGGTCGGTCGAAAGCGCGGTGGCGAAGGCTGTGGATGACGGGTCGGGCAGGATCAGCACATCGGCCTGATGGATCACCTTCTCCGACGGCTGGTTGAGTTCGCGCGCGCCGAACTGTGGGGCCATATCCATCGGGGAGCGGGTCACGATCAGCGGGTGGGGCTTGTAGAGCGTCGGGAAATCCCATTCCTTCAGCTTGGCGAGAAGTCGCGCTTCCCAATCGAGAAATGGCACGTCGGGCATGAAGGCCTGATAGGTCACCCAGTCACCGAAGAAAAAGCTCGAGAGCACCATGACCGTGGGTTTGTCTTTTGGGCCGCCCGCCACCGGCGGCGCCTTGGTGGCTGCTGCCGGCAGACCTTCCAGGGTGGGCGTGTCCGCTCGCACCAGGAGATCGGGCCGGAAGTGACCCGCGAGACCCTCGGCCTGGGTCGGTGTGAAGGACACGAAATGATCGCAGGTGTCGAACTCGACGATGTTCTTGAACCACTCGTCGGTGAACTGCCCCGACCCCGCGCCGTGATCATGGGCCACAACCCGACCGCCGCGCTGGCGGACCGCATGGCGCAGCAGCCGCGACCAGATGTTTCCGCCGCTGCCCGTCCAAAGCTGGGCCGGTATCGGCGTGCCACAGGTCTCCAGGTCGCGCAGATGGGCGACGATCAACGCCATCGCCGGGTGCAGCCATTCTCGCAGATAGGTTTCGAGGAAGGCGGGCGAACATGTGCTGCCGGCGGCATAGCCGGCATTGAACGCCGCCATACCTTTTTCGACGGCCCGGTCGAGCGCCGGTGCATCGACGAGTGACAAATCCGTTTCGCGCGGGGTGAACCAGAGATGCGGGCGTCTGAACGTAACAGGCGTATCGATGGATCGCGCATGGGCGGCCATCACCTCGTCGACCCCCAGCGCGATGATTTCAGTTTCATAGTCCGGCCCCGACAGACGTCGCCGGATGATGCCGTCGCGCATCATCAGGTCGCGGGCCAGACGCAGCGGCGCGCGCAGGAGGCGCGGTGCGCCGGGGCCGTTCTGCAGATGCCAGATGATCGACGGCGCCGGCGGAGCGGTTTCGTTGAGGACCGCGGCAAGCGCACGGCCACGCGACGGCGGCAGGGGTTCGCGCCCGGCTTGCCGGAACGCGTCGGTCACGAGCGATGCCTGGAACAGGGACAACGCGTCGATGAAGAAATGATGCGCCAGCAGGAAGAAGGCCTGGTCGGCGAGCGAGTCCGACCCGGCGGTCTCGCGCAATCCCGCAACCAGCTGCGCCGCGGCGGCGTCGCGCATCGGCTTGTGACTGCCGACCGGAACCGGCCAGAAGAAGTCGCGCACGCCGTCACCGTCGATGGCGACGTTTTCCATCTCGAGCGGATAGGGCGTTGCGGTCATGATGGTCTGTGTGTCTTCGGGGGGCATCGAACAGTCAGGTTCAACCGGTGCCCTGCCCGACCTGGCCAACCTGGCCGACGACATCGCCAGCGAGCTCCAGCGCCTCGCGCACCACGACTTCAAAATCATCGACGGCGAAGCTGCCCTCGCGGCTGAGAATTTCGCGCAGGGCGAATTGCATCTTGGCGCAGGTGGCAAGCGCGATGAGCGGTTCGCGTCCCGCCGTCTCGTCGAGGGCGTCGAACAGCGGCCCGAAGCGGTCGGTGATGTCCGGCGGGAAGGGGAAGTCTGACCCGTATTCGCTGTCGCTGATCGGGGTGCCGCCCGTGCCGGGGGCGGCGGTCTTGGTAATCAGGTAGCGAAGGTCGCCGTCGCCGAGCCAGACGGTATCATCGGGAAACAGGGTCCGGCGGTGGCTCGTGTCGTAGGAGACGCCATAGGGCAGCGGTTTCGGGTTGTCGAACCCGAAGTCGGCGAGACGGGTGCTGAAATCCGCGTCCGAATAGGTGCGCAGATACGGGACCTTCCAGTCGTCCAGATACTCGGCGACGTAGCGGTTGGCATAGCCCATCAGGCGAAGCGCGGCGATGCAGGCATCGGCCGGCACGTTGGCGAGGAGGTTGCGGAACCGGCGAACGGCGTACCAGTAGGCGCCGCCCGCGCCATACACATAGATCCAGGCCTGGCCGCCGATCTTGAGCACGCGCGCCAGTTCGCGCAGGCAGGTATCCGGATTGTGGGTGTGCATGACCACGCCATTGCACCAGAGGAAGTCGAAGCTCTCATCCTCGAACGGGAGCGATTCGAGACTGGTTTCATGACCGGCGAAGGCATCGAAGCCGAAGCTTTCCAGATTGCGTGACGTGCTCTCAATGTTGATCGGGCTGATGTCCGCAAAGTCCACATGGGCGGCACCGTTCGACAGCATGAAGATCGAGCCGCGACCGTTGCCGCAGCCCGCGTCGAGGCATTTCTTGCCCTCGAATATCGCGCGCGGATCGAGATCGTTGGCCGCGAAGCGCTGGGTGAAGAAGCCGACGAACTCCTCCATCTCCGGGCGATCATAAAGGGCGAAGGTCTTGCCGAAGACGGTGTCGTGCTGGGATTCGAGATTGTTGCTCATGGGGTTTCCGATTGGCGTTTGTACCGGGGGCCGAGGTTCCGGGTATGGGTTTAAGCGGCCGGTGTGTCGTCGGCCAGATGGCCGGGAAGGGTCCAGCGCCCAGCATCGTCGCGATGCCAGATGTCTGTGTTGCGGTAGCGGTCCATGACCGCGTCGAAGTCTTGCCGGGACATGTCCAGAAAACCGGTAAAGGCCTCGATGAAGGGTTCGCTGAGGTCCTGCAGGTCATGCCGGCGCACCAGTTCCTTGGCGGCGTCGCGGGTCAGCCGCCCGTTGCGGATGTCTTCGCATGCATGGTCGGTTGCACGGCCATAGCCGAACTTCAGGACCTTGAAGTACTGGTGGATACGATGAATTTTCTCGTCGATGCCGACATAGTTCCGGAACGTTCCTTCGGCCGGTTCGGGCAGGGCCTGGAAGCCGTGTCCGCGGGCGATGTCCAGATGGGTTTCGGAATCCCAGTGGAAGAAATGGCTCATGAACATCGCCTTGGTCGGCGATGACGGCAGTTCCTCGGGATAGTCGTAGGCGAGCAAATGGTCGTAGGGAATGTCATAGGCCTCGGCGACATGGCGGGCGTCGTGACCGTCATTGGCGGCGAATTTCATGAACCAGTCATGGGTCATCTCGGCGCTCTCGGCGATGGACGCGTCGCCGCCATACTCGAAGGCCGAATTTTCCCCGAGCATGACGAGCGGAATTTCGAACCGCAGCGCCACGCGCAACGGCATGGCGTGCAACAGCGTATGGCTCAGCAGGTCGGGGTCACCGTAATCCTCGAACCCGATGCGGATCAGGCGACGGTGAAGGGGCTGTGCGGGCGTGAAGACAAACAGGTTCGCTCCCATGTTCGGGATCACCGAGAGATTCTGCACGCCGATCTCGGTCTTCATGCCGTAGTCGATATTCACCGCGAGGATGCGCAGGTCGTTGCCGAGCACGCGGTGCACCTGGGTGATACTGTCCTTGCCGCCGCTCACCGGTACGAGGACATCATAGAGCGGTGCCTTCTTCGCCTTGGTCTCGGCGATCAGTTCCCTGAAGGCCTCGCTGCGTGCCGCCCAGTCGATGCCGGCGACGGCGGCGTTCTTCTGGTCATGGGCAAGGCAGGCGCCGCACACGCCGTGCGCGTCGAACACGACGTGGGGTTTGCTGTCGGGGATCAGGCATTTGCGGCAGTAGCGCACGTGTAATCCTATTCGCGAAACTTGACGATCTCGGCCGGGCGGCCCTGGACGATCGCGTTTTGTGGAATGTCTCCGGAGACAATCGAAGACGCCGATACAACGGCGCCGTTGCCGATGCGCGCACCGCGCAACACGAAGACGTAGGCGCCGAGCCAGGCATCTTCGCCAATGGCGATCGGCGCGTGTTTGAAGCCCTGGTCCCGGATCGGGATTCCCTTGGCGAAATTATGATCCGAGACGTTCAAATAACAGTAACCGGCGGTGATGGTGCCGCGACCGATGGTAACGTCGCGACCCGCGTTGATGATCGAACCCATGCCGATGCTGGCATTCTCGCCCACCGCGATCGTGGCGTTGTTCGCCGCAACCAACCGGGCGTTGGTGTCGAGAGTCGAGCGGTCATGCAGGACGATCGTGCCGTTCTCGCGGTTCTTCAGATGCACGCCGGGCATCAGGGTTACGTTGTCACCGATCTGCAAATTCGCCGGCTTGCCGTCGATCTGCAGCAGCAGGCGGCCGAGAACCCGCAGCCCGCGGCCATAGGGGATGCCGAGCATGCGGAAGCGCATCTGGTAATAACGCGTCCAGAATCCTGCGCATTTGCGGATCTCGACCGTTTCGTCATAGCGCAACGGAATGTCGCCGGCATCGCTGTAGCCGAGGTCGATTGCGGGCTGTGTATTGGCGTCGCTCATTGGGCGGCCGAGGTCATGGCCTGGGTCCCAGCGTCGGCCGGGAATTCTTCGAGGAACATCCGTGCATTGATCACTGCGAACAGGAACAGCCCCTCATGATTGTCGAGGTCGGGTGCATCGAGCAGCGACTCGACGGTCTCGCGCCGGACGATATCGTAGATCGCCCCGTCGTCGAGAACCTGTGCCCGGACGTCGGGGTCGTTGCGGTCGAGGAAGCCAAACAGGGGCGCGTTGAATCCGACCTTGCGGCGATTGTCGAGAATAGCGTCGGGGACGATGCCCCGCATGGCTTCACGCAGGACCGCTTTCGCCTTGCCGTCCTGGACGAGATGGCGAGTCGGTACGGCGTAGCAGGTGTCGAACAGGTTGCGGTCGAGGAAGGGCGAGCGGTTCTCGATGGAGAAATACATCGCGTTGAGATCTTCTTCGTGGAGCGGCGGCGGGATGGTCTCGACGAACAACTCGTTGAGCATCCGATTGCGCAGGACATCACTGTCCCAGCTGTCTTCCGTGAACGGCTCGCTCCATGGCGACGTCAGGCTTTGTGAAAACGCCTCGGCGTTCATATAGAGGTGGCGTCGTTCGTCGGAATTGTCGACGAACATATCCGGGTTCCGCAGCAGCGGGTTCAGCACATGAGGCAGGATGTGTGTTTCCCAGTTGGCGCGCGCGTTGTCGTAGTCCGGCGTTCCATGCATCGCGGCGAGATAGGCGAGGTGGTGGTCGTAATAGCCGGAGAACAGCTCGTCGGCGCCGGTACCGCTGATGGCGATCTTGTAGCCGGCGTCGTGGACCGCCTCCATCAATAGCCAGTGACAATAGGCCGAGATGGTGAAAACCGGCGCGTCATGCTGGCGGATCAGAGTGCGCAGCCGGGGCAGGAAATCCTTGGTCTCGAGCGGCACTTCGGTGTGACGCAGATTCTGCGCATCCACCGCCGCATTCACCATGTCCTGCTCGATGTAGCGGGAATCCTGATTGACCACAGTGAAACCATGCACGTCATACTCGAACATGTTGGCCGCGATGCTGATCAGGGAGTTCGAATCAATCCCGCCGCTCATGCAGAAGGCGAGC
The DNA here is from genome assembly GCA_039980135.1 of Alphaproteobacteria bacterium. Lineage (NCBI taxonomy): Bacteria > Pseudomonadati > Pseudomonadota > Alphaproteobacteria > Alphaproteobacteria bacterium. The sequence goes on from JBDXCV010000003.1 coordinate 529,827, forward strand.
GGCACGTCGGCGCGCAGGCGAATACGGACGGCATCAATGACGGCCTCGCGTGCCTGTTCGACAGCATCGTCGAAACCGAGCGCGTCGTTGCGCGCGATATCAGGGTTCCAGTAACGCGCGGGTGCAGCACTGAAATCGCTGCCGAGCTGCAACATGGCGCCGGCCGGAAGTTCGCGCACGTCGTCGAAGAAGGTCTCGCTGGATTTGTAGAGCGCCCGGTAGCCGTTGACGATCAGGCGCTGGAGTTGCGCGGTGTTCGGGCGAAGCGGGCGTCCGGCAAGGGCGGCGATGAATTTCACTTCCGAGCCGAAATACATCCCGTCGTCGGCGGACAGCATATACAGCGGCTTCTCGCCGAACCGGTCACGGGCGAGGGTCAGGAAGCCGGATTTTTCATCGAAGGCGGCGATGGCCCACATGCCTTCGCATCGATCTAGGGCCCCGGCCATTCCCCATTGCGCAATCGCGGCGAGGAGCACCTCGGTATCGCTCTGGGTCGTGAAGGTTACCGACCGCGACTCGAGCTCACGACGCAGTTCCACGAAATTGTAGATCTCGCCGTTCGTCGCGACCACATGCGGCCCACGCTGCATCGGCTGGTTGGCCCGCTGATCGAGGTCGATGATCGACAACCGGCTGTGCAGCAGGTCGACGTGTCGCTCGGGCCCTGCGGCGTGATGATAGACACCCACAGCGTCCGGCCCGCGCCGGCCCATCAACGCGTGACAGGCCGCCACGGCCGCGTCGGACAGCTTGCGTTTACCGATATATCCGGCGATGCCGCACATCTGGCTAGCTGTCCTCACCCAGATCGGTCAGGTCGCCATCGAGCCAGCGCACCATTTGCATTTTCTGTTCGCTCAGATACGCCTCGAATGCGTCGTCGTGACCCTGTTCAACCAGCACGACGAAATTCTTCGCCTCTGCATTCCGCACCAGCGCGCCGCGGAGGCCGAAACCGGCAAGGCGCCCGTTGAGCGAAGGCGTGGCGTAGAATCCCCAATCGGTGCGGGCGAAATCACACTCGCCGCCCGCGGGCGTGGTGAAGGTCACCTGTTCGCCCGGCTCGAGCGCCACGGAACCGCAATCCAGAAGGGTCCGGCCGGCGGCGCCGAAGGCGCGCGGCGGCGATGTCGGATCGAACTTCACGCCGCCACCTCGCCGGCCTGTCCCTGGGTGGCGTGCGCCGCGTCCTCGAGGAACATCCGGGCACAGACGAAACCGAACAGGAACTTGCTCTCGCTGTTGGCGAGGTTGTCCTGATCGAGCATTGCTTCGACGGCGTCACGGCGGACCAGATCGAAGACCGGTCCGTCGTCCAGCACCTGGGCGCGCACTTGCGGGTCCTTCGTGTCGAGCAGGTCGCCGATAGGTGCGTTGAAGCCGACCTTGCGGCGATTGTCCACGATCGCATCCGGGGCGATGCCACGGATGGCTTCGCGCAGGACCGACTTGGCCTTGCCGTCCTGGACGAGATGCCGGGTCGGCACGCTGGCCGCGGTCTCGAAGAGGTTCCGGTCGAGGAACGGCGAGCGGTTCTCGATCGAGAAATACATCGCGTTGGCGTCGTCTTCGTGGAGGATCACCGGAACCGACTCATGGAAAAGCTCGTTCATCATCCGGTTGCGCAAAAGCCCGTCGCAATAGCGCGTCTCCGAGAAGGGTTCGGACCATGGTTCGTGGAGCGCGTCGGAGAACATATCGGCGTTGAGATAGATGTGGTTGCGAAATGACGGGTCGTTCATGAACAAGTCCGGATCCTGGAGATGCGGGTTGCGGACGATCGGCGCGACATGCTCGCGCCAGGCCGCCAGCGCTGTCGCGTGCGATGCGGTGTCCCCGGCGACCTCGTACAGGTAGGCGTTGTGATGATCGTAATAGCCGGTGAACAGTTCGTCCGCCGCGGTGCCCGACAGGGAAATCCGGTAGCCGGCATCGGCGACCGCCTGCATCAGCAGCCAGTGAACATAATAGGAGATCGTGTACACGGGAGCGTCGTGTTGGTGCACGAGGGTGCGGAGATTGCCGAGGAAGCCATCGGTCGACAGGGGCACGCCCGTGTGCCGGATACCGAGCTCGGCGACACTCAAATCGACCATGTCCTGTTCTTCATAGCGCGCGTCGGTGTTCAGGATCGTGAAACCGTGGACGTCGGCATCGAATTCGCGGCGTGCGATGGCGACGATGGCGTTTGAATCGACCCCGCCCGACAGGCAGAAGGCGAGCGGCACGTCGGCGCGCAGGCGTAACCCCACGGCGTCGATCAGGGCGCCGCGCGTGGCGGCGACCGCGTCGTCGAAACCCATCGCCGGGTCCGGCGCCGCCGACCAGGACCAGTAGCGCGCCCGTTCGCTGCTGCCGTCGGCCCGCAGGGTCAGTGAGGTGCCCGGGGGCAGCTCCTCGACGCCATCGAAAAACCCTTCATCGACCTTGTGCAGCGCCTTGTAGCCGTTCACGAGGAACCGGGTGAGGTGGTTGCGATTGACGCTCGGGGTGGTGCCGGCGAGCGCGAACAGAAACTTCGGCTCCGATCCGAAATACAGTCCCGCCGCGGTTTGCATCAGGTAGAGCGGCTTTTCTCCGAACCGGTCGCGAACCAGGGTCAGGGTCCGGCCAGCTTCGTCGAGCGCGGCAAAGGCCCACATGCCCTCACCCCGATCCAGGGTCTTTTCCAGTCCCCATTCTTCGATGCCCGCGAGGAGCACCTCGGTATCGCTCTGGGTCTTGAATGTCGCGCCCGCGGCGCGCAGCTCATCGCGCAGTTCGCGGTAGTTATAAAGCTCGCCGTTGGTGGCGACGACATGATCGCCGCGCCGCATCGGCTGGTTGGCCCGGGGGTCGAGGTCGATGATCGACAGGCGGCTGTGCAGCAACAGCGCGTGTTTGCCTGGCGCCAGTTCGAAGCTATGCCGGCCGTTGGCGTCGGGCCCGCGGCGAACCATCAACGCCTCACACGCCTCGATGCGCGCCGTCGACGGCGGGGTCGGCCCCAGATATCCCGCGATGCCGCACATGGTCTAGTCGAGCGCGCTTTCGTCAATGGGGGCGCCGGCTGCGATGGCTTGCGTCGCGCGTCGCCCAATCAGCGAGGGTTCTTCTGCCGGCGCAGTTCCTTCGGCCGGCCGCAGGCACACCGTATCGTCGGCCGACAGGATGCTGCCCGCCGCAATATCGCGCAGCGCGTGCACGGACCGCCGCACCGCCGTGCGAACTTCGGTCTCGACCGGAAGCACCCGTTTTCCGCCAGTGCCGATAAGAATCTCGGCCTGCCGCACGCGATGGACAAGTGATTTGAGGTCGTCGGGATCGGCGGACAGCGCGTGGTCACGGAAATCCGAGTAAGCCTTGTCCAAGGTGAAATGTTTTTCGATCACGCGGGCGCCGAGGGCGACGGACAACACGGCCGCATCGGGGCCGGCGGTGTGGTCGGAATAGCCGACCATGGCGCCGAGGGTTGCAAGGTCGGCGATCGCCGAGAGATTGGCATCGGCCTCCTCGGTCGGATAGCTGACCACGCAGTGGAGGATGACGACCCCCGGATCCACGCCGTTGGCGGCATGCACGGCGGCGATTGTCTGCTGGGCGGTGCGGACCTCGTCGAGAGTCGCCGCACCGGTCGACAGCAGGATCGGTTTGCCGGTCTGTGCCACCGTTTCGAGGAGCCGCGTGTAGGTGCAGTCTCCCGATGCGATCTTGAAGGCAGGCACGATCGGATCGAGCCATTCGACCGCAGGCAGATGGAACGGGGTCGACAGGAAAAGTACATCCTTCTCGCGCGCCGTGGCGGCGAGGGATTCGAATTCCGCGCGGGACAGTTCGAAGCGCCCGAGCTGTTCGAGGCGCGCCGGTTGATCGGCGGCGACGAGGCGGCTCGGTTCGATCGTCTGGAACTTCACCGCGTCGGCGCCGGCATCGGCGGCCGCTATAACCATCTCGCGCGCGACCTCGACATCGCCTTCATGATTGTTGCCGACCTCGGCGATGATCATCACCGATTCGGACAGATCATGCTGGGCGATATGGATGGGTCTGTTGGGTTCAGCGGGCATGGCGATGGAAAATATGGCTGGCGGAGTCGAACCTGAATCCGAGCGATTCATAGAGTCGGATCGAGGCGGTGTTGGCGAGTTGCGTGCCGACCCGAATGGGCGCGCCCGGATTGCAGGTGCCGGCGGCGAAGGTGATCATGGCGCGCGCAAGGCCGGTGTTGCGCGCCGCGCTGTTGACGGCGACAAGGTCGATCACGACATCGCCGTCCCGGTCGAGCAGTTGCAGGAAACCGCTGACCTGTCCGTTCTGGCGACCGACCACCATCCATTCGCCGCGCTGGCCGGCGAAAAAATTTCTCGCCCAGTCGGCCTTGATCCGGTCTGCGATCCGGTCGTCGATCTCCGGGTCGGCATGAAAACGGTCGGTCCTGAAATTTTCACCGGCGATCCGCGCCACGTGGTCGGCGTCGTCGGGGTCACCCATGCCGACATCGGCGTTGAACTGTGCTGTCTCGACCCTGCCTGTTCGCAAGAAGCTGAGGCTTGTATCGACAAGCGTGAAACCCGCGGCCCGCAGAGCCTGGGGTCGTGCCAGGTCGGCAACCGGCACGCGGGCATCGATGAATGCCGGTGTCGGCACATCGATACGGGACGGCGCGGCATCGGCGGCGAGATGCCACGCCGGTTTACCAAGCCGTTCACCGAGCCAGGCATCCTCTGTCAGACCCGATGGGCTCACGAGGCCGCCAGCTGATTGCCTTTGCGCTCGAACAGGTTCTTGTACCACTCGATATATTCGACGAAGCCCTTGTCGAGGGGGAATTGCGGGTCGTAGCCGATCAGACGGCGTGCCTTGTCGACCGACAGCGTACCGCGCTCCGGCATCAGCACATCGCGGTCCTCATACTTCACGCGGACGTCCGGGAAATGGGCCTCGATGATCTCGGCCATCTGCGCGATTGAACGTGCGCCGCCATAGGTCAGGTTGAAGGTCTCGTTGCGGGAGTTCTCGTTCTCGATCACCTTCTCGATACCCTGCACAAGATCGCCGATATAGGTGAAGTCGAGGGCGTCGGTGCCGTCGCCGAAAACCGTGACATCGGCGCCCTGGATGGCGTTCTCGATGAAGATCTGGCCGACGCGCCGGCTGACGCAGCGCTCGCCATAGAGCGCCGACGGCCGCACGATCGTGTAGGGAAGATCGAACACCTGATTGTAGGCGATGACCATTTTCTCGCCGGCGAACTTCAGGGCGCCATAGATGCCGAGCGGATCGCAGATCGTGTCCTCGGTGACCGTGTTCCCGTGGAAATTTCCATAGACCATCGAGGAGGAGAAGAAGACGAAATGCTCAACCGTGCCGCGCGAATAGTCGAGCGCGTTCTCGAGTGTACGCAGGCTGTGGTCGAAGGTGCTGTAGGGGTCCTTGTTCGACCGGTTGGCGTGGGAGACCGCCGCGAGCTGGACGACAACCTGAGGCTCGATGTCCGAGAGCATGTTGGACAGCGCGTGATACTCCCGCGCATCCTGAAGATGCACGGGGATATCCGCCTGGCGCAGCAGGTCGAGCCGCTCCTGGGTGATCTGGATATAGAGCTCGCGGTTGACCATATCGTTCTGGGAGTTTCCGAACGCGTACAGGTTGTTCACCTGCAGACTGTCGATGATATGCACGTCCGCACCCAGCGCCTTCAGGCGTAGGGCCAGATTATGGCCGATGAAACCGGCGCCGCCGACCAGGGCGATCCGGCGGTTGGCGATCGGGATGGTCATGAGAGAACCTCGCTTGTGACATCTTTGACCGCCGCGACAATGGTTTCCATGTGGCTCTCATCGAGATGAGGCCCGACAGGAAGGGCGATCGAACAATTGCTGATCCAGCTGGCAACCGGATGGTCTTCGGGGGCATGCCCGAACCGGTCGCGATAATAGGTGGTCTGAGGCACGGGTCCGGGATAATGGACCGATGTGCCGATGCCCCGGGCGTTCAGGGCCTGGATGACATCCGTGCGCTTGTCGGCGTCGCCGGCATCCAGCATGACGTTGAAGCAGTAGTGGCCTGAAACGAAACGCCCCTCGGGCCGGTCGAACAATGTCAGCCCGGCTACGTCGCGCAGGCCGCCGTCGAGCACTTCGAAATTCGCGCGCCGCTGGCCGAGAAAACGATCCAGTTTCTTGACCTGCTCGACGCCGATGGCCGCCTGTAGTTCGTTCATCCGGAAATTGTAGCCCAGTGTGACCACATCATAGATGCCGGGGACCTTGCGTTCGTGCATGGCGCGGTCGACTCCGAACGCCTTGCGCAGGCGCATGCGGCCGGCAAGATCGCTGTCACGGGTGATGACCATGCCGCCTTCGGCGGTGGTCATGTGCTTGACCGGGTAGAAGGAGAACACGCCGGCATCGCCAAACAGGCCGGCATGCACCCCGTCGAGCCGGGTGCCGATGGCCAGCGCCGCGTCCTCGAGCACGAACAGGTCATGCGCCGCGGCGATCTCCATCACCCGCACCATGTCCACCGGCATGCCGAGATAGTGGACGACGGCGATGCCGCGGGTCCTGGGCGTGATGGCGGCGGCCAGCGCGTCGAGGTCGATGTTGCCGGTATTCGGTTCGGCATCCACGAACACCGGCGTGGCACCGGTATAGGCGACGGTGTGCACCGTCGCGGTGTGGGTCTGGGCCGGGACGATCACCTCGTCTCCCGGACCAATCCCGCATGTGAACCAGGCCAGATGCAGCCCGGCCGTGCAGGAAGATACGGTGAGCGCCTCGGGGGCCCCGGTCCAGGCCGCGAAGTCGGCCTCGAACTGTCGGCCACGCGGGCCATGCGCCAGGATCGGGTCGTCGAGTGCGGCCATCACGGCGGCGCGCTCTTCGTCTTCGATCATCGGGCGTCCGAAAGGTATGTCAGTCACGGGCGTGGTTCACTCAGTGATAGTTGATGTCTTGCGGTTTGCCGGTTGTCACCGCGCGTTCAATGGCCAGCGATACGGCCATCGCGTCCAGCACGTCCGCGCGTGACACCTCGGCATCCCCGCCATCGAGAAGCAACGACACGAAGGACGGGATCAGGTCGCCCTTGAACGACCCGGGATAGGGATCGTCGAGAAGGTCCGGCGGCGTTTCGGGGTCGCGGCTGCGATAGAGCCGCGCCGCGTCGGGTGCGTTGCGCCAGGTGCCGTTCGTGCCGAACACAACCACGTCGTGGAAGTGGGGATAGACGCACGGAAAGTTTGCGCTGACCTTTGCGATGCTGTCGTCGGGAAACCGAAGCAGGGCGACGACGGTGTCATTGAAAGAAAATTCGGTGTCACGGGAGGCGCGTTGCGTGCCCATGGCCGATACCTCCACGGGCCGCCGGCCGGTGAGCCAAAGCAGCAGGTCGATCATGTGGATGCCGCCGCCATGGGTGACCGAATAGAACGGCAACGTGCCGCGCCATCCGTTGAGGATTTTCTCCATCCGGCCATAATTATAGTCGCCTTCCAGATAGTAGATATCGCCCAGCTCGTCGCTGTCCAGAAGGGCCTTCAACCGCGCGAATCGCGGATACTTCCGAAGGATGAGGTTCGACGATATCTGAACATCGGGGCGTCGGGTCAGCGCCTCGGATATGGCCGCGAACTCCTCGTCGTGAAAGCAAAGCGGTTTCTCGACAAAAATATGTTTGCCCGCGGAGACCGCCGCCAGAACCTGTGCGGCATGGGCGTCGTCATAGGATGCGATCGAGACGGCGTCGATGTCCGGGTCGTCCAGCACATCTTTCGGGCTGGGGGTGGTTCGGGCATTCGGATGCCGGGCGGACACTTCGCCCAGATGAGTTTCGTCGATATCGCAAAGCGTTGTCACGCGGCAGCGGGAATCCTGTTCGAACCCGGCGATATGGGCCTCGCCGACCCCGAGACCGATGATTCCGACCCTTAATTCATGATCGTTCATGTTGACGCCAATTCGACGCCGGCGCGCAGTTTCAGGATCTCGTCGAGACCATAGGACCAATGGGGCGCATCCATTCTTGCCACCAGTGTCTCGAACGCTCGGAAATCGTCTTCGGTATCGACGCTCAGATTGATATCTCCGAGCGCCCGGCCGCTGGTGAATTCGGCAATGCGCCAGTCCTCGGCTGTTCGATAAAACAGCGGGGTGACATGCTCGATATCCTCAGCCGACGTCATCAAGGTTCGGGCCCGGCGGAAAGCGCCGGCGTCGAGCAGTTCGACGGACATTCCCTTGGGGTAGGTGCGATGTTTCACGTTGGTCACGAGGTCGGCTGTCGTTTTTGCGTAGAGGGCGCGCGCCTCGGTGACGAGCGTTGTGTCGAGCAGCGGGCTGTCCCCGCTGACCCGGACAAAGGCGTCGGCGCCCGTCTCGTCGAGCGCCTTTATGAAACGCGAGGCAACATCATCCAGCGGCCCACGTACGCAGGTCACGCTTTGTGTGTGACAGAAAGCGGCCACCGGGTCGTCGTCGGCATTGCCGGACGTTGCCACCACGGTCCGGATATCGGGCGCCAGGCGCGCCAGCCGCTCAAGCAGGTAGCCGAGCAATGGCTTGCCGTGGGCCGGACGCAACACCTTGCCCGGCAAGCGTGCCGAACTCATGCGGGCCTGAACGACGACTACCGGGGGCAATTTGAATTTTCCATGCTACCGCAGTCCGGGTGAATCAATCTCCCGAACCAAATGTGTCGCAACCGCCCTGCCGAGGGCGGATTCGCACATCGAATGTCACATACGAAACGGCGCGGTCAGTGCACTAAATCCGGCCCGGGGACCGCATAAAAACCGAGACCGGAATTTCCGACCCTGGCGGCCAGTACACTGTTTTTACGAACAATTCCGTATGCACACGAAGTGATCACGAACCGGATTTCACCCGGAGCGTTCACTTTGTGAACAGTATGTTGGCAAGGGTGATTCAGTCAAGTCTGCTGACGCACCGTCAACGACCGCGAAAAGCAGTTTTTCGGGTCTGAAATCCGCGTCTACCGAGGCGGTCTTTTCGTGACCAGCCAAAGCACCCCGCCGGGCAGCCCGCCGACCAGCAGAACGATGCCGAACAGGATCGATACACTGACGGCCTGGGTTGCACCGATCCCGAGGGCGCCGAGCAGAATGACCAGGATCTGCTCGCGGACCCCCCAACCGGCGATCGAGATCGGGATGCTGACCAGCAGGATCGTCGGTGTCATTGCGACCATGTAAACCAGGAAACCAGCTTCCCCGCCCAGCGCGTGATCGAGGCTCCAGGCGAGCGCGATGGTCGCCGCGTGGATGGCGATGGACAGACACAGAGTGGGGATCGCAACGCCCGGGCGCAGGCAAAGGGCGACCGCATCCCGCGACAGCAGGATCGCGAAGTTGATGATGCGAATATGCTGAAATCGCCGGGTCAGGGAATTGTCGAACACGCACAACATGACCACGGCGGACCAGCCGCCCGTGAGGACGGCGATCAATCCCGTTGCCGCGATGGGGTTGTCGAGTTTCTCGACCAGTAGCGGGGTGATCGCTGTCGTAGCGACAATCAGAACGATCAGGCCGATGATCCGGTCCAGCAGAACGCTGTTGGTTGCGGTTTGCACGCCAACGCCGGTCCGCCACAGATAGAACACGCGCATTGCGTCACCGCCGATGCTCGACGGTAGCGTCTGGTTGAAGAACATGCCGATGAGGAAAAGCCGCAGCGCTGTCGTCGCGGGAAGTTCGACGTTCAGGCTTCTGAGAACCAGCCGCCAGCGCGCCGTGCCCAGGGCGACGATCGCGGCGAAGAAAAGGGCCGCCAGACCGATCCAGGGAATCTGCGCGTCCGCCAGTTTCCCGAGGACCTCCGCGAAGTCGATTCCGCCGAGCACCCACGTGATCAGGGCGACGGAGACGGCCAGTTTGGCGAACATCAAAAGGTGTTTTTGCATCGGTCTGGAAGGGCTGCTTCGGTCGGGCCGGGGCCGGAATGAGCGGGTCTGCGCGCGGTGGGTGGTTCAGATTAGATCGGGTGTCCGAGTGCTACCTACATCAACTGGCGCGGCAGGCATATCCGTGATCCCGCATTCCGCTGCATCGCAACAGATGTTCAGGGCGGTGCGGGCCGCATTTCCGGCTGTTTCGCCCTGATTGTAGGGCTTTCTTAACCAAACTCGCATTCAATGGGTGAGGCCGAATGTGCCGGGTTTTCCACCCGTGGCGCAGCGCGGCGAACGAGAAACCGGATGACAAAGCCCATGCATGCACATGATGAGGACCATTCGTTTGAAATTTCGGGCCGCACCGTGGGTGGCGATGCGCCCGCCTATCTGATTGCCGAGGTCGCGCAAGCACATGACGGATCGCTGGGGACGGCGCATATGTTCATTGATGCCGCGGTGGATGCGGGAGCGGATGCCGTCAAGTTTCAGACGCATATTGCAGATGCCGAATCGACACGCGACGAGCCCTTTCGCGTGGCGTTCAGTAAGCAGGACAAAACCCGGCTCGACTATTGGCGGCGCATGGAGTTCAGCGCCGAACAATGGGCCGGACTCGCCGACCATGCGCGGTCGTCCGGACTGGATTTCATGAGTTCGGCCTTCTCGCTCGAGGCCGTCGCCCTGTTGCGGCGGCTGGATGTCCCGGTCTGGAAGATTGCCTCGGGTGAGGTTCGCACCCGGGGAATGGTCGCGGCCATCTGTGCCGACGCAAAGCCCGTTCTGTTGTCGACGGGGATGAGCCCCTGGGGTGATATCGATGCCGCGGTCAGCGAGATCGGCGCGGCAGGGTCATCGGTTGCCGTGCTCCAATGTGTCAGCCGGTACCCCACGCTGCTCGAGGATGTCGGCCTCAATGTCATGGCGGAGATGCGCGCGCGCTACGCCTGTCCGGTGGGGCTGTCCGATCATTCGGGGCAACCCTGGCCGGCGCTCGCCGCGATCGCGCGCGGCGCGGCCGTCGTCGAGTTGCACCTCACATTGTCGGAACGGATGTTCGGGCCGGATGTACCGTCGTCGCTGACCGTTGATCAGTTCCGGACGGTGTCCGATATGCGTGATGCCGTCGCGACAATGGATGCGCACCCCGCAGACAAGGACGCGGTCGCGGAAGATCTTGCGGACATGCGCGCGATGTTCGGGCGCAGCCTGGCGCCGAAGCATGACCTTGCGGCCGGCACACTTGTTACCGAGGACATGTTGCTCGCCAAGAAACCCGCGACGGGCATTCCCGAGAATGACATCGATGCGGTCGTCGGGCGAACGCTGGTACGCGATGTCCCGTCCGATCGCCTGATTGCCTGGTCGGATTTGCATGTTGACGGTTGAGGTGACGACGCCATGAGCTGGGCAGACGGAAGCCGTTCACCGGCGGTCCTCGCCGTGATACCGGCGCGTGGTGGTTCCAAGGGTATTCCGGGGAAAAACATGAAGCGGCTCGGCGGGCTTACGCTCGTCGGCCGGGCGACACGGCTGGCCGTGTCGCAGAACTGGATCGATCAGGTCATCGTCTCGACCGACGATGCCGAGATCGCCGCCGAGGTCGCGCGTCAGGGCGGTGATGCGCCGTTTCTGCGGCCGGCGGATCTGGCCGGTGATACGGCATCCTCGGACGATATGTGGCGTCATGCCTGGCGGTCAGCCGAAGATCATTACGGGCGGCGTTTTGATGTCTCGGTTCTGCTCGAACCGACGAGCCCCCTGCGCCAACCGGCCGACCTGACGGCCACGATGACGGCGCTGTTTGGCGGCGCGTTTCATGGCGCGGCGACGGTCAGCCCCACACCGGCGCATTACGCGCCGCAGAAAACCCTGACGGTCAACGAGGGCCGGGTCGGGTTTCTGCTCGAGGAAGGCGCGCGCACGGCGCGCCGCCAGGACGTGCCGCCGCTCTACCACCGCAACGGGCTTTGCTATGCGCTGCGCCGTGAACCGTTTCTCGACGGCGCACCCATCCTCGATGAGGCCTGTGCAGCCGTCATTATCGAACGTCCGATTGCGAATATCGACGAGCCGTTTGAACTGGAACTTGCCGAATGGCTATTGCAGCGACAGGGGCTCATCGTCACCGATACGCCGCTATCCGAAACGGCTTGAAACCGCGCCGGGGTTAATTCGCCTGTCAGCCGGCGGGGGCCAACGCGGTCATCGGCATTTTCACGCGGACCTGACGACCCAGCAGATTCAGCAGAAGAAAAACGCGATGCTGGTCCGAAGGCGCATCGAAAATACCGATATGGTCGGCCATTGAGCCTTCGGTAATGCGAACCTTGTCGCCCTTCTGCAGGCCGGCGCGCTCGCCGAGGATGACATACCCGCTCGCATCCTCGTGGCGGCGAATATCGTCGATGACATTGTCCGGCACGGGTGCGGGTTGCCCGCTGTGGCAGATCAGTTCGCTCACACCGACGGTCGAATTTAGCGCCCGCCACCGCGCGCGCTCGGGGTCCATGCCCACGAACAGGTAGCCGGGAAAGAGCGGCTTCTGGACGCTGTCTGTCTTGCGGGCGTGGCGTCGGCGCTTGATGTAACGGGGAAGATATCCATCGAACCCCTGGCGCAGGATATGCGCCAGCGCCTTGAATTCACCATTGGGGTGGGTCTTGACGACGAACCAGCGTTTCGCGTCGTTCATTGTCGGGTTCATGGCTGCGCCTCTTCGACCGGCGGTACGCTGATCTGCAAGAGGCCGGGCACGATAACCCGGCTTGCGGGATATTCGCGCAGGAGCGAATCGTAGGCCGCCTGCGGATTCGAAAGCACCGTCAGCAGCAACGCGTCTATGTCGCCGGCTTCGTTGATTGACGGCACGACCGGCAGATGGGCGAAACTGGCCTGCGTGTGGGCGGGGTCCACGATAGCGACAATCTCGACGCCCGACGCCTCACACAAAGAGGCGACTTCGGTCAGTTCGCTTGCGCCATAGAGGGCGATACGATTCCAGCCCCGTCGGCCGGCTTCGTTCAGGGCGTCGGTGCATTGGCTGCGCGCGTCGCGGAAGAAACGAAATGAGTCCGACAGATATTCGGCCGTCAGCCGACTCTTCTCGGTAAACCCCTGGGGTGTGAGGTAGTAGGCATACCGGTTTGCCGGCGCCTGGCTGACCTTGATCAGGCCCTTCTTCACACAGCGTTTCAGATAGGCATTCGTCAGCCCGAGCGCGATGCCCAGATCCTGTGCGACCGTACGCTGGGTGATGCGCTCATTCTCGTGAATGGCGTTCAGGATACCGAGAGTGATCTCGGAATCGTCGGCTTTGCCGACCGGTATGCGTTCAGCGTTGCTCATGCGCGGTGTTCACTTTGTGAACATATGGTGTTCAGGCGGTGAACGTCAAGTATTTCATGCGCTTAGGTGAATTATCGCGGGTTGCTGAAATTCTCCGTCACGTAAACCACCAGTTCGTCGACACATTCCTCGATGCTGCGGCCGCTCGTATCGACGCTGATGTCGGGATCCGCCGGCTCCTCATAGGGGGCGGAGATACCCGTGAATTCCTTGATGTCTCCCGCGCGGGCCCGTTTGTAGAGCCCTTTCGGATCGCGCGATTCGCATGTCGCGACATCCGCGTCGATGAAGACTTCATGGAAGGTGTCGCCCGCCGCTTCGCGCGCCCGATCGCGGTCGGCACGATAGGGTGAGATGAAGGCCGTGATCACGATCAGGCCGGCATCCGCCAGCAGTGCCGCGACCTCGCCCACGCGCCGGATATTTTCGGCGCGGTCTTCCGGCGAGAAGCCCAGATTGGCATTCAACCCCGTCCGCACATTGTCGCCGTCCAGCACATAGACCTGATAGCCCTTGTCGAACAGACGCTGCTCCAGCGCCATCGCCAGGGTCGATTTGCCCGCGCCCGACAGGCCGGTGAACCAAAGCACGCCGGGCTTGTGACGGTTGCGAGCAACCCGTCGGGCCGGATCGACGCGATGATCGACCTCCGTCAGATTGGTGCCGCGCACCGTGACCGCCTGGCGCTGATCGGGATAGATGCCGAGCGAAACGACGCCGCCACCCAAAGTCAGATGTCTGTCGACGACGACGATCCGTCCCGTGTGCGGCAGGTTGTCGTGATCGTCGAAGGCGACGAGCTGGCTCGTGCGGATCACAACGTCGGCGATTTCGTCGCGCACGACCCGTGTCGCGTCATGGTCCGACAATGCGTCGATATCGATCACCCGCTCGATCTGCTCGACCACGGCATCGACCCGTTTCGGGCCGATCTTGAGTTCGCATGTGGCGCCGATCTCCAGCGGTGTCTCCGCCAGCCAGAAGAGGCGGGCATGAAACACGTCCGATTCGATCGGCGCCGCCATCTCGTGGCTGGCGATCTCGCCGCGTTCCACGAAAATCTGTTCGTCGAGCGTGATGCCGACGGATTCGCCGGCGCGCGCCGTGGTCGCGTTCCCGTCGGTGTTCCAGCTTTCGATGGATTCCACCCGGGCCGTCCGGTTGCTGGGCGAGAAGACAAGTTCGTCGCCGACATTCAGGGTACCCGATTCGATCCGTCCGGCAAGGATGCGACGCTCGTCGAACTTGTAGACGTCCTGCAGCGGCAGGCGCAGCGGTTGCTCGGCTGCGGATGCCGGGTGCTCGAACTGCGGCAGGGTCTCGAGAATGGTCGGCCCTTTGTACCAGTCCATCTTGTCTGACGTCGTTGCGACGTTGTCGCCCTCGCGCGCCGAAATCGGAATGATCTGGCGCGGCGTGATGCCGATCCCCTCGAGATACTGGCGATACTCGGCCTCGATGGCGCGGAAGCGATCTTCGTCATAATCGACGAGGTCCATCTTGTTCACGGCGACGGCGACCTCGCGAACCCCGAGCAGTTGCAGCAGATACATATGATGGCGTGACTGGCGGCGCACGCCCTGGTCGGCATCGATCATCAGCAATGCCGCATCGGCATTCGATGCACCGGTTACCATGTTGCGGATGAACTCGCGATGGCCCGGTGCGTCGATCAGCACATATTCGCGCGCATCGTGACGGAACCATATCTGCGAGGTATCGATCGTGATGCCCTGGTCGCGCTCCGCCTTCAGGCTATCCATCAGGAACGCCCATTCGAACGGCATCCCGCGCCGTCGGCACATTTCCTCGATGGCTTCGAGTTTGCCGTCAGGCAATTGGCCGGTGTCGTGGAACAGGCGGCCCACCAGCGTGGATTTTCCGTGATCGACATGGCCGACGATCACCACGCGCATTTGCTGCTCGGGTGCCGGGCGGGCTTTGACGGGATCGGCGATGGTCTGTGCGTTGGCCATTACATGTACCCCGAGGTGCGCAGGCGCTCGAAGGAATCTTCGGCTTCGGTGTCCATCAGCCGTCCCGCGCGTTCGGGTTCCCGGGTCATCTCGAGTTCCTCGATAATCTCGTCGATGGTTGCCGCGTCGCTGTCGATCGGGGCCGTGATGTTCTTCTCTCCCAAAGAGCGATAGCGCTTCCCGCCCTGGGAGAAATAGAGCGGGTTGATCGGGATATTCTCTCGCTGGCTGTATCGCCAGATGTCGATTTCGGTCCAGTGCAGCAACGGGTGAATGCGCAGATGGGCGTTCTCGGGGGTGTCGGTCGTGTATTGATCCCAGAACTCGGCGGGCTGGTCACGGAACTCCCATGCCCCGTCGGTCGCGCGGGGGCTGAACACGCGTTCCTTGGCGCGGGTTGCTTCCTCGTCGCGCCTGATCCCGACGAAGATACCCTTATAGCCACCGTCCGCCAGAAGGTTGGCCAAGCCGGCGCTCTTGCGGGCGGCCGCGCGTGTCATCGGCGGCAGGCTCGGGTCCATTTCGCTTTCGGGCGGACAATCGATAACGATCAGGTCGAGGTCCCACTCTTTCGTATACTGATCGCGGTAGGCATAGACCTCGTCGAGCTCCATGCCGGTGTCGAGCTGCACCACCGGGAACGGCACCTTTCCGAAGAAGGCCTTGCGCGCGAGCCAGAGCACGACATTGGAATCCTTGCCGATCGACCAGAGCATGGCGAGCGGGCGGGCGCAGGCGTAGGCCTCGCGCAGGATGTAGACGCTACGGGATTCGAGTATGTCCAAACGGTCCATTGTACACAAATTTCTTGTTGGTTATTTTAATTCACACGATGTTTGTGGCGAACCACATAGGTCAGTCCTTAAGGCAACGCAAGAGGGCCAGCCGAATTTCTCTGGTTTTCTTCGCGCGTTGAGGATTTTCGACCCTGTTGCGTCAAAACATGAGCCGATGCAAGCGGAATTGTCGCAAAACCCTGCTGATCGCGCGATCTATCGGACTTGGCATCGCGCCCCTGTCCGCGTTATGAGCCACCCGCAATGTCGCGATGGCGCGGCACACAGCGGAGCGGAAGAAGATGTCCTCCTCACCACGCATTTCTGTCGTCGGCCTCGGTTATGTCGGCCTGCCGCTGGCGATCCATCTCGCCCGCCATTTCGAAGTGACGGGCTTCGATATCGATGCAACGCGGATTGCCGAACTTGTGGCCGGGGAAGATCGGACGGAGGAAGTGGAGCCCTCCGCGCTGCGCGACACGAAGATGCGCTTCAGCGATGATGAAGCCGCGCTCGCGGGGACGGATATTTTCATTGTGACGGTGCCCACCCCGGTCGATGGGGACAATAAACCGGACCTGCGCCCGATTCGCGGCGCCAGCGAGACGGTGAGCCGCAACCTCGAGGCCGGCGCGACGGTTGTCTTCGAGTCCACCGTGTATCCCGGCGTCACCGAAGATGTTTGCGGACCCATTCTCGAAGCTGGGTCTGGACTGAAATGCGGGGTCGATTTCTTCCTCGGATATTCGCCCGAACGGATCAATCCCGGAGACCGCGAACATACCGTCGACCGGATCACCAAGGTCGTCGCCGGGCAAACCCCGGAAGTGACCGCGCAGCTTGTCGCCATGTATGGCGCGGTCAATGGCGGGGATGTTTTCGAGGCGCGTGACATTCGCACGGCCGAGGCCGCCAAGGTCATCGAGAATGCCCAGCGCGATATCAACATCGCCTTCGTCAACGAAGTGGCCGTGATTCTTAACGGCCTCGACCTGAACGTCCTGGACGTGCTCGACGCGGCCAATACCAAGTGGAATTTCCTGCCGTTCCAGCCCGGCCTCGTGGGGGGGCACTGCATCGGTGTTGACCCGTTCTATCTGGCCCATGCCGCGCAGGCGGTGGGACATAACCCGGAAGTCGTCCTCGCCGGCCGGCGGATCAATGACGGCATGGGCGGGTATATCGCGCGCGAAGTCGCCGAGCGTCTCGAGGCTCCCAAGGCACGGGTGCTCGTCCTGGGTCTGACGTTCAAGGAGAACGTGCCCGATCTGCGCAACTCCCGCGTGGTCGATATTATTTCGGCCTTGCGTGATATGGGGCATGGCGTCGATGTGCATGACCCTCATGCCGACCCGGATGAGGCGCAGCAGTTTTTCGGAATCGAACTGCTCGCCTCGCTCGACGATGGTGCGGGTTATGATGCGGTCATCGGCGCGGTGCGCCATCACGAGTATGGCGAGCTGGGTCCGGAGAAGCTGGCCGGACTCCTCGCCGAGGGCGGATTGCTGGCGGATATCAAGGGCATGTGGCGGGGCACCGAAATGCCTGCAGGTTACCGCCGCTGGCAGCTCTAGCGCGACCGCAGGGATCAGAAGATCTGCGCGAACTCTTCGTTGGCCCGCCGGTAATCGTCGAGCTGACCGATATCGACCCAGTATTCCTGGACCGGATAGGCCAGTGTCGAGAGACCGGCGTTGCGGCAGGCTTCGAACAGGTCCGGCATGTCGAACGCGCGGTCGTCGGGGACCATGTCCAGCGCTTCGGGCCCGAGGACATAGATGCCGGCATTGATGAAGTGGCGTGTGACGGGTTTCTCGCGCAGTCCCCTGATTTCATGGTCGTCGATATCGACGACACCGTAGGGGACCTGCACTTCGTAGCTGCGGACCGCCATCGTGGCCGCCGCACCGTTCTCGCGGTGGAAATCGATCATCTGCACCGGGTCCACCTTGGACAGGATGTCGCCGTTCATGACCAGGACGGGCGCGCTCGCCTCGCGCGACAGCTTCGCCAGGGGCCCGGCTGTGCCGAGCGGCATGTCCTCCTCGATATAGGAGACATCCACATTCATGGAGGCGCCGTCGCCGAAATGATTGCGGATGACGTTCGCGCGGTAGTTCACAGAGATATGGAATTCGGAGAAACCTGAATTGGCCAGGCGCCGAACGATGGTCTCGAGAATCGGGCGGCCGCCGACATCGAGCATCGGTTTCGGTGTGTGCTCGGTCAGCGGACGCAGGCGCAAGCCTTCGCCGCCGGCCATCAGCACGACCCGGTAGGGCTGGTCGTGCGGTGCCAGAAGGGTGTCGATCGTGATCAGATCGACGGCGCGCCCGGCGAAGTCGATGACCGGGATATGCTTGATTTTCTCCCGGCGCATGAAGGCGAGAACATCGCCGCGCGGTTCGCCGAAGCGAATGGTGCGCGGTGCGGGGTTCATGATCGCGCGTACGGGCGCGTCGGTCGCGACGCCGCGCAGGAGTCCCCGCCGGATGTCACCGTCGGTGACGGTGCCGATCAGCTTGCGTTGCCGGTCGACAACGAGGCCGATCTGAACGGTCCAGGCCGTGAACCGTTCGATCAATGTGTGAATGGATGTGTCCGGCCCGATCAGGCTCTGCGCGAGCCGCGTTTGCGGGGGCGCGACCTGTTCGACCGACGACTGTTCGGCGGGCGCGGGCGCGGGGGCCGGAGGGGTAATATGAGCGACTGCGGAATCCATGATTTCACTGCATAGAATTCGCGAAAAACTTTAACGATCGATTGACGGTTAACGCTTTATTTCAGCGCCCAGCCCTGCGCCGGAGGGCAAGGTCAGGCCGCAGGCGGCCAGCCGTTCGGTGACCGCAAGCGTCGCGCGGGGTGCACCCGCATACATCGCCATGTCATGAAGCGGCGCCCAGAAGGGGCGGCATTGATATCCATTGTCGTTCAGGCGGGTCAGTGCGAGGTCGCGTGCGTCGGGTTCATCGAAGATGAGCCCGCACAGCCAGTTGTTGCTGTCGCCCCAGGGTGGGGATGACAGAAGCCGGACCCCCGTCACCGAGCTGAAGGCGCCCGCGTAGTGTGCGGCGAGGTCGCGCTTTGCATTGAGCTTTGCATCGAGAGTTTCGAGCTGGGCACAACCGAGCGCGGCGTTGATGTTCGGCAGCCGGTAATTGTAGCCGACCATGTCATGAACCAGATCTGCGCCGTCATTTACCCGCGCCGTCGTCGTCAGGTGGCGCAGGCGTCGCGCGAGCAGCTCGTCGTCGGTAATCAGCGCGCCGCCACCGCCGGTGGTGATGGTCTTGTTGCCGTTGAAGCTGAAGGCGCCGATCCGGCCGAACCGCCCGGTGTGGGTGTCGCCGATGACGCTGCCGAGGGACTCCGCCGCATCCTCGACGATTGTCAGCTTGTATCGCGCCGCGACGTCACACAGCGCCGCCATGTTCGACGGAAGTCCGTAGCAATGAACCGGCACCATCGTGCGGATAGTGGCACCCGTTTCCCGATTGATCTGGGACTGTCCGCGCAGTTCGCCGATACTCTCGAGATGCCTCTCCAGCGCGACAGGGTCGATTCCGAGACCCTCGGCTTCGCAGTCGACGAAGTGGGGCGTGGCACCGCAATAGCTGACGGCGTTGGCTGTGGCGACGAATGTGAAGGAGGGAACCAGCACTTCGTCACCTGGTTTGACGCCGACGGTGAGAAGCCCGGCATGCAGGGCGGCGGTGCCGTTGACGGTCGCGACGGCGTGCCGTGCGCCCGTGATGTCGGCGAGCTCCCCCTCGAACCGGTCCACCCACGCGCCCACCGACGACACCCAACCGGTGTCGAGGCAGTCCTTCACATAGTCCCAGGCGTTGCCGTCGATCTCGGGGGCGTGCAGCGGGTACGGGCCGCCGGCGTGGGGCAGGACAGTGGTGATCCGGTCCAGCACGTCGTCGGCGACGGCTTCGGGGCTTGCATGCCCTGCGACTGCGGCGTGTGCAACCTCAGACATTATAGAGATGCGCCTTGTAGCCGGCCCGGTTCGCGGGTGCCGCGAACCAGTCGATCGTTGCGGCGAGCCCGCGGCGGAAGCCCTCGAGGCCGACATGGGTCGGCTGCCATCCGAGCATGGCGGCGGCCTTGCGATTGTCACACCACAGGCGCTCCACCTCGGAGGCGTCGGGCCGAAGGCGCTGATCCTCCGTCTCGATCCGGATATCGATACCCATCTCGGCCGCGATCGCCTCGGCGGTCTCGCCGACGGAGATCTCGAAGTTGGTGCCGAGATTGATCACCTCACCGCTCGCTGCGGGCGAATCTGCGGCGGCGAGAAATCCGAGCACGGTGTCGCCGACGAAAGTGAAATCGCGGGTCGGGGCGGTCGCCCCGAGCTGAATGGTCGCCGGGCCGCTGCTCCGGTCGTGATTCGCCAGCTGGGTGATGATGGTCGGGATGACGGCGCGCGCCGATTGCCGGGGGCCGAAGGTGTTGAACGGGCGCACGACGGTCACGGGGGTGCCGAACGAGCGGCCGTAGGACAGGGCGATCTGGTCGGCGCCGACCTTCGTGGCGGCGTAGGGGCTTTGCGGGTTGAGCGGATGGGCTTCGTCGATCGGGACATACTGGGCGGTCCCGTAGACCTCGCTCGTCGAGGTGTGGATGACGCGGCCGACGCCGAGGTCGGTGGCCGCCTGCACGATATTGAGCGTGCCGGTCACGTTGGTATCGACGTAGCTTTCCGGCGCCAGGTAGGAATAGGGAATGCCGATAAGGGCCGCGAGGTGGAACACGGTGTCGCAACCCGACATGGACTGACGGACGGCGTGGGAATCGCGGATGTCACCCGCGATAACCTCAACCGCATCGCGAATCCCGGGGTCCGAATCGTCGAGCCAGCCCCAGGAGCCGCGGGAATCATATTCGACAAAGGCGCGCACATCGGCGCCCTCCGCCACGAGTTTCTCGACGAGATGGGAGCCGATAAAACCGCCGGCGCCGGTCACCAGGACTTTGGACAATTCACCCTCACATACGCTTTGCCGGAACCCGGCCCAAGGATGCCCATGGTCGGTGAGGATGGTTAAGGAAGGGTAAGGACTATCGCTAAAGCGGTGCTATGGAAGCCGTCGAATGAGGTTGTGCGGCGGTCCTGTTCAGCTCTTCTTCGGAACTCTTTTCAGCGCCCATTTGACCCGGGCCGCACTGGCGCCGGCTTCGAGTGCGCCGGACACCACGATTTGTTCGCTGCGGCGCACGTCTTCGGTCTCGCCAAGATAGATGCTTTCCGCCAGCGAGACGGTGCCGCCCTCCGCGATCAGCCGCCAGCCGATGCCGCTCGGCAGGCGCAGCAGCACGGCCGAACCGTTTTGCACCAAGGACGCCTGGACGGTGGGGTGGAGGTGGAACCGCAGGGCGAAACCCATTGCCGGGCGGGCCTTGTCCGCGACCCCGGCCCGGCTCAGCACGTCTTCGCCACGAATATCGTCCCCATCCATGGCCATATAGATGCGCCGCTCATGTTCCAGCCCGAAGGCCGGCACATAGCCGTCATGGCCGGCGTTCACCCAGATATTGCCGTCGTCTTCACTGCGTTCGACGCGGACATTCTGCGGCCGCCGCCCAAACGTGCCGTCGGCGAGAATTTCCGATGAGTTCGTGTCGTCAACGACCATCGTCGAATGCGCGGCCGATGATCGCTGGACGGTGGCCCACGGGTCACGGTTGCCGGGTCGCGCACCGCAGTTCGTGATCATCCGCTCCTTGCCGATCGAGACCTCGAGGCTCAGCGTGCCCGCATGGGCGTGGATATCGAGCCCCGCCTGTGGCGGGGTGCCCGTGTCCAGGAGCGCCACGGTGCGGTTGGCGACAATGCGTTCAAATCCGGTGTGCGGCGCGCTAGACGGGGCCCGGCCACGCGCATCGGCCTGTGCCAGCAGCATGTCGATCTGCCAGTCCTCGCCCTCGCAGCCGCCGTTGAACAGGGCGAGCCGCCCGTCGTTGTGGCGCAGCATGCGCAGGAAGGGCGCGGCGCGGTCGATGGCCCCGAGAAGAAAGCCGGGAATATCTTGCTCGGCCGCGAGCAGGGCGCTGCGTACATCCACCAGGTCGCGCAACACGGTCGCCTGGGTTTGCGGGTTGCGCGAGACATGGCCGCCATCGGGCAGAATCTGTCGGTCGCAGGCGCGTTCGAGAATCCGGAGGCCCTGGCGGATCGACGCTTCGTGGCCCGGCAGTGCCACGCCCGCAACGGTGAGGCCCTTGGCGGCCCGGATCAGGCCCGCCCCCTCGACACCGCCGGGCAGGACGCGGGCCAGATGCTTGGCCTGCCGCGCGATGGTCGCGAGATAGCGGCGCCGGTAGTCGTCGTCCGCGGATGCGCAGAAGAAATCATGCTGGCCGAGCCAGGCGAACAGCCGCGTCGCGAGAATATCGGGGCGCCAGGCGATCTCCTGCCAGCCGGTCTGGTGTTCGATCCAATCCTCGACCAGATCGCGTGCGCGGCGTCGCGCGGCATCGCCGCCCACGGCCCGCAGATCACGCAGCCAGTCGAAACCGTGCAGCTCCGCCAGCCAGGCATCGCTCATGCCGACCGGTCGCCAGGCGTGCTTGCCGCCGCGTACGGTCTCGCCCAGAAACGACAACTCCCCGGCCGAGACGGCGGTACCGCGCTCGGCGTTGCCGGGCCAGGAATCCGGCGGCACGATGGCGAGTTCGTTCGGCGCCCGTCCGATCAGGGTGTAGCGATAGACCGGCGAGGCGTAGAACAGCTTGCCGACGCCATAGCGCAATTCCTGAAAGACGTTGCCGCTCACCCGCCGCCTCGCATGGCGGCAATATTGTCGGCATAGGAATCCGGACCGCCCCGGAAGGTGGCGGTACCCGCCACCAGAACATTGGCCCCGGCGGCGATGGCGCGGGGTGCGGTATCCCGGTCGATCCCGCCATCGACCTCGAGGTCGATCGGTTGGCCACCGGCGGCCATATGGGCGTCGATACGCGCGCGCAACGCGGCGATCTTGTCCAGCTGGCTCTCGATAAAGGCCTGGCCGCCGAAGCCGGGATTGACGCTCATCACCAGGATCAGGTCGACCATGTCCATCACTTCGTCGACCACCGCGACCGGCGTCGCGGGGTTGAGCACCACGCCGGCCTTCTTGCCCAGACCACGGATCGTCTGTAGCGAACGATGCAGGTGGGGTCCGGCCTCGGGGTGGAGGGAGATCACGTCCGCGCCGGCTTCTGCAAAGGGCTCGATCATGTAATCGACCGGGCTGATCATCAGATGCACGTCGAAGGGCAGATCGCAGTGCGGGCGCAGCGCCTTCACGACACCGGGCCCGATCGTGAGGTTGGGCACGAAATGCCCGTCCATGATGTCGATATGGATCCAGTCGGCACCGGCGGCGGCGACCGCGCGCACTTCCGTGCCCAGGCTGGCGAAATCGGCCGCCAGGATCGAGGGTGCGATGCGGACAGGAGCCGCCTTTGAGGAGGGAGCCATGGTTTTCTGGTAACCGATTTGCAGACTGCGCCGCAAGCAAAGCGACGCGGGGCGTCCCGGCCTAGTTCCGGATCAGGCGCGCGGCGAAGAACCCGTCCATGCCGCCGCGCTCGGACCAGTGGCAGGGCAAGGTCCGCAGGGTCCCAGCCGGCGTGATCGCGGCCGGTTTCAGCCCATCCAGCTCCGGCCAGTCGTCGGCCGAGATCGGGTCGAGCGTGACCGGGGCGCCGGAGGCCAGAAGTGCATCGACGCGCGCGGTGCCTTCTTCCGGCTCCAGTGAGCAGACCGAATAGATGATGGTGCCGCCCGGGGCGACCATGTTGACCGCGGCCAACAGCAGCCGGTCCTGCAGCGCGGTGGCGGCCTTGATGTCGGCTTCGCGGCGGCGGTGGGGGATGTCGGGATGGCGACGGATCGTGCCGGTGGCCGTGCACGGCGCGTCGAGTAAAACCGCGTCGGCCGGGGTCGCGGGCCGCCATTGGGTCGCATCGGCATCGACGATATCCGCGATCAGGCCGGTGCGCGCGAGATTTTCCTGGAGCGCCGACAACCGCTGGTTGGAGATGTCGACCGCCGTGACGGCAGGCCCGCGATTGGCCAGCTGCATCGTCTTGCCGCCCGGTGCGGCACAGAGGTCGATGACCCGCGCCTCGGCATCGTCGCGCAGCAGCTTCGCCGGCAGGGACGCCGCCACGTCCTGGACCCACCAGATTCCGTCGTCGAAACCCGGCAGTTCGGAAATGCGTCCGCCGGTCGGCCGGCGCAGGGTGCCGCCGGGCAGGATCTCGGCGTCGAGTTTTGCCGCCCATTCCGCCGGGTCGGCGCGTTTGGCCAGGGTAAGGTCGAGTGGTGGCTCGATCAGGTGGGCGTCGGCGATCGCGCGGGCGGTGTCGGCGCCATAGACATCCTGCCAGCGCTTGAGCATCCAGTTGGGCGTGTTGATCTCGCCCGGCGATCGGGTGCCCTCGCGACTTTCCGGCTCACGGCCGATCCGCCGCAGCACCGCGTTCACCAGCCCCTTGAGGGCGCCGCGCCGGTACTTGCCGGCCAGGCGCACCGCACCATCCACGGCGGCATGGGCCGGGGTCTCCAGGAACAGCAGTTCGGCGGTGCCGATCCGCAATATGTTGCGGACATGGGCGTGGCGGCCGGCCAGCGGCCGGTCAAGGCATTCCGAGATTCGCGCATCGACCTCGCCGAGGCGGCGCAGCACGGTCGCGATGATCCGGCGCGCCTGGGCGCGGTCGCGCGGGTCGAGCTTCGCCATGGTGCGGTCGGCGGCGAGGGTCGTATCCAGGGGTTTTCCGTCGTCGAGGACGGCGTCGAGGATCTGGCAGGCGGCGGTGCGGGAATCGGACATGATGCTTTATGGCGCGCTTTATGCCCCAAAAACAAATCGACCGCAGCCGGTCATCGAACCCGCTGCGGTCGAATGGCTGGAACCGGCGGGAACTAGGCCGCCGTTTTGTCTTTCCGGATATACGCCATGGCGCAATGCTCCGCGCAGTAGGGCCGCCCGGGAACGGTATCGGCCTCGCAGAAGCTGAAATCTGAATCGCCGGGGTCGCCGATCGGCCACAGGCAGTCGGAGACGTCGCCGCCACGCCGCGCCAATGGCGGGATCGGCGCTTCCGGGATGCGTTTGCCGCCGTCCGGCACGATCTTTTCACCGCCGATTTCCTCATCGGCCATGGTCCCGCGCAAGGCCTTGGCCTCGAGTGCCCGGTCGATGGCCCTGTTCCGCCGGCGTGAACCGGTGCCATTGCCCCGGATGGGGGAAGGCCGGCTCTCCAGGCCGAGCCGGTGTGCCTTGCCGATCACCGCGTTGCGCGTCACGCCGCCCAACTGTACGGCGATCTGGCTCGCACTCAGGCCCTTGGCCCACAAATCCCGCAACATTGTTACCCGTTCGTCAGTCCAAGACATGTCCGGTTCCTGTTCGTTTCTTATTGCCCCAACGGCCGCCGAGCGCGACCTTGATCCCGGGCGAAGCCTAGATCATGTAGGAACAGGGGGGCAAGTACACAAAATGGGGTATGAACCCCAATATGTGGACAATCTGTTAGCCGAATACCCAGATTTTGGGGGTTTTTGGCTGTACTCATGTTCATTTTCGTGCCCAGGGGCCGCCGGATCGTCCGCCGGCGGGTGTCCCTGATCGCGACCATGGCCCGCCGGTGGTCGGGGCTGTATCTCCCGGTTTTCCGTGACCCCCGGACATTTCCCGCAGGCGTGCGACCCTGTTTGCGGTATTCGGGTGGGTTGAAAACAAGCTGTCATGCTTGTGGGTGTGCAGCGGGTTGACGATGAACATGTGCGCGGTCGCCGGGTTATGCTCAGCGGCCTGGTTGTCGATGCGTTTCGACCCCGCCTCGAGCTTCTCCAGCGCACTGGCCAGCCATTCCGGATCGCCGCAGATCAGCGCCCCTTCCCGGTCGGCCTGATACTCGCGGTTGCGGCTGATTGCCATCTGCACCAGCATCGCGGCGAGAGGCGCCAGAATCATCATGGCGATGGTGCCGAGGAGGCCGAACGGACTGTTGCGGTTGCCGCCAAAGAACAGCGCGAAGTTGGCCAGCATGGAAATCGCGCCGGCAAAGGTCGCGGTGATGGTCATGATCAGCGTGTCGCGGTTCTTCACATGCGCCAGTTCATGGGCCATGACGCCCGCGACTTCGCGTTCGTTCATCAGTTGCAGCAGGCCGGACGTCGCGGCGACGGCGGCATTGTTGGGGCCGCGACCGGTCGCGAACGCGTTGGGCTGGGGGTTGTCGATGATATAGACCCGGGGCATCGGCAGCCCGTCGCGGTCGGCCAGCTGGGCGACGATCCGATAGAGCGGATGGGTCGGATCATTGAGTTCGCGGGCCTTGTAGTAGCGCAGGACGGCGCTGCCCGAGTTCCACCAGGCGAAAATATTGATCGCCGCGGCGACGGCCAGCGCGATCACGATTCCCTGGGGGCCGGCCAGCAGGAATCCGCCGACCATGAAGATCGCGGTCAGGGCGGCCAGCAGCAGCGCGGTACGGAAATAGTTCGACATGGTGGTCCCGTATGGTCCTGTTTTGTCTGAATGCGTGTCGGCTACTCAATGTGGGGGCGCGTCGGCTGCAAGCAATACCCTGCAAACCTGTGGCAAACCCTTGGCAAACAGGGCCTGATCGTCCATATCAACGTCATGTCCGATAAACATGACAAATCGCCCGACGTGCAGACGCGTCCGCCACCGCAGTACCGCGTCCGCAAGCCGGAGGGAGAGACTTCAGCACCGAAATCCGCCCAAAATACGGCGGACAAGTCAGCCGGAATGCAGGTTGCGGACGCATCGAAGGCCGACGGAACAGGCAAGGCCACGGAAATCGGCGGCCCCAAGGGACCGGAACCGACCCGGTTCGGCGACTGGGAACGCGACGGACGCTGCGTCGATTTCTGACACGAAAAAAGAATGCCCGACACGCTGAACGACGTGGTGCCCGCATCGGGGATGGTGGTCATCGCCGATCTGGAATACACGTCCTGGGAAGGTGCGCAGGAAAGCGGCTGGGCCGCGCCGGGCCAGTTCCGCGAGATCGTGCAGATCGGCGCGGTGCGGGTCGATGCAGGCGATCACTTTTCGGAGTGCGCGGATTTCTCAATGCTCGTCCGGCCGACGATCAACCCCGAACTGTCCAACTACTTCACGGCCCTGACCGGCATCACCAATGAATCCGTCGCGCGCGATGGCGTGGGTCTGGCAGAGGCGCTGACCGCCTTCGCGGGTTTCGTGCGCGGAGACATTGTCCTGTCCCACGGGCGCGACGAGCTGGTGATCGGCGAGGACTGTGCGCTGAAGGAACTCGACAATCCGTTTGCGTCTGCGGACTGGCGGGACATCAACCCGCCGATCCGCCGGGTCACTGACGAACATCTGATGAGCTCGGAGTTGCCCGCGTTCTTCGGTCTCGATCCGGTTGGCCCGGCCCATGACGCCCTGGCCGACGCGCGCGCGTTGGCAAAAGTGCTGGCACATCTCAGGAACGAGGATCGCGACTGATTTTCCCCGGTCGGTTCAGCCCTTCGGAATTTCCGCCACCACGTCGAGCATCCGGCCCGCGGGGCCGAACTCGCCGAGCGCCGCACCGATCTGCTCGGCGTTGGAATCACGGAAGTCGATGAAATCCTGGTGCGTGTCCCAGCGCATGTAGTTCAGCACCGTGCCCGTTGCGGCTTCGACGTGGACCGTCGCGCCGTGAAATTCCGGCTGGGCCGCGACAAGCGTCCCGGTGATCTTCTGTACCGCGGCGGCACAGGCCTCCACGCGCTCGGGGCCGACGGCGAATTCCACCATAACGATTTGCATCAGTCTTTTTCCTCGTCCGTTTGATCCTTGGTTTCGTCGGTGCCGCGTGTGTTCTCACGCAGGCGGTCGAAGTCGAAGGCCGTCGATTCGTGCCGCGTGAACGCGGGTTCGGCCGGTTGCGGGCGGGCGGCGGGTTTCGCCGGGGCCGGGCGCGCCGGCGTGTCGTCGCGGTTCTCTGGTTCTTTTGCCGCCGGCCTTGGCGCGGCGGGCTTGGGTGCGGCGGGCTTCGGCGCGGCCGGCCTGGGAGCTTCGGATCGCGGCGCGGATGCCCGCGGGGCTTCCGTCTGTCGGGTCTGCGGTCGTTGGGCTTCCGGCGGCGGGGTGCGCGGCGCGGGGGGGGCCGGGACCGTGTCGTCCGGTCTTGCCCCGCGTCGTCGGGTGTCACGGTCGGGCGCGTCTGTCGGTGGGGGCGTGTTCGGTGGCGCCGTCTCGTCCCGCTCGACGGTCGCGCCCAGCTTGGCCCAGTCTATATGGGTGTCGTGGACGGCCTCATGGCGTGAGGCCTGTTCGCGCCGTGCCGGTGCGGCGGGCGCCGCCTCGGGTTCCCGGGGTCGCGCCGCAGGTCTGGCCGGCGGCTCGGGCGGGGTGTCGCGCATGACCGGTTCGCGCGGCGCTGTCGCATCATGTTCGGGTGCGGCGCCCGGCGAGGCGTCCTGCATGGCGCCCTGTGCGGTGTCGCGGCGGCGGCGCTTGCGGAGCCAGGGCGCCTTCTGGCGGCGTCTTCCGGCGGGTTTCTCGCCAGCGGGTCTTTCGGCGGGTCTCTCGTCGACTCTTTCGGCAGAACGATCCGGGGACGAGTCCGGACGGGCTTCTACGTCCGGCGCATCTGCAATCGTCTGCCGCACTTCGGGTTGCGGGGATACGCGAGGCCGGTCTTGCGCTTCGCGGGGCGCGGGATCGACCGCCGGCGGGTCCTGGCGCGACGGCGCATCGTCGGGTTCCCGCCGGTCGTCAAATTCCGGTTTGCTGTCAAAGGCCGGTTCCGGATCGAGTTTCGTTGCTTCGTTGAATTCGGGTTCGTCATCGCGCGCGTAGGCGCCCTGCGCCGGTTCGTCGGAATACGCTGAAGGCTCGGCCGTGCGATCCTGCTGTTCAGGTTCGAAGGCGGTGAATTCGTCGGGCTGTACCGGGGCAGCCACATTGGCGGGACGCCGGCCAAACAGCGTTCCCAGCATCACCAGCACCAGTGCTGTACCGAGAAGCCCGGTCGCGAGCCACATCTCGGGGAGGGGCAGGCGCGGTACGACCGCCGGCGCGGCGAACCGGGCGACGAGCACCGTGACCAGCAATATTGTCGCAAGGACGCCGAGCCCGACGTCGACGATGGCCAGCCAGATCATGGTGAAGGAGGCACCGAGCATGGCCATGGCCGCGCAGGTGAGGACCAGCAGGATGAGTTGGCCCTGGGTGTAGGGCCAGACGAAAACGTCTGTCGATGTCGCGGATGGCGCAAACATGATGTCGGTGCCGGCCATCAGGCCGGTGGTGATCAGCAGGAATAAGAATGTCGTCGCCAGGACATGCTGGTGCCGCCGGGGGCCGAACAGGCGGGCGATAATAAAGCCGCCCAGCCCCAGACAAATGGCCGCCGCGACGTTCGGTTCGAGGCCGAACCCTTCGAGCGGGCTCCTGCGGGCGAAATCACCCAGATAAGCGGTCGCCGTGTATCCGGTGAGCGCCATCGCGACCAGCAGTGCGTATATTTGCGGCCCGGTGAGGATGAAGCCCAACGCGGCGCGTGCATCCGCGCGCAGTTCGGCGGAGAACAGCGCATTGGGCCGTCCGCCGCGCGCGCGCCCCATCGCCCGGAACAGGCTCAACACGAGGAGCACGGTCAGGATGATCGCCAGCCAAGCCATCGGCGCGACGGCGCCCAGGCCGAAATTGTCCGTGAGAGCTGCGATGCGGCCCTCGGCCTCGGGGCGGGTCAGCATGCCGATGAGGGCAACCACGATGAACGGGCCGAGGATCAGGCCCGGCATGCCGGCGGCGATCTGGCGATGGGATCCGTAATGGCCGAGCACGAGTATGGGCAATATCAGCAAGGCGCCGGCGGCCAGGTTGAGCGTGGCACGGCCCCACCCGAATGTCTGTGGCGATCCGATGGCCAGCATCGCCGCGACGGCGACGACGATGGTCAGCACGGCCAGGAACATCGATTTGCGCCCGCCGATGATATAGGCGAACAGCAGGCCGATGATGCTGCCGGCGACCACGGCGCCCGGTTGTCCCGCAAACGAGAGGGATGCGGACGCGGCGCCGACGGCGCTTGCCCCGTTCCCCGTGCCCGCAACCGACAGACTCTGCATAACTGGGACGAGCGCGGCCGGGAGCGCGACCAACAGGACGAGAGAGGTCAGCGGCAAGCGCACGTGCGCGATGTCATCGGGCTCGTATGTCACAACAATGCCTACATACCTTTGTATGTGTGCGTCGGGCTACCTGTTCTGCCGATTTTCGACGAGATCGTCTACCACACTCGGGTCAGCCAGAGTGGAAGTATCGCCCAGCTGATCATGCTCATTGGCCGCGATCTTGCGCAGGATGCGGCGCATGATCTTGCCCGACCGGGTCTTGGGCAGGGCGGGCGCCCACTGCAGCAGATCCGGGGTCGCGATCGGCCCGATCTCCTTGCGCACGAATTTGATCAGCTCGTTAAGCAGCGCGTCGTTGCTCTCGACCCCCGCCTTGAGGGTGACATAGGCGTAGATGCCCTGCCCCTTGATATCGTGGGGATAGCCGACGACGGCGGCCTCGGCGACATCGTCATGCTCGACGAGCGCGCTTTCCACTTCCGCGGTGCCCATCCGGTGGCCCGAGACGTTGATGACGTCATCGACGCGTCCCGTGATCCAGTAGTAGCCGTCCTCGTCGCGCCGGCAGCCGTCGCCGGTGAAGAACCGGCCGGGGTAGGCCGTGAAGTACGTCTCGGCGAAGCGCTTGTGGTCGCCATAGACCGTACGCATCTGGCCGGGCCAGCCGCCGTCGATGCACAGGATGCCCTCGCACGCGCCTTCGAGCTCGTTGCCTTCGGCATCGACGATGATCGGTTTGACCCCGAAGAACGGCAGGGTCGCCGATCCGGGTTTCAGCATCGTGGCACCGGGCAGTGGCGTCAGCAAAATGCCGCCGGTCTCGGTCTGCCACCATGTATCGACGATCGGGCAGCGATCGTCGCCGACCACCTGGTGATACCAGTGCCAGGCCTCCGGGTTGATCGGCTCACCGACCGTGCCGAGCAGGCGGATGGATTCGCGCGATGTCTTCTTCACCGGCTCGTCGCCCTCGCGCATCAGCGCGCGGATTGCCGTCGGGGCGGTGTAGTAGATGTTGACCTGGTGCTTGTCACAGACTTCCCAGTGGCGCGATGCGTCCGGGTAGTTGGGCAGACCCTCGAAGATCAGGGTCGTGGCGCCGTTCGCCAGCGGTCCGTAGACGATATAGCTGTGGCCGGTGATCCAGCCGCAATCCGCCGTGCACCAGTAGATATCGCCGTCGTGATAATCGAAAACATACTGGTGGGTCATCGACGCATAGACCATGTAACCGCCGGTCGTGTGGAGCACACCCTTCGGTTTGCCGGTCGAGCCCGAGGTGTAGAGGATGAACAGCGGGTCCTCGGCATTCATCGGCTCGGGCGGGCAGTCCGCCGACTGGGCGTCGCACAGCTCGTGGTACCAGACGTCGCGCCCCTCGACCCAGTTGATGTCGGCGCCGGTGCGGTTGACCACGACGACCTTGTCGACGTGCCCGGCGGTCAGCTTCTCGATGGCCTGATCGACATTGTCCTTGAGCGGAATGGTGCGGCCGCCGCGCAGTCCCTCGTCCGACGTGATGACGAAGGAGGATTCGCAATCCTCGATGCGTCCGGCGATCGAGTCCGGTGAGAAGCCGCCGAAGACGACGGAATGCACCGCACCGATGCGCGCGCAGGCCAGCATGGTGATGGCGATCTCGGGGATCATTGGCAGGTAGACCGTCACCCGGTCGCCCTTCTTGACGCCGAGGGACTTGAGGCCGTTGGCGAACTTGCAGACCCGTTCGTACAGATCGTTGTAGTTGAGCTTGGCGTCGTCCTTGGGGTCGTCGCCTTCCCAGATGATCGCGGTCTGGTCGCCACGCGCGGGAAGGTGCCGGTCGAGGCAGTTCGCCGACGCGTTCAGCACACCGTCATAGTACCACTTGATGTGCAGATCGGACGCGTCCCACGACACATCGCTGACATGGGTGTAGGGCTTGATCCAGTCGAGGCGTTTGCCTTCCTCGCCCCAGAACCCCTCCGGATCGTCGATCGAGCGCCGGTACATCTCCTGATACTTTGCGTTGTCGGCCCAGGCGCGGTTTGCCCATTCGTCCGGGACGGGAAACTTTTCGCGGAACATGGCGCGGTCTCTCCCCTGATTTGATCGCGTTGTCCGGCGTTTCTTGCGCCCGGGTCCGCCCTGCGAGGGTGGGCCCGATGCCGCCGGTTTCGTTGCGCCGCATTATCGGGAAATCGGCGCGCCCAGACAACCGCCCGCAGCGTCCGGCGTCGCGTTCTTTTTTGTTGAGCAGCGGTTCCTAGGCGCCGAAGAGGACCATGCCGTCATCGTCGATCATCACCGGGAGCGGTCTCAGGGATTTGCCGACGCACGGTCCCTTCACGCAATAGCCGTCTTCCTTGCGGAACATGGCCCAGTGGGTCGAGCATTGGATCAGCTTGCGATCGACGTCGAGAAAGGTGTCGGGCTTCAGTTCCAGATATGTGCCCTGATGCGGGCAGATATTCATGTAGCAGAACAGGGAACCGGCCTCGTCGCCCGGGATGATGAAGATCGGCATCGTCGCATCCGGGTTGTCCTTGAAGATGTGATGCAGGACGAATCCCTTGCCGGCTTCGCCGATCTCGTCGGCGTGACAAAGGACGCGGCGGTTGCCGCGCATCACCGGCTTGGTGATATCGTCACTCTCGGTGTTCATGGTTTCACACCGGCCATCCGGCACACCTCGCGCCATTCGGCGGCCTTCACTGGCTGCACCGACAGGCGCGAATTGTTGACGAGCACCATGTCGGCGAGCTTTGGGTTCGACTTGACGTCGGCGAGCGTGACCGGGGTCTCCACGGGCTTGACGGTCTTGATGTCGACCATGCCGAAGCGGCCGGATTCGTCGGTGTGATCGGGGTAGTGCGTCCGCACCACCTCGACGATCCCGACGACCTGCTTCTCGTTCACCGAATGATAGAAGAAGCCTTTGTCGCCGACCTTCATGGCCTTCATGTTGTTGTTGGCCTGATGGTTCCGGACCCCGTCCCAATGCTCGGTGCCCTTCTTGACCTGGTCGTCCCACGACCAGGTACCCGGTTCGGTTTTGAAGAGCCAGTACGCCATATGTCTTCTTCCTTTCAGTCGTCTTCATCTTTCGAGACGGCGCCGCGAGCCGCTTCTCGAGGTGAGAATATAGTCAAAAAGTCAGGCTGAGGAGGTCTGCGTCCAAAGAAAGCAGGCCGTCTCGACGCATTGTGAAATCAACCCTCGGCGCGCAGGGGCCGCGCCAGAATTGCGGTGATGGTTTCGTCGACGTCGGCGTCGTCATGGAGGATCGCGCTGACCGCGGCGCAGATCGGCATCTCGACGCCAAGCGCCGCCGCGCGGGTCAGGACGGCAGGTGCGGTGGTGGCGCCCTCGGCGACGGAAGATTTTCCGGCGATCGCATCGGCATAGGAGGAGCCGGACCCGAGGGACTTGCCGAGGCTGTAGTTGCGCGATGCCGTCGAGGTACAGGTCAGGGTCAGGTCGCCCAATCCGGACAGGCCCATCAAGGTACGCGGGTCCGCGCCGAGTGCGGCGGCGAAGCGCGTGATCTCGGCCAGCCCGCGTGCGATGACGGCGGCGCGGGCGTTCTGGCCCAGCGCACGGCCCTCGACGATCCCGCAGGCGATGGCGATCACGTTTTTTATCGCGCCGCCGACTTCGGCGCCGACCAGGTCGGTCGCGGTGTAGGGCCGGAACGAGGGTGTGCCGAGCGCAGCGGCGAGGCCGGCCGCCGTGCCGGCATTGGTGCAGGCCAGCGTGACCGCTGTCGGAAGCCCGCGCGCAACTTCGGCGGCAAAGGTTGGGCCGGAAAGCACGGCCAGTTCCGTGTCGGGTGCCGTTTCTTCCGCCACCTCGTTCATCAGTTTGCCGGTGTCGAGCTCGATCCCTTTCGAGCAGATGATCAGGGGTGTGTCCGGCGCTGGTGCCAATGCTGTCAGCGTGGTGCGCAGGAACTGCGCGGGTGTGACCATCACGATTGCGTCGGCCTCGTCGGCGGCATGGGAAATATCGTCGGTTGCCGTGATCGCCGGATCGAGTGCGATACCGGGCAGGAAAATCCTGTTCTCATGGCTATCATTGATGGCGGCGGCCGTTTCGGCCTCATGGGCGTGGATCACCACGTCGCGCCCGGCCCGGCGCGCCACGGCGGCAAGCGCGGTGCCCCAGGCGCCCGCACCGATCACGGCTATGCGTTGCATCGGCGGGCTCCTAGCTCAGATTGATCGCGACGGAAATGCGCGTACCGTCGCCGAAATAGGGTCGCACGGCGTGGGAGACCCAGGACGGGAACATCAGCACGGTGCCGGGCTTGGGGCTGATCGACTCGCTGGCACCGAACGCGGCACCGCCGGGCACATTGGGCACCAGTTCGGGCCTGAACATCGCCGGCGCGACGCCGCGCGGATCCTGCAGTTCGAACTGTCCGCCCAGCGAGGGGTCGCCGGCGGCGCCGCCATCGTCGACATAATACACGGCAGACCAGACGCAGCCCGGATGGGTGTGGAACTCGTTGCCATGTCCCGAGCGGTTGACGTTGGCCCAGGCGTTCATGCGCCAGGTCTGGGGGGCCGGTTTGCCGTGGCGGTCGATGGTCAGGGTGTCGGCCATGTGACGTACGAAAGAAAGAAGATAATCCGCCGCGTCTCCACCCCAGTCCGCCATGTCCCAGCTCGATTGCCAGCCGCCGAGATTGGAATGGGCAGTGGACGGCTCCTGTTCGGCGCGGGCCAGGATGGTCTCGCGCAGCGCAGCGCTGATGCGTTTGTCCTCGGGCAGGGTCGCGATCGCCACTGGTGTGGCGAACAACGGCTGGATATCGATCTTGGTATTTGGTGTGGCGTCCGCGGCCATGATGATTGTCTCCCGGCGCGCGCAGCTTATTCCGCGGCGTGCAGTTCGGCCAGCGGCCAGCGCGGGCGCGGCCGGAAGTCGAGCGGGTCGGTGGCTCCCGTGCGCAGCCGCTCGACGCCCGCCCACGCGACCATCGCGGCGTTGTCGGTGCACAGCGCCGGCGGCGGGGCGACCATGGAGGCGCCCTGTGCCTTGCCGACCGCGGTCAATGCCGCGCGCAGCGTCTTGTTGGCAGCCACGCCGCCTGCCGCCACCAAAATCGGCGGCACGTCGGGGTGGCGCGCGGTGAATTCGGCCAGCGCATGTCGGCACCGGTCGGCGAGGACGTCGGCGACGGCGGCTTGGAAACCGGCGGCGAGGTCGGCGGCGTCCTGCGCAGTCGGGTCGCGGCCAAGATCGAGTGCCGCCTGTCGGACGGCCGTCTTCAGGCCGGAAAACGAAAAATCACAGCCCGGCCGGCCCTTGAGTGGCCGGGGCAGCCGGAAGCGTTCCGGATCACCGTCGAGCGCCGCGGCCTCGACGGCGGGGCCGCCGGGAAAACCGAGGCCGAGAAGCTTCGCCGTCTTGTCGAAGGCCTCGCCGACCGCGTCATCCATCGTCGTGCCGAGCAGCACATGACGTCCGACATCCTCGACGATCAACAACTGGCAATGGCCGCCCGAGATCAGCAGCAGCAAATACGGAAAAGCCACATCGTCGGTGAGCCGCGCCGTCAGCGCATGGGCTTCGAGATGATTGACCGCGATGAAAGGGAGATCGCGCGCTACCGC
The DNA here is from genome assembly GCA_039980135.1 of Alphaproteobacteria bacterium. Classification (NCBI taxonomy): domain Bacteria; kingdom Pseudomonadati; phylum Pseudomonadota; class Alphaproteobacteria; species Alphaproteobacteria bacterium. The sequence goes on from JBDXCV010000003.1 coordinate 565,549, forward strand.
GATGGCCTTGGCCGTCATCACCCCGACGATCACCCCGCCGATCAGACCCGGTCCGCCGGTCGCGGCGATGCCGTCGAGCATGTCCAGATCGATGCCGGCCTCGTCGCGTGCCCGCGCGATGATCGAATCCAGATGCTCGAGATGCGCGCGTGCGGCGATCTCCGGGACCACGCCACCGAACGGCCGGTGATCGTCGAGTTGGCTGAGCACGACGTTCGACAAGATCGACCGGTCGTCGGACACGATCGCGGCCGCCGTCTCGTCACAGCTGGTTTCAATTCCGAGGACAAGCATGGGGATCATATACCCCATTTGAAGGGCGGCGTCGCACCGTCACGAGCGCGCCATCGAGAAGCGGTTTTGCAATCGGCGCGCATGCGGCTATGAGTTTTACATGAATGACACGAAACTCCGTATTGGCACCCGGGGCAGCCCGCTCGCCCTGTACCAGGCGAACGCGGTGCGCGACCTGCTGGCCGCCGCGAACCCCGGCGCCCCTGCAGCCGAGATCGTCCCGATCCGCACCACGGGTGACGCGGTCACGGACCGCCCGCTGGCCGAGCTCGGCGGGAAAGGGTTGTTCACGAAGGAAATCGACCGCGCACAGCTGGATGGAGAGATCGATATCGCGGTGCATTCGGCAAAGGATATGGAAACCTGGCTCGTCGACGGCATCACCATCGGTGCGGCATTGGAACGCGAAGACCCGCGCGATGCGCTGATCGGTGCGAACGCCATCGCTTCGATTCCCAAGGGCGGTCGCGTCGGCACCGCCTCCCTGCGCCGGCGTGCGCAGTTGCTCGCGCTGCGGCCGGATCTGGAGACGGTTCTGTTTCGCGGCAACGTGGAGACCCGGCTGCGCAAACTCCGCGACGGCGAGGCGGACGCAACCCTGCTGGCCTATGCGGGCTTGCGTCGTTTGGGCCGGGACGACGCAGCCGATGCCATATTGGATGCGGGCGAAATGTTGCCGGCCGCGGGCCAGGGAATCATCGCGATCACCCATCGCGGTGACGATGCCCGCGCCGCCAGCGCGCTGCAGGTGATATCCCATGCGGAAGCGATGACATGCCTGCGTGCGGAGCGCGCCATGCTCGACGCGCTCGACGGGACCTGTCACACCCCGATCGCCGGGCTGGCGCGTCTGGATGGTGATGACTTGCATCTCACCGGCCTTGCCGCCTGGCCCGACGGGCGTGATCTCGTCCGTCTCTCGCAATCGGACCACGCATCGGACCCCGAGGCGTTGGGCAAAACCGTCGGTTCGGCACTACGCGCCCGCATGGGCCCTGAATTTTTCGCGGCCCTGGGCGGCTGACATGCTTGTGGCGGTGACCCGGCCCCGGCCTGACGCCGATGATACGGCCGCAGAACTTTCGGCGCGTGGCCACGACCCGATTGTGGCCCCGCTTCTGACGGTCACCATTCCGTCGGACGCGACACTCGACCTGGACACCGTACAGGCGATCCTGATTACCAGCGCGAACGGCGCGCGCGCCCTCGCGGCCGCGACCGACCGGCGCGATGTGCCGGTTTTCGCGGTCGGTCACGCAAGCGCGGCCGCCGCGCGGGGCTGCGGTTTCGATCGAACCGAGAGCGCCGATGGAGATGTAGCGGCGCTGGCCGAACTGGTCGCTTCCCGGCTTTCACCGCGCGACGGCGGGCTGCTTCACGTGGCCGGATCCGTTACCGCGGGGGACCTGTCGGGCATGCTCGGCAGTTCGGGGTTTACGGTGCGCCGGGCGGTCGCGTACCGCGCCGATCCCGTGACGGTGCTGCCCCCCGCAATGACGGCGCCGCTGCGATCCGGCACGCTCGGTGCGGTGTTGTTCTATTCACCGCGTACGGCGGCGCAATTCGTGAAACTCGTTGCCGAGGACAGCCTGTCGGAGGCGTGCGTCGGGGTGACCGCCATCGCACTTTCCCAGGCGGTCGCCGACAAACTGGCGGCGGTGCCGTTCTCGGACGTCAGGATTGCGGAATCGCCGGACCAGCCAAGCCTGCTGCAAGCGTTGGACGGGCTGAACGCGTAGACGTACGCCTATAAAAATTGCCAGAAAACCGGGATTTTGTGGCGGAACGAGCAGATTTGGCGTATGTACGCGTCAGTACGCAAGGAAACAGCGGAATCCGATCATGACCGACGATACAGACCAGCCGGCAGGCGCGATCATTGATGCATTCGGCGGCATTCGCCCCATGGCGGCCCGTCTGGACATCCCTGTCAGCACCGTCCAGGGCTGGAAACAGCGCGATTCGATCCCGGCGGGGCGGATGCAGGCGGTTCGTGACGCCGCCGAAGCCGACGGGATCGCCCTGGAATCCGTAGCCGGGGACGCCGCGCCCATGTCTGAATCGGTCGTGGTCGAACCGACCGTGATTGACGCAACCGGGCCGGAAACGTCGCACGAAGCGGGAGATCAGTACGAAACGGGTGCCGAGAACCGGCGACCGGAATCCGACTTGCGGTCGATTACCCCGTCGCGTGCCAGCAATGTCGCGGTGTTCGCGCTTCTGGTCTCCCTTGGCGTCGGCGGTTGGCTCGGATGGACCACGGTGGGACCGGGTGCCGCCGGCGGCGACAACGCCCGATTGTCCGCACTGGAAGGCCGGGTCGCCCGCCTCGCGGATGGGCCGGGCGAAGGCGCATCCGGCATTGACGTCACGGCCTTGACCCGGGACGTGGCGGCGCTGCGTGCGCAGCTGGCCGATTTGTCTGCGCCCGATCTGGAATCCGGCCTCGCGCCTCTGCAGGCGGAGATCGACAGTTTGCGCGATGCGTTGGTGGCCCAGGCCGCCGACGGCGGCGCGGGCGGGACGCGCGGGGCCGCCATGCTCGATTCATCCCTGCTCGCGCGTCTGGACGCGATCGAGGTTGAAATTCAGAACGCCACCCAACTCGCATCGACCAACATGCAGGCCATGGCCGGCGGGTTGCTCGAGTTCGACACCAGGTTGAAGGCGCTGGCGGACTCCCAGACGGAATCCGCCGCTGGTCTGGGGACGCGAATCGCGGCATTGGAGGCCGGCCGAAGCGCGGATGAAGTCGAGATAAGCAGGGCGTCGATCCTGGCGCTCGCGGCAGGCCAGCTGCGCACGGCGCTGGAACGCGGCGCACCCTTTGCGGGGCCGCTCGAACTCGTGGAAACGGTGAGCGCCGACGACCCGAAGCTGGACGCGGCCCTGACGACGCTTCGCGGGATGTCCGGGACGGGCGTTGCGACCGGATCGGCGCTCGAGTTGTCGTTTGCGAGACTGGTGCCCGACCTGCTCGCCGCGGATCGCGCCGCAACCGCCGGCGCAGATGGCGACCTGGTCCAGCGCCTGACCGGGCGGCTCAATGACATCATCAGCGTGCGCCGCACCGGTGCCAATGTCGACGGCGACGATGTGGAGGCGCGCATCGCCCGGGCGGAAATCTTCCTGGCGGATCGTGACGTTGTGGCGGCGATACTTGAGTTCAACGGGCTTGGCGGGCCTGCCGCGGATATTCTCGTGCCCTGGCTGGCGCGCGCGCGCGGGCATGTCGATGCCCGCGATGCGCTCCGTGTGATCGAAGAACAGGCGATCGCCCGGTTGCGTGTTGACGGTGGTGCGCAATGATCCGTTTTCTGATCTATGCGATTGAAGTCGCGGTCGTGGTGGCGGTCGCGGTGTGGCTCGCCGACCATCCCGGCGTGGTCTCGCTCGACTGGCAGGGCTGGCGAATCGAGACGTCCGTGGGAATCCTCGCGCTTTCGGTATTCCTGCTCGCGGTTGCGGCGGCGGCGATTTTTGCGGCCTGGCGCTGGTTGCGTCGCCGGCCACGTGAATGGTCCATACGCCGCCGCCTGAGCCGCCAGGAAGCTGGTCTGCGGGCGTTGTCCGACAGCCTGGTGGCGATCGCTTCGGGCGACGCGGACAATGCGCGTAAAGCCACACGACGCGCGGGCGCACTTCTCGATCACGCGCCGGTATCATTGTTGCTTGAGGCCCAGACGGCGCAGATCGCCGGGGATGAGGCGGCGGCGCGCGCCACATTCGAACGCATGACCCAGAATGAGGAGACCGAGTTCCTCGGGCTGCGTGGCCTGATTACCGATGCCTTGCGCGACGGTGACGATAGCCGCGCCCTGGTCTATGCACGGCGCGCCTACGCGCTGAAGCCGCGCACCCCATGGCTGGTTGATACGATGGTGCCCCTGTTGAGCCGGGCCGGGGATTGGCGCGAGGCGCAGCGGCTGATCGAGGAATCCGAGAAGTCGAAACGCATGTCGTCGGCACGGGCCCCGCACCAGCAGGCCGCCCTGCTCACCGAACGCGCGCGTGCGGCGCAACGCGATGGCCGGGCGGCCGATGCCTATGCCCAGGCGCGCAAGGCGAATGAACTCGACCCCGCCCTGGTGCCGGCGGCAAGCATGCTTGCGCGGCTGGTTGCCGAAGACGGCCGCGCCAGGCGGGCGCGGAAGTTTGTCGAAAAATCATGGGTCGCCGCCCCGCATCCTGAATTGCGCGACGTCTATCTCGGCTTGCTCGACGCGGACACTCCGCCGCTCGAGCGATACAAGGCGGTCGAGGCGTTGGTGCGGTCGACGGCGGAACATCCCGAAAGCCGCCTCGCACTGGCCCGCGCGGCCCTCGATGCAAGTTTGTGGGGCGAGGCCCGTCGGCAACTCGATGAGTTGCAGGCGATGGCGCCCACGGCAGATGTGTATCGTCTCCGGGCGCGGCTTGCCGACGAGGACGAGGAAGACTTGTCGACCCCCGCGGACTGGCTGGAGCTTGCGGCCGGCGCGGATTCCGATCACGCTTGGGTCTGCAGCGATTGCGGCACGGTGGCGGATGACTGGTCGGCCGTGTGCGGGCATTGCGGTGCGTTCGCGACACTCGACTGGAACCAACCGCCACGCATCCATCGCGCGATCGAGAGCGGGGCGGGCGCCGGCGGAACTGCGGCGGCCGGCGCGCCGGTCGCGGGCGACGCCGGAGACATCCCGACCGGGGAAACCACGAGCCCGGCCTGATGCGGGTCGGTTGCCCGCTGCGTCGCGATGCGGCCGGGGCCGGGGCCGTCGTAAAGCCTTTGCTAACCAAATTTGCGTTCAATGACATCTCGAACGCCGGCTCTGCCGTGCGCCGCGAATATTCGAAAGATGTCGATGACCGAACTATCCCTGTTTCAGAAGAATCTCGTCTTCCTCGATACCGCCTTGCCCGGTGTCGCGTCGCTGGTGCGGCGTTCCAAAGACACGATTACCAAGCCGGTTTTTGACGACGCCGGCCGGGCGGTCGACATCGATATCGGCGCGGGTCGGCTGTACAACACGGACGCCGGTGAATTCGCACGTTTGCAGGTGGAGTCCTGGCGGAAGTCCCCGATGCGCGTCGTCGTCAGCCGCCCCGAGCCGGACGCTCTTTCCGATCAGTGCACGAAGATATTGTCGGCGGATCTCGCGGCCTGCGCGGGCGAATCCCTGCTTGCGATCCCGCCCGTCGAACATGCCGGCATGCTCGTTGTCGTCGGCCTCGGTCTCGGGCTGCAGGTGCCGGCGCTGCTGGAGAATTTGTCGCCCCGCCATGTGGTTCTGATCGAACCGATGGAAGAATTTCTGGTCCACAGTCTGCACGCGCTCGACTGGTGTGCCCTGTCCGACCAGTGCACGGCCCAGGGTGCCACGCTCGATGTCATCGTCCAGCTCGACCCGCGCGCCGCACAGAAGGAACTCGAGGAACTGATGAGCCGGTTTGGCGCCTCGTCCGTCGATGGCGCCTACACCTATGTCCATTATCAGACCGATGCGACGATCGCGATCACCCGGGGATTCCATGAACTCGTCGGCATGAAGTCGATCATGCAGGGTTATTACGGCGACGAGAAACTGATGATCGAGAACACGGTCTCGAACGTCGACAACCATGAATTCTGGATGGTCGACGGCAGCTATCAGGCGCCGCACGACCTGGCGGCCTTCATTGTCGGTTCGGGCCCGTCGCTCGATCGCTCGATCGAGGCCATCCGCGCCTGGGAAGGGCATGCCGTGGTGTTCTGTGCCGGGTCGGCCCTGCAGACATTGTTGAGCGCCGGGATCAGGCCGGACTTCCAGATCGAGAAAGAGAATAACGAGACCACCGAGGCGCGCATCGCGCACATCTTCGAGCGAAATGGCGGGGACGGTGAAACATTCGGTGTCGATCTGATGGCGTCGGTTTCGGTCAAGGCTGGGGTGACGCGCCTGTTCGACGACAAGTTCCTGTTCCATCGCGAGTTTTTGAGTTCGACGCGGATGTTCGGTGACGGACATCATCCGGTCGTTGGCACGGGCCCCTTTTCAGCGAACACCGCGATGGCGCTCGCCACGACACTGGGGTTCCGGAAAATCTATCTGTTCGGCTGCGATTGCGGCTCCGTCGATCAGGCGCTGCATCACGCGAAGGACACAGTCTATCACACCCGTGCGGGCCATACTCAGGGGCACAACGATATGCCCATCCAGGTGCCGGGGAACTTCGGGTCACCGGCCTGGACCAATTCCTACTTCCTGTGGAGCCGCTGGGTCTTCGAGACGGTGATCGCCAGTGCGGAAGTCACCGCGTTCAACTGCAGCGACGGTGTCGCCATCCCTGGTGCGATGCCCGTACGGCCCGAGGATCTCGCGCTGCCGGGGGCACCGCTCGACAAGCAGAAAGTCACGCGCGCGATCAAGGGGGCGGGCCGTCACTTCGATGCCGGCCAGTATATGGAAAGTCAGGATGTCGCGGGACGGCTGCGGACCTGGCACGCCTTCGTCCGGGAGATGCGCGCGTTCATGGACGAGACCCTGCAGCATGCCGACCAGCTGCATGAATTCGAGGTCGTGCTCACCCGTTTCCTGACCCGATGTGACGAAGAATATGGCGGCGTGGTGGTGCCCGTCAGCGGATCGGCCCGCGGCATGCCGCCGATCGCCGGCTACTACATCAACCGTGCGGCGGATACCGATGCGCACACGCGGATGATGGACGTGTTCCGTGACGTGTTCCGCGCGCAGATCGAGAATATTCTCGACGATGCGACGGGGCTCATGGAGACCATCGCGGCGGACCATGCGCACGGCAGTCAGATGAGGGAAGCGGGATGAACGCGATCCGGAAACTCAACGGCAGTCCGGCGATCCGCAAGGTCTGCGTCGTCGTTAACAGCCGGGCCAACTACGCGCGTATCAAGTCGGTCATGCGCGCCGTCCAGCAGCATAACCGCCTGGAGCTGCAGCTGATCGTCGGCGCGTCGGCGTTGCTCTATCGCTACGGCAATGTCGTCGATCTGATCCGCGCCGACGGGTTCGAGCCATCGGCGGTGATCTACTCGATCGTCGAGGGCGAGAACCCGACCACCATGGCGAAATCGACCGGCATGGGCATCATCGAGCTGTCGAGCCAGCTGGAAAACCTGCAACCCGACATCGTGCTCACCGTCGCCGACCGGTTCGAGACCATGGCGACCGCCATCGCGGCGGCCTACATGAATATTCCGTTGGCCCACACCCAGGGCGGTGAGGTCACGGGCTCCATCGACGAAAGCGTACGCCACGCCATCACCAAGCTGGCCCATATCCATTTCCCGGCAACCGAACGCGCCCATGATTTCGTCACCCGCATGGGCGAGGCGCCGGAGACCGTCCATCTGACCGGCTGCCCGGCCATCGACCTGCTGGTCGATACCGACCTCAGTCTGGACCCGGGCCTGCTCAATGGCGGGCGGGGCACGGGTGCCCATCTCGACCCGTCGCGCCCTTACATGGTGGTCCTGCAGCATCCGGTGACCACCGAATACGGCTCCGGCTTCGATCAGATCTCGGCGACGCTCGAGGCGGTCCGCCGGATCGACATGCAGACGGTCTGGCTGTGGCCGAACGTGGACGCAGGCTCGGACGACGTGTCCAAGGGGCTGCGCATGTACCGGGAGGAAAACCCGGACGCCAACGTACATTTCTACCGGAACTTTCCGGCCGAGGATTACGCCAGGTTGATCAACAACACCGCCGTGCTGGTGGGCAATTCGAGCTCGGCCCTCCGCGAGGGCGCCTATCTTGGTGTGCCGGCCGTCAATGTCGGCACCCGCCAGGGCGGCCGCGAGCATGCCGCGAATGTGCGACATGCCGGCTATGACCCGGATGCCATCGAGCTGGCAGCGCGCGAACAGATGGAACATGGCCGATATGAATCGTCGCACATGTTCGGCGATGGACACGCCGGCAAGCGGATCGCCAACTTGCTCGCGGAATCCGAGATCGTCGTCCAGAAAAGGCTGGCTTACGCATGAGTATCGCATCCCTCGAACAGGCCGCGTTCGACCTTCCCGATCTCCGCGACGCGGTCGCCTTTCCTGATTGCGGCGTGTGCGGGGCGCAGGCCTGGATTCCGATCTATGAGGGTCCGGTTCGTGACGGCGGGTTCGGGAGCAGCCGCAAGGGCGCGGCAGTCGCGGAATGCATGGGCTGCGGTGTGCGCCGCCTCGATGAACATTCCTGCCACGACGACGCGGTCTATACGGACGAGACCTACCGGGAAATCCTGGGCGAGGAGACCGATACCAACGGTTTTCACGCGGCCCATGACCCCCTCCAGCTTGAGCGGCTCAACGTCGTCGACCCGATGACGTTGCGTGGCAAGGTTGTCGCCGATGTGGGCTGTGCGGCGGGCAGTTTTCTGGATTTCGTCTCCGGCCTGGCGCGCAGCGTCATCGCGGTCGAGCCGGGCAAGCCCTATCACGACTCGCTCAAACGGCGTGGGTTTCACGTCTACGATTTTACAAGCCATGCGCTGGATGATTGCGCGGGCGCGGTCGAGCATGCGTTTTCCTTTCAGGTTATCGAGCATGTCGCCGAACCCGCCGCGTTCCTGACCGAGATTGCCGCACTCATGGCGCCCGGTGGCCGTCTGACCATCTCGACCCCCAACCGGGGCGATCTCCTGATGGAACTCCTGCCCGAGGACTATCCGCCCTTCTTCTACCGCTGTGTCCATCGCTGGTACTTCAGCGACGATTCCCTCGCCCGCTGCGGCCGTGTCGCCGGCCTGGTGCCGGTCGAGACGCGCTACGTACACCGGTTCGGTGTGGCCAACACCCTGCGCTGGTTGCGTGAACGCACGCCGGGCGGCCGCAGCCCCCTGCCGGGCCTCGACGATCCCGCGCTCGATTCCGTCTGGCGTGACACGCTGGCGCGCGAAGGCACGGCCGACACGATCTACATGACCTTCGAAAAGCCGCTGCCGTGAGCCTCGCCGAAGCCCGCAAGGCGCCTGATGAGAAGTTCTCGCCCGCGATGCTCGACGGTCATGCCGAAGTGCTGGCCGAGCGGGTGTTCCAGGTCGATACCAAGTGGCCCCATTTCAAACGCCTGCTGACCGACATCCGCGCACTTGCTGGTGAAATGCCGGCCGGTGCGTCGGTCGTCTCGCTTGAGCGTGGGCTCTTGTATGGCGGCTGCTCGCTCATCGCGCCGTTCTTCCAGGATCAGGATTACCAGGCCCTCGATTGCAGCCCGCAGAGCGCGGACGATCGCGGCGCCTACAACGCGGCGATGGTCGATGACCCGCGATTCCTCTTTGTGCCCGGCGGGCACCGCGTCGGCGTGTCCGACACCGGCCTGGAAGACTCCGCCGCGGATCTGGTGCTGGTACCCAATCTCGTACACCACGTCGCCGATCAGACGGCGTTTTTTGCCGAGCTGGCACGGATCACGCGCCCGGGCGGGCGGGTCTATGTGTTCGAGCCCCTGCTGCGTGAACTGCACCAGTCACCCGACGATTACCTGCGCTGGACGCCTTTTGGTATGGCGCGCGCCATGCGTGAAGCGGGCCTCCAACCGAATGAAGCCAAGACCGCCGGCGGCCCGTTCGAGGCGATTGCCTATTGCTGGGTGCAGGCGCTGGAGTATTTCCCGGAAGACGCCCGCGACGAGATGGCGGCCTGGTTCTATGACAAACATATGCCGGAATTGATGGGCTGGGATGCGGCGCACACGCGGAATAACGTGCGCGATCACACGTCTTTCCCCGTCGCCTACTCGATTACGGCAGGCAAACCCGGCTGAAAGAAGCCGCGGCCCGGCCCGCAAAGTCCTTGACCGGAGACCGCGTCCCACCTAGGTAAAGCGCGGCCTTTCGGCGCCGCCTTAGCTCAGTTGGTAGAGCATCGCATTCGTAATGCGGGGGTCGCAAGTTCGAGTCTTGCAGGCGGCACCATTTTCTTCGATGAGCTAGCGAAATCTCGCTGGCTCATTTTTCGTTCCGGGTTAACGCTCGGCGTGAATCCGGGCGCCATTCTTGCCGATACACCCCATGCCCCAACGGAATGACGACATTCGAATAAATTATTTCTGGTTATCGGTTGGTCTGCCTATAGTTTTCGCGGTGGCGACATGACTTTCGTTGCCGCAAGACCTGCGAATCCGGCCGTTCGCCCGTTCCGGTCAGAATTTATTCAAGCCGACCCAAACATACTGGAGCAATCGTGCATATCGTCCGATTCAATGACATAGAGTGGGAAGACCGGGTCAATATCGACAACTGGCCCTGCCGCACGCGCACATTCTACAGAAACGCAGACAGCGACCTGCGTATCCACTTGATCGACTACCCGTTCGGTTCCGTTGAACCCCGGCACGTTCACGCCGGCATGCATGCCGCAACCGTGCTGGAAAATCATGCGATCGTGGACGGCGTGAAGATGGAGCCGCTCGATGTCGTGCTCGGGCCGAGCAATGAGCCACACGGCCCTCTGGAATACCCGGAAGGCTGCCGCCTCGTCTCGGCGTTCCAGGGGAGCAACGTTCATTCCGAAGTCGAAACCCTGTCGGACGAAAAGGTCTACCGGCTGATCCTGCAGAACGACATCCCGTGGGTGCCCCAGGAAGACGGGAGCGAGACCAAGACCCTGGTCGACTACGGCCTGGGCCACCTTCACGTCGTGGCGATGCGCTTTGCGGCCGGAACCACCCACAAGCCGGACTTCCTCGCCGCCATCCTGGTCGAAGGCGAAGCGTCGGTCGGAGACGAGTCGCTCGGCGTGTGGGATTTCATCTACGCTGACGAGGGTGAACAACGCTCCGACATAAACTTTGCGCGTGACACCATCATCCTGACCTTCAGTCTGCGCGAAACCAGCGCCTAAACCCCCAACCTCGGAAACCTGCCATGTCCAAGCTCACCGAACGCCGCCGCGACAACCAACAATGGATGCTCGACCTGGCCATCAAGACCACGGGACGGGTCCAGAACTTCGCCTATGACGCCCGGGTCATGCCGCCGGAGGTAAAGTCCTACGCGCAGATTCATCGCATTCTCGACAAGCATGGTCGCCATGTGATCTCGATCGCCGAGGAGGCCGAGAAGGCCGGTCACACCCAAACCGCCGCCGAACTCTACTGGACCGCGAGCGAACATTATCGCGAGGCCCAGCACTGCATCTTCGAGGATGACAATCCCGAGAAAATCTACCTGCACAACATGCTGCTCAAATGTTTCGACAAGGTGATGGAGCATGCATCCCACCCGATCGAGCGGGTCGAAATTCCCTTCGAAGGCAACTTCATCCAGGGCGTCCTTCACATGGTGCCAGGTGGTGAGAAGGCCCCGACAGTCGTGTTCTGCCCCGGCATGGACATGACCAAGGAAGCCTTCATCGACGCCCTGAACCACCCGTTCGTGAATCGGGGCATGAACTGCCTGCATCTCGACGGCCCCGGTCAAGGCACCAGCAACATCCGCAAGATCCGCGTCACGCTGGACAATTACGAGCGGGCCGGCTCCGCCGCGATCGACTATCTGTGCACGCGCCCGGAAGTCGATGCCGACAAGATCGTCGTCTCCGGCTTTTCCATGGGTTCTTATTGGGGCATGCGCCTCGCCGCACTCGACAAGCGGGTCAAGGGCGTCGCGACCGCTGCCGCATGCTACGGCCCCAAGGTACCGATCTTCGAACAGGCGTCGCCGCGTTTCAAGCAGGTCTTCATGTATATGGCCGGCATCCATGATGAGGACGAGTTCGATGAATTCGCGTCACAAATGGTGCTCGACGACGTGGCGGGCGACGTCACCTGTCCGGCGCTGCAGGTGACGGGTGAATACGACCCGCTGGCACCGTTGGAAACCGTGCTCCCGATCTACGAAAAGGTCGCGGGGCCCAAGGAACTGTGGGTCATCGAAAACGACTTCCACAGCCCGCGAAACCGGCCGAATTTCGGCGGAATCGATGCTTTCGGGTTTCTCGCCGACTGGCTCAATGACGCTCTGGCGGGCAAATTCGGCCCCGGCCACAAGCGCGAGATACTGATACCCGAACATGGCGACGGCGGACCCTATGTTGGCCAGGTCCAGGGCGGCTTCCAACTGCCGGAGCGGGTCGGCGCGGCACCGGGGCTCAGTCCCGCGCAGCTCGGGCCGGGCGGCATCGTCGGCGGATAGGGTCGCCACAGGAGATCGCAGAATTCCGCGGGGGCCTGATATAACCGGCCCAGGAGAGCAGCACCCATGCCGATGACGCGCGAAGCCGCTCCATCCACCGGCGCCCGGCAACCCGAATCGATTATGGGCTCGGGCTATCCGCTGGCATTCAAATTCAGGCAGGGGACCGAGCGCCCGCCCCTCGTGGCGCAGGAGAATGCCCGCGGCGTGTTCGTCACAGAGGCGCGGCAACTCGCACGGTTCGGCAAGGAAGGCGTCATTCACGAGGGCGCGAACGGCAGCGTCTGGCGGCTGACGACCGACGAGGGAAAACATTTTGGCGCCGACGACGTGGCCCCTTTCCCCCTCGGCTTCTTCAACGCCGGCCTGATCGGCGATCTGGCCAACCGTCTGCTGGCCATCGCGCGGGTACGCGGCATTGCCGTCGACGCGCTTGAGGTCGATTTGGACAATCCATTCTGGATGCAGGGCTCATTCGTGCGCGGCGACGCCTTTAGTCACGCAGACCCGGCGACGATTGACCTGCGCTTGAATTCGCCAGCGGATGCCCACACGATTCGCCGCCTTGTGGACGACGCCATCAAGGCTTCCCCGCCAATGCACGGGCTGCGCACGCAACTCAAGAACACGTTCGCCATTTACGTCAACGGCCGCCGTCGCCCCGTGACGAGCATGGATGCCTCAACGGCCCCCGACGCGGCCGACCCGTTCCAGACCTATTCGACGCCGCCCGCGCCGCTCGCCAACAGCGATCAGTTCGACGACATCATCACCAAGACCGGCAAGGTTCATGACGGTGAGGTCATGCGTTACCCGAGCGGGAGCAAGGCAAAGCTGGTCCGTCACGTCATCGGCAACGGCCGGTTGATCGACCCCGCCGGCATCATGGCGACCGAGTGCGCACTCGATATGCCCGGTGTGAGTTTCTTCCGCTACAAGACCGATGAGCGGTCACATATCGAGCAAGGACCGTCCGGACTGGCGCTCTTCTCCGCCGCGATCGCGTTCTGCTACATGACCCAGATCGCCCGGTTCATCGAGCATCAGAAGCTGAGTATTCGCGGCGTACGCATTGTGCAACACACGCCCTACATGCTGACCGGCAGCATCGCCGACGGGACGTGGACCGGCACGCAAGGCCCCGTCGACACGCATCTTTTCCTGTCGGGCGATGAAACCGACGAGACCCATGAGCGGCTCATGACAACAGGTGCCACAATCTGTTTTCTGCACTCCGCACTGCGCGACGCCAACGACCCGGTCGTCTCGATCGAGCTCAACAGCAACGAAATCTAGCCCGGAAGGACCCGTCGTCGATCAGATCACCATGCGTGGATTTCACCGAGATAGTCGAGAAAGCGACCGCTTTTGGCGGGACCGACATCAGACAATGTACGCCGGATACCTGCTGCGCTGTCCTCGACGGCAACCGGATTGTTGGGCATTCGCGGCACACTCACCTGTCCCGGATGCATGACGACGACCGAAACACCACGATCGGCAAGGTCGTCGGCGAGGGCTTTCACGGCGTTGTGTAACGCCGCCTTCGAGGATCTGTAGATATAATTGCCCGGAAATTTTCTGACGAAGCTGCCGGCCATGCTGCCCATCGCGACAATCAGCTTACGCTCCGAGGCGGCGACATTATCGACCAGTCGCGCCGCCATGTAGAGGGGCGCGATCACATTGACATCAAACACCTGTGGCCAGATATCGAAGTCGGTCTCGGCGAGCGATGCACCGGGCTGCGGGTTGATCCCGGCATTGAGATAGAGCAAGTCGATCGGGCGGCCTTCAAGGCGGGTCGCCAGCGCATCGACGGCAGCGCGGTCGGTCACGTCGAGCCGCTCGACGGAAACATCTCCCGGCAGCGCGGTCAGCCTGCCGGCGGCCTCGGCATTCCGGCAGGTCGCGATGACCTGCCATCCGTCAGCGGCATACTGGCGTGCCAGTTCGAAGCCGATGCCGCCACCGGCACCTGTGAGCAGCATTGTCGGCATGTGTTTGTGATGTCCGGTTTCGGTTTTGCGCGGGTTTCTCGCCGACCGGCCCGGATTCAGACTTCGCGCATATCAGCGGCGGTCGTCCCGGTGCCTGTGTCGTACGCGTATTTCGACCAACCCTGGATGACCCTTTCCTTCGTCGGTGCGATCTCCGTTACCGACGGTCGCTGTCCCATGAGGTCGAGCCATTCCCTGACTTTCACGCATTCGTCGGGAACGCGGAAATCCCGGTAATGCTCGATGACGGAAAGCCTCAGTGAATGCGGAAGGAATGTGAAATCGACCAGGCTCACTTCGTCTCCCAGCCAGTAGGGGCCGGGTGATTGACTCAGCCCGTCGCGTTCCATCATCAGCAGCGCTTCCGTCAGCTTCTCCGCATGCACCGCCTGTTTCTCGGGTTCCTGCGCGAGCAACAGCTTGTAGAGCTGGGGAACGAATCGGACATTCGCGAAATCGATCCAGATGCGCGCTCTGGCCTTGTCCGCCGGGTCCTTGGGCAGCAACGGATGGTCGGGGAAAATATCCTCGATATACTCGTTGATCACCGAGGACTCGAATATGACGGTCTCGCCGTGGCGCAGCACGGGCACTTTGCCATAGGGAGATATTTTCAGGAACCAGTCGGGCTTGTCGTTCAGATCAATGACGTTCAGATCGAAATCGACTCCCTTTTCGCGCAAGGCCATGCGGGTCCGCAGCGCATAGGGACAAATTTCGGAACTGATGATCTCGATTTCTGACATGGTTCGTCCTCCTGTCTGCGCCTAACTTTCGTCGACGATGCCGGCCGGCCCGAGCTGGCCGTCGCTCAGACCCGGTGCCGCACCGACGCGCTCCGGTAACAGGAATCCGCCCTTGATCTGTTCGCCGTAGGGGCCGCAGCCGGAATGATCCGGCACCAGCGTTTCGCGTTGGTGATCGTCCGGATACTTACCCGCTAGCGCGTCTTTTAGCCAGTCGATGAGGTATGGGAAGAAATCCATTTTGCCGAAATTCGGCCGATTGCGCGGAATATGATAATCGTTCTCGACGACCCAGAGTTCTTTCGGCGCCGGCACCGTGTCGTAGAACGCGAGAACGGTCTCGAGCGGTGCCAGTGGATCGTATTCCCCGGTCACCATAAGAACCGGACAGGTAACATCTTTCGAGATGTCCTTGAGGTTCATTTGCGACGCGAATTCGTCGAACTCGTCCTCGTCATGGATACCGGCCATATACATGAAAAACTGCTTGAAGCGCGGCGAAGCCTTCTCGAAAATTTCCACCTTGGGCCCATAGTTGGCCGCCGCGGTTGCGACAGCCTTGACGCGGCTGTCGAGCGCCGCCAGGCGCATGCCCCAATGGGATCCCATCGAAAACCCTGTCACCACGATCTGGTCGGTATCGACCTCGGGCCGTTCGCACAAAAAATCGATGGCGGCGGAACCGGCACGTTCGTAGTTGTCGAGCGTAACACGGATCTTGCGGATGTTGCTGGTGCCCTGGCCCGGTCCGTCGAGATGCAGGCAGTTGAAACCGCGCGGAATGGCCGGATGCGTGAAGGGATTGATGATCGCTTCCTTGGTCATGTCCATGCCGGGGCAATAGACGATCGTGGGCGCCTTGGGCTTGCCCGGCAGCATATGCAGGAGACCCTGGATGTAATTTCCTTCGAACGGAATTTCGACCTGTTCGATCGGGTGATTGGCGTACTCGATCACCTTGTCGAAACACTTCAGGAGCATGCCGTGGAGGTAGATCTTCTCCGGGTTGTCATCCTCGAAGATGCTGTGTTGCGCCTCCCGGTAGTGCTCGCTGGCCCGCCAGTACAACTCCGCCGCCGTATCGAAATGGCCGGCCTTTTCTGCGGCCTCGGCAATGGACAGGACGTGCCGGCCATGTTTATCGGCGATCCGGTGAATCTGGGCGTAGGACTTGACCTCGGGCGACACGATGCGTTCGTCGTAGGCGAAATTCTGGACCCGACCATGGGTCTTGACGACCAGATCCAGCATCCATTGCTGATTGTCGCGGCGGCGTTCTGTGAGTTTGGCCATTTCTGATCTCTCTGATGGGATTTACGCGGTGCGCACGAAACCCCGGCGCGATGTTTCGGCGGCAAACAGCTCGCCGGCAGCCGTTGTGACGTACAAGGTATCGAGTTCGGGGCCGCCAAAGGCGCAGCGATTGGGCATGTCGACCGGCACGCGCCAGCTTTCCAGCACCGCGCCGTCCGGCGAGAACACATAGACCAGCGCGCCAGGCCCGTTGCGACTCCACCCGCCGCAGGCGACGATATTGCCATCGGCATCCAGGCACATGCCTTCGATGCCACGCTGGGGACCACGATGGTCAGCACCGAATGTGTGCAGCACATGGTAGTTGCCGAGGGTACCGTCCTCGCCGATCGGATAGGCACGCAGCTCGCGCACATGGTCGGCCCGCGCTTCGCCCTCGGCGACGTAGAGCGTTTTCTCGTCGTGCGACACCAACACCGCACGGGGCGCCTTGGTGTCGTAGGTCATGCGCTGCATGACCCAGGCCCGGCGGTGATCGCGCGCCACACGCAGTACGGAGGCATGATCGAGGGGCGGAAAGAATTGCGGCCCCTGTGCAAGCACCGGACTGAACGGGTCGGTGAACCAGATACGCCCCTGGCTGTCGACCGACAGATCACCGGGATGGTTATGATGGTCGCCGTCGAGCAATGCGTCGATTGCCGTCGAGCTGCCATTGGGCAAAAACTCGATCAAACGGCGGCTGGCTTCCTGGCCGCCATAAAGCTCACCGCCCGGACCGATCGCGAGACCGCCGGTTCGGCTGGTGTATTTGCGCGCTTCCGAAACGTCGCCGCTTGCCGGGTCGAGACGCATCAGGCGTTGCTCTTCTCGCAATGCGAACAACAGGCTTTCACCGTCCCAGACAACACCATTCGCCGGACTCTCGAACGGACCCGCCACGCATTCGAATTTCACGTCTTGTGCCATAGCTCGTCCCTCACCAGACAGCGACGCCGGGAACACCCAGGCGCGTGCGTACGACCGTGTGAAATGTGGTGATGTAGAACGACGTCCAGTCGTCACCGCCCCACGCAATATTCGTGCAGTGCCCAGGCACCATCAGACGGCCGATCAAGTCGCCGCTGGAGTTGGTGACGTGAATGCCGCCGGGCCCGGTGCAGTAAACGTTGTCGTTTACGTCCACCTTCATGCCATCTGCGACACCCTCTTCACTGCCGGTCTGTTTGTTGAACAGACGCCCCGGCCCGACGCTGCCGTCAGCGTTGACGTCGAAAGCACGGATGTGGCCGAGTTGGGTGTCGTTGACATAGAGCAGCTTCTCGTCGGTCGAGAAGGCCAGCCCGTTGGGATAAGTGCAGTCGGCGATGGCGAGATGCACCTCGCCATCCGGCGTCATGCAATAGACACCCTGAATATCGAGGTAGCGCTGCTGATCGTGCCCCTCCATACCCGGAATGGACAGGGCGCCGGGCGGGTCGGTCCAGTAGATCGACCCGTCGGAACGGACCACGATGTCATTCGGGCCGTTGAGCGGCTTGCCATCATGCTGTGAGGCCAGAACTGTCGTTGTGCCGTCATGCTCCATGCGCCAGACGGAGCGCGACGACCAGCCAGCAACAAGCAGCCGCCCCTCCAGATCGAATGTCATGCCGTTGGCGTGCGCACTCGGGGCCATCAGCTTGCGACTGCCGACGCCGGGCCGATACTCCCAGATTGCGTCGCCGATGATCTCGGTCCACAGGAACCGGCCCTCACGTCGGTCCCAGACCGGACCCTCGCCGAAATACAGGCCGTGCGCGATGGTATCAAGCGACGGTTCGCGGTCGCCGATGACCGCATCGAACTCCGGCGATACCCGATCAATGTCCATGTTCGTTACCCCCCGCATTCTCTGCGTCGGCGAGACCCTGGCGCGGGATTGCCGTCGGAACGGGGGCACGATGAACACCGGCTTTGCGCGGAAAACGTGCGAAATATTCCTCGCCGACCGTCAATGACATGCTGGGCGCCTCCCGAATGCGCCGATCCTTTCCCGGACCGGTCGTGATTGATAGGACGCCAGACTAAAGTCCACCTCGAATGCCTAGAAGGAATTTATTATTATGTCGTAATGCCCATTGGTTATGACGGTTCGAATCCGTCCATACACGGGTGCGGTCTGAAAAAATCAGGTTTCCGGGACCAAATCCGTCATTCTTGGTCCGGCGTATCGGCGCCGGCCATCATGCTCACGATCTCCGCCCGCGGCCAGTTCGGCGCGACCATTTGCATGAAATCATACATGTACTCGCGCAGAAACGTTTCGGGATGGAGGATGATCTGCGCTTTCAGAATGCCGAAAAGGTCGGTCGCATCGACGGCCTCGAGCGGTTTGTCGAGCTCGGCGTCAAAGGCGACGGCCGGGACCACCGCAACGCCCAGGCCAATGCGAACATAGGCCTTGATCACTTCGGCGTCGGTCGCGCTGATGACGATCTCGGGCGCGAGGCCCTCGCGTTCGAAGGCGCGTTTGACAGCCATTCCGCCCGGGTAGGAAGCATTGTAGGAGATGATCGGGTACTGGCTGATCTGCTGCAACTTCAGCGGCTGCACGTCGAGTAGCGGATGATCCGGTGGCATAACAAGCGAACGCCCATACTCGTAGATCGGCAGCTCGACAAGCTCGTGCTGCGTGTTCGGCAGTTCGCTCGTGATGCCGATATCCGCACGTCCCGATCCGACCAGCTCACCGGTATGTTCCGGGTCTATCTGCAGCAGGCTCAATCTCACCTTGGGATAGATTTTGCGGAATTTCTCGATGATCGCCGGCAGGACATAGCGCGCGTGCAGATGTGTGGTCGCGATGACCAGTTCGCCGGCGTCGGTATAGGAGAAGTCGTCGCCCAGCCGCCGGATGGCCTGCACGTCACGCAGGATCTTGCGGGCCAGTGCCACGACAATTTCGCCCGGTTCGGTCACACCGTCGATCCGACCTTTTCGGCGGCGCAGGATCTCGAACCCGAGCTCCCCCTCGAGCAGACGAATCTGCTTGCTGACGCCGGGTTGCGACGTGTTCAGGACGTTCGCCGCACGGGTGACGCTTAATCCCTGGTCAACGATCTCACGGAGAAAAAGGAGTTGCTCGAAGCGCACGTAATGCCTTCCTTGCTGCACGCTGGAAGGCAGAAGCTTAACGACTGTAAATTCATTACACCAGCCGATCACGGGCGGCGGATGGCGACATCACCTGCAGCCGTGTTTCAACCGGCTGAGCGCCGCCGCGATGAAAGCATGTCCGGAGACTCAAGTCAGTTTGCGGGCGCCGGACATATCGGTCGCCCGACCAGTCCGTCATCGCTGACTTGAGTCTCCGAACATCTCCAAACGGCGGCAACGATTCACCGGGTCTTCCGGCCGGCCGCCGTACCTATGTGTGGCCTCAGTCTTCCTCACGCATCGTGTAGGTGAGCAGGGTGGTGTCGGTCACGAATTCGATGTCGGCGCGTGCATCCCCCGTGTCGGCATAGATGAAGTCCCATACCCCCAGACTCTCCCCGCTGACCTTTATTTCGCCATCCTGCACCAACGCGGCCAGGAAGACCGGGCTGTGGGTCGCGCCGGCGGGAAACCGCATCGTCTCGACCAGCAAGCGGCCGGCGCCATGATCGACCTGTGTTTTCATTTTGCTTCCGTCCGGTCCGTCCACCCATGGCAGGTCGACATGCTGGATCAGTCGGTAGTGTTTTTCGGACGACAGTTCCTCGACCTCGGAATGGAAAAAACTACCCTGGAAGGCCGAAATGAGGTTGCAGCCGAGCGGATAGTGCAGCGGGCCGTGCGGTTCGTTGCTCGGGCCGATGACCACATCGAGCGGGCCGAGCGTGAGGCCATCGACAATCGCCGTGTTCTTCAACACAGTCGTCGCGTGAGTCCCGGCATGGACGTGACGCGGCTCGGTCGATCCGAACGGATAGTCGATCAGCCTGATGACCAGCTCCGTTTCGTCGTTGGCATAGTAAAGCCCGGCCTTGCTCAACCAGTTATCGACATTCTTCCTGTCTTCCCAGGGGATGCTATCCAATTTGACAATATTCATACGTCGCTCCTCATGTTTGCGTGTTGCCTGGTGCCGTCGGTTTGCGCCGCGGCAGGTTGTATTGAGTCCCGGTCAGCCTGACCGGATGGGGAAAACCGGCCCGCGAACGCTTCGACATCGTCGATCGACAGCGACGTGTCCTTCACGGCATCCCATTGTTTCTTGTTGATTTCGAGAGGCTCCAATTCGGTCCAGAAGGAATCGTTGAGGCGATTGATCATGTTGAACATGGCCGACGCCACCGTGACCTCGACGATCTCCACGTCGCTACACAGGCGCTTCAGTTCGTCCCACAACGCCTTGTCGCGCCGGGATGTATTGAGCGTCACGGCCTCGGCCCAGGCGATGACGGCCTTTTCCTTGTCGGTGAACAGCGAACTTTCCTTGTAGGCGTCGCTGTCGAGCAGGGCGCACTCGTCGGGGATGATACCCAGTCCCTGGCCGAACACCGACGTGTGCTCGGTGCAGTATTCGCAGGCGTTGGCCATCGAGGTCTTGATAATGGCCAGGCTCCGCAGACGCGGGTCTGATGTCGCACCCAGTGCGGGCTGACGCACGGTCGCGACAAGGCCGAGAATCCAGCGTGCGAAGTAAGGATTATGTTGGGCGAGAATGCGCTGCAGGTTGGCCGTACGGCCCAGCAGCAGGGCACAGGCATCGAGCACTTCCTTGCCAACGCCGGTGGCGTCGTCATCCGAAAGCATTTCCAGGCGCTTTGGCATAATGCGCTCCTGTGATGACCTGCCGCCCGCGGGAATCACCCGCGAGCGGCGTGCCGACAACGTGAAAAAGGCCTAGTAGGCGCCGCCATGCGATGCGATAGCAATCCTGCAGGGCGCCGAAGACTTGTTGCTCCACGCATGGTTGGTGCCGCGCTGAACCACAACATCTCCGGCTTTTACCGACACCGAGCCCGTGTCCAGGATCAGGTCGACCTCTCCTTCCAGGATGAAGCAGAAATCGAATGCTTCGACTTTCTGCATGTACGGATGCGGCGCCGACGGCGAATAGGTCGATGCGCCGGGCGAGCCCATGGACTCGAAAAATGCCGCGACATCGTCGGGACCGACCTTGCGTTCCCAGCTCGCGTCCGGCGGAAAGGTCACGACACGACAGACGGAACCGGTTTTGGGTGGCTCGATTGTGTGGGGCAAATGCAGGGTTTCCAGCATCATTTTCGCGGGCGACTGCTCGATCACCCACAGCCGCGCTGAGGCGTAACCGGGCCGTGCCGGGTCAAAGCGCATATCGGGCGCCGGTCCGTCGGCGATGATGCTCGACCGCCCCTGTTCACGGTCCGCGACGACAATTCGGCGCGCCGGTTTGACGCCATCGGGGAACTCAAACCCCTCGGGCAGCTCGACCACAGCTTCGTCGCTCTGGACGACGCCCAGATCGCCGTCCTCGAACACGGCGTCGATCATGTCGAAACCCATGATGCAGCCGAGCCGTGGAGACGACCAGTTGTGCCAGGAGCCGACCTGGATGGCGATATCGCCAGGCTCCATTAGCAGCATGCCTTCGTCCGTGGTCAACTCGCGTTCACCGGAAAGCATGATTCCGAAATCGATCGACTGGGTCTTGTGCATGCCGGCGGAGTAGGAGTTCTTCCCGCCGCGATCCCAGCTGCGCCCGCTGGGGCGTGGTGTCGGTTCATGGAAATCGTGAATGTCGGGATCGTTTGCCGGATCGTAATCCGCCTGACGTGCCAGTGTTTCAACAACGCGCACATGCCCGCCGCCGCGCGGCCCGGGAAAATCATATGGCGTATCGCCCTCATCCGTCGTCCCCGAAAGCGCAAGCGGCGCGCCATCCCAGACCCAGATGTTGGTGTTGTGGGTGCGGCTCGCGAGCGCGGTGTTCGTGGCGTTGGGCGCGGGCCCGTCCCAGACAACCGTCGAGCGACCCTGCTCATCGGTCCCGGTCACCACGCGGCGGATGGGTGTCATCGGCAGGTCATTTGACATGGTCTTGCTCCTATCAACCGATCGGCAGCGGCGCTTGCGCGTCGAGGTCGGTCACAACATCAATGATTGTCG
This sequence comes from Alphaproteobacteria bacterium, assembly GCA_039980135.1. Classification (NCBI taxonomy): domain Bacteria; kingdom Pseudomonadati; phylum Pseudomonadota; class Alphaproteobacteria; species Alphaproteobacteria bacterium. The sequence goes on from JBDXCV010000003.1 coordinate 588,089, forward strand.
GCCGCCGGGATGCGATTGCCTTCTCCAGTGCCGGCGCAAATTCGGACGGCTTTTCGACACGGAGACCCTGCGCCCCGAAAGTCTCGGCGACTTTCGAAATGTCCACGTCGGTCCAGACCCACAGCTCTTCGGCTTGTTCGGTCTGCTTGCCGCCATAGACCTGGTCATAGCCGAGCTTGGACTGGTTGCCGGAATGGTTGTTGTTCACGACGATCACCGCCGGGATATTCCAGCGAACCATCGTTTCGATTTCGGCGACGTGATAGAGGAAGCCGCCGTCGCCCGTGAAACAGACGACGGGCCGGTCCGGAACCCCGCACTGCGCCCCGATCGTCGCCGAGAAGGCCCACCCCAGGTGACCCGCACAGCGGACGTAGCTTTGCGTCGGCTTCTGCAAGTCGTACATGCCGCCCATCCACATCCCTGCATGGCCCGTATCGACGACGACGAATGCGTCATCGGGAAGGTGCTTGGACAGATCGCTGCAGATGCGCTCCGGCCGTGTCGGCGCCTCTTCGGAGGACAGGAGTTCGCTATACTGCTGATACCAGCCGCCCACATGCCCGCGTGCCTGGCCGATCCAGTTCTTGCGGCTCGCTGCGGTTCCGGCATCGGCATGCTCCACCATGCGCTCGACCGTGACCTTGGCATCACCGAGAACCGCCGCGTCGAGCATGTAGTTGCGGCCCAGTGCTTCCGGGTCGATATCGATCTGGATCGCCGGGGTGCCGAGCTTGGGAACCTTCCAGAAATGGGTGGTCATCCCCCCGGTCTCGGTGCCGATGAAGCAAACGAGATCGGCTTCCATGACGACCTGGTTCGCGGAACCGCGCGAATAGGTGCCGACGACGCCCACGCTCAACGGATGGGTGCCGGGAATCGAATCCTTGCCGTTGAGTGATGTTGCGACCGGGATCTGCAACTTCTCCGCCAGTGCGACCACGGCCGGGCCGGCCTCGGACCAGCGCACACCGCCGCCCGCGACGATCACGGGCCGTTTCGCCGCCTGCAGAACCGCGACGGCCTTCTTTACGCTCGCATCGTCGGGTTCCGGCCGAAACGGCGGGACTTGCGAGAACTGGGCTTCGACGAGCGGCTCCATATCCGCTTCCTCGACGTCCATCTGTCCCTCGTTGCCGCGGAACTGAAGATGCACCGGTCCGGGCGTTCCCGACACCGCGACCCGGAAAGCCTGCCGCACCATGTCGGGGAACCGTTCCACGGAATCGACCGTGGCGTTGAACTTTGTCACGGCATCGAACACCGGTACGTCGTCATTCTGCTGATAGACCTTGCGGAATTTCGTGGCGGGGTCTCGTCCGCCGGTCATGGCGATCACCGGCGAATGGGCCAGCCAGGCGTCTCTCAGACCGGCGGCGAGATTCAGCGCGCCGACCGTCTGCGCCATGCAGATGCCTGGCCGACGCGACGCCCGTGCATAACCGTCCGCCATGTACGCCGCGGACTTTTCGCCGTGGGTACGCACCCGACTGATCGAGGTCGATGCTTCGAGCTCGACCATGGTTCTGCGCAAGATCGCGGGCACATGGAATATGTGGGTGACCCCGTAATCTTCGAGCATTCGCGCCATTGCCTGGGCGCCGGTCATCTTTGCCATGACGTTACTTTCCTTCTTTGTGCGCGCCGGCTTCGGCGCAAATACGGACTAGGACTTCGAGGTCGTGCCGCCTTCTTCTTCATGGTTCCACCAGCAGTCGCGCATATAGGCGACATAGTCGGCAGGATCGATCTTCACCGACTTGGTGAACTTCTCCATCACCGGCGCGTCCTCGATATCGATCTGCAGGCTGTCGGTGAACCGGTTCCAGAAATTGAAGAATCCCGAAATCATCGTGATCTCCACAATCTGCGCGGAATTGAAATGTTCCTTCAGTTCCGGCATCGCCTTCGGGTTCTGGCCGAAATACGTCTTCTCGGTCAGCACCTCGGCCCACTTGATCGCCGCCTTTTCAGCCGGCGTAAAATGATCGGATGACTGGAAGTCCCCTTCGAGCGCCTCAACCATAGAATCTTCAAAACCCAACCCCCGACCGAGCGTTACGTTGTGACTGATTCAATGGTTGCAGCCGTTCAGCATGGACGTCTTGAGGATGATCAGTGCCTTGAGACGAACGGGCAGATTCTCGGTGATTTCCTCGCGCAACAGCGGCACGTTGAAACCGAAAACAGCCTGCGCCAGCTTCGGCGAATGGGCCGCGACACGGATGGCGTTCGCCACCCGCCCGTACAAGACCCGGTTGTGCTTGAACAGACGTGCCACGGGGCCCGTGGCTTCCTCGTCCGTTATGTATGGCAGTTGAGCCATTGAGGTTCTCCTCCTTAGCTTGGGGAACGATAAAAAACTGAGTTTACGAGGCCGCGAACCTGCGCGGCCATGGCCTGTCCGGCCGATGACCGGCGACGTCGCGGCTCTCGAACTGTTTCGGCATCATGCGTGTCAGAGCTGAGCCGGCAGCCAGAGTGCCAGTGCCGGGAAGAAAATCAGCAATATGAGACGAAGAATGTCGGAAGCGAAAAACGGCATGATTCCGGCGAAGATGGTCGACAGTTCGACATCCTTGAGCATGGCTTTCATGACGAACACGTTGATGCCGACCGGCGGCGTAATCAGGCTGATTTCCGTCGCCACCACAAGGAAGATCCCGAACCAGATAAGGTCGATTCCCATGGCGCTCACGATCGGCACGAAGATTGGCACCACCAGGAGAATCATCGCCAGTCCCTCAACGAACATGCCCAGGACAATGAGAATTCCGAGAATGACGAATATTGCAAACGTCGGGCTCGCGTCAAAGCTGGTCACAAAATCCGTGATGACGAAGCTCACGCCGGACAGCTGAATGAACTGATTGAGCGCCAGCGCACCGAAGATCACGGTAAACAACATACCCGTGGTCTTTCCCGCGTCGTAGAGCGACAGGAACAGGCTGTGCCATGACATCCGCCGCCGTCCGACCGCGAACAAAAGCGCGCCCGAGGCCCCCATCGCGCCAGCTTCGGTCGGGGTAAAGACCCCGAACATGATTCCGAACATGATCATCAGGAACAGGGCGACCACACCCCAGACCCGCCCGAGCGTGCGTATCCGATAGCGCCAGCTGCTGCGTTCACCTGCCGGACCGCTATCGGGGCGAAACGCCACGATGAGCTTGATCACGCCGATATAGAGAATAACGGTCAGGATGCCAGGCACGATGCCCGCGACGAACAGCTGGCCAACATCAGATTCGGTCAGCAGGCCGTAGACGATCAGGGCATTGCTCGGGGGAATAAGAATTCCCAGTGTACCGCCTGCCGCGATCGTGCCGGCCGCCAGACTGTCCGAGTAATTGTAGCGGCGCATCGAAGGCAGCGCGACTTTGGCCATGGTGACAACCGTCGCCACCGAATTGCCCGAAACCGCCGCAAACCCTCCGCTGGCCGCGACTGTCGACATGGCCAGGCCGCCCCTCAGATGTCCGAGCCACGAATATGCCGCGTCATACAGGTCGTCTGATAAACGCGCCTGGGATACGAACGCTCCCATGAGCAGGAACAGCGGCAGGACCACGAAACCCGGTGCAATAGCGATGTCGAAAATGACAGTACCGATGCCGTACAGGGCGATGTCCATGCCACGCACGGTCGCCGTGCCGAAAAAGCCGACGAGCAGCATGGAGAAACCCAGTGGCACACGGGCCAGCAACAGCAGCAGCAGCGCTGCCATCCCAATCGAAACTTCAAACATTGGGGTTCTCCGGCCTGTGGACTGCGTCGGTATCCTGTCTCAGGAGGCGAATGAAGTTTCGTATCGAGTAGACCGTGGCAATCATCGCCAACACGGAAAAAACCAACGAAAAGGGCCAATTGTAGAAATCGATATTCTCGTGAAACGTATTGTTGCCGTACGAGTGGACGGTCACCCTCATCAACCGCTCGGCAATGAACCCCAGCGCGCCGATGCTCACGATGTAGACGAAGATACTCTGCACTTTTCGCGCACGACCGGTGATGAAACGGTCCAGCAAGCCAACCGTAATATGTTCATCCTCGCGGCAGACGTTGATCAATCCGCTGAATATTGTCAGGCCGAGGATCATCCCGATGACGGAAATTCCCCAGGAAAGCGGCGCGCTGAAAAGATAGCGCAGCGTCACATCGACGGTGCCGAGAAGCATCATCGAACCGATGAATATCGCGACCAGAAAATTCAGTGGCCGCCATCCATCCTTGGTCGGATCCGGCGCTTCTAATGGGTCTTGTTCGTTGTTTTCCATGAATAAAAGTCCCCACCCTGACGGCTATTTTTCGTTTGGGCCGATGAGGATGGCGGTCAGGCACTCGGTACCGCCATTCTGATCGGTCCGAATCTGGCGGTTCAGACCAACTCTTCTTGATTGATTAGCCCGGTTCTCGGCTGCCGGTGGTTTCCGGTTATTTGTCGAGCCGACTTTACAGAACCGATGCGGATGGCGGCCGGAACACAAGTGGCCGCCATCCTTCTTCGGTTGGATCAGGCGAATTTGCTCTCCGGATCAATCCGCAGAGCAAATTCGGTGCTGACCGGCTATTTCTTCTCGGCCTGCACGGCTTTCAACTGCTCGTTGAAGTACGCCAGGGCAGCCTTGCCATCGACCCCGCGGTTCGCGGCTTTCTCAAGCCATTGGTCGGTGTACTTCGCCGTGATCTGCTTGACCTCGGCAGTCATCTCCGGGCTTGTCGGGTGAATCTTGACGCCGTTTGCCCGCATTTTCGCCAGAGCATTCACGTTGCCCTCGTCCCAGCGGCCACTGACATTCCGCGTGAGCGCCTCTCCGAGATACTTGTCCATGATCGCCTGGTCATCGGCGGAAATGGATTCCCACTTCTGAATGTTCAGAATCGGCGTCCAGATCAGGGAGACGAACGCGCCGGGATACTCCACCCCGTAGTTCAGGAACTGATCCACCTTGAGAACCGCGGCCAGGGCGGCAGAGCCGGTCATGCCGTCAACCACGCCCTTGGATACCATCGGGAAAATCTCGGTGGCGAGCGAGGGGATCGCCGCGGCGCCGAGATCCACGAAAATGTCCTTGGCCAGACCGTTACCGCTGCGCAGCTTCAAGCCCTTGATATCGGCAACCGAGTTGATCGGCTTGTCGATGGTGAAGATCTGCTCACCGGTATAGGTGTAGGTCGCGAGGAGCTTGGTGCCTTTGTATTCACCGGCCGCCTCGAAATGCTTCTTGTAGGTCCGCCAGCTGGCGACGCCCAGTGCCGTTGCCGACGGGTTGTGGCCGGTCAGACGACCGATATCCATCAGATGCAGGCGATTCCGCTCGAAGCCCGCATGGATATACGCCGCATCGACAAGACCGCTGGTCACATGATCCCAGTTACGCGCCGGCGGGGCGACCGCACCCGGCGTGAATTCGAAAACGACCCGGCCTTCGGTGTCGCGTTCGACATTCTCTTTCAGCCAGTTCCAGCCGAGGTTGTTGGGATAGGTGGCCGGCGCGAAGATGTGGACGAGAATTTTCGTCTGCGCCGAAGCCGGCGTCGGTACACCAGCCGATGCAACCAGGCCGGCAGAGAGCGCCGCGGCTGCAGTTAACAGTTTAATTGAGCGTTTCATTTGTCGTTTCCTCCTCGTTTCGTTCGGGCGTTCTTTTTGGAACGCTTCCTTGGACATTTCGTTCTCATTGCTACTCGAAAACCTTCATCCGATAAAACTCGTCAGACAAACACACCGGTGCCGAATGTTACCGAACCCTTGAAAAATGGCGACATTGCGAAGTTTCCGTCCCGGTGACGCAGGGTGTGCATAACCCGACGCACCAATCCCAAATCGTCTCACCATAGAGGCTAGAGGCCGTTTGGTATTCCTGATACGAATTTATTTTCATGGTCCCATTCCATTTGGTTATATGAAAGTTCGGCCGGGAAGTACCGGAAAACCGGGGGCTGAAACCATGTCTTTGCCGGGCGATGTCCGGCGGAAACCACCAGTTGAATATATTGCCCGGATGGCCCCGGACCCTGCCTGTCACGCGGGTCGATTTTTCGTACCGATGCTGCATCCGGCTTCCCGGCGCGCAGCCGGGTTCCGCACCGTGCGTACAGCTCGGCTATCGGGTGTCTTGCGTGGCGGGAAAGCGCATTGCCCTTCCGGGCGCCCGAACGTCAGTCGCTGCGTTCGTCGCTTCCATGGTGAGAAGAAATGATCAACGTACAGGGCGCCGATGTGCGGTTGCTCCAGGCGTGCCGCGCACCGCGCTGTACCACCGAATCTCCCTCGTCCAGTTCGACCTCTTCGGTGTCGAGAACCAGTGTCACCGATCCGTCCAGAACATAGACATAGTCGAGCGTCTCGGTCCGTTGCATGTATGGATGCGGTGCGTTCTTTTCGTACTGACACGCGTCCGGAGATCCGGCTTCGGAAAAGAAGGCTCTGACCTTATCTTCGTCGATCGCTTGCATCCAGGATGCGTCGGGCGGAATCGTGACGTAGCGACACACGGACCCGTCGACCGGCGGCTCGAGCGTGTGCGGCAGGTGAAGCGTTTCGCGGACACCTCGGACCGGCGCCGGCGTATCTTCGGTGACCCAGATCCGCGTCATTCCGAATCCGGGCCGGGCAGGGTCGATGCGGACGTCCGGCGACGGGCCGTCACTGAAAATCACCGGCTTGCCGGGCTCTTCGTCGCCGACGACGATGCGTCGTACCGGGGCTATTCCGTGGGGCATACTTTCACTCCCTGTCTCATCCGCTGTTGGTTTTGGCGCGATTGTGCCAGCTATTCATCGTGGGCGTACTCGCCGCCGATCATGTCGAACATCATGATGCTCGGTCGATCCAGGTTGTCCCAGGAATGCCAGTGGGCGAGCTGCACCACCACGTCGCTCTTGCGCATCACGAAGTCGGATTCCGGCAATACGTGAATGCGCTCGCCCCAGGTGACGAAGCCGTAGTCGACCGTGCGTGTGCGGTGCATGTTCCAGTGCCGGTCGCTTCCGGCCATTCGCTCGGAAAGCCCGCCGTCGTTCATTTGCTGGAACTGCGCATCGGCTTCTTCCTGGTTGACCTTGCTCGGGTCTTCAGCCGTGGTTTGAATGACCCGAAAATGCGCGCCTTCTGCCGGCGGAGAATGGCTGAGGGGCCGGTCCGCACCATCCTTTTCTCCCGCCAGGGGCGCGGGAGACGCGTCGAACGTCCATATCTCGTTGAATTGGCTTGCCGCCCCCGCACCGCGCGAATATCGGTACGGATTGGCGCTGTCGTGGAGCACGGCCGATTTGCCGTCTTTCCTCGTGCCGGTGACGACCCGGCGCACCGGTTTGTCCAGCGTGAACATTTGCGCTGCTCCCTATTCCCCTGAGCCGTCGGGATACTCCCCGCCGATCATGTCGAAGATCATGACGTTGTCGCCGCGTGTGCTGTCCCAGGAATGAAAATGGGCGAGCTGAACAACGATGTCGCCCTTGCGCATGGTGAATTCCGATTCCGGGAGCACATGGATTCGCTCGCCAAAGGTGACGATCCCATAGTCCACAGTCCGGGTCCGGTGCATGTTCCAGTGGCGGGCGCCCGGCAGGCGTTCAGACAAACCGCCCTCATTCATCGATGCGAACTGCTGGTCGGCTTCCTCCTGATCGACTTGGGCATCGTCCTCTTTCGCCGACTGAATAACCCTGAAATGTGCACCTTCGGCGGGCGGCGAATGGCTCATCGGCCGGTCGGCACCGTCACGCTCTCCGGCCAGCGGGGCCGGCGATGTATCGAACGTCCAGATTTCGTTGAAAACGATCGTGGATCCGCCGCCACGCGAGTACCGGTAGGGGTTGTCGCTGTCGTAAAGCACCGCCGACTTTCCGTCGGCGCGTGTTCCGGTGACGACCCGGCGGACGGGTCCGTTAATCCTGTCCTTCTCGCGGCTCATCTGACGTTTCCTTCGTTTGCACCTCTGAACCGGGCGCCTAGTACTGTATACAATCATAAATATTGTATACAGTCTTGAGCTACGAACCAATGACCAATTATCAACGCGCCTGAAGGCGCTCGACATTTCTGCCCGTTGGCGAGGCATTGCAGATGACCACGGACGAACACCCAGCCCGAAAGCTGCCACCCCGGCGGGCCGATGTCGAAATCACAAGCTGGCTGCGCGATTCGATCATTGAAGGCGATATCCCACCGGGTTCGCGGTTGTCGGAAACGAGCATCGGTAATGAACGGGGTGTCTCGCGCACACCGGTCCGTGAAGCGTTGCGTGTGCTCGCCTCGGAGGACCTCATCGTCTGGCAGCCGAACCGAAGCGCCGTCGTGAAACAGATCAGCGATCAGGCCGTCATCGAGGCGCTGGATCTTCTCGGTGCGCTCGAAGAGCTTGCCGTCCGTCTCGTCGCGACACTTGCCGATGATGAACAAATGGCGCGCCTTGAGGTCGCCTATGCCCGGTTCAGACGTCGGGCGCTCGACCCTGAAATTCCGAAATATTTCGGCGTGAACATGCACCTGCACTTGGCGCTCGTCGAGGCGTCGGGAAACGAAATGCTCATGCGTTTTCACAAGGCCGTGGTGACACAGCTCATTCGTGCGCGTCAGACGGTGAATATCACCGGTCGTTCGATGAGTTCATCGCTTCAAGACCATGGCGACCTCATGGAGGCCGTGTTTTCGAGAAATCCGCGAGCAGCGCAAAACGCGGTGATGGTCCATATCGAGGCAATGAAGCGGACCCTCGTGCTCGGTGACGGCGAACAGACCGATCCGGACGGCGCCAATCGACAATAACACGCCATTATTTCCAGCCGATCAGGAGCCGCTCGGTCACGCGCGAACGACCCCGGGAATACCCGGCCGCCGAGCAGCTTCAAGCGTTAATAAATTGAGCCACAGGAGGGAACGACCCATGGAATGTCCGAATTTTTTCTGGCCATGGTTTTCACCGGAAGAATATGAGCGCCGCTATACGCTGGTGCGTAAGGGGATGGAGGCAGAGGGTCTCGACTGCCTGCTGGTGTACGGCATCAGCCGCTCCCTGGGGATGGAGGTCGGACAGTCGAACCTCGTCTATCTGACGAGCGTTCCGTCGTTCAGCCAGTCCTACCTGGTGGTGCCGTTGCACGAGGATCCGACGATGTTCGTCGCGACCCCGAGCCACATCAAGAATATCCGCGACAACGCTGTCATTGATGATATCCGCGGGGCGGGATCCCTGTTCAAACAGTCGGGGGGTATGTCGTCGAATACCGGCCCGGTCATCGAGCGCCTGAAGGAACTTGGCCTCGAGAAAAAACGAGTTGGTATCGTCGGCGATTCAGGCTGGCTGAATATCAATCTGCCCCATGAGGCGCATATGACCATCACGGAGGGACTGCCGGACACGGAGTTCGAGGTGGTCACGCGGTGGTACGAAAACCTCAAGCTTGTCAAAAGCGAGGAAGAGATTGCCCGGATGCGAAAGTCGGCCGCGGTGACCGATGCCGTCTATGACGTCATGATGAACGCGGTCCGTCCCGGTGTCCGGCCCTGCGACCTCTACAGCATCATGGCGCGCACGGCGATCGAGATGAACGGGCGCCTTGCCTTGCACCATGTCGGCCGCACACCGATGAGCAATCCGGACATGGACTATCCGCATTTCTATCCGCTTACGACGCCGATCGAGATGGGCGATGTCGTGATGACCGAGGTCGCGGCGGGAATAGGCGGCTACTACGGCAAGATCTGGGGCACGTTCTTCATGGGCGATCCGACACCCGAATACGAGAAAATGTTCGAGCTTGCGGTATCGACCAGCCACAACCTGCACGCGGCGATCAAGCCTGGTGTGCAGGCGAAGGATCTGGTCCCGCTATGTCATGACGACATCCGGAAAGCGGGCTATCGGCCGAAAACCAGCATTTCAGGCTGGTCGACCATGAACGAACCGCCGGATATCCGGGCCACGGCCGATTCGGTGACCGAATCCGATTTTGTGTTCCAGAAGAACACCTGCGTGAGCGTCACCGGCTGGCCCATCAAGGATGACGAGACAATGGGTGTCTGGCTCGGCGATATCTGTGTCGTCAATGACGACGGCGCGGAGAATCTTCACCAGTACCCGATCCGGGAACTGAATGTCGTCACCTGACGTCGCCAGGACTATTAGGCCTTGGGCGGAATAACCGGCAACAGGAGAAACGGGTCTCTGCCGCCGCCGGCATGCAGCGTGACATCCGTATCGAATATTGCCGGCGGCCGGTTGTCCTCATCGTTGTGGGTCATGCCGCCGGTACCGCGAGTCGCGTAGTGGAATTTCTGCGCGAACTCCGAGAGTTCACCCTTGTACTCGTAGTCCTTGCCGCGCACCGAAAGGCAGAGGTCCCATCCGGCCGGCACGACGATGCACGATGTGAGGATCTCGACGTCGCACTCATAGACCTCACCGGGTTCCAGAGGTTCGGTCCGGTCGTGGGGATGGAAGGGGCGTTCCGGGCGGCTCTTTTCCGGATCGAGACGACGTTGCGAGGCGCGAAGCCAGCCATTCGCGATCGGTGTGTTGGGATCGGTTGACCCCATGAAGGTCACCTCTTCGCCATCGGGGTCAAACAGACGCACGATCAGGAAAAGGTCGGCATCATTGGTTTGTGACGACAGGAAGATCTTCGACGCCATCGGTCCGATGATTTCCATATCCTCGTCGCGCCGCGGTAGCCAGAAGTCCAGACCTTCGCCCATCGTCGCATACGTCGCCTCGGTCTCATCCTTGATGGGTTCGGTGACGAGGCGCGCATTGTCGAGATCGAGGTAGAATTTCGTCCATTGGGTGCGCGCGAGGGGCCATTCGTCTTCTTCGCGATAGACGAATTTCTCGCCGGGGTGCCGGATGTTCAGCATTACCTTCGGTCCGCGATCCCAGCCATTGTCCTCGCCTTTCAGGAAATGGTCGAAGAAGAGTTTCTGCAGGGCGCGTCCATAGTCGGTGTAGAACATCGACCAGTGCGAATCGCCATGGACCTCGAGCCATTTCTGCTTCGAGCTCGAATCCATATAGCCATTGAAGCTGCCCCGGGGGTGGATGCCCTGGCCGCCCCAGTTGGCGCAGGACAGCAGCGGCACCTCGATCTTCTCGAGTTCGGCGGCGCGGCTTTGATGAAACTCGTTGAACAGCGGGTTGGCCTTGATGTCGTCAAAGGTTCCGCTGCGATTTGCCAGCACCTCTTCCTCGGGCAGGGTGACGGGGCCGGCGACGGATTCGCCGGTATTCGGGTTCTTTCGCGCCCGATCGCCGTTGCCATACTGGGACCCGACGACCTGGACCCTCGACGATTGTTTCTGGAATTCACTCAGGATTCCGCCGTGATAGTCCGAATCCCGATAGGGATCCGCGACCCCTTCCCAGGGAATAATAGCCGCGAGGTGAGGCGGATGCTTGGCCGCAACGCGCCACTGGTTGCGGGCGAAATACGAAATGCCGAGCATGCCGACCTTGCCGTTCGACCATGGCTGGGTGCCGGCCCATTCGATACAGGCATACACATCCTGGACTTCGCGCGGCGACATGTTCTGCATGTAGCCCGGCGACCAGCCCGCGCCGCGCGAATCGACCCGGATCACCACATAGTCATGGGGTATCCAGCGTTCGGGGTCCGTCACTTCCCAGTTCTGATACTTGTTCGTCGAGCCTTCGAGAACTTCCGGATAATCCTCGATCATTTTCTGCCACTGCAGGGCGAACCCTTCCTGGAAAGCCACACCCTTGCCGAAGGCGCCATAGGTCAGGATAACCGGATACTGACCGTCCTCGATCGGCTGAAACATGTCGGCGCGCAGCACGTTGCCGTCATCCATCTCGATGGGTTCATGCCATGTGACTTTCATGCCATCGCGGACTTCCGTCCGGTGATAGGCGTCGGCGGGGTCGGTCGGTTTATCGGTCATTGCATCT